>NZ_LR134388.1:3065000-3665000 GCF_900637685.1 Legionella sainthelensi
TTAATTCATCAGAGATTGACATTATTTTACCAAACATTTCTGCAGCAGGTTCATTAATGCCTATGTAATTATCTAGCGACTTAGACATTTTTTTGACCCCATCGAGTCCTTCTATCAATGGAGTCATCATCACTACCTGGGGTTCAAGGCCATAATGCTTTTGTAATTCTCGTCCCATTAATAAGTTAAACTTCTGATCAGAACCACCAAGCTCTACGTCTGCTTTAAGTGCTACAGAATCATAACCTTGTAATAATGGATATAAAAACTCATGAATTGCTATTGGTTGGCCAGAAGTATAACGTTTATTAAAGTCATCACGCTCCAACATACGTGCTACCGTGTGCGTCGCAGCCAAACGAATTAAATCCACTGCACTAAATGGGGCAAGCCATTGTGAGTTAAATGCCACTCTTGTTTTGAGCGGATCTAAAATTTTAAATACTTGCTCTTGATATGTTTTGGCATTTTCTAATACTGTTTCTTGACTAAGAGGTAAGCGAGTTACATTTTTTCCCGTGGGATCACCAATCATTGCAGTGAAATCACCAATTAAAAAAATGATTTCATGGCCAAACTGTTGGAATTGTCTTAGCTTATTAAGTAATACAGTATGTCCCAAATGCAAATCAGGTGCAGTGGGATCAAAACCCGCTTTAATTTTTAAGCTTGTCCCTTTTTGTAATTTTTTCTCTAATTCATGCTCCGGAAGTACTTCCTCACACCCTCTTATTAGTTCAGAACACACTGAATCTTCAACTATCATCGCATCAAAACCTTTTAAATGATTGACCTATCTTCTCACACCGAGTATCTTAGCCCGGTTGGCAATTTCCTGCCATACCTAAAAAGGTGATTTAAGATAATTTGTCAGTCGAAATTGTCTCTGTGAAGACAATAGCATGCTTTCGAATGACAATGTATAGGCAAACAATGGATAAGAAACCTTATTTATACATCGAAAAACGAAGAACAAATACAAATAAGAAATCCAAGCCGTCTAAGGTATTAATGGGTTTTGCCTTAATTATTGCCTTTTTGCTGCCTTATTTTCTTGTAAAAAAATTTTCACATGACTCATATAACGAATCTACTATTCATCCCATTTCATTACCCAACCAAGAAGAACAAGAAGAATATGATGACTATCAAGATCAAGGTGAAGATGATCTGAATGAAGAAAGCCCTATTGCTGAGGAAGAAGCACCAGTCAATAAAGAAAGTAAACTGGAAATAATTGAAGATAAAGCTAAGGCAGTGGTTGAAAATGTCGTTAATGCAATAAAACCTGCTAAACAAATTGTTAAAGACAATGAATGGCAAACAATTAAGCCTCGCTCAGGTGATTCTATGGCTATTATATTTAAACGCCTAGGCCTCACTGCTCAAAATTTACAGCTGGTGCTACAGAAGAACCCTCATGCTAAGGCGCTCACAGCAATAAATCCTAAACAAGAATTAAAATTTTTAATTAATAAACATAAATTAGAAAAGTTAATCATTCCTATGAATAACATACAAACACTAACCGTTTATAGGGATGGAGGCGTTTATAAAACTAAAGTTGATTCTAAAAAGGTAACTACTAAAGAACGATATATTACAGGAGTAGTCAAAGGTTCTCTCTATACTACAGCCCAACACTTAGGGATACCAAGAAAATTGGTTCAACAAATGACTACCATTTTACGTAAGGAAATTGATTTCTCACGTTCGGTTCGTAGTGGGGATCGATTTTCAATTGCTTATGACAGTTTTTACGTAGAAGACAAAATGGTAGGTATTGGCGATATTGTTGCCGTAAGCTATACCAATCAAGGAAAAACCGCACAGGCAGTACGCCATATTAGCAGAAATGGCAACCGTGATTATTATACTCCAAAAGGAGAAAGCTTTAAAAAGGCCTTTTCACGTTACCCCATTAAGTTTAGCCATATCAGTTCAACCTTCTCTGCTTCAAGACAACATCCAATATTGCACTATAGAAGAGCGCACAAAGGTGTGGATTTGGCAGCCCCGATCGGCACTCCTATTCAATCCGTGGGTGATGGAGTCATTACAAACATTGGCAGACATAACGGCTATGGTAACATGATTGAAATTAAACATGATAAAACATACAGCACGCTTTATGGACACATGCTTCGCTTTGAAAAAGGTCTATCCAAAGGCAGTAGAATAAAACGAGGACAAGTCATTGGCTACGTAGGTCAAACAGGTCTTGCTACAGGACCACATTGTCATTATGAGTTGCATGTCCATAATCAACCAAGAAACCCAACTACAACCTACTTACCAACATCATCTCCTGTTCCTGTGCGAGAAATGGCTGTATTTAAGGCAAAAGTTCAAAAAATATTTGCCCAATTTAAATTACTTGAAAATCCAAATTATGCAGATAAAGAGAAAAAAAATACCCAACAAAAAAAGAAAGCTAAAGTCGGTTAATTTGTAACTTCACATAAAAAACGGAGCTTCGCATATTTGTATTTTTGGGATTATACTAATTCTAAAGCCTACGAATCTGTATATAGAATGAAATGAAGTTCCTACTCCCTAATTCCCTTTCAACACAACTGATACCTAAGCATTTATCATTAAGATTGGTCTTATTTAGGCCCTTTATTGTCTTGTGGCTTTTATTAACTTACGCAAATCCTGTGTATGCCATCCCTCCCCCAGAAACTTTAGCTTTTCTTGGAGGAAGTCTTGTTTATTCCGGACTAATAGTCATTGGCCTTATAAGTATTTTTTTTAAATACATTTGGATAAAAACAAAATTATATATGTGGTGGCGTCTCTATCAGCCTTGGATTATTTTCATTCTTATACTATCGCTATTCGCTCTGAGTGTTTCACACCTTTCCTCAATAGGAATTCAAAATACTCCTGTAACGGTCCAAATGATAAAGCATTGGAAAGAGACAAATTCTCAATTTGTCTTTATTGATTTACGTGATAGTAGTGAATATGACAAAATTCATATAGCAGGTTCCCTTAATTTTCCTTCAGGTACAGGTCTTAACGATTATTTAAAGAAGAATACGGATAAAAAAATCATTCTTTATTGTGATAGTGGCTTCAAATCAGCAACTTTAAGTTGGTTAAATGCTGACCGAAATCTGCTAG
Source organism: Legionella sainthelensi (assembly GCF_900637685.1). NCBI lineage: Bacteria > Pseudomonadati > Pseudomonadota > Gammaproteobacteria > Legionellales > Legionellaceae > Legionella > Legionella sainthelensi. Next base: position 3,068,130 of record NZ_LR134388.1, read on the forward strand.
AGCAAACACATAATGAAAAAAGACTTTTTTATTTTCCTGATGGACTATATCAGTTTATGAAGTTAGGAGAACAAAGTACGGCTTCTGTTGTTATTAATGTCCCATGGGCATATGCACAGTATTTATTACAAAAAGCGTCATTTACGTTGCTTGAATTTCAAGAGGACAATCAAACACTGCTCAGATACCAACAAATTATTTCCCAACAGAAAATCCCCATCATGAGTTATAAACAATCTCACGATGAGCTTGCTAAGCAGTTAAATAACAAATTCAAGAGCGTAACTTCTTATTTTACTTCGAATAATCAAATACAATCATTTCCAACCGTAGGCTTTTTAACGGTATTAGGCATTTTATTTACTACGATGATTTTCATCCGTCGTAAAGAATTACTAAGAAGCCTATTTGCTCAAACTTCGGCATGGTATCAATGGGCTAATGTACTGATAAGCCTTATTATGACGGTGCCTACTATCGCATTCAGTATGCAACTGGTTATCCCCTTTGATGTCTATCTCTATAAAGTCGATCCCAATTTGCCTATGAATGCAGCTTATCTTATTCCAATTTATACACTTTTTGTCTTGGTCTTGGGAATATATTTTATGTATCCTAAGAAAAGCCGGCTCGATTTTTTACGGTACCAATTAAATGCTGTTTTTGCTCCTACTCAAAGCAAACTCACAATACGACAAATGTCATGGAAAGTGATCCTCATTCCCTGTACCTGCCTATACGTGCTTTATTTAATTCCGCTTCCTATATCCAGCATATTCATTATTAGTATTTTTCTATTGGTCCCTATTATTGTTGATTTATTACTGTATGCGTATATTTGTCAGTTAAAAAATTCGGACGCACAGGCATTCAGTTTGCTGAAACAATGTCATTTTGATTGTCATCCTGGAGGAAACTCTTTTATCCAAATAAATACCAATAGTGAACGCTCTTTAGGTACAATTCAGCTTACCATTGAAAATCAATCAATCGACATAGGCTTATTCACTGGCTTGATTATTAACAGCAGTAAGTCCAACCACAGTGCATCGTTTCAAAAAAAATATGATTTAGAAAAAGAAAAGCTCGCAAAACTATCCGGTATGACTCGAAGTTTATTACTATTATTTCAACAAGATATAGAGTTTACCCTGAATCAGGAGCATCGCATTACTTTGATTAAATTACATCATAATCATCATGGCAGTAGAGTTTTTAATCGCCATATTTTATTAAAACATTATCAAATGCTTCCCGGGGTTATTCAAGATCAAAGGTTTACATCATTATCATTACAAGAAACATTTGCAAATCCGACCCCCCTGCTGCTTAGTATCCTCAAACAACGTTGGAGTGAAGAAGGCGGGTGTCTTAAGGCCTTACATAAGCTTGGTTTATTGATTAAAAAGAAAGAAATAACTCAAGAGCAGTTTATTGTATTTTGCAATCAAATTTATATTGATGATGCACTTGAACAAGCGATTTTTTCCAGCAATAAATTACTTGCGTGGATGCGTAACAAAGTAGTGCAGTTACAATTTCGCCTGGCGACAGAAAGCATTCTTCAAGATTACTATATGCTGATAGCTCCTAAAACTCAGCTCAGAATAATGAAACTTACTGAGTTCGTGCATCAACCTTTATCAGTAAGGAAATTGCAACGAGTTCTCCAACACGCACTTACAACTTTATACAAACAAAGTACCATGTGGCAATTCTACAGCAGCCTTTTGCACCAAGATGCATTTCGTCAACTGCAGATTGCAGCTACCAAGACCTCTTCAAATATATCCGAATTACTTCACTCCTCTGTTGAAGTACCGCTATCAATAACAAACACCTCTTTCTACGAGCTATCTGATCAATCAAACTTTAAAATTAGTTTAAAGCAAAAATCAAACTCAAGTCTTCGTGATTCATTTTTAAACGCAGAATACGTGCGCACTCATGTGCGACAATTTCAGTTAAAAGAATGGCAACTCATAAACTTACTTCTGGAGAAGCTCACCCAACAATTACAGTTACCTTTAAGCCTATCCTATTTAACAGTAAATGAGCTTCGCTCACTACCGAAGAGCCGAAGTGCGCTCATTAAATTATTGAAAGACCGATATACAACATGGAAGCTGCAGAATGAGTATCAATTTCCCAGTGCATTTTCATTACATGACATTGAGCAGCTGCCTTTAAACACAGCCGAACAAATATCGAATTTTGAATCTCCATCTTTGGCAATTCGAGTTGCAGGAAAACAACCTATCTGCGCCGGTACTGCGGTAGTTTTTAAAGAGGGGCTCAACCTTGAAACACTGGGACCATCTAGTATCTTAATTGCAGATAACCTATTACCAGAACAAATAATTTCTTGTCAGCACATCAAAGGAATTATCTTAAAAAAAGGAAGTTACCTAAGCCACAGTGCGATCATCGCACGAGAAAAAAATATAGCCATGATTGCAAAATTTCCAATATCTGCACTTAAAGATAAAGACAAATTAATTATTCACTCAGGGAATCAGGTACATGTTTTGAAAAATAAGGTCCTTGATTGGGACTTTCTTGAAAAACAGAAAGATAATGCTGCCATAGGCAATAAAGCGCAACGATTAGCGCTACTAAGTTATAATCGATTTAATATTCCCGAAAGTATCATTTTAAAACACAATACGATTAAAAAAATTTATGATCTGATTGCATCTGCAAGCGAACATTCATCATGGCAAGAGTGCCATGATGAACTAAAACAATTATATGATCTCGTAGCAGCACATACCCCAATTATTGTACGCTCGTCAACAAACGTAGAAGACTCAAGCTGTTACAGTTACGCAGGGATATTTTATTCACAAGCAAATATCCGCAATATGGACGACTTTATTTCCGCCATCTGTGCCTCATGGGAAAACATGATAAAGAGAGGGGGGCTAATCAAGAAATACAGTGGAGAAAATGAATTAAACTTACATCTGATTATACAACCCTACATCCAAGGACAAGCGGGTGGTGTCTTATTTACTGAAAGTGAAACTCCGGACTTAATGTGTATTGAAGTTGCAAATAATGGCGTTGAGGGAGTAACAGCAGGCAATGGAGCTCTAGCATCCTTACATATCAATGCACAGGGTCAAACCTTCTATGAGCAAGGTGAAAAAAACATATTAGATAAAAAACAATACCAAGATTTATATCAATTAGGTCGTCAATTGGAAACTTTATTTGGCAAAGCGCAGGATATTGAGTGGATTATTGCCGATCAACAACTATATGTTATTCAGTGTAGAAATATCAGCGATAAAGGTCGATTAATAGACAGTTCACCTGAAAATCATATATCCAATAACATTTAGAATATTGCAATAAAATAATCCAGTGAACTCTCCGAAACTAAAACTTGTCTAAAACAATTCCGGATAAACTCGCTTTTTGGCATCACCATGTTCATAGTTTTCTCTTATTAAAACCCATATTGTTCATTTAAAACCGTTCATAACATTACTTAATAGTTGCTTAATATTAATTCATTATAATTAATGTGTAGGCACTGAACTGTTTTTGTGAGCATAAATATGTCCATTTCAAAAGATGAAATCCAATTACCTCAAGACTCCCTGTATGGTATCACGATACAAACATGGGGCACTCAATCTCGACCAAGCAATGGAATGATAACATTTGCCGATCAAAAACTTTTTGGAGGAGATGTAGGACATGCTTCGGTTAATATGAAGTTACCTGTAACTGCAACAACCAAAGAATGGATTGAAAAATATTGCTATAAACAAACATATGAGCAATTTAAAAAGATAAAGGGAGAGGAAAGTACTTATGAAGAATACCTTAAAGACGGAGGACAAGTAATTCCGGTTTCTTTAAAAACTCAAACAACACGAGCTGCACGCTATGACTCTTCTGGTAAGCTGGTAGCCACCCATGATAAGGCTTATGAACAAACTTATTTTGATATTGATTGGAGTTGGTGGCCAGGAAGAATACAAACAACAGAGGAGGATTATGTTTGGGAGCGTGAGGGCAAACATTTCGAGTATGATGAAAAATGGAAAGCCATTTTGCAACCAGAACAGAGAATACATAAAGGAAAACTTGGACATCGGCTCATGGATTATGCCCCCTCTTCAATTATTCATCAAAGGGATATACCCTCAAGTGAATTAGAGAAGATCACGAGAAACCATCAAATCCACCAAATCGAAGAAAGGATAAAATTGGTTGCCCTTTTGAACTCTAAAATTGAAGAAATGACTGGTCCGAAAGTAACTCCCTCTATGGAGCTAATGTTTAAAAATTTGGGAATGAATATTGAACAACTTCTTAATGAAACTAAAGATCGAGAAGTAGACACAAAGAACGTAGAAAAACTCAAAGAATATCTTACAGCTCGTCTATTTGAACGAAAAAGCGAACTCCAACAACAGTTACAGGAATTGCAAAATGAGATAGATGAAATCGGGATAAGAACCAAGATTGAGGATGTATTTTATGACCTTGACTACCAATACAATAACATACTTGTTGATAAAGATAAGGGAGCAAAACAATTAAAAAATATAGATAGATTACTTGAGCTATTTGCAATAAATAAAGCAGAAACAATCCCCTATTCCGCTGAAATAGGTGAACTGGTATCTAACCTGCCCTTTTTAGAAAATAAATTACAACTCATCAATGGCATTATATCTCCAAAATCCATTGAAAACTTAATAGAACATATTGAAACATTAAAGAACGATCTATCCAAACAATTAAACAAGAAAAATGAGCAAGCAACTGATTTAATTAACAAATATGATAAGCTTCTTGAACAATATCAAAATGACGAAGAAGGTTTGGAGAATGTTCTATGGGAAGAAGGAATTGAAAAAGAAGATGTAGAAAAGGCAAGAAAAACAATATCTCAATCAGAAACCTCTCCTGAACTTGCAAAATTAGTCAGCCTTCAAGAACAATTAAGCGAGCATAAGGAAAACGGTGTGCTATTATCCAGCGAGCTGGAATCGTCTCTTAATGCCTGTGTTAAACAATGGAAATCTCAACTTGACACCGCTTGTCAAGTCATCACTAAAGAATCAATGGCGGAGATTAAAGAAGCACTTGAACAACAACGAATTCATATAGAAACAGAAATCCAATTGTTAAAAGAAAAGGAAAGCAACGTCAGTGTAGAGCGACACAAAGCAGAACAGGAGATGATAAAGGTTAAGGAGTTTACAGAGTTCTACAGCAAAAATGCTTCTGCTTACTTGGTTATCGGGTTACCCCCTAGTCACGATGTGAAACTGCCATTAGCTGTCAATGGCAAAAGAGGATTAAATCCTTTGGCAATGCTGCAAAAAATGAGAGAACTAGCCTCACCAGAAGCAAAAGGATTTGATTTACAGACAAATAATTGCTCACTGACCTCTATAGAAGTGTTAGCAGCTGGTGCAGCCCATGATCCTTTACTTCACTCTATAATGAACGAGCGCGCACTAGGTTTTTTTGGAACTCCCCAACAAGTATTGGAAAATGTCCAATTAGCCAGAGCCACCATCAGTGAAAACAAACACAGCAATTTCTTGACATCCCTTATAAATGGAAAACCATTAGATAGGGCGATGGGATATGCGATGGGAATCTACATGGATCCCCAAGCATCAAAAACAAAACAAAACGCGGGCCTAGCACTAGCAGCGCTGGTTGGTATCGCTAAATTACCTGGAATCATCCTTAGCACTTTAGTAAATCCAAAGGACAAATTTAATGATCTAATACATAATATTAACTTAGTTTATGAACGTAACTCTACAGGATTAAAAGTAGGGTTTACTCTATTAGCAGCCCCGATATTGTTGATCCTGGCTCCATTGGCAGCAATCCAAAAAGGAATAGAAATAATTGGAAGCGCAATCGCTAAACCTTTTAAATTGGTTGCAAATTTATTTAAACAAAAACTTACCAGTACCGATGAAATTACAGTTCCCGTAGGTGATGCAAGTGAAAATCAGGAAAACTATTCTAATACAAAACTGGCCGAACGCCTTAATAAAAAAATAAAATCCAAAATTGATGAAAATACCATCACCATTGAGTATCACAAATCGCCTGAGAAGCTCATTATTGATTTTGAATTGAAACTTAAGGAAAATCCTGAGAAAGTAGTTGTGTTAAGTGAAAAAGCACATAACTCCGTAATAAAATTTATAGCTACTTGTAAAGACGAAGAGCTAAAGAATCGATTTTTCGATTCTTGCAATCAATCTCTAAATCGAAGTAATAAATTTGCTCCCAAAACAAAAGATGAAATTACTGAAATGGTCAAAGAGGTAACACCCGTCTCTGAACAAAGAATATCAGAAAATAGAAATTCATTTATAGGCCAACTAAGTAATAGTAACAGGAGAAATATGGAAATACCCACAGTGCAAGTGTTGGATAATGTTGATGAGGTGCAATCCTCTATAAGGGGAAATTAAAAGCGGACTCTAATCGAAAATAGTCATATATGCGTTGGGCTCAAAAGTCCAACGTGATGCTTTAATTATTACTAATAACAACAGCGCAAAACACAGGCATAATACCCACTAAACCTACAGGAATACCATGTCGTGTACGTGAATACCTATGGACCTAAAATAGAACGCGTTATCATAAAACGTCGTCTCTGAATTTCCCATCATCGTTGTTGCAATTGCTCCATATTGATGAATTAATTCGGCCATCCCGTTAAAAAACTTATACTCTGATTGCATATGAAAGCAAATATCTGCAATAGAGACGAGTTTATTTCCGCAATCGGTGCTTTATGAAAAAACATCATTTAAAGGCCGATTAATAACCCCTTAAAATATAGATCGCACATCAAATAAACCATAGAAATGCCCCCTAAAAAGTTTCAGTTCGCATGCGTAGATAAATAGATTATCAAATTTATTAATATCATAAATGAATATAATTTATTGGAATATTAACCCTTAAATTTGATTAAATATAATACATAGAAAATATCCAAGTGAGCGTTTTTGATGTCGTACCTGCCTGAAACCACCAATAAACCTAAAAACGACAAACCTGTCAAAGAAATTAAAAAAAATGAGCTTATTATTCAAAATATAAAAATTTTTCTCCTCATAAACTTATTAACCCAAAGCAAATGATCATGATAAATAGGGAAAATAATTTGATTTCTTTTTGTCAGGCTAATATTTGCAATGAAGTTGCTGAAAACCCAAACAAATTTGAAACATTAAGCAAATTTAGACTCAAATTTAATGGGCTCTGTGAATTAATTTGCAATTATGTAATTATGCAAGATCTACTCGGTCGTCCAATTGTTAACAACAGTCGTAATGACCAGTATCAAAAAGACAACTTGAATTGGTTTCAACATGGCGATGCAATTATGTTGGGAAAACCATCCGAAAATCATTTAAAAAAACAAATCGAGTTACCGTTATTAAATACGCCGCGAGTAAAGCAGAGTCATATACTGTATGTCAGCTCTTTTTTTGAAAAATGTAAAGCTTATTTATTCAACATCTATCCTCATGATATTTTTTCACACACCGAGAAAGTACAGCAAAATGACGCTACGGCGAATAGAGCTGTATTGGAGGATAAATTAAAGTCTCTTGAGAATGGAATTAATATCAAATTTAGTGTTTTCAGCAAAGGTTTATTCAGTTTTCAAGGACATTCGATGGTGATTAAGAAAACAGGTGAAAAGTATTCATTTTTTGACCCAAATTATGGTGAATACCCTAATTTAGATATCGACAAATTATGCGATAAAATTAACAATGCAATGAAAGAATATGATGGAACACATATGGCATTTTTGAATGGAAAGGAGTACGTTGCGAGTCTAGAAAAGAATAATGATCCCACAATGTCTGCTTTTAAAGAGAGTTATAAAAAAATCAAGTTAAAAGATCAACGTCCTGAAACCGCAGAGATAAAGCACGATTTTCTAAAAAATTGATGTGAAATAAGATTATTAATCAGAGTTGAGCAAATTATTCCTGGTTAACCATCTGCATGAGCTGCACTAATTTATAAGTTTCACCCAAATAAGTAGCGACAGATCATTACAGCTGCTATGATGCCTGCCAAGTCGGCTAGTAAGCCCGCAGGAATAGCATGGCGTGTTCGACGAATACCGATAGAACCAAAGTACACCGCAACGACATAAAAAGTCGTCTCTGTGCTTCCCATCATTGTTGCGGCGATTTTGGCGATTAACGAATCTCCACCGTATTGATGAATTAATTCCGCCATTAATCCAGTCGAAGCGCTTCCTGAAAAAGGGCGGATTAAAGCTAAAGGTAATACTTCGGGTGGCATGCCAATCATCTCAAGAAGCGGGGCAAGCAACTTCGCTATTAAGCTAAAAAAACCGGAGGCTCGCAGCATTCCAATGGCAACTATCATTGCAATAAGATATGGGACTATATTTAAAATCGTATCAAAGCCTTGTTTCGCACCAATAATAAACGCATCAAATACATTAATTTTCTTAACTGCTGCAGCATATAAAGGAATACCCACCACAAATGCCAAAAGCATCCAATTAGATAATTGATTCGCAAATCCATTCATAAACTATTTGTCCTCTTAACACGAAACACGGGTAATTTAGCTAACTGTTTTACCGAAACAATCGCCACAAGTGTAGAAATTATTGTTGCGATCAAAGAGCTAACAATCACGCCACTAGGATTAGTACTCCCATTTGCTGCTAAATACGCAACAGCGGTCGCTGGAATAAGTTGCACACTTGACGTATTAATTGCCAAAAAAGTACACATAGAATTTGTCGCAATTTTTGCATGCTCATTCAGAGTTTGGAGCTCCTTCATTGCCTGAAGTCCGAATGGGGTTGCAGCATTAGCTAACCCTAGCATATTAGCAGCAATATTCATCGTCATTGCTCCCATAGCAGGATGCTCTGGAGGGATATCAGGAAACAGCCATTTTAAAATTGGTCGAAGTAACTTTCCCAATAAAGTAACCAGACCTGATTCGGTAGCAATAGACATAATACCTAACCATAAGGACATAATACCTGCTAAACCAAGAGCTATTTCAAAACCTAATTTAGCAGAATCAGTAACAGCTCGAGCTACTTCATCGATTCGTCCCTCAATTACACCAACGATTACGGAAATAAATATCATACTGAGCCAAATTATATTCAGCATTCTTGCTTCCCTCCTCTGGGACAGGTTAATATGTGCTTTTTATTTGGTTTTAAATTGAAAAAACTCATGAAGTACACATTTACCCCTCTAAGACATTTGGTATTTATAACCTGCTTGAGCGCTTCAGTTGCTGGTTATACTTTTGACTCCAGTGCTACTGAAAAACAAGCTAACTCCTCAATAGCAGAACTATACCACAGACTAAATAGCATGCCGAATAATTCCATGCCAGCAAGAATTGATTGGCTTAGTGGTCAGTTTTTAGGGGTACGCTATTTACTAGGCTCGCTAGGAGAAGGCCCTAAAGCTTTGTACGATCAATTTCCTCAATATAGAGTTGACGCCTTTGATTGTGATACCTATGTCAACACTGTTTTATCTTTAGCATTAGCAAACTCGCTTACATCATTTCAACAATGTGTAAAAGATATACGTTATAAGAACGGGACTGTTTCTTACATACAACGCAATCATTTTACAGGCTTAGATTGGAATCAAAACAATCAACAAAACGGACTCCTCAAAGATATTACTCTAAGTTTCAAAGATCAAAACCATCAATCAGTGGCTAAAATTGCCGAGGCCGTTATTAATAAACCCAATTGGTACGCCTATAAAACCATTGATACAATTAGACTAGAAAATGCAACTAAAGAAACGACTGAAGAACGCCTTCTTAAGTTGAAAAGTGAGGGCTCCAAATTAGAAATTACCTCAGAACGAGTTCCTTATTTACCCCTCACCGCATTGTTTCCTGAAAAAAATAAACCCAATATGCATTTATTTGCACAAATTCCGAATGGAGCAATCATTGAAATAGTTCGCCCCAATTGGGATCTCAGCCAAAAAATTGGTACTTCATTAAATATTTCACATTTAGGATTCGCGATACGTAATAAAGGACAATTATACTTTCGACAAGCTTCATCAGAATATGGCAAAGTAGTTGATGTTCCACTGATTGAGTACCTTGAAAAAACCCTAGATAGCCCTACGATAAAAGGCATCAATGTTCAAGTGGTGTTACCTCAAAAACCATTAACAGACTGTAAAACAGCTGTTTAACATTTAGGATCACAATAATGAATTACGGATTAACTTCTAAACCTTCTCTATCGGCAAGTGAATGTCTTGTACTTGGGATATTTTCTGATACAGAGCCTACTGATTTTGCCCTAAATATAGATAAAGAACATCATGGCTTGCTGCTCAAACTGATTCGCAAAGCAACAGAACCAGGTGACTTACTTTGGCATCATAATTCCGAGGGGAGTGTATTAATAATACAATGTGGTGAAAAAGAGAAATTCAATCCAAACCAATTACAAAAACGCTTAACAGAGGTAATAGGTGCTCTAATCAAACATCGTATCAACTCTGCAACTTTATACATACCACAAATTATGGGTTATTCCCCAGATCAACAACTGGAACAGATGATTGTCCTAATAGATAATCAGCGTTATCAGTTATTAGATTTCAAGAAGAAAAAGGTACAACCACATCAACTAGAAACAATTACTTTTTATTTACCTAATGCCAGTGAACACGGGATCAAACTCGGTAAAGCCATTGCCAGCGGGGTTGAGCTAACCCGACATTTAGCAAATATGCCCGCTAATATTTGTACTCCTACCTATCTTGGTGAGCAAGCATTTCTGTTAGCAAAAGAGTTTCCTCAAGAAATAAGCTGTAAAGTCATGGGCCCAGAAGAGATGCGTGAAATGGGGATGGAAACGTTATTAGCAGTCGCTCAAGGCTCAGCTCAACCACCAAAACTTATAGACATTCACTATCAAGGAGCAGGAAATAATCCACCGATTATTCTCGTGGGAAAAGGCATCACCTTTGATTCAGGTGGCTTATCCATCAAACCTGCTAATGCTATGGATGAAATGAAATATGATATGTCTGGAGCCGCTAGTGTCCTTGGAGCAATTAAAGCCTGTGCTCTACTAAAACTTCCTATAAATGTCATTGGCTTAATTGCCAGCGCTGAAAATATGGTAAGCAGTACGTCAGTTAAATCAGGGGACATTGTTACTAGCATGTCTGGACAAACTGTTGAAATTATCAATACCGATGCGGAAGGCCGTCTAGTATTAGCAGATGCGCTCACTTATGCTGAACGCTATAAGCCTGAATTTGTCATTGACGTTGCTACTCTAACAGGCGGAATTATTGTCGCTCTGGGTACGGTCGCATCAGGGTTTATGACTCAAGATGAAGAACTAGCACAACTCATAGAAAAAGCTGCGAAAGAAAGTAATGACCGGGTATGGCGTATGCCCTTAGATGACGCTTACCAAGATGCGCTTGAAAGCCCGTTAGCAGATATGATCAATGCGGGTTTTGATAGAACGGCGAGTAGTGTTACTGCTGCATGTTTCTTATCCCGTTTTACCGAAAACTATCGTTGGGCCCATATAGATATTGCAGGCACTGCTTGGATTTTTGGTAAAAATCGTAATGCCACTGGCCGACCTGTTCCTTTATTAATTCAAATATTACGCTATGCTGCAAATTCGCGTTGATTTTTACCTGTTAGCCAATGAGCAACATCACGCTCGTTGGTTACTCGCATGCCGCCTCTTGGAAAAAGCTTATGCTAAAGGACATAAGGTTTATGTCTTGTGCACTGATAAAGAAGATGCTGAGTCGCTTGATGAACTCTTATGGACTTTCAAAGAAGACAGCTTTATTCCCCATCATCTGCAAGGCGAGGGACCCGAGCCTCCTCCCCCTATTCAAATTGGATACGAGCGGGAACCTAGAGGATTTAATGATATTTTGTTAAACCTTTCCAATAATATTCCTCCCTTTTACACTAAGTTTAAGCGAATCATGGAAATAGTCCTTAATAGTGAGACTGAAAAAGAACAAAGTCGCGCTCATTATAGAAGCTATAAGGCGAATGGGTGTGCATTGTATACACATATAATGAAATAGATTATTTCAATAACTTGTTAATAAATCGATATAAAGGAGAGCAATATTCTTATTCAGCAGAGGATCTCACGTCAATTTTTATTATATTCGCAACAGATTTACTCATAGAGTGCCTTTTCTTCAACCGAACAAAACAGAAAAGCGATCCTTCAATTATTTACGCGACACAGGAGAACTTATCCTATAATTTACATATGATGTTTTAATGTTCCGAGATAAGTAATGCCTCCTCCTGATACAGAACAATTATTAAGGCAAATAAAAAGCGCTCAAGAAGAGTTGCAGCAAAAAGCAATGAGTCCTAATCTACCTAAGCAATTGAAAACAGATATTGAAAATTTATGTATAGAAACAACTTCTCGTTTAAAGGAATTAAGTAGTAATCCAGAACATGCTTTAAAAGATCTGCAAACTATAAAAAAAAATTTAGATAAAACGAATTTTCTTGTTGATAGTATTAATCTGACACTCACAGCCAAAGAAAGTAATCCTTCCTTTTTGACTCAATTATCCAGTGAAACGAGACGTATTGGTGAAACTTTTGACGATATGACTTTCGATACTTCCAGGTCTATGGGTAATAAGTTATCGACTTGCATGAAAGCAGTTGTAACTACCTGTTTAGATACAGTAATTGGAGCAAGTAAAGGAGTGCGTCAAGGTTTCGTTGAAAATGATGGGTTTTCTAAAACGATGGGAGGTGTGTTCAAAGGAGCGACTATGGGTGCAGCATTAGGAGGAGCAGGTGGGGTTGCAGACTCCTTTCTGAATGAGGATAAGAAAGCAAGAAAAATGATCGACAACCTCAGAATGGAACATGGTAAGGAGCTCCTAGCGCTTTATAAAAAAATTGAAAACAAGTCAGACCCTGCACTTGAAGCCAATAAAGCACGAATTGAAATTTTAAAGGAAGAAGGGAAATATTTATCTGAACTAGAAACCCGATTAAATAGTAAACCAGAGAAGTGTGACGAAATTGTTGGCTCATTACGGGTCTTATCTCTAACTAGCGCTGGTTCAGCATTAATGCATACAGCATTAGAAGTGATCCATGATTTTAGCTCTCCTCAAAAATTTGGTGGTTTAGAGGGAGCCAAAGCTCTAGAGAAATTAGGAAAAGAGGTGGTTAGTGCAACAAAAAATTTTAATGCTATTTTAGATGATTCCCAGACTTCTTTACCTTCTAAACTATTTAGTCTAACCAAAGCATTTGCTACAAGTACGGCAAATGGATTACTCGGTTGTTTCAAAGGCATGGCAGAAGGATTTAAAGAAGGAAAAGGATTTTCAACCATAGAAAGCACAATGAAAGGAGCATTATTTGGTGGTTTTTCAGGTCTTGCCAGTGGATTTAACCAGTCGCTTGAAAAAGACCTATCAGCGAAAAAAGAAAAAGGTGATATTTTATTAGGAGCACCATCAAGTAGTTCCAAGCGAATTGATCTCGGCAGCACTCAAGAGCATGGCAGTGGTAGTAAAAGAGAAGAAAATTTGGATAAAAATAAAGAGCTTGATCAAGGTCTTCAATACTCTTAGTTATAATCAATTCAAAACAAAAAGATTGCTCCTAATCATAAGGTAATCAATCCATGAATGACTTTATCTTACGAGACGCTCTTTGAGACCAAATGCCCCTGCTGGGTGCTTAAGTGTAGTAGTTCAAACTTGATCTGACAGTTGCCGGTTTTTCAAGAAGTGTCTGTCAGGTCAAATTTAGTTTATAAATTTTTCCATCCAGATTTGTTTGCTATCCATCAACGTTTGCATTGGTGTCCGCCCACAACACATTTTACCCTGATGAGTTCGCTCATTATTATAATATTGTAGCCATTCGTCCAGATCTTTTTGTAATTCCTCCATTGTTTCATAAATTTTCTTACGAAATGTAACCTGATAAAATTCCTGTAAAATCGTTTTATGGAAACGTTCACAGATTCCATTGGTTTGTGGTGAGTTTGCTTTGGTTCTTGTGTGATCAATATTGTTGATGGCTAAATAAAGCTGGTAATCATGTTGCTCCACCTTGCCACAATATTCTGTTCCTCTATCGGTTAAAATGCGTAGCATTGGTAACGCGTACTGTTCAAAGAAAGGCAAAACCTTGTCATTAAGGATATCTGCTGAGGTGATTGGCGTTTTAGTCGTATAAAGCTTAGCGAAAGCTACTTTGCTATAGGTATCTACAAAGGTTTGCTGGTAGACGCGACCGACGCCTTTTAATGTGCCAACATAAAAAGTATCTTGGGAACCTAAGTAACCAGGATGAGCTGTGTCTATTTCACCGCAAGCCTCATCGTCAAATTTCTTCTTCTCTAAAGCAATAACTTGAGCCTCTGTCAAAATGATGCCCTCAGAAGCTACTTTGTCTTCTAGAGCTTTTAAACGGTCTTTAAAATTAGCTAACTGATGTCGTAGCCAAACACTCCGTACGCCACTACCAGAAACAAAAATACCTTGTTTGCGAAGCTCATTGCTAGTGCGTTGCTGGCCATGCGCAGGGAACTCAATAGCATATGCTTTTACTGCTTCTTCAATAGATTCATCTACTCGATTTTTAACATTCGGTTTTCTTCGGCTTTGATCAAATAAAGCTTCAACTCCACCTTCTTCTACTGCTGACTTATAACGGTAAAATGTATCTCTGGATAAGCCCATTACCTTGCATGCTTTCGACACATTTCCTAATTCTTCTGCAAGATTTAGAAGACCAACTTTATGTTTAATTATTTTAACTGTATTATCTATCATGAGAGTTTTCCTCTTGGTTTTGTTTAAAGTTCGCACTTCTATCAAAACCGGAAACTCTCACTTTTTCAAGTACTTGTGTCAGATTAGGTCTAAACTAATTCAGCTTAAGTGATTAATCCCATAGCACGTCTTTATCCTTTTTAATGGCTGCTTGTAATAAACTAATTAAAGGAACTGCACGTTTTTTCAAACTGATTTGTGCCTCATTTTCCTCATCATCGTCTACTACTTTTTCCTCTTTGCCTAGGCTCGACTGTAATCTTTTCAAAGCATCAGGAAGATCTTCAGATTTGATTGCGCCTGGGATTGCACCACTATGCCCCATTAAAAAGAGCAGACGCTTGGCTATATCCTCAAAATACATAATGTCTTCATAAGCATCAGTGTGAAACGTAACTAACATCAAAATCTCCTTTTAATTTGTCTCATCCTGTAATTATCCGTAAGTTTGTAGCAAATATGCCGCAATTGAACGAAAACCCATTGCCTCACCACCCTCTGGTTTACCAGGCTTACTGCTTAAATTCCATGCCATAATATCAAGATGGATCCATGGGATAGTCTTTGACACAAATCGCTGCAAAAATAAACCTGCAACAATTGCTCCTGCATATGGATGATCACTTGCATTGCTTAAATTGGCAACATTAGAACGAAGAATCTCTTCATAGGCATCAAATAACGGCAAACGCCAAACAGGATCAAGTGCTTTCATAGAAACATCACTCACTTCTGCAGCAAGCTTATTGTTATTCGTAAAAAAGGCGGCAATTTCACTTCCCACTGAAACTCGGGCAGCACCTGTTAACGTAGCAAAGTCGATTAATAAATCAGGTTGTTCTTCACATGCTTTCACTAGAGCATCAGCCAAAATCAAACGTCCTTCTGCATCAGTATTGTGTATTTCTACAGTTAAACCGTTGCGCATGGTTAAAACATCCCCGGGTCTAAATGCATCAGGTCCTATAGAGTTTTCTACTGCAGGAATCAACAGGTGTAATCGAACAGGTAAATTACGCGTCATAACCCACTGCGCCAGGCCAATTACATGGGCAGCGCCCCCCATGTCTTTCTTCATCAGACGCATTCCGTAGGCTGATTTAATGTCCAAACCGCCGCTATCAAAACATACCCCTTTTCCTACCAGAGTAACACGAGGATGGCTCTCATCACCCCAAGTTAAAGACAACAAACGTGGTGCAGACTTGGAAGCGCGCCCTACAGCATGAATGGCTGGAAAATTATCCGTGAGTAATTCGTCTCCTACCCATTGTTTAAATTGTGCATTATGTGTATTAGCTAATTGCTCAACCACTTCAGCCATCTCTTTGGGGCCTAAATCACTCGTTGGCTTATTAATTAAATCTCGAACTAAAAATTGGGCTTGTACTAAATTTAAAAGATCATTTACCTCATCTGAGTTGATCACCAGAATCCGTGGCTTATTTTCGTTTTTTTTATAAGCTTCAAAACAATATTGTGCTAAAGCCCAATTCATTAATGCTTCCTGAGAACAAAAACCTTGGACCTTATAGGTATTAGGAGGAAGTACTAACGCCGCGTTTGCCATAGCTTGAGCCTGATTGTCCTCCCCGCAGCCTATATAAACTTTCTCAATGAGACCATCTGCATTAAACATGGTACAAGAATCGCCTATGTTTCCCTTAAATTGATATAAAGCAAAACAATTTCGTTCTGCAGACGTTAGCTTGCAACTCTGTTCTTCCCACTGCCCCTGTGAAATCAAATAAAGAGGAATAGCTCTATCACTCTGAGTTTCATAAAATAATTTTGCTTGCATATTTCTTATTCCTTCACTTGGCCACGAAAATGAGAAGCTCTTAACCCTGTTAACCCTAAAACCAACAAATAAATGACTACTGCCACCAATACATGTAGTGATAACACACTTAAACGTTTTATTGGAGAAAAGCTAAGCCAGTAGCTTACTGTTTCAGTCGTGAAAATTAAATAAACACTAATTGCAATATTAGCACATATTAATTGAATACTGTATTTTAACCACCCTGGAGAAGGTTTGAATACTCCACGTTTAATCAGTAAAAACAATAGACTGCCGCAGTTTATATAACCTGCTAATGCTGAAGCCAAAGTCAGGCCAGCATGAGCAAAATGTCGAATAAACAAAAAGCATAATAAAGTATTCATTATCATACAAACAGCACCCACTTTAACTGGAGTACTGATATCTTGCTGTGCATAAAAACCTGAAGCTAAAACTTTAACCATCATAAAAGCAGGAACACCTGCTCCAAGAGTAATTAAGCTCTTTTGGGTTTGCAGCACATCATAGGCTGTAAATTTGCCATATGCAAAACAACTGGCGATTAAAGGCATTGCAAATAAGCACAACCCCAAGCCTGCAGGAATTCCAATCAGCAGAATTAATCGTAATCCCCAATCTAAGGCACTCGAATATTGGTTTATACTTTGTTCAGAATATCGTCTAGATAAGTGAGGCAAAATTACTGTAGCAACAGCCACTCCAAAAACGCCTAATGGAAAATCAGTGAGGCGATCGGTGTAATATAACCAAGAAACACTTCCCACTTTTAGAAAAGATGCAAAAATACTATCAACCATTAAATTAAGCTGAGCTATAGAAACACCAAATAAAGCAGGGATCATTAATTTAAGTACTTTATTAACTCCTGCATCATCTCTAACTACACGGGGTCTTACCAGTAAACTACGTTGATGCAAAAAAGGAATTTGAAAAATTAATTGTATAATCCCCGCAATAAGTACCCCCCACGCCAAACCTACTACCGGGGTTGGTAAATGAGGGCATAAATAAATCGCCGCAAGAATCATGCAGATATTAAGCAATACAGGAGTAAATGCAGGAATTGCAAAGTATCCATAAGTATTTAATACTGCTCCAGCCATAGCCGTTAACGAAACCAGCATTAAAAACGGAAAAGTGATTCGCAACATTTCCGTAGCCAATACTGCGCGACTACTATCATGGTTAAATCCAGGAGCAAACAAAAAGATAATTACAGGCGCAGCAACTATACCGATTAAAGTAACAACACTCAGAATAGATCCTAGATACCCAGCAATACGAGCAATAAAAAGACGTACATCCTCTGGAGTACGTGTTTTTTGATACTCTGCAAGTACCGGAACAAATGCTTGGGCGAATGCCCCTTCAGCAAATAAACGACGCATAAAATTAGGAATGCGAAATGCAACAAAAAAGCATCCATACCTGCTTGAGCACCAAAAAAATTAGCAAGCACCATATCACGCACAAAACCAACAACACGTGAAATAAAAGTCATCACTGATACTAGCGTGGTTGAGCGCAATAAGCTTTGTCGTTTAGGTACCATAATTTCTGCATCTGTTGCTGACATAATTTTTAAAGTAAAACGAAAGATATCTTATGATATACCTAAATCCATTCTCTTACATAATCTTATAATGCATGAGATGCGAAGCAATCATTCATCACTCAGAAACAAATAAAGTAAAATCAAACGTCACTCAAAGAATTCGATATTTTTATCTTTGCTCTATTGACCAACATGAACAGCATAAAATGTCTTTTATGCTGCACCTAAATAAACCTGACTCTGTTATGAGTGTGCCTTGGTAGCCAGGGCAATGTTATTTAATTGGCTTTCGATAATTTCAGTAATTTCCCCAAAGATTTTTTGGCATGACTCACTATTTCCAGAAGACTGTTGATAAATAACATTTACTAAAAATGCAGATAATGCATTACAAATCATTTTTTGATTACGGAAATGAGGAGGTAGTTTTTCCATAGATTCGACTAAAGAAGAATATAAATTTTGTCCTATAAAATTCATTATTCGTGAGTAATCTTCTACTGTAGGTTTGTCTATCGAAGTTTCTTCAATACTGGTATTCATAGATATCCTGTAAATTATGGATGGAATGTGCGATGCAATTATAGAGGCCTCAAAAACGAAACACAATAAAGAGCATTGGGCAAAAAACATGTCCTTAAAATCTACCCTGAAGAAATAAGGATTTTATACATTTAGTTGATCTAGTTAGAAAGGAATCAAAATTTGATTTCTCAGGAGTAATCAAATAAATTATATTGACAATTTATATCTTGTTGTGCATGATCAACATCTTTTGTACCTACTGAATGAGTGGAGATTTTTAAGTGGCAAATATTAAATCAGCAATCAAACGCGCTCGCCAAAACATTAAACTGCGTCAACATAATGCAAGTGCACGTTCTATGTTCCGCACTTACATCAAAAATGTGCTTAAAGCTGTTGAATCAGGTGATAAAGAAGCTGCTCATGCAGCCTATACTAAAGCTCAGCCTGTTATTGACAAAGCTGCAGGGAAAGGTTTGATTCATAAAAATAAAGCTGCACGAATTAAAAGCCGTTTAGTAGCACGTGTAAAAGCAATGTCTGCGTAATATTGCATTTTTATAAAACCGCGAACTGGTGACATGCCAGTTCGTTGATTATATATAGCAAACTAGCTAAGCAATCTCAGCGTTTTAATCCAAAAGTTTTCTTGCTCGGAATAATGAGTCTTCTGATAATCAACCGAGTAATTATCACATCCAAATTAAATTGAAAATGCATTGGAGCTGCATCAAAGTTTAGTACAACACTCTACTTAAACGCCTGTCGAATGCTCCGTTAATTTCCATTCTCTAGCTAATTTATACGCTTTCTGCGCCGCTTTATGCTGTCCATTTTTTCCAGCTATGTCAATGAAACTAGTAAATGTGATTGCATTAGCCAATCTCATTTCTCTGGCTAATTCAAAAGCTCTTTGTGCTGCATCAAACTGTCTATTTTTTCCCGCTATGTTAATGAAACAGTTAAAGGTAACCTCATTGGCTAGTTTCCATTCTTTAGCTAACTCAAATGCATTTTGAGCGGCTTCAAATTCTCCAATTTTTCCTGCTAAATCAATAAAACTTGCGAACGTGACTGGATCAAGCAATTTTTTTTCTTGGGCTTGTGCAAATGCACTTTGGGCTGCTGCAAACTGCCTATTCTTTCCTGCTGCATTAATGAAACTATTAAAAGTAACCTGATTTGCCAAGTTTCTGATTTTAGCCAATTCAAAAGTATTTTGCGCTATTTCAAATCGTCCGTTTTTACCTGCCGCATCGATGAAACTTGCAAAAGTGACTTCATTAGCCAATTCATAGTGATTAGCTAATGCAAAAGCATTATACGCCAATTCAAACCGCCCGTTTTTACCTGCTGCATCAATAAAACTAGAAAAAGCAGCTTCGTTGAGTAATTTACATTTTTTTGCCAATTCAAAGGTATCTTGCACCACTTCAAATTGTCCATGTTTTCCTGCCACAGCAATAAAAGTTGCGAAAGTAACTGCATTAGTCAATTTCCATTTTTTGGCCAACTCAAATGCATTTTGTGCTGCATGGAACTGTCCACTTCTCCCAGCAACAACAATGAAGCTATTAAATGTAATCTCATTGATTAATTTCCTTGTCTTAGCAAACTCAAAAGCATTTTTTGCTGCTTCAAACTTTCTATTTTTTCCTGCCATTGTAATAAAACTATTAATACTTGCTTCATTTGCTACTTCTTTAGCGATTAATAAATTATAAACACCACATATAAAATCCCAATTTCTATTAAATTTATTCATTATTTGGTTGCAAACAACTACATCGACACTGTTTGCTGGTGCATTTTTTAAAAGAAATAAAATAGGTGATATGTTTTTTTGATACGCAATATGTTTGCTCAATGTTATCGCGTCCTTAATATTCTTGTTGATTGTTACCTTATCCCCTAAAATTTTTATTAATTCCTCAAACATAATGACCTCACTATTTAATAGTTTGTTGGTTTTAGCCACAAGAATAGTTAAGTAAAGATAATTATCTATCCTTTATGTATTATTTTTGCACATCAATCTTAACTTTAAGTGATATCAAAATGAATAAAATAAATGGCGCATTACATGATGGAATACTAAGTGGGTTTTGCTAAGGCTGTATTAATTATTTTTTAGAAATTAGGCTGTAGGTTGTCTACACACCCCAATGAATTAAAATGAGCGGAAAAATATAGCCAATGTTTGCTAGTACTCGAAATATAAAAGCAAAAGATGGCACTTTTGACAACTTTTGCTTACCTAGGCACCTGAATCAAACGATTAGCCAATCAAGCGTTGCTCCCAAAGGCTATAATCCTAACCGCTCTATGAGGTTATACATTGTGTACAAGCAATCGATTGACAACTCATCTAACCACCTAAAGATCTATTATTCACCGTTAACGCGGTCCTTGCATTTGATAAATCATCTTCTAAGGACGCGTATATATCAAAAGATTGCATTATATTTAAAAGACGTTCGTTTTTTTGCAAAAAGTTGACGAGAGCTCCAGCGACAGCCTCATCTTGAGGGTAAGAAATGAGCCGATTCAAAGAGCCTTCAATAATATTATTCTTCTTCAAAATTTCAGCCTCAATTATATCAATCACATCTGCTGAATCCGCTTGACTAAGACGTTCTTTAAATTTCTCTTCTTGACTCATAAGAGTTTCTGAAAGTATCTCCAGTTCTTTTAAACTCCTAATAAAGCCACGAGCTTCATTCTTTTGAGCATCAGCTAAATTTTTCAACGCTTCTTCAAGAGCAGCTGAATCGTTTTGATCTAAAGTGTTATTTCTGGTAATATCGATATACTTTGAGAGCTGCCTTACATATTTAGAACCATATATTAAAGCTAACCTAGTCTCCTGCTCTTTCCCTGTTGCCAATTTAGATAAAAATTGATGTGCTTCTTTTCCTTGGCTAATTAATTTTTTGGCCACATTATCAAATTCTTTTTTTGTTTTTGCCGAGCAAAGCTCTCTTTGCAACACATCCAGCTTAGTGCAAAAAGATTTTGCTTCTTCGTCGGCTGTAATAAAATTTTGCTGTATGCGATTAGCCATAGTCTTCTTGTCCTCGAACGATTTAGTACTCATGTTTATTTCCTCACTAAATTAGCGCTTATTTAATTGAATCAGTTGATAAACGTCCATGAACAATATTTTCTTTTTTTAAGAAGAAAAGTACCTTTATACTTATTATGAGAAACAGTAAGAACTCGCTAAAAAAAGCTTATTTTCACTCCTCCAGAATAACTTGGCTTAAAAAAACACATTATTGCTTTTGATTATGATACTAAATGAATTGTGAAACAAGAATTTTTATAAATGTTAAGCATAAATAAAAAGAGCAATTTTTCACCAAAAATTGCTCTTTTAAACCTATCTTTGTGCTGGAACTGCAAGTGATGCAGGAAATGATTCTTCATTCACGTCTTCATCAGCTTCACTCTCAATATAACTGCGTCCTAATATTTGGCAAAGTTTTTTCTTATCATCAACCGATAAATAAGAAACGACTGCTTCAAGTGGGTTATAATCTTCATCAGTTTCAGTGGCAGACATTTCGGAGGGATAATTATTGTCAATTGCCCAATCATCAACGATTGCCATGTAAATAGAATTTAAAAGCATTTTAGCCTGGTTGATTTTATCTTGTAATTTTTTCTCCTCTCTGCTTCTAGGTAATGAAAATAGAGAAAGAGCAAATCCTTGCCATCCTGATATTTTTGTATCTTTTTTAGGCTCCACAAGAGCAAATACTTTATAACAGGCAACAACTTTATCAATCAAATTATCTTTATATTCTTGATATTCAGTAGGTAAAAATGCATTTCTTAATGACCATTCCAAACGCTGTAACTTACTTACAGTACTCTTAACTTCGCCTATATATTCTTCATCTATGGAGAATAAATCTATTGTATCTTCTGACAAGGCTTCAACATGTTGAGGAGGAACGCTCCAATACAATTTAACATCTTCATCGTGTCTGTCACGATAGAAAACCTCTTTGCCAGAACTTCGAGTATGGGTACGCAGCTTACCCGTGCTATGTAACAGAATAGGTTCTAAACCACTTATAAATCGAGGCAAGGAAGTAGCTTTAAAAGGCTCGAGTTGTTCTTCTGTCAATATTCCTTCCAATAGATTAAGTGCTTCACTTTTACAAGTATGAGATTTTTCAAGACTTGGCCCCCAAAGTCCAAATGACACCTGCAAATCAAATGGCTTTAAGCGAGAAGGACGCCCCTCCATTTTTGCTTTATATTTTTCTATCTCAAAAATATGTTTGGATACTGGTTCTTCTTTATAAAATCTCACTTTTCGTGCTGGATCTGATGGAGTTTGAGAACCTACAATTTCCTTAATAGCAGCCTCTTGATCAGCTACCGCCTTAGCGCATCTTTTTTGTATCTCATTAAATTGTTCCTCAGTGAGTTCGAAAGTATACCCATGCAACCCATGACCAAGATCCATAAATCGAACCTCTTCATGAGTGAGTATTCCATGATTACCTTGAAAATCAACATCCAAAGCAAATTTAGTTTTTAGTTTACCCCACCAGCTTTTTCTATCAGTTGTACTTGTTACACCATAAAAACCCCAGGTCTCCGCAACTTCGAGCAACTGCTTGCTTTCATTCAATTTAGATAGAAAAAAAGAACCATGCCAAAAGGGATTACCTTCTACAGTATGATCAAATACGCAAAAAGTTACCGTATATTTCATCTCAACACCCCTGTTATGTGAATTTAGATACATGATTTTAAAACAAGGTATAGCAAAAGATATTTTGAGTAAATATTATCAAGGATGCAAGAATTTATTTCATGAGATGCAGCAGTGTACCAATGAACAGGGCCAATTCGAACGTCTTGCAACACTTGATAAAACCTGGTGGGGTGCATTATGTAATAATTCAATGAGCGTTTCCTGTTTCTTACTAAAATGTGATATATCTACAACACTTAGAATGTGATTATAATATGATATTACCTACAAACATGAGAGCAATAATCAGTGGAAAGTAAAACAGCGCGTTTTACCGTACTAATGGATCCGCGAAAAAAACGAGCGTTTGAGAGGCTATGCGCTTCCCAAGATCTAACTCCATCTCAAGTTGTCAGACAATTGATTCGAGAGTACCTTGAGAAGTATGAAGTCCATTATCTTAGAGAAGATAAAGACATAACGGATCATCCGCAAGAAAAAAATTAGTTGTTTTTCTCTACTAATGATCAAACATTTTCTTAATCTATGTTCCGCACATTTTGAGTAAAGTCGCTTACAACAGTTTTATGAGAAGAGGAGGTGTCACTTAATTCATGCATGCTTTCTTTTAGAAAAACTAATGCTTCATCAAAAGTATCAAAATTATTTTTTTCCCCAATCAAATCGATAATTCCAGATTTTTGCAATTTGCCCCTAACCCGATCGTTAGCGCCAGACAACATGACATTGACACCACGCCTTTGTAAATCGTTAATCACCTCTTCTAAAGTTTGCAAGCCTGTTATATCGATAAATGGAACCCATTTAAGTCGAATAATAAGGTGTTGCGGATCAGTATGTGTTCCGGCTAAAGCACGTTCAAAGTTTTCGACAGCCCCAAAAAAGAAAGGACCTTCCACTGCAAACACGAGCACACCAGGCGGTAATGTAATAAAACCTTTATGAGCAAACTCCTGCACTAATTCCTGCTCCGTGGCTTGACGAACTTCGACGCTAGTAGCCATTCTTCGAAGAAACTGTAGTGTGGCTAGAATGACACCAATATTAACAGCGACTACCAGATCGGCAAAAACAGTCAATATAAATGTAATCAGCAAAATCACAACATCGGCCCTAGGGGCTCGTTGTAGCATTTTAATAAAATGCCTCGCTTCACTCATATTCCAAGCAACCACAAAAAGTATGGCCGCCAATGTAGCCAATGGAATATTGATCGCCAAAGGAGCCAATATCAATAAAATAATAATTAAAGTAATTGAATGAACAATACCCGCAATTGGACCTGTCCCACCATTACGAATATTAGTTGCCGTTCGTGCAATTGCCCCTGTTGCTGCAAACCCTCCAAACAAAGGCGCTACAATGTTGGCCAAACCCTGACCGACTAGCTCTTGATTTGAATCATGTCGAGTACCAGCCATACCATCAGCAACCACAGCTGATAAAAGCGATTCGATGGCACCCAGCATCGCGATTGTAAATGCAGGACCAATCAACTCAATGATTTTGTCCCATGTAACTGAGGGGAGCGCAAATGCGGGTATCCCCTGAGGAATTCCGCCAAAGGCAGAGCCAATTGTTTTGATTCCTTGGAATTGGAATATTACTTGAATTAAAGTCGTCACAACCAGTGCCACCAAAGGTCCTGGAACACGCTTTAGTATCGGCACTTTAGGGCCGTAGATAACTAAAATAATTGCAAAAATGGCGAGCAAAGTAGTTGCTAAGTGGAACTGAGGGAGCACTTGAATTAAATGAATCAATTTAGTATGAAAGTGATCTCCAGTGACAGCCGGTAGGCCAAAAAAGTCGCCCCATTGCCCCACCCAGATAATAATGCCAATCCCTGCAGTAAAACCGACGATTACGGGATCAGGTATAAATTTAATAATGGCTCCCATTTTAGCAAAACCAAGTAACAACAACATCCCCCCCGCCATCATACTTGCGATTTGTAGCCCTTCAATACCGTATTTTGCAGTAATACCTGATAGAATAACGATAAATGCACCCGTTGGTCCTGCAATTTGAAGTCGACTCCCTCCAAATATCGAAACAAACAATCCAGCCACAATGGCGGTATAAAGCCCTTGTTCTGGTTTAGCTCCTGATGCAATTGCGAACGCCATAGCCAGAGGTAAAGCAACAACGCCTACAATAACTCCAGCAATAATATTATTGAGCCAGTGCTTCGGCTGGAGGAGGCCTGCTTTATTTGCCTCTAGAATTGCTAACATAGTTATATCCTCACCGATACATATGATAATTACATTATAATGATATTATAATATATCAACAACAAGTTAGCTTAGCGGCATACATGGATATTGCGCTTTTTTCTTAAATTCAGATTATTACTCTCCGATTCTTCATAAATGTGCTTCCCTGTGAAAGCATACAAATATCAAAAGAACGAGATAACCTGAAGTTTCATGAATCAAAAATGCGGGTGTGTCGTCATTTCTGATTTCTCATAACTGATTGCAGAAAATGATCTATTGGCTGATGTCATAGTGCGCATTTTATGAATTTCAACATTAAGCCAAAACTTGATGCCCCAAAGTACGCTGTCCTTATAATAATCAGCCCCATCAATTTTTTCTTTGGTCAAATGTCCTGGTTCTATCAGTGAAGAAAAAAAGGTAACACCAAAATGTGTTTTATGCTTGCAAACATAATGATACATTTCATTAAGTAGTCTTATATTTGATGTATTGCAATTATCGAAATGTTCTTCTGCTAGCTGCCATGCTTTTGCTGTCCTGCTTGTTGGATTTTTTTCGCAGTGATTTTTTATTTCAATTTCCCATTCTTTTGCTGACATATTCTCTTTTTTATCTAAAAAATTTGTTTTAAAAAAAGGGATATTATCTTGAGCTCGATACATCGTTGTATAAATAGCCTTGAAAATACCAATTTGATATTCTAAATCCTTAGTATTATCACTGCCCATTATCATTTTCCTTCATGAGAGACTATTAAAAACCACGTTTTTATTAATCACTGATATTTTGAGTCTTTGGTATGGTGGTTGCAAAAATTAACTTGTTGTTGCGATTTGTAATCTTGGCGAAGCGAGTGGAACTCGAATTATTCACTCTATCGATTCTTCGAGTCCCGCTATGCTATTCAGACTAATTGATGCTACAAAATTAAGAGGTTAACCATAAATACTCACTAATCGTGCCTGATTCAATTGATCAAAAGCACGTTTTGCCGGTGTAAAGTTAGGATATTGAGTTACTAAACGTTGTAAAATCATTCGTGATAAAACTTCATCACCTTGATTCCACTCATTAAGCGCTTCCAGATACATTAAATCAGCTGTTTGTCCTTCAGCTACAGGCGCATTATTCATTAACACCGGCTCAATAAAACTAACCCGTGCTTGAGTTTGTGCCTCTAATCGCTGTAAAACTTGGCGTGCTTGCAAATTACCATTATCACTTGCTTGCTGCAATAATTCTTTGCCTTTAGAGACTGAGCGCTCGCCTGCAGTACCGTCCAAATAATAAGTACCCAATTGATATTGGGCATAAGCATTTTGACGTACAGCTAATTTTTGATAAAAACTTGCTGCCATTTTAGGATCTTTTTCAACCCCTAAGCCGTAATGATACATTCTTGCTAAAGCCAACATTGCCTTTTCATTACCTTTATCTGCTGATTGCTGGTAATATTTGAGTGCGTCATTAAAATCAAGCTTGGTAATGACACCTGTTTCAGACAATAGCCCCAATTGATAAAGTGCATTAGCATTTCCTGCTTCTGCTGCTTTTTTATACCATGCTAAGGCTTGCTGTGTATCTCGAGCCTGTCCTAAGCCATAAAAATAGATGGTTCCCAATTGATTCATAGCTTCATGAACTCCTTGACTTGCTGCTTCAGCAAAGAAGTCCCTAGCCTTTTGGTAATCCATTGGTATGCCTTTTCCATATAGATACATTAAACCTAAATCATATGTCCCTAAAGCATCGCCTTTTGCAGCGGCTTTTTCATATTCTTTCAATGCCTTAGGATAATTATCATCAACAGTTTCATGTAGAAAACCTAATGCAACTAAAGCTTCGGGCAATGCCGTAGCTGCTTTTTGGTACCACTCTTGTGCTAACTTATAGTCAGGTTCACCATTAATACCGAGTTGATATAATTGGCCTAATAGGTATTGGGCTAGTGGGTTTCCTTGTTCCGCTGAAGCAGTATACCAACGTTGTGCTTCAGTTAAATCAGGCTCGGAGCCTAAACCCTTCTCCAACATATAGGCTAATTTCAATTGGGCGTACTGATCTCCTTTTTCAGCAAGACCGGCGTAAATTTGCTTCGCTTCCTGCATTTTTTGAGGGTCAGAGTTGTCTATTAAATAATAATCAGCTAAAACAATCCCGGCATGACTATTTCCTAACTGATAAGCTTGGATCAAATTAGGTAAAAACTCCACCCCCATCTGTTTTTGTAATACAGCCATATTGAAATCAGCATAAGAAAATTTATCATTAACAGATTCTTGTAACTGTTCCATTCCTTTTGCTGTATCTTGAGCAATGCCTTTACCTTCGGCTACATAGGTACCCAAAATAAAATCGCTTACGGTATTTTTTCCTGATTGTTGATACCAAGTGATTGCTTGTCCAGGATCAGCTGCTACCCCAATGCCTCGATCATAAAGTAAACCTAACAAAAGTGCTGCATCATTACTACCTGCTAATGCTTGTTCTTTAGCAATTTGGAACGCTTGATCTTGTCGTTGTTTGTCCTCATCCATTGCATTATAAAAAGCAAGTGGTAATAAAGCTTGAGATACTCCACGATCTGCAGCTCCTTGATAAAGCTGACGTATCATTGCTATTTTATGCTTTCTAACATTGACACTTAACGCATCATCATTTTGTCGTGCCAACTTATCTGCTAATTCATATTCCGCAGGACCGTAATTATTAGCGGCAGCCAGATATAACATAGACGTTGCCTGTTCTTGATTAGGGTCGATATATACTGTTCCATCCTGACCCGTTACTCCTTGAGTCAGAATTCTAGCAAGCACATATTGAGACTTTTTATTTCCCTTAAATGCTGCATCCGTTAAATCATTTAAGGCAAGCTGATAATCATTTTTATCCTTAGCATGTTGCAAATATAACATGCCTAGATTGTACTCGGCGCCTAAATGTTGTTGTTGTGCTGCATTTTGATAAAAAATAATTGCAGAAGCATCACTTTGAGCAACGCCAATACCGTATTGAAACATTTGACCTATTTCAAACTGTGCTTGAGCATCACCTAATATTGCTCTGGAGTATAAGCTAGTAAAAATAGACATATAATTCAGTTGTGCTTGCCAACCATTCGTCCATAAATCTAAGATACTCGCTTGTGAATTATCATCATAATCATAATAATTTGCATCAATATAGGGTACAGGTAGATTCGTTTGATTAAAAACAGGGCTATGTTCCCTTAATGCAGCTGCTAACTGCTTGTTTAAAGGATAAAAAGGATAAGTCCATTGATTAGATTGGAAATCAGGATTTTTACGAAGTAGCACATCATAAAAACTGGTTATAGGTACATCATTGGGCTGAATCAATTCAAATTGAGGTTTAAATACAGATTGACGTACCACATTCTTCAATTTAGGAGCTTGATTATAAGAAAAATCACCTAATACAGATGGATTTTGCCAGGCACTCAATATTCCTTGCATCTGGAAATCAGTCTGCTCCAATTTATCCGTCACGCCATTACTCAACCACAGTGCAGCTTGTGCCAAAGCTGCTTCTTGATTTTTTGAGCTCTCATCTTGATTGGCTTGGTCCACCCATTGTTTTGCTATATTGGGATCCGTCTCAACTCCGATTCCTTTTTGGTACATTTCAGCCAATTCACGTTTACCTTGAGGCAGTCCATCTTGAGCTGCTTTTAAAGTCCACATAAACGCTGTTTTAGGATCATAAAGTGGACTTTTGGGTTGTAAATAAATATGAGCCAAGTCTAAGTATGCTCGATCATTCTGCTGCTTACTTGCTTTATTAAACCATTCAAGGGCTTGATCCTTTTGATCATGCTCTAAAGCCAACTCTCCCAAAGCAACCATTGCGGGAGCAAAACCTTGAGATACGGCTCGATTTAATAATTCAACCCCTTTATTTTCATCTTTATCAACTAATTTTCCTTCAATATAAAGAGTACCTAACTTAGTAAGAGCCTGAGGATTGTTATTGGCAACTGACTTATTCAACCAAATAAGGCCTAATTTACGATTTGATGTATTGCGACTGTCTATAAAATTCGTTGCTAAAGTAAACTGTGCAATTGAATTGCCATTTTTTGCTGCATTAATATAATAACGAGTTGCTATATCAGTATTTTTCTTGACGCCAACTCCGTACATGTATGCCGCTGCAGTATACATTTGGGCATCTACATCACCCGCATCCGCCGCTTTTTTAAACCACTCTAAAGCTTGCTCTGGATTTTTATCATGTAATAAAGAATACTTGGCCATGAGTAAGATAGCAGGCAAGTATCCTTTTTGCGCCGATTGGGTAAAGTAACGTATGGCAAGCTGATTGTTTTTTAGTTGACCATATCCATACAGGTAAATTCGACCTAAATAATAATCAGCAACAGCATTTTTTCCTGATTGACTCATCAATGGTTCAATCGCATTATTATAGTTGCCTAATCGATAAGCACTGAAATCATCAGCAAAAGCTTGTTGGCCGGCTGATGCAACAAACAAACATACCCAAGGTACTAGCGATTTCATGAAAATTCTCCCTCTTAACACGGCAATTTAACCTGAATTTTTTTATGATTCAGATTTATACCCCAGGTATTATGCCATAATGCACTACCCCATTAACTGCCTCATTTCTGGTAGCACCATCTACGATCCAATAATTACCTTTATTATTTAGACCAAATTTGACATTAACGTACTCACACACTTTAATCGTGTCAGCACAATCTAAAATTTTTCCATAGGAAGTTTTACCATCTCCTAAAGTACAAATAAATTTGACTAAAGGTTCCCCTGTTGCTAAAACTGCCCATTGGTTACCGCCAATAGAGTGATTCACGCGTGTTGAATACTCACTGTCCTCATCACGCATTTGATATAAACTCACAGTCTGTGGCAATTTGTTAAAGAAGAAATATAAAGATTGCAACGCCCCTTCTTTTCCTGGATAAAGGCTCAATATTTTTAAACTCTCCTTATACCCAACTGGCCTGCACCCTATGGGAAATCGAGTTTCTTCTTTTGCGGATTTTGCTTGTGCATCACCCTCTTTATTTTTTTTGGATTTAGTAGCCGCGTCAAGATGAGTAGATAACAACCCTAAGAAAATAATCAATGAAATCGAAGTGAATTTTTTTATTGTATTCATCATTTTTCTCACTCACTATCATTTATTGGACGGACAATTATTGTTGTACCCATGAACTTATTGCGTTCACTGGATAATTCAACAAAATTTTGATTTAACCATTTAGCATCAGCAGTAAACATCCTCACACAGCCATGGCTTGCTCTGACTCCTGGTATATCTTCAGAGCCATGTAATGCGAAGCCTTTATGAAAGAACATGCAAAAAGGCATCTTGGCTCCACCTTTACCGATCGGGAACACATCTGATGTACATTTCTCATTTTCTTTACTAAAGACACGATAAATACCTGTTAAGGTCCGGCAAGAACGATTCGCGTCAGGACATCTATCTCTTCCAGATGAAATAGGCCCCCATTTTACCAAGTTACCTTCAGCATCGTAAGCGGCATAAGCTAATTTATCTTGATCTACAATAATTAGCTTTTGATGCTCATCGGGTATCTTGAGCGGGAAAGGAGAAACATCAAAAACAGTGAGATACGCTAAGTTTTTTGGTACCGCAATAACCTTACCAGCCCATAGAGGGTTATAAGTACGATTAACCCTTTGTACAATATCACGTTGGGTAGGATCAGGAAATAAAGTTTCCCAACTTTGCCCTGACTCTACTTTAATACAGTCATATTGAGGATAACCACATAATCCTGTGCCATAAAAATTAGCGGCATTTACTACAGCACCCATGAGCATCATTAATGCAATGGAAAGTATTTTATACATATGCCCCCCTCACCTTACTTTTTATTTTTTTAACTGCGAGATCTGTGCTTAAATACAATTTGTTCTAATTATTATTCGAGCATATCTAACCTAAGTGTAGTACGAATACTAGAAATTTTGCTAGGGTTATAAATAATATTCTCATCCTCTATTCGTTAAAACTGGCATTAATAATCACAAAAAAATCTTTATGTTAAAATAAAAATCACCTTATCTTGTTATTTGCTCGCATTTTTCATAATAATATATTTTCACCATGAAAAAATTGAAAAATGCGCCTTGCCAAATGCTCATTAATACCCTGCACCTTAGCAATTTCTTCTAGTGGAGCTTTTGCAAGTTCACGCAGCCCTCCAAAACGATGCAATAATGCTTGTCTGCGTATTCTGCCTACCCCTTCTATATCCTCAAGAATGGAATCCATCTGTTTTTTTTGTCTTTTCTTACGATGAGCAGTAATCGCAAAGCGATGCGCTTCATCACGGATATGTTGTAACAAATGTAATGCCTTAGAATCATCAGGCAAGCTCAACTCCAGTGCGTCATGAACTAAAATTAGTTTTTCCCATCCTGCTTTTCGTGACGGTCCTTTTGCGATGCCCAATAAAATTACAGAGAATATATTTAAAGATGAAAGTGCCTTTTGGGCAACAGCAACCTGCCCCTTACCTCCATCAATAATGAGTACATCAGGTAAAGATTGAGTTTCTACTAAACGTTTAAAACGACGAGTAATTGCCTGTTCCATAGCAGCATAATCATCACCCGGCGTAATACCTTCAATATTAAAACGCCTATACTGATTAGGGCATGGTCCTTCTTGTTCAAATACCACACAAGATGCCACAGTCTCCTCGCCAAGTGTATGACTTATATCAAAACACTCCATTCGCTCAATTGGCTCTTTCAATCCTAAAAACTGCTCTAACTCTTGAAAACGAGATCTCATTGTAGAATGTTTCGTGATGTAGTCAGCAACAGAAACACGCAAATTATTCAATGCAAAATCCATCCAACGGGATTTAACACCACGGGGATTGACTTGAAGCTTACACAATTTACCACGTTGCTGCGATAAAGCGTCTTGAAGGGGCTGCTGATCATCAACCGGATGATTTGTAATAATTAACGCTGGGATTTTCTCCGGCGCATCTAAGTAATAAAAACCAATAAAAGCACTAAAAATTTCTTGCCATAGATTTTCCATACTGAGTTCCTCATCCAATCCTTTTTGTGGCAAAGAGGGAAAATAACTACGACTGGTCAATATTTGCCCTTCACGAATGGTCACACACTGCACACAAGCAAACCCCGGAGTTACCTCAATAGCAATGGCGTCTGCATCTCCTTGTAATTGTAAAATTCCTTGTTGCTCCTGGACTAATCGTAAGCTTTTAATCTGATCTCGCAAAAGAGCTGCTTCTTCAAAATTCAACTCGCTCACCGCTTTATCCATTCGCTTTGCTAATTCATCAAGAATTAATTGGCACTTGCCTTGCAAAAAACGCATGGCGTCTTGTACTGAACGTTTATAATCCTCTGGAGAAATGTAATTAACACAAGGGGCGGCACAGCGCTTAATTTGATACTGCAAACAAGGTCGTGAACGTGCATTAAAGTAGCTGTCACGGCAATTACGAATTTTGAATACTTTTTGAATGGTTACTATTGTTTCTTTTACTGCGCCACTACTCGGATAAGGACCAAAGAAATCCCCAGAAAGCGGCTTTTTTTTCGAGCGATAACTCTCTATTCGAGGGAATTTAGGATGATTAGAAAGATGAATATAAGGATAAGATTTATCATCCCGTAATAAAACATTGTATTTAGGTTTTAACGTTTTAATAAGGTTACTTTCTAAAAGTAATGCCTCCGTCTCACTTCGAGTAACTGAAATTTCTATAGAAGCAATTTGAGTAACTAAAGAACGTGTCTTAATCCCTGTGTTTTGCTTATTAAAATAGCTCGTAACTCGTTTTTTCAAATTGGCAGCTTTACCCACATACAGCACAGTACCCTCTTCATCCAACATTCGATAGATACCCGGCTCATTAGGAAGTTTAGCGAGGAAGGATGTCAATTCTTTAGAAATATTCATAGTGATAATGATAGCAGTATTTTTATGAAGCAACAGATTATAGCTTGGACGAAAAAAAGATAAACCTGCGTTTTTAACATGACAATTTAAAGGCTTATAATGGGAAACCTTTAACGCAGCAACTTGCTATTCTTCTGACGTCAAACCAGTAGGATTTTCTATGATTCCATGCTTCAAAGCTAAGTAGGTCAGCTCAACATCATTTTTTATACCTAACTTCTCAAAAGTGCGATAACGATAGCCATTGATCGTTTTAGTACTCAAGAAAAGCCTATCGCTGATTTCTTGTACATTCATGCCACTTGTAATCATCAACATGACTTGCATTTCTCGTTCCGATAATACATTAAAAGGGGATCCTTGTGCTTCTTCCAGACTATTGATTGCCATTTTTTGAGCAATTTCAGCACTAAGGTATTTTTCCCCTTTAGCTACCTTCCTTATCGCGGCGGCCATTTCTTCAGCACCCGATTCTTTAGTGAGATACCCCATAGCCCCTAATTGCAAAACACGGGTGGGCAATACATCAGAACACATTGCAGTTACAGCTATAACTTTAGCATGTGGATTTGATTTTTTCAGACGACGCGTTACTTCCCAGCCATCAATCCCAGGCATTTTCATATCTAAAAGAACTACGTCAGGGGAATATTGCTTTACTAACACTAAAGCTTGTTCACCACTTTCTGCATCAGCAACAACTTCTACATCTGACATATCTTCGAGTAATCGTCGAATACCCATTCGAACCAATGCATGGTCATCAACAATTAATACTTTAATCAAATAATGCTCCTTGACTTGAAACAGCCAATGAACAAACTAGGTTGCTCGATGTTAACAAGACTGGCTGTTCATTACAATATATACTTCTCATCATTGTCCCAAGATACATTAACACGCTCTAATATGAATATTAGGGTTATCCGGATCCACTGCGAAAAAAGGCGGAAACTCACCTAACTCTCGAGTTCGTGCTAAAAGTTGCTTTATGTTAGACAAAACAAAATCGTACAAAGTTTGATAATCGTTAATGACAAAATAAATCGGTTGTAGCATATCGATACGGTAAGGCATACGAAATGCCGGTATTGGTTCAAAAACCACTCTAAGCGGAATATCACTTTCTACACTGTAAACAATTTCACTAATTGATGAAAGTATACCACCTCCATAAGCTCTTAATCCTTTTTGGGTTTTAATTAGACCAAACTCAACAGTGAACCAAAACATACGTTGCAACAAGGCCCAATCAGATTCAGGAAAAGTTAAAACTTTACGGGCATAATCATAAACAAATTCGGCATAAACTTTATCTGTCAACATAGGGCAATGACCAAAAACTTCATGAAAAATATCAGGCTCCTTTACATAATCCAATTCTTCTTCACTACGTATAAAAGTAGCTACTGGAAAATGTTTTGTGGCTAATAATTCAAAAAATTCGCGGGCAGAAATTAAGGCAGCAACAGCAGATACTTGCCAACCCGTCGCAGCTTTAAGACATCGGCTTAAGTCTGGAATCTGTGGTATGGCATCAGAGTTAATACCTAAAGTTTTTAATCCGCTTATAAATTCATCACAAGCTCTTCCAGGTAATAACTTCACTTGCCGTTCAAATAAAGTTTTCCAAATCCTGCTTTCTTCTGCAGAATAATTTACAAACCCTTGAGCGTCCGGGATATGCGCTACATAACGGCTTGAAAACTCCATAATCTCTCCTTCACTTACGCAATAAATCTTAAAAACTGTTCAATAAGAGCAGTGCTTATTATAAAAAAAATCATCTTTTCTTGTTATTAGGTAATATAAGGATAAATGTCAATAGATATTAGTGATTTTTCAATTTTTCTATGAAATTTTTGCACTCATCTAAAATAATAAAACAAGATCCTTTAGGCAATAAAAAACTTATACAAGTCATTAGTAATGAATGATTTAAGTGGGCGTTATTTTAAAAATTTATAACGCTCACTTTCACAGTTATAGAAAAGTTACAATGCAGGCGAAAGAGCAGGGCTTTCGATGTCAAGAGTTAAATCAACAGAACCTCTAAATTGAGTATAACTATTATTGACTCTAAATGCCTCCAAGCATAAATCATTGAAAGTCACTCGCGCGTTATGTAAATAAGCAATTTCTGCTTTTTCAACCTCGGAGCGTGTAATGAGATATTCGTTAGTCGCATTTCTCATGGTTGCAAGAAAAGGATAAAAATCAAAATCTGATATATTGCGCTCAGCCTCACCTTGAGAGTTCTTATAATCCATAATAGTTGCAAGAGCCATCTTTATCTTCTCTAAATCTTCATAGGTACAATTGACATGCTTTATCGCTGTGATAAAGCACATAGTTCCCGTAGAACCATCCTTATTGGTCCAGGAGTCAGTATGAACACAGAAATTATTTGACCACCCTTCTGGAGCTTCAATCGCGTCGATTAATGATTTGATAACCTTTTGGGCTAGATATATCTGTGGGGTTTCAGAGAACATATTCTCATAAAACATTTTATATTTTATAGCACTCATGATTGATTCATGGAGCGATTTATTTGGATCAGATAGCTTACCGCCAATTGTAGTATTCACTTGATCTGGAAATAACGCTCCATCAGATGTCAATTTGTCTTTTAAGGCTGGATTATTTCTTAAGCCCGCAAGCCCATGTATTTGATGGTCTGGAGTATGAAACAGCAGAATTACACCACATCCATCGGGTTTGTATTTGGGAACTGAAGGATTTAGAGCCGCAGTTGCATTCAACTCATTCGCTGTTACTTCTCGAAGATTGTCTACACTTACTGTCGTAAGTATATCACTACCACGTATTACTACTTGACTTGACATTATGATACATCCCATTGTGAATATTTTGTTCTGCAATGATACAAAAACATCAGCATTGAAACACATCAATTATATGTATATCAACTATTAATTTTTCAGTTATTTATTGATTATTTCAATAAATTAATACAAAAATCTACAGGACAAGCGCTCATGTACCTATTATTTTTCATTCACAAGGGGTTATAAGTCAAACAAAGGGAGCTGAATCATCTCATTTATTTTTTCTTGCCTTAATTTAACACCTATACCCAATAATCTTACAGGCATATATTTTCTGGAAAAACCTTCTTGAATGAGCTGTTGTAAAATAATAAAGTCCATCTTATCGTGTACACATTCCACCGTAGTTTTCTGGAAATCATTAAATTTCAGTTTAACAAACAAACTATGAATTCCAGAAATTTTTCCTAGCCGTTGTATTCGTAATTCCAGACGTGCCATCAGTTCGGGCAAAGCAGCCAAACACGCCGCTCCATCAGGCAAGTCTGTGAGATAGGTTTCTTCTACACTGATGGATTTTCTAATGCGATCAGGATTGACAAGACGATGATCAATTCCTCGAGCTAATTCATAGAGTCTTTGTCCCATAACACCGAATTCTTTGTATAAAGCGTCAATTGAATAGTGCTGCAGTTCACCACATGTTTTAATATTTAATGCATTTAATTTTTCCTCCATCCTAGGCCCTACCCCAAATAATTTACGCACCGGTAAATGATGCATAAATGCAGTAATTTCTTCTGGTCTAATCACCATTTGCCCATTAGGTTTATGCCAATCACTGGCGATTTTTGCCAAACTTTTGTTTGGAGCAATACCAGCACTCGCCGTAAGTCCTCGGGTTCGATAAATTCGCTCCCGCAGTTCTTGTGCTATCCAAGTCGCGCTTCCCTTGCATTGCATAGAATGAGTGACGTCAAGATAAGCCTCATCCAAAGATAACGGTTCAATAAGATCCGTGTATTCTGCAAACAAAGCGCGAATGTAGTGGCTTTCTTTTTGATAGACCTCCATACGTACTGGTCGCAAGATAAGCTGTCGACATAATTTAAATGCCTGTGCTGTTGGCATCGCGGAGCGTACTCCGAATTGGCGAGCTATATAATTACAAGTAGCAATAACCCCGCGACGATTAGCATCCCCTCCTACCGCAATAGGCTTATTTGCCAACTCAGGAAAATCTCGCATTTCAATCGCAGCATAAAAACAATCCATATCAATATGAATTATTTTTCTGTTTGGGTTTATAAGTTCCATAGTATGTCTTTTGTTTATTCGCTTAAAACATAGCATCGATAAAAGAGCACTGTTAATACAACCTTACTCGTGGAATATCACTCCATTGAGTTGTATAAGCTGGAGATTTAAGTTCTGCGCGCATTGCCCAAGGTTTGGAGTAGCCTTCTGCTGCAAGACGAATCGTACTTCTTCCGTATTTTTGATTAATTTGGTCAAACACATCCATCAGTCGCGCTGAATTATATAATTGTTCATCATTTGGT
This sequence comes from Legionella sainthelensi, assembly GCF_900637685.1. Classification (NCBI taxonomy): domain Bacteria; kingdom Pseudomonadati; phylum Pseudomonadota; class Gammaproteobacteria; order Legionellales; family Legionellaceae; genus Legionella; species Legionella sainthelensi. Next base: position 3,106,205 of record NZ_LR134388.1, read on the forward strand.
TGATGAAACATATCCAGTTGGCGTTGATTTTTAGGGACTAAACCACTAAGACACACCCCCGCCTTTTTATAATAGTTTCCTGCTTTAAAAATTCGATGTAGGCATTGCTTTGCACTCTTTGTGATTATGCGCAAATCATCCGTTGGATTGATGAAGCAAAACTCTATGGATTGAACGTGTTGCGCCAAATCTCTCCGAAAGCGATTTGTATGAACAAAAACACTTATGCGCTGTGCCACTAATTGTTGGCAGTGCATTTTTTCCACCGCACGTGCACAATGACTACTTACGGACTCTGCGATTGAAGGGAGTTGTGTTTGCATTTGCCCAAAACTTTTCGAGGATATAATGCTTTGTTTCGACTCTATCTCTTCGATGTTTCCACAAGCAATTTCTTGAAGCTCCATTGCAGTTCGCATCAACACCACATTAAAACAATTCCTCAGAAGATGAATATTTGTGGTTGCTAAATCATAAGCAGTATAAATTCCACGAGAAATTAATTTTTTTTCCCATTGTCGCCCTACCCCCCATATATCACCGACAGAAATCTGCTTTAATAATTGCTCGCGATGAGAAGTGATATTAAACACAGGAGTGTTATAAATTTTTTTGCATAAATAATTTGCTATCTTAGCTAAAGTTTTAGTAGCTCCAATGCCTATGGAGGTTGGAATTCCTGTATGCTTTAGTATTTTCCTCTGCAATTCCTGACAAAATAAATCAGGAGAACCCGGTAAACTTCTTAAATCAAGAAAAGCTTCATCAATAGAGTATATTTCTACATGGGGCCAAGTTTCCTCAATAATACACATCACTCTTTGGCTGATGTTGCCATACAAGGGATAATTCGAAGAAAAAACCTTCACTCCATGCTGCACACACAATCTTTTAATTTTAAAATAGGGCTCTCCCATCGCAATGCCTAACGCTTTAGCCTCACTGGAGCGCGCAATACAACATCCATCATTATTGGATAACACTATAATCGGGATGTTTTTTAAATCAGGGCGAAACAAACGTTCGCAACTTGCATAAAAATTATTGCAGTCTACTAAGGCAAACATGTTAAGGGAGCTCATGAAGCACTAAAGTAACCACACCCCAAATCACCATGTCACTTTCCTCCGTAATATCAATGGGTTTAAATTGAGGATTAGCAGGAAGCAACTGTACCTTGCCAGTCTTTTTAAACAAACGTTTTACCGTTAGTTCGCCATTAATCGCCGCAATCACAATACGGCCGTCTGATGGTTCTATGCTTCTATCGACCAAAAGCCAATCACCTGAAAAAATACCTGCATCTACCATAGATTCACCTATCGCTTGTACTACAAATGTGGCGGAAGGATGCTTGATAAACTTCGTATTTAGATCCAAATAACCCTCGATGTAATCATCAGCAGGTGAAGGAAACCCTGCTTGCACTTTGCTGGAAAATATAGGCAATTGGCAATCAGGTTGGTTTTTTAATCGCGCAAAATCCTCAAGCTGAGATACGGGTATACGAATAATTTTGGTTGGTTCGCCTCTGGGACGTCCAGCTCCTTCTCTTTTTCCTCCTCGTGGAGACATGATGACCTCTTTTGATTTATGTTACACATATCATAGACATAGAAAAAGATACTGTAAAGCCATCCCAGAGCTATATACACTGAAATCAATACTAGGTCTTCGAAAACATTAAGAATTTTTTTTACTAGGATTCAAGGTTGCATTACGAAAGGCTGTTACGATCGGAACTAGAGTACTCTCAGGAAAGAGTCCAGCTAATGGGATTAAGCCATTTAGCGACCAGAAACAAAACAAAATGCCTCTAGAAGAAAAATTGATAACATTTAATATTTAATAATAATGTCTAATCTTGCTTTCATTGACATAGCAAGTTGGCTTAACAGCGTAATTTTTACTTTCTAATTCTGCTTTTATTCTTCCAAAACTGACTAAATTCGTGGAAGCAAGATCTTTTAATACGCGGAGCAAAAGTAAAATTGATTAAATGAGAGACAGCAAAAACCATTTCTATATACCCATGTGTATCAGTTGAATGGAAATTGCTAGTTATTGCCTCATTGTGCAATAAGCTATCGATGACATAGATTGCATCTCGCTCAGCACTGCTAAATACTGTTAAATAGAGTTTTTTATATTTTTGGAGAGAATATAATCCAATGCTTTGAGCAAAAAACTGATTTATTATCTCCATTAGAGCCAGTAACAATCTTAAGGAATAATTAATTAACTATTTAAATTAAATTATAAAAACATAATATTGATCTGCTAGTCATAATTAATAAAAATCGTATTTTTACTATGATTCGCATTTGCCTGTAATTTAACCCTACTCTATGAAATAAGAATAAAATTAGTATATTATGGCTGACTTTTTTAAAGGGGGTATATAGCGATGAAAAGAATTGTAAGTTATATGGTTAAAGATATGAAAGGTTGGGAACGTTTAGCAAGCACACGTTTTAAACCTGACAGTCATTATCCAGAAATTTCTTTTCAAGATGGAGAAGCAGTAATTAAATATACTAAAAAAGAAAATTTGATTCTTAAACAGTGTTTACATCGATTTATTGATACTGAAGAAAAGATAGTTGAATCTCCAACCACCGATACAGATAGAAAAGCATTCAAACATTTTAAGTCAAAAAATCCACACTCATTTTTTATTAATCCATCACCTTTGCAAGAAAGTGACACGAGTATAGAAAGCTCTAATAACCCACCAATAAATGGTGCGGGCAACAAATGAAAACACTAATTGGGAATTTTCCGATATGAAAAATTAGATTTAGCATCAGGGCACAACTAATGAAGCTGGAGTCCATTAATTCGCAATCTAAAATACATCGGCCAATAAATTTTTGTTAGACAAGTAATCAAGAAAAAAGATGGATGAATCACCTTTCCTAGCTCCTAGAATGCTTATACAGGTTCGAGCCTTTGTAAAGAATCCGTTCTTAATAAACCTTTGATGATTCAGGGTTCTATTTAGAACGGATTTTACGGTTTTATTTACAACAACAGTCAACGGTTACAATGTGTCTTAGAGGTAATAGCTCAGCCCCCTGGTTTTACGAATTTTATTTCGCCAATGACCAATTAATGCCTAGTTGAGGTATTTAGCAGTTTCTTTAAAAGACTTAAAGCTCTTTATATGGCTAATTTAAAAAAGAATACGAGAACCATTGCTCAGTTCGTATTTACCCCGTTTCTGTAATTAAACCCCACATGCGACAAAACAGTTATTCTTCCGACTCTTTCATCTCATCAATCAATTGCATAAGAGAATAACATAATTGTTGTGTTCCCTCACCGCTGATGGCTGAAATAGCAAACACTTTATCTTTCCAATTAAGTCCGGTCACTATAGACTGGATCTTTTCCTCTCGACTTGCTGTGTCAGGTAAGGTATCCATTTTGTTCAACACCAACCAGCGATTTTTTTTGAGTAGCTCTGGATTATATTGTGCCAGCTCGTTAATGATCGTTTGGGCAGAAGCGACAGGATCACTACCATCTATGGGTGCTATATCAATCACATGTAAAAGCACGCAAGTACGGGAAAGATGTTTTAAAAAACGATGTCCAAGACCTGCTCCGGTAGAAGCACCTTCGATTAGACCTGGTATGTCAGCCATAACGAAGCTTTTATGAGAGGAAACACTCACAACACCTAAGCTAGGATGTAACGTGGTAAAAGGATAATCAGCAACTTTAGCTTTTGAGCTTGAAACAGCGCGAATTAAAGTTGACTTTCCTGCATTAGGTAATCCTAATAATCCGACATCCGCCAAGACGCGCAATTCCAGCCGTAAATTTCTTGACTCCCCTAAACTTCCTTGGGTTGTTTGGCGTGGTGAACGATTAACACTACTCTTAAAGCGCGTATTTCCCAGGCCATGAAAACCACCTTGAGCAATTAATACCGGAACATTAGGCTCTTTAATATCACCCAACAATTCATCAGTATCCATATCATAAATCAGAGTTCCAACTGGAACTTTAATGATTAAATCATCGCCCTTTTTTCCCGTGCAATTTCCTCCCATTCCTTGCTGACCATTTCCTGCTTTATAGTGACGCATATAGCGAAAATCAATGAGGGTATTTAAATCGGTACTGGCTTCAAAGTAAACACTGCCACCATCTCCGCCATCTCCTCCATCGGGACCACCACGAGGTATGAATTTTTCGCGTCTGAAGCTTAAGCAACCATTTCCTCCATGGCCTGCTTCTATTTTTATTACTGCTTCATCAACGAATTTCATGGCCTACCTCAAAAATAAAAAACCCCGTTGCCGGGGCTAAAGACGACATTGCATTAGGGGATAAAAAAAGCCTAATACAGCAAAAACTGGAAATTTTTTGCTTTTAAACCTGAGAACATTGCAGCAAAGCTACAATTTATCTATTCATATGTACTTCGAATAGCTCAGATTAACTTGCAGCTTCTTCTTTTTGTTCTGCAACAATAGTAACATACTTACGATTTTTGCTTCCTTTAACAACAAATTGTACTAAACCTTCAACCAAAGCAAACAAAGTATGATCGCGACCGCAACCAACACCAGGGCCTGGGTGAAAACGTGTACCACGTTGTCTTACGATAATTTCACCAGCGTTAACAAATTGACCACCAAAACGCTTCACACCAAGATACTTGGGATTCGAATCGCGGCCGTTACGAGTACTACCACCTGCTTTCTTATGAGCCATTGCTATTCCTCTCTTACTTACTTATCGCAGTAATTTTAACTTGCGAATAATATTGTCTGTGCCCCATTTGTTTCTTGTGGTGCTTGCGACGACGAAACTTAATAATTTTAACTTTTTTGTGGCGACCATGATCAAGCACTTCAGCTTTCACTGTAGCCTTATCAACTAGCGGAGATCCACAAACAATTTTATCGCCATCAGCGAGCATTAATACTTCTTTAAATTGTATTTCATTGCCAACATCTTCAGGCAGTAATTCAATTTTTAATACATCACCTTCCTTCACGGTGTATTGCTTACCGCCAGTTTTGATTACTGCATACATAATTTTTCTCCAACTCGCCTGCTTGGCTATCAAAAATTCAATAAAGTCGCATATTCTATGAAATTATGACTATGACTTCAAGTTCATTTTAAAATATTGTATACTTCGCCACCCTTTCCGGATTTTTATCCGGTATTTAGTCTGGTCGCGGATTAAATTTCAAAGGACTTAATCAATTTTAGGAGTATATAATGTCAAACATCCTTTTAGAAGCTCAAACAAGAACGGATATGGGGAAAGGTGCGAGCCGCCGCCTACGTCGTCTTGAAAATCAAGTACCAGCGGTAATCTATGGTGGCGATAAAAAACCCACTTCTATTCATTTTCAACATAACAAAGTAATCAAAGCGTTAGAAACTGAAAGTATTTACTCAAGTGTTTTCGATATTACCGTTGATGGTAAAGTAGAACATGTCATTTTAAAAGCATTACAACGCCATCCTTATAAACCTGTTGTAATGCATATGGATTTACAACGTGTTTCTAAAACTGATGTTCTTGTTAAATTAGTGCCTATTCATTTTATTAATGAAGAAAAAGCTCCTGGTATTAAAGCAGGTGGTATCATCAACCACACCATGACTCAAGTAGAAGTCCGTTGCCAAGCAAAAGACTTACCTGAATTTATTAATGTAGATATGTCTGAAGTTAAAGTTGATGATGTAGTTCACTTATCTCACTTAAAATTACCTAAAGGAGTACAACTTACTGTTGATGTTACTGACGGAAGTCATGATGCACCTGTGGTAAGCATTCATATGTCTAAAATAAGTGCGGCATCAGAAGAAGAAACAGAAGAGACTCCAGCCTCAGCGGTACCTACCATTGACTCTGAGAAAGGCGAAGAATAACTAATTTATCTTCTTATTGTTACGTAATACAATAAATAGAACCTGGGTGAACCTTAAAAAGCTTGGAGACGTATTTAATTTTATCCTTGCCCACTTTGCTTCACCCAAGCAACATAAGTCCAAAATTACGACCACAGCAAAGAGCTTATCATCCATGGCCATTAAACTAATTATCGGTTTACGTAATCCAGGCTCAGCTTATGAACATACCCGTCATAATGCAGGAGAATGGCTAGTCTCAGCATTAGCACAACGATATAGTATCTTCTTTAGACTCGAAAAAAAGATGCAGGCTGAGCTGGTTGATTTAGAATTAAATCAACATCTGTGTAAATTGGCATTACCCGCCACTTTTATGAATCACAGTGGCCAACCTACCCGTCTTATAAGTCAATTTTATCGTATTCAACCAAATGAGATATTAATTGTTCATGATGAGTTAGACTTACCTGCAGGGCGCATTAAACTTAAAACAGGTGGAGGCCATGGAGGTCATAATGGCTTAAGAGATATCATTGCCCAATTAGGAAGCGCAGAATTTCACCGTATGCGTATTGGGATTGGCCATCCTGGACATAAAGACTTAGTCCATCAATTTGTGCTCAGTAAACCTACAGCACAGGAAAGACAATTAACTTATGATGCGATTGATAGGGGTATTGCTGTAATGCCCTGCATTTTTTCTGGTGATTTCGCCAAAGCAATGAATCAATTAAACGCTTAAGGATGTGTGTACTTTGGTACGCATCCTAAATATAACATTTTTTAGAGGTACGACATATGGGATTTAAATGTGGAATAGTGGGCTTGCCCAATGTTGGTAAATCAACTTTATTTAATGCACTGACTAAAGCGGGCATTGAAGCAGCAAATTATCCTTTTTGTACTATTGAACCTAATGTGGGAATTGTGACTGTCCCTGATCCACGCCTTGACGCTTTAAGTAAAATAGTCAACCCTCAGCAAGTACTCCCAGCAACCATGCAATTTGTTGATATTGCAGGTATTGTTAAAGGAGCCTCAAAAGGAGAAGGATTAGGCAATCAATTTTTAGCAAATATTCGTGAAACCGATGCCATTGCCCATGTAGTACGTTGCTTTGAAAATACTGATGTAGTCCATGTAGAAGGTCATGTTCATCCATTAAGCGATATTGAAGTCATTAACACAGAATTGGCTTTAGCAGACATGGAAACTCTCGAAAAAGCCTTATTAAAAGCTGGAAAAAACAGTCGTAGTGGAAATAAAGAAGCGTTATTTGAAGTGAAAACATTAGAAAAAATTAAAGCGCATCTTGATGAAGGTTACCCAGTTCGTACACTTGAACTCACTGCTGAAGAAGAGCCCATTTCACGTCGACTTTTCTTACTCACAGCAAAGCCCGTGCTTTATATCGCAAACGTTGATGATAATGGATATGAAAATAATCCGTTGCTGGAGCAGGTACGCGAATTGGCGCTACAGGAAAAAGCAAGTATTGTTGCTCTATGCGCAGCAACTGAAGCAGAACTCGTAGAGTTAGATGAGGCTGATCGCCAAGAGTTTATGGAAGATTTAGGATTAAGTGAGCCGGGATTGCATCGGGTAATTCGAGCAGGCTATGAACTATTAGGATTACAAACTTATTTTACTGCGGGAGTTAAAGAAGTAAGAGCATGGACCATCTCTAAAGGAGCTACCGCCCCCCAAGCTGCCGGAGTAATCCATACGGACTTTGAAAAAGGCTTCATTCGTGCCGAAGTTATAGCGTATGATGCATTTATTCAATGCGGCGGCGAGCAAGGTGCTAAAGAAGCAGGTAAATTACGTTTAGAAGGTAAGGAATATATCGTTTGCGATGGTGATGTCATGCATTTTCGCTTTAATGTATAATGAATCCAAGCCCAGTTTCACTTGACAATTCTTATGCTCAACTTTAGCATTTATTGATTGAGTCGTAGAGGACAAACAATGGCGATTGACAGTATACGCGCGCTAATTAATGACGATTTTAATGCCGTTAATAATTTAATTATTAATAAAATTGAATCACAAATTGGCCTAATTGATAAAATGTCCCACCATATGATTGAGAGTGGTGGGAAAAGATTACGTCCATTGTTAGTTCTTTTAACAAGCAATGCCTGCGGCTATCAAGGCCAAGAACATATTGACCTGGCGGCAATGGTAGAGTTTTTTCATACCGCAACTTTATTGCATGATGATGTTATTGATGAATCGACATTGAGAAGAGGACGTCAAACGGCAAACAATATCTGGGGAAGCAAAGCCAGTATTTTAGTCGGCGATTATCTTTTTACTCAATCCATTGAATTGATGGTTGATATAAATAACGCTGAGGTACTTAAGCTTTTCTCCAGAACAGCACTTGAAATTAGTTGTGGTGAAGTAAAACAATTGACGAATCGTCATAATCCTGCATTAACTTTTGAGGAATACTTTGATGTAATTCGTGCTAAAACAGCCTTATTATTTGCAGCTGCTGCATGCATAGGTCCAATAATTAGCAACTCTTCTAAGGAAATGCAAGATGCTCTTTATGCTTATGGGTTACATCTAGGAAATGCATTCCAACTCATAGATGATGCGCTGGATTATTGCTCTGACGCAAAAACGATTGGTAAAAATATAGGAGATGATCTTGCGGATGGAAAAGCAACCTTACCTTTAATCTATGCTCTACAACATGGAACAGAAATACAAAAACAGCACATTGAAGAAAGTCTAAAACACGGTACACTCGACTTTTTACCCGAAATTCTTGAAGCGTTGGAAGAAACTAAGGCTATAGAATACACTAAAGAAATTGCAGCCAAGGAAGTCAATACCGCCATTTCCAGCTTAGCATTACTGCCTGACTCCAAATATAAAAATGCGCTTATCGAGCTCGCACAATTTGCATTACTAAGAAGTTACTAGTTTCGAACATTAACTTAGAAGGTTTATCAAGACAGAAGAATTTCATCTTCTCCAACACGGAGTGTAGCTCAGCCTGGTAGAGCACTGCCTTCGGGAGGCAGGGGTCGCAAGTTCGATTCTTGTCACTCCGACCAATAAAATCAAGATGTTATGAAATTTTCTGTGGAGCAAATTTTAACTCCAGCTGCGACAATCATTTTTTTAATCCTTAGAGTTTCATACGTATCATTTCCATGACGCCTTTAGGCGCTTGCAATAGGACCATTCTAGATTTGTGTCCAGCAAGTGTTGTTATAACTTGGCGTTTGTTTCCTTTGAATTCAATAGTACCCCCTTCCCAATGACCAAAACGTTCTCAAGAATCGATTTCTTCAGGTCTTTGATTTAAGCCTGACACAAGGTTTTCCCGAATATTCAGCCCAAATTCATAATCTGCCCCCTGCCACTTTAACCAGGCCTCCTTATGAGCCAGAACGAAAATGTTAAGTTCATTCAATAAAAGTGAAGGTTTTTAACTCTTTTTTCACAATCAAATTAAAATATATGTTTTGGGGTAAGTTAATGTAATTAATTGTGTTATTTTGATACAATACTTTTTTTAAATGAAAATATATTCGATGGATACACCCAAAAACAAAGCTACTTCCGTTTCAGCCACTCAAGAGCTAAGAGCACTGTTTGAGATCACTAATACCAACAGACAAGCTGCTTGGTATCAACGTCTCATAACGTGCCTACCCTACGCAGTGTTCACTAGTGGTGAACCTGAGATCATCTTCAACCCCGCGGGTCTCACCTACTATAATCTTGAGCTTCGCGAAACCATCTCTAAGGATAACAGCATTCCAAGCTATACCATTCCTGAGCTCATAGATATATTTTTAATCAATGAAGGGGTTGGCATAGCCATAGAGGCACGCAACGCAAAACAAGCGATTGATCTCAGTTACGGTGACGTTTTAGGTTTTCATCTCTATCGGACGTTCGCAGAACCCGAGGATCATCCATTCAAAACAAATAAACCACACGCCTCTATTATTCGCGAGAGCACTGATATCCTCATCAGCGACGTTCCGGCGCAGATCCTCCCCGCCAGCTCAATAAAATTACTTGAGGCGATCATGCTGCATTTCGGTATACAAGAGGCCAAAATCAAGCTCGCCTATCTCTCAGAAACTGAGCAGCATGAGTTAGTCTTCTCGATTGACAAGAATCAATTTGCACCTGGCAAAATAAAAGCACTTATCCAAAAACTAGGCTGGTTTTTACCACGGTATTATTCATATTCGGCTTGTGATCTGAATGATGTATTCCCTCTGGTTGGAACACATTAAAACCACACTCGCCGTTTGCGCATTGGGTTCATTCGCCAATCTTGTTATACGTTATGTAAGGCCTAATAGAACATACGCGTTAATGGTATATTGAGCTTTTCCTGTGTAACGTGTTCAACTGAATCTTCTTTTTCCAAATGCTCAGCTAATGCCTCGGGAGGGACATAATGAGCACGGCGCTTTATCTTCCACTCATCAAAGAGAGCAAAGGACTGTGAAGCTGCGATGTTCAGGGTATTAGCCACAAATTCGGAGCAAAACATTTTTGTAGGCTTAGGAGGTGGGGTTTGGCTGCTAAAATGTGTGGGCGGAGGAGCCGTTAATACGGAGCGAATAGCGTCATCTGGACTGGTGTCTCTTGCTACCCAATTTCCGATGAAAGAAAAAACACGATAGAGCAGATTTACAAGACCTGAGAGTATTTTTCGCAAGGTATTATTTTCAAGACGAACTTGTTGGGCACTATATTGTTCTTTAGAAAGTGCATACAAATTTTCATGAATGTTTCTATATTCGTTTAATGCATCCTCGTTTTTTTCAGGATTTCGGATACGTTTGTCTTTAAAGAGTTCTTTTTTAACACGATAAACATCGGAGTATAAAAAATGATGCAACTCTACTCTGTTATGTTGATAGGAGTCGACCACATGAGAGTAATGCATCGCATTATCGTCATCCTTATCAAATACCATCAGAGCGCTTTGTGCATGTTTAGTTAGTTTATTTTTAAACCAAAAATAGATTTTGTCCCCAATACTTTCATTGTCATGCAAACCCGGTATTATTTTTTCTTCTTTCTCATTCGAGGGCTGTAAGATATCACCGCTTTGAAGAGTACCCTTAATCTCGTGTTGGAATTCAAGATCTAGCTTATCAAGAACTTCTTTAGACTGCTGTTCTAATGAAAAAAATGTTTCAAAATGCTTAAGTTGTGTATTAGTTTGAACCATAAATGCATGCAATTTTAGACAAGCTTTATGAATCTGATCATCTTGACCCTCATACATAGAAATATGGTGCCCTGCCAGTTCTAGGATTTTAAAATAACTACTTATGCTGACTTGTTGGATAGGCGCATTAATTTTTTTCTGTAGTAGCGCTAGATTGTCTCTTACCTGCTCAGAGTATCATTATAGATATTGGCTTCGGCGACCACTTTGCGATATTGCGTCATAAAGCTAAGCAAGGTTGTACAGTGAGGATGTGCTTTTTTGTATTTTTGCAGAGTGTTTATAATCGTGTCTAACTGCTTTTGATCGTTTCCATTCAATATATCTATCAATTCACATAAGTCTTGATGATGGGATGGTAAATCGCCTTCTTTTTCAAATAATATAGCCAATTGTTGCAGTTTTTTGGAAGAAGGCATTAGAACTCAAATGGCATAAACAAATACATTTAGACTTTAAATTATACAGCAAAATGTGTTTATTATATAGAGTTAGCTCAAGTATCGAGTTGATTGCCTTTATTGTATGGCTCAAAATAGGGTCAATAAGTTTATCCCAATTTGACTAATTCGCTTTACCTCAGATTGGTAATTGCGAAACTTTGAAAAGAAGATGTAATTTTGGTCACTGAATTTGGGGAGTTGATAAAAGGAATCACCAATCGGACAAGCAAAACATGTGTGTCGAACCATAATCATTTCATTTTGATCACAAAACTAACATCTTACCAATAGCAAAAAAGAGATGTCTCAGTTTGTCTTTTTTTATCACCTGATAACAACTGATCAATTGACTAAGTTATCACAAAGCAGGATCAACTTGCACACTATAAACATTTTTAACGTGATCCCTAATTCATATAAAATTAATGAATTATCAATTAATTAGCACGTTATTAACTTCTCATCAAGCGATCTGCTTGGGTGTCGGTTTTCACCTTCACCCAGCTACAATTTTTAATTCATTAAAAGTTAATGGCTGTTCCAGTAGGTGCGGTCAAAGGGTAAGGATAAACTACTACGGGCGTAACAACAGGTGTAACCACAGTCGTAACAACAGGTGTAACAGCAACTGCCTTGAATGTAACCACTGGTTTGTAGGTAACTACTGGTTTGTAGGTAACTACTGGTTTATAGGTAACTGCCGACGTGTATGCAATTGCCGGTGTATATGGTGGTGTGTATTTAATTGAACAACATCCCGTCATCAGAATCATATTTCCTAATAAAATAATCCATTTCATTATAAAGCCCCTTGCATGGATGCCTACATAAATAGTATATTATTTGAACATACAGGGCAATAATAAATCATTAAGACCTGGATAAATCGGAATCAGGGATTATAATCATTCCGTCAGCATCTTCTTCAAACTAGATGCTCAATCTAATAAAAAATGCATTTCATTCAGTTATAAAGTCTAAAACCTGTAATAAATATCAGGTTTTCCCCGTTTTAGGTAATAAATTATTATTTTTTATGGGCATTTTGTCCTCAAACCCAAATTACATAAGGAACGTGATGAATAAATTAAAATTATATTCTTTTTTGTCGAGTGCTTTCATATTTTCAATAACAGCCCAAGCTGCATCCAAAGTTTTTATTGACGGGAACAACATGTACCATTATTTAACACAAAATAATAAAGCGCTGGTCGGTAAAAATAGTGATTATCAATTTGTATTATCCAACCAAGTCACCTTACCCAATGGCGTTACTAAAAAAAAATACAGTTTATATTACAAAGAAATTCCGGTATTTAATGCAATTTTAACGAGTTCTGAACTAAGTGGCGTGGAAAACGCGTGGTATGGGCAAATGATGATCGATATTGAGAAAGACATTACCAATACAATACCCAGTTTAAACTCCAAGGAAGTTTTAAAAATCGCAAAGAAAAATGCATCACTGATAGAAAATGACGTTATTAAAAATGAGAAAGCCCAGCTTTATGTACGTATTAATGAGAACAACAAAGCAGAATTAGTTTATTTAGTTTCCTTTAATGTAGAAAGCTATAACGTTCAAAGGCCCTACTATATGGTTAATGCACAGACAGGAGAGATTATATCCTCGTGGAATGGCCTTACAACACGAGATGCAGAAGGACCAGGAGGGAACCAGAAGACAGGAGCTTATTATTATGGGCGTGACTATGGCTTCCTGAATGTCTCGGATACCTGTCAAATGACCAATCAAGATGTAGACACCTATGACATGAATAATCAGATCACAGGGGGAACTATTTATAAATTTGCCTGTCCTCTCCGTAGTACTGACCGACCAGTAAATAATGGAAAAGCGGTAAATGGCGCATATTCCCCCATTAATGATGCCCATTATTTTGCGAGCATAGTTCTTGATATGTATCGAAAATGGTTTTCCCTTAATCCACTTAAATCCAAATTCCAGGTACGGGTACATTTTGGGACAAACTATGAAGGAGCTTTCTGGAATGGCCAACAAATGACTTTTGGAGATGGGGGGGCTAATACATATCCTTTTACTGCCATAGATGTCATGGCTCATGAGGTAAGTCACGGGGTCACTGAGTTTAATTCCGGACTTCTATACAAAGGTCAATCCGGGGGAATCAATGAGGCATTCTCGGATATGGCAGGAGAAACAGCTGAGAATTATTTGAATTTACAATTAGGAAAAGAAAATGATTGGTTAGGAGGAGCTACTATCATGAAGAATCAAGTTGCAATGCGTTATTTTAAGAATCCTACTCTTGATGGTATGTCTATAGACAATGCTAAAAATTACAATGACTCCATGGATGTACATCATACATCCGGAGTATTTAATAAAGCCTTTTATACTTTGTCTACAACGCCCAGTTGGGATATAAGGAAGGCATTTGGCAGCTTCTTATTTGCGAATCAAATGTATTGGCAACCCGAAACCACTTTTAACAGTGCAGCCTGTGGGGTTGCTAAGGCAGCTGCTGATCTTGGGTATGAGGTGAATGACGTTCTTGCCAGTTTTCGCTCAGTAGGCGTGGACGCTAATTGTAATGTGGATGACCCAGCAACCGATAGTGAAATTGAAATATCCAATGGGACCATTGTTAATAACATTAAATTAGCTGCGGGTGATGAACACCGATATCTCATTAAAGTACCCGTACTGAATAAATATCCTTTTGGTTATGACCTTCTTTCCATTCAAGTAACAGACAATCAAAATAATGCGAAAAATAGTGCTCAATTGTATGTTCGTTATGAAGATGGGACTTTAAGCAGAGTACTATTGGCCGGCAATGAATATTTTAATATTAAAAAACCTGCAGCCGGAAATTATCATATTTTAATAAAAGGGGTTACTGCGAATTCAGTTAACTTAACTGCTTTTTATGGAAATTTGCAGTAATGCAGTATAAATAATTTATTTTAAAGATTGGCTATTTAAGTCATCAATAGCCAATCTCATTTAAGTTGTTACGTAGAGAATCAATTCAAATGAGCAAGCACAAAAAGGCTCTGTAAAAAATATAAAATTCAAGTGAATTTAATAGAGGTTTTTTAACTATTTGATCATTATTTATTTCAATGTATCAAAAAAAATTTTCAATGACTCTGACTTTATAAAGTTAGGAGTTGGGATGTAATTGAGGATAAATGATGCAAAGCATAAAAAAACGAATGGCAGAAGTAAAGTCAATAGATGAGTTGAATACTCTATTAAAAAATTATTTTTGGAGTATCAGTATCAAAAGTTTTGCTTTTACTTATTATAACCAACACACCAAAACAGGAAGCAAATTAGTGTACGAGTGGGCAACGCCCCCTCTTGATGCATGGCATAAATACTATCTACAAGAGGGTTATGCTGACATTGATCGTACTCTTGAGTCCACAGAGCAATCATTATTACCTATTTTTTGGGATGTGAAAGAACAATTTCGTTTGGCTAAAAATAAAAGAATGCGACGGTTTAAAGAAGAGTCTCTTTTTTTTGGTCTTGATAAGGGATTATGCATTCCTTTACATGGCCCCAAAGGTGAGTTTGTCATTTTGGTTTTACATCAGCGAATTAATGAACAGGGTTTAACAAATTGGGAAAATCATGTAGATGCGTGGATTGGCATCTTACACGCCTATTTTCATTTTTTAAGGCTGCTGTTGAATGAAAAAAATATAGGCGTAGTGCCTCTCACAAAACGAGAACAGGAATGCTTGAGGTTAACTGCTGAGGGATTTCGTTTGGAAATGATCGCCCAATTATTAAAAATCAGTAAACGTACGGTGAATTTTCATTTACAAAACGCCAATAAAAAACTCGGTGTCACTAATAAATATTTAGCAATTATGGCCCTATGGAATCATGATCCCGGGATGAATCTTAATCAGCTCAATAAAATTTGAATGCTTGAAAATAATTTATAATTTGGGGCTGTCCGTCTATGAACACAGACACATGTAATGATAATAGTGAGATAAAAGAAATTAATATGAGTTTTTAAATAAGCAGCCGCACTGGCAACTCAAGTGCGTGCTTGTATATTGACTCTCATCAACGCGAGTAAGATATAAAATTTAAATCCATACTAAAAAATAAGCGCTATAGTTATTTTGGTTTATAACCTGCGTTTTCTAATTCTGTCTCATCACCCAATAAAATATCTAAGGATACCTTTTCAAAAATTGAATCTTTAGGTTCCATGATGTCTTGAGTATTTTGCTCATCGCGCAATTTTCTTTCTTCGAC
The DNA here is from genome assembly GCF_900637685.1 of Legionella sainthelensi. Classification (NCBI taxonomy): domain Bacteria; kingdom Pseudomonadati; phylum Pseudomonadota; class Gammaproteobacteria; order Legionellales; family Legionellaceae; genus Legionella; species Legionella sainthelensi. The sequence continues at coordinate 3,122,025 of NZ_LR134388.1, forward strand.
CGTTAATTTCTTTTCAACAGGAATATTCCATATTTTTAACACATCATTTTCTTCTGATTCTTTTCCAATTTTGGTTAGAGTTTCAGAGATTTGTAATTTCAACTCTAGGAGAGAACCGATAAATAAGGAGAACGTTTTATCAATAATCGATACCTGATCTTGCGTTACATTTTCTTTGAGTTCACCAGTATTCGTATCTATCAGCAATCTATAAAAAAATTGTTTATACGTTGGATCTATAATCAAATCAGAATGTTCGTCTGCTAAATAAAAATGCTCCGGGTTTGGTCGTATTTTATGTAACGATTCAATTGATACCCCATTCTTTTTTAAAGAATCTTTCACGGCATCACAGGCCTCGCAACACAATCCATGCCTGTAAACTTCCGTTTTTTTCTTATCAACTTCAGGCATTTCATAATCAGGGTCTTCACTAAGATCTCTCATTAATTCTTCAGACATCCTATTGTTGTGCCTTGCTTTTTCATTAACAGACTCGTTAAGAATGTGAGCTAATTGCTCGACTTCATGTTTACTAATAGCCATAGAGTATCAATAATTAATCAATTTTATTCAATTATTGATCATATTTATTAAGGATTTATTAATTCCTTGGAATTTATTAAAAAATATCGACGAAAAAATGAACAATGCAAAAAGCGTCCACCAAAAACATTTCGCCAAAAGGCTCAGGGATGCGCCTATGCGTGTTTAGGAAATTCAATGGATTCTATGTGTTTGTAACATCAATAACCAAAGGTAATGAAATATGGTATTTTCTTCTTTCCAGTAATATACAAAATAGTTTTTCCACACATAGATGCAAATGGTTTTCTCAAGATACCTAGTTCATCGCAACAGCGCATCACTTATTAATTCAACAGGAGTGGATTGGAGTTTGCAACGGTTAACCTTTCCATTTTGTCAAGGAAAATCTCTTTAGCTTGAGCTAAAGTGTCAGGCTCAAGATTGTACAAACACAGCTTATAATTATCTGAGAAAGTAATTTGATAAAATTGGCCAGTCTCATAGTAATTGAGACCAATGATTCTTGGTTCTTTTGCCATTTCTGCCATAATTACAGGATCTACCTCTTCCATCATTTGTCTTTTTGCAGTCTCCACAATTCTTCGCTTCTTTAACGATTTTTCTTTAGAGCTATCCTTAAAAAATGCATTTATAAGCCCAGGTTCAGTATCTGGTTGCTTTTCTACATAAGGTAACATCACTGTAGACATAGCATAGTAAGCTTGAGCCAACTTTTTTAAACAAGCGATATTTGCATTGAAATCGGAAGGATTTACTGCGCGCGGCTTAAAAGCATCGATGAATTTACCTCGCACCATATTAATTAACCTGGATTCAATGGGCCAACTTTCTTTTTTTTCTAACATTTATCTCGCCTTATACATTTATTAAATTGAAAAACACAAATTGTTTCAGTTGGTCACAATTTATAATACCTCATCTAATTTTTTGATAAGTAATATAAATAGGAAATTATAGCAAGCGTAGATGCTGCCTTTAAACACAAAGGCACATCTACGCTTGCTTTTAGGGTTCATAAATACAGCCATATCAAAATAATTTATATCTTATATAAAAAACGTATTTGCATTTGTGATCTAATTTTCACATCCTGCGCAACCGAAATATGAGGTTATTTAATTTTCAGGAGAATATATATGGGATTTATGAAAATATTAGCTTATTTAGTTAATAGTACATTAAGTGGAACTGAATTAAATAGTTCAGAGCTTAATGCTACGGAACAAGAGCAAAAATTAGTTAATGATCTTCTTATCTCTAATGAACGAGGTGAAAATGGATTATATCGTGCGCTAACTACCCAAAATAGCGCTGCGAGTGGTAATATAAAAATTCATTTGGATGCACTTGCACAAGCAGGCTTCTTTACTGCTCCTTCCGCTACAACTAACAAGAAATCTCTTATTTGCGCAATATTTAAGATTGGTGAATACAGTAGCAGTGTATTAGGTGAAGCAATGTGGAACCCTGATGCACTCCAACAAATTTTGATTGCCTTAGAAAAGGCGGATTGTTTCAATACAGAGCACAACCAACAGGCATTTATTGATGCATTAGTAAGCACCAATTTCATAGGAAAAAGCCCTTTACACATTGCTGCGCATGACTATACATCGCTCAAACAAGTTAATGATTATTTAAAAAAAACAAATTGTTATACGCATCCTGAAAACAAACAAAAATTAATCGATGCTATTTTTTTACCCAATCTTAATGGTGAAAATGCATTATTTAATGCATGTCATAATAATAACGGAGAGTGCATTTCTCTTCTATTAGATATGTTGACCCATGCTGGTTGTTTTGAAGGTTTGCCAGGAAGCAAGAATCAACAAGCATTTGTAAATGCAGTATTTGCAGCCAATGAAAATCAAATGTCCTCGTTATTTTATTTGTACAACAAATCACAAATCTTACATCAATTAATGAAGATAAAGTACTTAGAAGGGCCATTTGCAGAGCTCAATAAACAAAATCTTACTAAGGTCTTATTTAGCGAGGCAAAAATAGGAAAATATCACCAAGGAAACGCTTTTGCAGCGAACTCTCGATGGCAATTATTTCCTGTAGTAATGGAGCATTTAGCGGCTGCCGATTGTTTTTCTGCAGAATCTCCCTACTCTAAACAATTCATACAAGCTGTATTTGCAAAAACACGATATGCACAAAATCTGTTATCGGATATGTATCACCCAGAAAAGATAATTTTGCTCTTAAATAAATTAACTGAGGCTGGTTGTTTTAGTGATGAGGCTACGAAAAAACAATTTCGTGATGCTGTTCGTGCTGATGGGAATGCGATTCTTTCTCGCGTCATTAGAGGCGATTGTAGAGTGTACTTAAGATTACATCAATGCTTAAGAGCCGCTGGATTTACAGCTCAAGATATCAAACAGTTGCTTAACGAGCCCGTAGTGCTAAAATTTGATTACTGGGAGATCGCTACACCGTTGATGATAGCTCTTCTCCGTAAACATAATTTATTAGCGGCGCGTTTAATAGCTGATGGAGCCGAGTTAACTGAGTCCCAAAAGCAGCAAGTGGAATGTGCGCTTAAAGACCAACAGCAGGCTGAAGCGGCCGTAGCTCCATTGGATAGAGCGACTATAAAAAGAGAGCTAATACAAACAGAAAAAAATGCACCCTACAAAAAGCCCAAATTAGAAAAAACTGCTTCACTCTCTGATCTTTCATTATTTGCTGAGAAAAAATCAGCTAATCCTATTCCACATGTTACCAGCGATGATGGATTCATAAAAAGAATAACTCCTCGATAATTCTTGATTCAAGCCATAGCTCCAATCGAGCTATGGCCTCTAGATATCAACGAGATACAGCAAGAATTAAGTAGTCTCGTTGCTTACAACCAAGACTTCAATTTAATTTGCTTGTTCGCGTTCACAAAAGTTAGAACCGAATAATTCTCCATCCCAACTTTTTGGCAGCATACCGCCATAAACCTATGGATGAAAATTCGAATAAGTCCTTGTTTTGCATTGGTTTAAAATGAATGTGGATTCACCTGAGTGCAAAAATATGGTTTGAAAAATAATAGGCAATGCCTTTTAAATAATAAAACCTGTTAATTTCTAACAGTTACATCAAATAATCAATCAGATTAAAATTAGAGCACATTCAAATACACTGAACCATTCTTTGGTTTTGTGATACTGATTTCAATTTGTTAACCCTGATGCGGTCACTAACAGGACTGGTTTAGTCACATCGCATTATCCAGCCCGAGAGAAAGAAGATATGCCAACGTTGCCCATGCTGGATATTCTACAAGAGCTTCAAATTATCCAGGGATTAAAACAAAAATCACTCATTTTTAGCGACAAAGCCAATGAGCTTATCGAGCGCATTCACCATGATTATGGTGATGAAGGCGCCTATTTAATGAAAGTCACGTTACATCAATGGGGATTAGGGGACTTTTTAGAAGCAACTCCCCTGCCGCCCCCTCTTCTTCCACCGCATCAGGTGCAAAACCATGACTGTTATCAAAAAGTGCTTCCTTTATGTCAATTAGCCCTTATTGTGGAACGCAATGGGGTGGCTGAAGACCATGCATTGAAATTAGCTACGATTTTTAAGGATGAAAAAGCGGTATTACATTATTTAATCCAATTTAAAGACCAGAATTCCTACAACTACCTGGTTCATGATGCCTGCTTATTTGAGCTTCCCAAAGCCGATACTTGTGCGATGGCCCAATGGCTGAAACTGGCCAATCTGTACCTTGCCAACCCCCGTTTTCGCGCTCTTTTGCCTCATGCAGAAGCTATTGAGGTCATGGGGAAAATGGGTAAAAAAACAACGAAACAAGAAGGCCAAAAGTTCGATGCAAAAGTTAGGGATAAAATTCAAGAGGTCAAAAAGGAACTCTCTACGGTATCAAAACAATACAAGCAACTGAAGAAAAAGCCCTTGACCAACCCAGCTGAAAGGATGGCACGTCAGGAAAAGCTGCAAGCACTCAGTCAGTATATGTTCAACCTTCAAAACTACTTGGTCTCCCTTTGCCAGGGACGATTATCTTTAGCGCATGTTGACATGATTGTTCTGGAAGCCTTTTATGCCACGTACCAACAAGAAAGCAGTGCAGCTCAAAACATTTTAATCCAAAACGGCATCAGCCCACAAAATAGAGAGCATTTTTATTCACTCCCACGCGATAATGCGGATAAGACGATTCCTGATTTAGTTATTGATGGGAAAGAGATTGGCTATCCTGGGATTTATATTAAAAAACTCGATACGACCAGTGATAAGGGAGCCGCACTTGCAGCCTGTCTTGGAAGAATAACGCAGTGCTGCCAGTATCTTGGCGGTGTGGGCAGTGAGTGTGTGATTCATGGCATTGCCTCTCCTAATGGTGGATTTTATGTTTTATGCCAAGGTGAGGCGCAAAACCCATCGCTGGATGATGCCATTTTGGCGCAATCCTGGGTATGGAAAGGGCAACAGGGTGGGTTGTGTTTGGATTCAATTGAGTCTGCAGTGAAAAAAGAAAAAATAGCTCAGGTGGTGGATATGTTTCGTTTGCTGGGCCACACTCTGTGTCAGAAGCATCACATCACCCAGGTGAATACAGGTGCACAAAGTGGCATCACGCGCCAAGTGGCCTGCAAAGATTATCCAGCTGTCAAAGAACAATTCCAGGATTATGCAGGGTACTGCGATTCTAAATCGCAGCTTCCCCTTGCCTGTGCGACCATGCCTTACCTTTTCTATGGCAAGGTAGCCTCTTCCCAATTGCAAGCCATGATTGCAGAAGAGACGAAGCGCTTTTTCCAAGAATTATTCAGCACCCAGGAAGCATTGCAAAACACCGAAGCCTTGCAACAAGTCCTTGCTTTTGTCCTCTCTACCAGAAACGATGAGTTACTTCAGTTATTAGGTGAGTACGCCTCTCATCACCAAGAAGCCTTTGACGCGCTGTTAGCGACTAACCGGGATTATCTGCACCAATTAGACCAGGGAATCATTGATTTTGACGCTCTGGAACAAGGTGCTGCGATTCATGCGAGGAACAAAAAGGGGCAAAGCGCCTTGCATCTTGCCACCTTAAACGCCGACAAGAAGAGCATCAGCACCCTCATGGCACGGGGCATTAATGTAAACATCCAAGATAAAGACGGCAATACCGCTTTAATCCGTGCCCTGGAAAAAGTGCTCTACAAAGATAAAAGCGAAGTGGGACGCGATATTGCCCAACAATTGATTGCAGCGCAGGCGCAACTGGACATTAAAGACAATGATGAAAATACACCGCTTATCATCGTAGTTAAAAACAAAGACTTAGCCATGGTGAACGATTTGCTGGAACACGGTGCTTGTCTTGAAACCTTGGATGCCCACATGAAAACCGCTTTATTTTGGGCTGCTGAGAAAGGATATGAGGACATTTTTGATGTACTCTTGGAACACGGTGCTAAAGTCAATGGGGTCAGTAACCCCGAGGAAAATACTCCCCTGATGGCCGCATTAATCAACGGACATTGGGGTATCGCACAAAAAATCTTGTCACAAAAAGGGGTGACAATAAGACAAAAAAACCAAAAGGGCGAAACCCTAATTCATCTTGCAGTTAATAACTCTGAAAGCTTAAAGACTATTCTAGCACTATATCCGGAAAATAAACGCTTAGAGGCAGTGATGATTCAAGACAACTATGGCTATACGGCGTTTCATGAAGCGGCTTATACTCCTGAAAGCCTTAAGACTATTCTCGAATTATATCCAGAAAATCAACGTCTAGAGGCGGTGATGGTGAAAAATAATAAAGGCGATACAGCACTTCATAATGCTGCCATGAGTCCCGAAAGCTTAAGGACCATTATCGGATTATTGCCTGAAAATCAACGCCCAGAGGCGGTGATGGTGAAAAATTACAATGGCGATACAGTACTTCATCAGGCTGACAGGAACCCTGAAAGCTTAAAGGCCATTCTAGGATTATTGCCTGAAAATCAACGTCTAGACGCGTTGATTATTCAAAACAATGATAGCTATTACAATGGCTTTACAACAGCACTTCATCTGGCTACCAAATATCCTGAAAGCCTAAAGACCATTCTAGGATCCTTGCCTGAACATCAACGTATAGAGGCGGTGATGATTAAAAACAAAGGCGGCGACACAGTACTCCATCTTGCTAACCATAATTTTGAAAGCCTAAAAACTATTCTCGAATTATATCCAGAAAATCAACGTCTAAGGGCATTGCTGGTTAAAAATCAAGAGGGTAAAACAGTACTTCATAATGCTGCCAAGAATCCTGAAAGCTTAAAAACCATTCTTGCGTTATTGCCAGAAAATCAACGTCTAGAGGCAGTGATGGTTCAAAATAAGGATGATAAAACATCACTTCATCTGGCTGCCGAGAATCCTGAAAGCCTAAAGACCATTCTCGGATTATTGCCAGCAACTCATCGTTTAGAGGCAGTGATGGTTACAAACAAAGACGGCGATACAGTACTTCATCTTGCTGAATATAATCCTGAAAGCCTAAAGACGATTCTAGGATCCTTACCTGAACATCAACGTCTAGAAGCGGTGATGGTTCAAAATAATAAAGGCAATACAGCACTTCATCATGCTACCCATAAGCCTCAAAGCCTAAAATCCATTCTCGAATTATTGTCAGAAAATCAGCGTCTACAGGTAATGCTGGTTCAAAACAAATATAGCGACACAGCACTTCATTGGGCTGTGGATCATTCTGAAAAACTAAAACCCATTCTCGAATTATTGTCAGAAAATCAACGTCTCAAAGCGGTACTGGTTCAAAATAAAGAAGGTAAAACCGTACTTCATGAAGCTGCCAAGAATCCTGAAATCCTAAAGACCATTCTAGGATTATTGCCAGAAAATCACTATCTAGAAGCGTTTCTGGTTAAAAGTAAGGGCGGTAAAACAGCACTTCATCTGGCTGCTGATAATCCTGAAAGCCTAAAGATCATTCTCGAATTATATCCAGAAAATAAGCGCTTAGAGGCGATGATGATTCAAGACAACTATAGCTGTACAGCACTTCATTTGGCTGCTAAGAATCCTGAAAATCTAAAGACCATTCTAGAATTATATCCAGAAAATAAGCGTTTAGAAGCAATAATGATTCAAACCAACTTTGGCAGTACAGCACTTCATCTGGCTGCTGATCATCCAGAAAGTCTAAAGGCAGCTCTCGAATTATTACCAGTAAATCAACGCTTAGAGGCTGAGAGGGTTCAAGACAAAGAGGGTAAAACAGCACTTCATATGGCTATAAGTCGGCCTGGCAGCCTAAAAACCATTTTCGCGCTATTGCCAGACAACCAACACTTAAAGGCAGTGATGATTCAAGACAACTATGGCGCTACAGCACTTCATCTTGCAGCTACGAATGCTGAAAGCTTAAAAACCATTCTTGAATTATTGCCACAAAATCAACGTCTAGAGGCAGTAATGGTTCAAAATAAGTATGGTGAAACAGTACTTCATGATGCTGCCAAGAATCCTGAAAGCTTAAAAACCATTCTTGCGTTATTGCCAGAAAATCAACGTCTAGAGGCAGTGATGGTTCAAAATAAGGATTGTGAAACAGTACGCCATCTTGCTAAAAATCGCCCTGAAAGCCTAAGGACGATTCTGGAGTTATTGCCTGCAGAAACTGACACTTGTAGTAGTGAAAATAAGGATATGTTCAAAATACTCACAAACAATCACTCATTTTTCTCGATTCCTAAAGAATATAATAGTGACAAAGATTTGCGGAACAACCCCAAAGAGCGTCCTGCTATCAAGTGGGTATAAACTAAGGATTTGTTCTATATGAATGATTTTTCTTATTGGATTTCTATTCTTAGTCTTAGTTAATTGATAAGTTATCCTTTCAAAAAGTACTGTCACAGGTGAGTATGCACAAAATAAAGCTTTGATCGATCGTATCCTTGAAGGATAAAATATTGCAACTTTGACTTAAAAAAGTTCAATTTGATGAAAAAGAAAAAGATATTACTTGTTTGGCTTTTATCATTTTCTAGCAGCACTATTTTAGCACAAGGTAGTTTGCCGCAATTATTTTTATTTGTTGGAAGGAACGAGGCAAGCTCATATAGACATATACTCAAAAATAATTGCATAAATGGAATACAAATAATTTATTCTTGGAAACAGTTAGAACCGAAAAAGGGTTTTTATGATTTTTCAAAAATTGAAAAAGATTTAAAGTTTCTTGATAAAGAACATAAAAAGCTTTTTATCCAAATACAAGATCGCTCCTTTACTCCGGACGTCTTTAATGTTCCTGACTATATCCGCAAAGAGAGTATATATCATGGTGGAGTGGAAATGCAGTATGATTTTCCAGGAGAGGGAAAACCTATTACCACAGGATGGGTTGCACGAACATGGGACTCTGCCGTAAGAAAACGTTTTCAATTATTAATACGAAAATTAGCGTCTCAATTTGATGGGCGAGTTTACGGTATCAACTTACCAGAAACATCCGCTGATTTTGACCCTAACCATATGCCTAAGGATTTCACATCTGATAAATATTTTTACTCAGTCATTAATAATATTCATTACCTAAAAAAATCTTTTAAAAAAAGCAAGGTTATCCAATACGTCAATTTTTTTCCAGAAGAATGGAATGATGATCATCTTTATATGAGTAGGTTATTTGCATTTGCCATGAAGCACCACATAGGCTTGGGTGGTCCAGACGTTGTACCCTATAAAGAGTCGCAAATGAACAATAGCTATCCTTTTTTTCATAAATATAATGGTAAAATAGTAACAGCCATAGCAGTCCAAGAACCTGATTATACTTATAAAAATCCAAAAACAGGTAATTTTTACAATTTTTATGATTTCTATTTTTTTTCAAAAGAGTACTTAGGAACATCAATTCTTTTTTGGAATGTAGAGGAGCCTTTTTTATCGAATCAGCTTTTACCTCACTTAAATGTTAATTATTTTATGTGCAATCAAGATAAATGAAGTAAACATGTACCTATAACTCCCTGGTTTATATTTTGCTTCCTTATTCATCACAAGATTGGGTTCTATAGTAAATGTTAACTGCTAGGCTGAAAATCGTTTCTGGCATTGAAGATAACTAACTCGATATGCCGTGATTTTGAGACAACATTAATAAATAATAAACACATTATTTTTTTCTGTGTTAAGCTTGACTCATAGAAGCAAAGCGAGCTTGGGTGATGATAAAAGTTGGGCAATTTAATAAATTAAAAATGGTACGTGAGGTTCCTTTTGGGGTGTATCTTCAAGGAGGAGAGTGGGGAGAAATTTTATTACCCAATAAATCTGTACCTAAAAACGCATTGGTTGGTGATGTGCTGGATGTATTTGTTTACTTTGATTCAGAGGACAAAATTATAGCAACAACAGCGCGCCCTCATGCCAGATTAGGTAGCTGTGCTTTTTTAAAAGTGATTGATGTAAATCCTGTAGGAGCTTTTCTTGATTGGGGATTAGACAAAGATTTATTGGTACCCAAACCAGAACAACACCGCCCTATGGAAAAGGGAAAATCTTATCTTGTCTATTTAAAGCAAGATAATCAAGGACGCATTATTGCAAGTTCAAAAATCGATTATTTTTTAGATAAGACAGACGCTCACTTTAAGCCAGGTGAGGAAGTTAGTCTACTCATTGCGGATAGTACTCCGTTAGGGCGAAAAGTAATTATCAACAACAGTCACTGGGGACTGATCCATACGGATGATATTTTTCAAACACTAATCTATGGCAAAAAAATAAAAGGATACATCAAAAAAGTACGTGAAGATGGCAAAATTGATGTTGCTTTAAGACAAATAGGACAAAATAGTATTAATGAATTAGCGCAACGTATTATATTGAAGCTTGAACAATCCGGGGGTTTTTTAGCTTTACATGACAAAAGCCCTCCAGCAGAAATTCAGCAGATATTTGCTGAGAGCAAAAAAAATTTTAAAAGTGCCTTGGGACAACTTTATAAACAGGCTCTTATTAATATCGAAGATAATGGCATTCGTTTAAAACACATTGAAAAGAAGTTCAAATGAACAACAGCACCATAATATTTTTTAGTAGTTCAAAACCGATCTGACAGGTACCCGTTTTTCAACAAGTGTCTGTCAGGTCAAATTCAGTTTATAAATTTTTACACCCCCTTCTACATCAGTTATTTTTTACCCAATCTCCTTCTAAGTTTTTTTCATATTCTTTTTTTACTGCGCTCCAGGCAACTGCATGAGCAGTCTCTTCTCTGTCACGATCTCCCTGTCTTTTTTTCGGCTCATCATACTGATCCCAAGCATTATTATATGCTTCCTTATAAATTTCTTGTGCATGTTTCGGTAGGTTATCCTTAACGCTATTAGGTAGTTCATTGATTTGTTTATATGGCATCAGAGTCTCCTTTTTTTATATGTTTATATACTTGCAACAATAAAAACAAACTTTCCGCACTTGATATTAAATTACTAAATCAATTTAAATGACACCAGAATTTGTTATAGTGATGATTCTGTCCCCAAATAATCTGAACACCCCTATTTTTTACTATCCAGTGAATGAGTAAAGATACTTATAAATTTTTCGTTTCTTTTAGTTTTCTTAATTCATCTTTTGCCTGATTTAAAATAGCTTTTTGTTCCTGAGCTAGTTTTTTTCCAGCTCGATTAATGTAAAAATTAAGCATAGACATAGCAGATTGATAAATTGAACCTTTCCTACGAGTACTTTTTTCTGGAGAGTGGATTAAAGATTCAGCAATATTTTTTGGATCTTTCCAAGCAAACACACCTTTTTCTAAATCTGAGGCATGGCTCTTTTGAGCAACATTTTGAGACCATTTATCTTGCTTTGTCATAAAAAACTCTTTTAAACATTTCGGTTTCCTTTGCTAATTTTAGCAACAACACCCATTTCGTGGGACATCTAACGTATCATAACGTACTAGTCTGATACTTTTTCTAGAGGTTTAAATCCGTTTGCTCCCATTTTGGGCAGATGTGAAAATCATTTTTTCGATCAAAATCGGAAGGATATTTAAGTATCTATTCCGCTCCTCTAATGGCCGATGAGGGCACGAAAACTGATAACCCGCAATATAACCTGCTAAATAGTCATTTAATTTTTTTGGCTTTCATCAAGATCTTTCATTTCATTTTTACCCAGAATGAAGCTTCTCCCTCGGTAAGAAGATTTCATAAAATTAAATTAATTTGAGCGTAGAGAGTTTTGTACCCATTTTAGTTCTACTCGATTAAGGAAAAACGTACATTATACTGTTTCAAAGAAGACTATAATTGAGAATTAAACAGTAGTTTTGAGATGCAAATGAATAATTGTTATATCTATTATTGCAAGAACACCAAGGGTATCATTTACTTAGATATTTTAAAGCAACTACTTATTTAGGGTCTGTCAACCGTCTCTAAGATTTCAATTAATAATACCATTTAAATTCAAAATTTCATCTAAGCTAAAAATTTTTAATTTTTAGTTTATCAATACATAATTGCATTTTATAGTGTGGGACTGGATGCCATGAGGCTATAAATTCACCAATAATTTCAAAACCCGCTTTTTTATACACGTGAACCGCACGTTGATTAGAAATTTCAGGATCAATGAGCACGATTTTCGTATCAGAAAATTGACTTAAGATGAATTCATGAATCATCTGTACTGACAATCCTTTACCAAGGTAATCCAAACTGCAAATAAATAAATCTAAAGTAATTGCCCCCTCTGGATGCTCTTTTGATTTTTCAATTTCAGAAGTAATCAAATAGGCAAAAGGAATTTCATTATCGTAAGCTATCCAATGGGTAGCCCATGGTTTCCCATTATTTAAGAATTGTTCTATGTCTTTGATAGTATTGCTTAAACCCTCACCATGAAGCCATTCATTAATATGAGGTTGATGAATCCATTTCAAAACAAATTGATGTTGCGATTTATCCAGATGTTTAAAGCAAAAGCGACATTCTTTTGAAGAAAAACCAATCATTAAAAAAACCAATAATCAAAAATATTTTAGAATTGTATCATTTACTTATAGATTCTTATATTAACATCCGCTCAAAGCGACCCATTTTAAATAACTATAAGATATCTTGAACGATCAAAATAGGTGACAGATTTGTTTTTGAATGCTATTTCCTCTTTAATGACATCTGGATTTCTTATCTCGCTTTTATATAAATAAGTGAAATAAAAGTATAGTGTATCTTTTAAATGATACTAGTCGCAAAGAATATTAGAGAAAACCAATGAGAATTACTTTTAAACCTCTTGCTGAAACTGATTTGATTTTCCTTCTTAAATGGTTAGAAGAACCCCACGTGAAAGCTTGGTGGGATCAAGAAATACAATGGACATATAACTTAATTGAAGAAAAATATGGCAGTTACATTAAAGGATATAAGTTTGAAAATGGCATAAAGAAACCTATTAGTGCTTATATTATTTTTGCAGATGAAAATCCTATCGGATACATCCAATTTTATAATGCATATGACTTTGCGCGCTCAATCCCTTTAACGGGATTACCCTCAAGTCTCGCTGCTTTTGATGTATTTATAGGAGAAAAACAATTTTTAAAGAAAGGGCTCGGAAGCAAAGCTATTAATCAATTTTTCAAGGAACATGCCAGCTCATATACCCATGTCTTTGCAGATCCAGAAAACTCGAATAGCACAGCAATTAAAGCGTATCAGAAAGCGGGGTTTAAAATCGTAAATCAGCAGCCAGCTACCGGTGAATTATGGATGATTCGAAAGCAACATTTAACTTAGAAGCTGTAATAACCGGTTTCATCCCAATTAATATCAATAAATTGGGTTTATTATCAATACAGGATGTTTAGCATTAAGTCTATTGCCTTTCAATATTTTCTTGAACTTCGAAAATCCGTCTTTCTGCAGAGAACTTATCTTGAAACAATCTAATCCCCTCTTCACGCATTTTCGCTGCAAACTCAGTAAAATATAGAGTTAAGGAGTCTCTATTTTCCAATTGATACTGGACTGTTAGTTCTTTTCTCCCAACTATTTCTTCAGATTCTGGTTTTAAAATTCTTGCTTGTATGAATCCAGGCAATTGAAGCATTTCTTTTACATGTTCTTTTAACCAAACTTGAAATTTTGCAAAGACATCTTTATCAATTGCTAAATTGACTTCATAAATGACCATATTTGTTACTTTAAAAGAGAAAATCAGATTACAGTTTAGCAGAATAAGTCTATCCTTTTAATGTATTTTTAAATACCTTAAATTTAAAACTCTCCGTTACTTGAGCAATGCTCGAAGCAAGATATGGGGTAATCTAGCTTGAGAACTATTTAATTCAGACATAAAACTGCAAACACCAGAGTCGTACTCATTTTAATTTATCGAGTCGCAAAGATTGCTTTATTTTCCAATAATCCTCCCAGGGATCTTCTCTTAGGAATTTGAGGCGATTAGGCAAGGTTTTTAAAGTAAATTCAGAATCACGCTTATCATTAGTAAGTTCATCCCAAGAAATAGGAACAGCAACAGGGGCATGGATACGTGCTCTTGTTGAGTAAGGACTAATAGCGGTTGCGCCGCGTTGATTACGCAAATAATCAATAAAAATTTTGCCTTTGCGTTTCGCTTTAGCCATTTTACTCACGTAACATTCAGGATTTATTGTTTCGAGAAAGGTTACAAAAACGTGTGCAAAATTTTTTACTTCATCCCATTTATATTCAGGTTGTATAGGTACAACCACATGTAATCCTTTACCACCTGTTGTTTTGATAAAAGAAGTTAATTTAAATTCTTGCAAATATTTTTTTACTTCCAAAGCAGATGCAACGATCGCCTTCCATGCAACTGAGGGATCAGGGTCTAAATCAATAACAATCATATCTGGTTTTTCTACATTCGCAATTAAGCTTCCCCACAAATGAATTTCTAAAACATTCATTTGTATCAAACTATATAATCCATTTTTAGTATTCAAATAAATAAATTGCTCTTTCGTTCCTGATTTCGCTTCTACAGTAATTGCTTTTAAAGCTTTAGCTGTGGACTCATTATAATGGCGTTGGAAAAAACAATCATTTCGATTTTCAGAGCATCGTACTAATGATAAAACTCTATCTTTAATAAAGGGCATGATGTGATCCGCTACAATTTCGTAATAATTAAGCAAATCACTTTTTGTAATCCCCTCTTCAGGATAAAGCACTTTATCAGGATGGGTTATTTTAAATGAATCGTTCTTCGTATCCATCTTCATTTTTATCACTTCACCACTATGGTTATCAAGCGTATTTTTTCTTTCCTTAACTACTTCATCAGGCCTTTTATCCAAACGTAATCCTTTAAAACTTGGATGACGTAAATGACCTTCTTTCGTCCATTCAGTAAACGCCACTTCAACCACCAACCTAGGTGCTACCCAAATTACTTCATGAGAAACACCAATCTCTTGATTAAAAGGACATTTAGGTAGAGATTCTTTTTGCAAAAGAGTAAAAATTTTTTGCAGCGAATCCTCTGTAAATCCTGTCCCCAATTTTCCTACATATTCTAAGGATCCATAGTCGTTATAAACTCCTAAAAGTAAAGATCGAAAATAATGGCGCTTTTCCCTGGCAGGAATATATCCTGTAACAATAAATTCCTGCCTGAGTTGGCATTTTACTTTCAACCATGCTTTACTTCGCTTGGATAAATAGAAACTATCTATACGTTTGGACATTATTCCTTCAAGAGATAAATCACACGATTGCTGAAAAAGAAAACCTCCATTCCCTACAATATGATCGTTTTAACGGAGCGTTTTATTTCCCCCTGCTAATAATTCTTTTAAAATCTGCTTGCGTTTTAATAAGGGTAAAGATCTTAAATCAAATTGATCGTAATAAAGAATGTCGAAAATGTAATAAACATAAGGAGCATTTGCGTTCACTTTAATCGTATTTTGTAACAGTTGAAAATCTGAATATCCATGTTTATCCAGCAACACAAGCTCTCCATCCAAAATGACTCGCTGCAATGATAGTTTTTTAATTGCTTGTTCTATCGATAATAAATAGTTGGTCCAATCATTATTGTTACGTGTTTTTAAATGAATTTTCTTATCATGAATAAAAGCAATAATTCGATATCCATCAAATTTTATTTCATGCAACCAATCTGGACCTTCTGGCGCTTTATTGACTAGAGTTGCTAATTGCGGTTTTATAAATTCAGGAAAAGGACTTATTGGTAACCCATTTAATAGTTTCCTAAACTTATTATCATGTTTTTTTTAGGTTTTGCTTTTGAGGGGGCTCTCTATTAACTCCTCTTTTGTCCAAGAAAAACGAAACCTTTTACTTATTTCTTCAATGGATTGATGTGTCAAGACACTATTGGGCACCTCCAGGGTAATATCATAATCTTCCAGCTTTTGAGCAAATTTATCTTTATATTTGATTAAAAACCATTGATTCGCCTTATTAACACGAAGCAAGTCCCAACGTCCCTTTAATTTTTTGGCATTTAATTCAAATCGTAAATGTCCCGCTTTATAGGCCTCTTCAGGATTTTCATCCAGGGTTTTCCAAGTACCTTGATCCCAGAGCATCACTACACCAGCACCATATTGGCCTTTGGGAATTATTCCTTCAAAATGACCATACTCGACTGGATGGTCTTCCACATGCAGTGCTAAGCGTTTTACAGAAGGATCAAAGCAAGGCCCTTTGGGTATAGCCCAACTTAATAATATTCCATTCAATTCCAAACGAAAATCATAATGAAGATGGCTCGCTGCATGTTTCTGAATAACAAATAAAAGTTCATTTTCCTGAGAAACATTGCCTTGGGGTTCGGGAGTTTTATTAAAATTTCTTTTATTTCGATAAGACTCCAATCGCATCGCTCTCTCCATGATGTATTATTTCATCTTTAATTTTATTAAAAAAAATAGAAATTTCCACTTTGAATAAAATTCAAAAAGATATAAATGGTCTAATCTTTTTAATACATCTCAAGCGTTAAATTTTAGAAATGAATTTATTTAAGGATTAAATAGAATGTCTAAATCAATTTGGAAAGGAGAAATTTCTTTTGGTCTTGTTTCCATTCCTGTTTCTTTATATTCAACTGAAGAAAAAAATGAGCTTAATTTTCATCTGCTTGATAAAAAAACCAAATCAAGAATTCGCTATCAACGTATTAATGAAAAAACAGGCGACGAGGTGTCTTGGGAGGATATCGTTAAATGAATATCGAGAGGCATTAAAAAAATGGCTGGATCAACAAATTTCAAAACAATCAAAAATTAAAGAAAAAATATCAGCAACAGAGAGCAAAAGTGATGTAATTGATTTCATTTCCCTATTAAAAGAAAGTATGAAGAAAAGAACGTTATCTAAATAAAATTGAACCGATATTCAAAATCTAATATTTTTACTATAAAAAATAATGAGCATTTTGAATAAAAGTAAGAAAAATCTGATGTTCTCACCTATACTCATCGAAGATGATGAAAAAAATATAGTCATATCCCCCAATGTATGACGAAGGAGATTTATATGATATTAACTCATTTTAAAAAAATAATTATAGGCTTGAGTGTAGGTGTTTTTTTCGCCTCTAACAGTTGGGCTGTGTGGACAAAGGATGTTCACAGTACCACTTGTGCAGGTAATACATGCCATCATTCGTCTTATAAAAAACAGTGTTACCATGGCGATTGCCGCGTAGTCAAACGCAGCAGCACTTGGCACAGGTAACTATTTCGTAGCCTGGGTTTTCTCGAGTAAGAACCTAGATTTATTGATAATACCCAGGCTGCAAAAAGCACCAATTTGTATCACTCAAAAATGATGCACGATGTGAACCCAAGTAATATAAGCCAGTTTTTTTGGGTAATTCTTCTTCAGATTATGATGTTTTGTCTTGTTGTTCTATTACCTCACATGCTGACGTTAGCTTTAATGTACTTGACTCAATTATCCTTTGATTCTCCGGAAAAATAACACGAAACCCAGGCTCTAAAATTTGCCCAAGCGGATTTAATGAAATTTCTGATGTACTCACCTCCATTCGTCTTTGAACTAACAAGCGATACATCATTGCCACATTTTTGCTGTTTTTTAGTTTTTCTTGACAATGATTTAGAAAATTTCTGGCTTTTTGTTGATAAAATTCAATATTTTGTTCTGGAGAGGTGCGATTTTTTAACAGCTTTTTCGCAGCCCATTCTTTTGATTCACTCAAGTTTTTAATAAATTCATCGTGCCAATTCACAGATAGGGTTGCTGGAAGCAAACGTAAAAGACTACATCGTGTCGGTGAAAATACTGGATTTGCTCTATCTATGTCTAAAACATCCAACATGAATTTAGTATCAATAATTTTATTGTTAATTAGTTTATCCACTGCTAATTTATCTGATTTAGCCTTCACAGGGGTAAGCCACGCATGATCTGCATCTTGCAAATAGGTTTCAGGAAAATGACTTCCTAAAACATTCAATGCTTCCTCATAAAAAGCCCTTGAAATAATAATCGATTGATTTTTTTGATCAGCTACAAACCTTGAGTCAATGAAAAACTCAATGGGAATGCTCACTTTGGATTGAACTTCATCATTTGGATAAATATCGGACATTAAATTAAGTTCAACTGGACAAAATAAGGGGCGAAGCAGCTCTTGCAAGGAAAGAGAACCCTTTTTTTGATGAAATTTCTCATTAAAAGTCAACTTATTAAGACCAAGTAAAACGCTTTTGGATAATTGCTCCGGCGCAACTAATGTTTCTAAAATATCCTGCAATACCGCATCTGGCTTATGCCCACCAAAATTTAATTTTCGTTTTGGCTCCCACCAATCATTATGAGGTTGATCCAGTTCCTTCATAATAGGACCACCAGCACCATGACAGCCAGAACAACGTAAGCGAGTACCAAATTGGGGATTTTTGGGATCAGGTTGGCGATGAAGTAACTCATTATCTGCAAAAATATCTACTGAATCCCCACGATAAAACCATTGACCTTGAGTTCCCTCACCGCGTAATTCATAAAAATTAAATACCTCTTTTTAGGATCCCAAGCAAATGCTTCGATCATTAATGCATTTTTCTCTGGATTCTGATCAGCAACTAACTCTCCAATTGGGCTGACAGTAGTAAAATGGCCAAAGAAAAAATCGCCAGTATGAATGGACAAATGATGATCCATTATCTTTAATTCCCCTAATACCATCTCAAATAAACTAAAACTACCTTGAGATGGATTATGAAATCCTCGATTCGCGACCATCGTCGTTTCTATTTTTAAACCCGCGTTTTTTAAAAATTGTCGCAATGCAAAAACATCTGTTGGGCACTGCACTTCTGAAAAAAGTATAAGACCTAAAGCGTCATGTGTTCGCTCTGCAGGTTTTCCGGAAGAATGAAAGACCGAACAAGTAGAAAAGACATCTTCAGAAAACGTCGTCAGCATGCAAAACAAAACGATGAAACAATATAATCCTTTTTTCACAATAAATTCCTTATCTTCAACCATTACTAATCATGCGTTATAAAAGATGCAGTCGATTTTTCCTCAAAAACAATTCTATGGTTTGCCTTTTATGAGTTTTTAAGAAAACCTGGACAAACACTTATGAGTCACACAACTACGCTTTAGTCTGTTGGTGCACCTGGTTTTTCTTTAAATAAAACAACAAGCACATCTTAAAAGCAAAAAATGATTCAGTCAAAACAATACTTAATTCATTGAAATTACATAAAAATATCAATTGGACTAAAATAAGTGCACTTTTTACAAAAACTACTATAATTTTAAAACTAGGACGAACAGGAATTGAATGATGGACTCCATTCAATTAGCACTGGATGTGCATTTACCAAAGAAAAATCCATACTTAAAAAAATCTCTTTTAAAACATAATCATGTATCAGAAGAAACATACCCTTTGCTTGTCTCTTACTACACTTGGATTAGAAGAGTTAATAGCAATCTCAATAAAGCTGATGAAAAGCATCAAAATGAACAAATAAACAATGAATTCCATTGCTTGTGTAGACGGAACTTATTATTTTTTTTAACTGCCACTCGACAATTCGAGGTAATCGAAAAATTATTTAGTACGCCATCCTTTACTACACGATTAAATCACGCAATGATATGTGCTAAAAACGAACAAAATAAAATAAAACTAATAAGAAAGAAACATTTACTGCAATTAATTAATCAGCAACATAACAAACTCACATTTCTTTTGGAGAAATCACGTCATCTACCAATTGAAAACCTTAACCATTGCCTGAATTACTTCATTCATTTTGCAGAAAAGAACTTAATAAAAAATGTGCCTATGCAAGATATAGATATTATGGACTATGCATTCACCGCATTTAAATTTTGCGTAGAAAACTTAAATATAAGAAATGATTTTAATCATGAAATGATAAGTCTCAAGGACAGCGAGCATCCACAAGAAAAACCACACGCAACACTTAAACGTCTTCTGCTTAATAAGCATTCAACTTTTTTTGCATCAACAGTACAAATCGAAAAAAAAGAGACATAGCATTCAGGCCAACCGTTAATAGTTGTCGGAATGGTCATGTTTTATTTTAGCCTGACTTACGGGAAGCACAGGCTAAACAAGTGCTTTTATTGCCTTACACATTCTATACACTCAATACCACCCAAATAAGGTCTTAATGCCATAGGAATGTGGATATTGCCGTCTTTATCTTGATAATTTTCCATTAAAGCAACTAACGTTCTACCTACTGCAAGCCCCGACCCATTCAATGTATGTACTAAATTGATTTCACGTGATTTTTCATGTCTATAGCGTGCCTTCATGCGACGGGCTTGAAAAGCCTCCATATTAGAGCAGGATGAAATTTCTCGATAAGTATCCTGGCTGGGTAACCAAACTTCAATATCATAAGTTTTTGCGGCACTAGGTCCCATATCACCGGTACACAGGGTAACTACACGATAGGGCAATTCTAAACGTTGTAGTACCATTTCGGCATGCTGTACTAATTGCTCCAAAGCAGCATACGACTCTTCGGGTTTAGTGATCCATACTAATTCAACTTTTTCAAACTGATGCTGTCGAATCATTCCTTTAGTATCTTTACCATAAGAACCTGCTTCACTGCGAAAACAAGGCGAATGGCATGCGTAACGAATAGGTAAATTTTCTTCAGCTAAAAGAGTATCACGAACCGTATTAGTTACTGGAATTTCTGCTGTGGGAATCAAATAATACCCATGATCTCCAGTTAATTTAAATAGATCTTCTTCAAATTTCGGTAATTGGCCGGTACCTAATAAACTGTCCGCATTAACAATATAAGGAACATAAATTTCTTGATATCCATGATGTTGCGTATGAAGATCTAACATAAATTGGATCAAACCACGATGTAACCGAGCTAACTGATTTTTCATAACCACAAAGCGACTACCTGTAAGCTTAGCAGCCAAAGCAAAATCCATTTGCCCCAAACCATCTCCCAATTCATCATGTGACTTTACAGGAAAATCAAAAGTTGGAATTGTACCCCAACGTCTAATTTCCTGATTATGATGTTCATCTTCACCAACTGGAACAGATTCATGAGGTATATTAGGTAGACGTAAAGCAATTGCTTCAATTTGTTGCAACACATTATCTAGCTCACCTTTTTTGTGCTCCAACTCTTTTGCAAGACGGTTCATATCTTCACGCATTGCTTCTATATCTTCGCCCCGAGATTTTGCCTCTCCAATAGCTTTGGAACGTGTGTTTCGTTCATTTTGTAATGATTGAGTTGTAACTTGTAATGATTTACGCTTTTCTTCTAAGGTAGTAAAAGATGAAACATCAAACTGAAAGCCTCTTTTTAATAACTGCGAGGCAACAAATTGCGGCTCATCACGTAATAATTGAATGTCTAGCATAAAGATATCACTCTAACTTAATTTATTCGTCCCATTGTAACTGCTAATTCTCAACATGAAAATTTTGATGAGCGTTCAAACTTGTGCGTAGTTGGATAAAGAAGTTAAACAGCAAAGCATATGTCAGAATATGAAAACCCTATCCAATACGCACAAAACACAGACACACTTTAAAATGAAGTGAGCAGTTACATCAATTTATCTAACAATACCACGTGTAGCTTGGTTCAATGCATCAATCATAAGAACTACTTCAGGGCATTCGTGTTGCATCAATTCTAACTCAGCAACAGCTTGCTGTACGGTTAATCCTTTGCGAAAAATTATTTTATAAGCACGTCGCAAATTATCAATTGCTTCTGATGAAAATCCTCGTCTACGAAGTCCCACTGTATTAATACCACAAGCTGAAGTGGTATCACCCGAAATCATGAGATAAGGAAGAACATCTTTACTTACATAAGAAGCTCGTGAAATAAAAGCATATGCACCTACATGACAAAACTGATGTACTGCAGCATATCCTCCAATGTTTGCATAATCACCTACGGTGACATGCCCTGACAATGCAGCATAACTCACCAAAATAATTTGGTTGCCAATCATGCAGTCGTGTCCAACATGTGAATAGGCCAGGAAAAAGTTTTTATTCCCTATACGAGTAACACCGCCACCTTTAACAGTTCCTCGGCTAATCATACAATATTCACGTATGATGTTATCATCACCAATTTCTAATCGAGTGGGTTCACCTTTATAAGTCATATCTTGAGGTTCGTCGCCCACTGAGGCAAATTGAAAAATTTTATTATTCTTACCAATAGTTGTTGGGCCTTCAATAACCGCATAAGGACCAACCCGAGTATTTTCACCTATTTCCACATTTGCGCCAATTATAGCGCCAGGACCTACTGATACCCCATCTGCTAATTTTGCAGAGGGGTGAATTATAGCTCGTTCATCTATCACTTTTTAAATTCCTTCGCTGCACTTAATAAATCTGCAGAACAGGCCAGTTTATCGCCTACATAAGCTTCGCCATGCACACGCCAAAAAACTCCTTTTCTCGTTAATAATTTTATTTCCAAACGTAATTGATCACCAGGAACCACTACATGTTTAAATTTTGCATTATCAATACCGGCAAAAAAATGTAAAATCCCTTCATTTTCTTCGGGTGGCTGAGACAATCCAGCAAAAAGACCACCTGCCTGAGCCAAAGATTCAAGCATTAATACTCCTGGCATAATTGGACTTTCTGGGAAATGGCCAGCAAAAAAGTTCTCATTAATCGTCACATTTTTTATAGCCGTTAAATGTTCATATGCTTTAAAATCTAATACCCTATCTACCAATAGCATTGGGTAACGATGGGGCAACAAACTAAAAATTTGTTTTATATCTATAGGTTCACTCATACGCAGTTTCTCGCTTAATCAGTCTATTTAGCTGGCCTCAATGAAAAATGCATTATCCAGTTTTAATAGGTGCAAATCAATTATTAATTGTTAAAAACTTGGCCGTCCTATCCTACTTTATTTACCTCAGGATACAGTTAAATTTGTTAGACATCTAATCTTCAGAAAAAGACTCAACTGTATTTATTCGATTTAATTTTTTCTCTAAAGCACTAAGTTTTTCTATATAGTCATCTAATCGTCGAAAACGTGCCGCATTTCGACGCCAACGTTGATGTTCATGGACTAAGGTTCCTGAAGAATAAATTCCGGACTTAGGTAGTGATTTACTGACAGTAGACATACCTGTAATCACAACATCTTCTGTTAAACATACATAAGCAGCAACAGAGCTTGCTCCACCAATAATACAGTCTGCTCCAATTTGGGCATACGCTCCTATAGCAGCACATCCTGAAATAATTGTATTTTTCCCTATCAGGACATCATGTGCGATCTGGACTAAATTATCGATGCACACCCCCTCTCCTATGTAGGTGTCACTTAAAGAACCTCTATCAATTACGGTATTAGCCCCAATACGTACCTTATCTGCTATAATAACCGCCCCTACACTCAAACCTTGCTGCCAATGACCTTGTTGTTTTAAATAATTAAACGGAAAAGCACCAATAACACAACCCGAATCAATGACTACCTGAGCCCCCAATTGGCAACCCGCATGTAGTGCTACATCATGGCCAATTTGGCTGTTTTTTCCAATCGCAACAGACGATTCAATAACAGTATTCGCTCCGACTACAACATGATCACCCAATCGAGCTTCCGCATGAATGACGCTGTATGCTCCTATAGATACTCCTTCACCTATTTGAGCTGAAGGATGAATTTGAGCGGTAGGATCGATACCAGAATACGGGATTATTGGTTTTGATAAAAATTGCGTGGCTTGCATCATTGCTTGTAAAGGATTGGAAACAATAATACAATTTTTTTGGTAAAGATATTTATGTTCTGATTTAAGTAATACTACGCCGGCAGAGGTGTTTTCTAAAGCGCCTTGCAATATAGAATTATCGTAATAGGCTATATCTTTATGTGTAGCTCGAGCTAAAGAAGCAAACGAAAAAATGGCGTGCTCTCCATTACCATGCCACACGCCACCTAATTTTTCAGCAAGTTGTGCTACCGTTAGCAACGTACACCGCCAAATTAATTAATCGCTTTAGCGACTTTGTCAGTTACATCAAGAGTATCTGAGCTAAAAGGAGCTGCATCTTTTTGCACGATAAGATCATATTTCTCATCTTTAGCAACCTTAGAAATTGCTGCACGTACTTTCGCATACAAACTTTCCATAGCTTCATTGTTTGCAGTGCTCAACTCTTGCTGATATTGCTGGCCATCTCGCTCAAATTGTTGTTGTGCGCTGACAATCTTTCGCTCCATTTCTTTCTTTTGAGAAGCACTCAAAACTGCGCTGTCACGCTTGAACTTTTCCATATCAGCTTTTATCTTGGCTTCGACAGCTAATAACTTATCGCGACGGGGCTTAAATTCTTTTTCTAATTTTTGTTGAATTTCTTTGATTTGACTTGAAGTTTGCATGATTTTTTGTAAATCAACCACTCCTATCTTTGCTGTATCAGCAAATGCGTTAGCGCCAAATACGCTAAAAATAAAGGTCAATACAACCAAACCAAACCGCTTCATAACTATCTCCTAAATTAAAGAGCATGATGCTAGCACAAATCGATATAGGTTGCGATATGTACAATACGAGTTTTCAATAATAATTTTGCGAACTCTAAGTCGTCTTAGGGACTGATTACAGTCCCTAAGTTACCCACGATGTGCAGCGGAAGCGAGAAGTAAAGTTAAAATCCAGAGGACAAGGCAAATTGGAACAATTGCTGTTGATCGAATTGCTGAGGATTCAAAGCCTTAGCCAAACTAAATGCTAACGGACCAAAAGGAGAACGCCATTCAATAGACACACCAGCAGAATATCTTAAAGGTCCTTCATATTTTCCAGTTAAAGTGGGTAACGTATTTACTGCAAATACGTTACCTGCATCAACAAAAGCTGTTGTGCGTACATTGTCCCTACTTAAAGGATAAGGCAATATAATTCCTGCAGTTCCACTGAGTAATAAGTTACCCCCTACTGAGTTTCGGTAGTTGTCTAAAGGACCTAAAGAATAACTGTCATATCCGCGTACTTGACCTGGTTGCGCAGTACCCCCCGCATAATAATTCTCAAAAAATGGTAACCCATTATTATTAAACGCATTTCCATAACCTGCAAATCCTTGTAGAGAAAAAATCCACCCATGGGTTATAGGTTGATACAAACGAGCCTGATAAGAACCTTTATAATAAGATAAAGATCCCGAAGTAGCGGGTAAAGCAATTACGGCAGCAGCTTGTTGGTTGATACCTCGAGTGGGATAAGGAAATTGGTCATAAGTATTACGACTCCATCCAGTAGATAAACGAATTTCGTGAAAATGTTTTCCATATAAATTTACAAAATTCTGAATAGGAACAACATAACCTACACTTTTAATATCTATATCCTGATAACCATATCCAAACTGTAATCGACTGATCTCACCTAATGGTAGGCTATAATTCACATCCCCACCAAAACGGTTCGAACTATAAGTACTTACATTTAGATTTTTAGGATCGACTCGAGCAAAATACAGGTTAACTCCTCGTCCTATTCCTGTATCTGTATAAAAAGGATTATAGTAATTTAACGTATAATCTTGTCCCCATTTACTTGCTGTAAATGCTGCGCCAATTGCTCGTCCCGTTCCCATAAAATTGTGTTGATTCACCGAAGCGTTCAATTGATAGCCATTGGTACCATAACCAATAGAAGCGCTTGCTTCAGCAGAAGGAGCTTCCTCTACTTGGACATCTAGATCAACCTGGTTATTTGCATCAGGGACTGGGGTGGTTTTTACATCAACATTTTTCAGATATCCCAGTAATCGCAACTGTCTTTCTGACTCTTTAATGTTATGTAAAGAGAGTAACCCTCCCTCATCCTGACGAATGACGCTACGTAATACGTAATCACTCGTTTTGGTATTACCATGAAAATTAATACGACGGACATAAACATGTCGACCAGGCTGCACAATAAAGGTGATAAATACTGTTTTCTCGTTCTCATCTAACTGAGGTTCCGCATTAATTGCTGGAAATCCATAACCTATATCCCCTAAGGCTAATCCAAACGAAGAAATAGTATCAGTTACCTTTTTACGCGAAAAAACAGCACCTTTTTTAACTTGGACTAATGATTCAATCTTCTCCGGGGGTAGTATAGGTTTACCTACTACTTTATAGCCTGAAAAGTGATATTGAGGTCCTTCTTCAATGTGAACATTAATGTAAACATCCTTTCTATCCGGCGAAAGTAAAACCTGTGACGAGACAATTTTAAATTTTAAATACCCTCGATCCAAATAAAATGAGCGTAATGCTTCTAAAGATGCATCCATACCTTGTTTTGAATACTGATCTTTTTTAGTAAAATAGGTAAAAATACCCGATTTAGATAAAGCAAATTCGGGTAACAATTCATTAGTAGTAAAATCATGATTACCAATTATTTTGATCTGTTTAATTCTTGATACTCGTCCTTCAGAAATAGTAACCGTAATCCCCACTCTATTATCTGTTAGTGGAGTAACTCGAGTTTCTATACGGGCGTTATACTTTCCTCTCGCATTATATGCTTGTTTTAGTTCCTTTTCTAAACGTTCTAAAGTGGATGTTTGGAAGACACGGCCTTTAACTAGCCCCATTTCCTTGAGAAAATCTTTCATTTTGTCACTGGGAATTTCCTTATTTCCTACGACACTAATTGAGCCAATTGTTGCCCTTTCTACTACGTTAACAATTAAAGTGTTGCCTTGACGCTCCAGAGAAACCGCCTGGAAAAAACCAGTATCATAAAGAGCTCGAATAATCTCAGCAGTAGATTCAGAGCCAACTTCCTCACCCACTTGCACAGGAATGTAATTAAGAACTGTTCCGGTGGAAACGCGTTGTAATCCTGTAACTTTGATACTTTTAACAACAAAAGTATCTGCTGCGATTGTTTGAGAAGACCAAGCAATAAGCGAGGAACAACAAATGCCTAATATTAATTTACTACTGATTTTTTTCATTATTATTTTACGCCCAGTACTACGTGCACTTTTAATACCAAAATCGGTACACTAAAAATTGAACCACTTTTTATAGGAAGTAGAAACTACTGTCAAGGTTTTGCTCCAATCCTTTGGAGCATAATAGTATTATAATTAACCTGTAAGTCTGGATAAATCATTGGTTATTGCTATAAACATAAGCACGACTAACAGCACTAAGCCAAAATAAGCTCCTGCTGATTTTAAACCATTAGACAAAGGTTTACGTTTAATTGCTTCTACTAAATAAAACAATAGATGACCACCATCAAGCATAGGGATGGGTAATAAATTTAATGCACCTAAGCTGATACTCACGAGTGCAAGAAAAAACAAATAAGCAGCTAGTCCATTTCTTCCAGAGTCTCCTGCCCCTTGCGCGATACCCACTGGACCACTAATACTATTTAATCCTAACTTACCCATTACTAATCGGCCCATTAGTGTAAATGTTGCCGTAGTTAACTGAGTTGTTTGTTTTAATGACGTGCCTATTGCTGTAAAAGGATCTTGCCTCTCTAAGCGTAACCAATGGGCAGGCCACTTAACTTTTTGTGATCGCACACCTAAAAAGCCTTCAATTTTACCCTTATTTTCTTGGCTTCCGGTGTGTACCATAATTTCTTGTATCGCTTTGTCCCTTTTAATAGTTAATATTAATGATTTATCTGGATGTTTTTGCACAAAATCCACGAGAAACAACCAGTCTTTGAAAGACTTTCCATCAACACTTAAAATGATATCCCCATTTTGTAATCCGGATTTTGCTGCTGGAGAATCAGGCACTACTTCACCAACAACAGGTGGAATTGAAGGAATAAAAGGTTCTATACCCAAGCTTTGGAGTGGATCTGGTCTTTTACTATCCAACTGCCAATTAGCTAAAGGCAAAAATACTTGATGTTGACGTCCATCAACCAATGATTTAACCGTTAATTCTATAGTTTCCCCGGAGCCAACAAGAGGCATAATAGCATATTGAAAATCACGCCAGCTATTTATCTTGCTGCCATTGAGGGCAATAATTTCTTCTTTCGCTTCTAAACCTGCATGGGCAGCAATGCTGTTCGGTTTTACAGATTCAATCATAGGCGCCAAAGAGGGCATCCCAATAACCAATACCAACCATAAGGCAACAAAAGCAAAAAGGAAATTAAATAAAGGACCTGCAAAAACAATTGCTGCTCTTTTCCAGAGTGTTTGGTTGTTAAATGCCAAATGACGCTCATTTTCTGCTACTTCGCCCTCAGATTCATCAAGCATTTTGACATATCCCCCAAAGGGATTAACGACCAGGCATACTCAGTTCCTTTTTTACCTTGCCATCGTGCCAAAATAGGTCCAAAACCAAAAGAAAAGCGGAGTACTTTGACACCACACCAACGTGCCACTTGAAAATGACCGTACTCATGAATTGTGACTAATAAGATCAAAGCCAAGAAAAAATAAAGCAAAGTTGAAAGCATAGTGCTATCCTAAAAATAGTGGTAACACCCCTGATAGCTATCCAATTGTTTAGACTTAGAAAAATATAAAGATAGGTGCTCACCAATGGTGCAACCTACCAAAAACATCCTGTTTATTGATTAATTATTAAGTCCAAACAGCTTTAAAGGTTAACTCAAGAGGTTACATAGTTAATCCGAAATAAAATAAAGGTAAAGCTGCAATCAAACTATCCAAACGATCTAAAATACCCCCATGGCCAGGAATTATGGCGCCTGTATCTTTTAAATGACACCTACGCTTCAATATACTGATAAATAAATCTCCGAAGATTGCAATTATTATAGTACATAAGGCTAAAACAAACCAATGAACCTGAGCAACAGGTTTAAAATAATAATAACCACCCCAAGCAATAATCAAGGATAAAATCACGCCGCCAAATACTCCCTCCCAAGATTTTCCTGGGCTCACTTGAGGAATTAGCTTATGTTTTCCCATAATTTTACCACTGAAATAAGCGCCTGAATCTGATGCCCAAATTAAAAACAACAAGTAAACTAATAGTTCCTTACCTTGAGATAAACTATATAAATGAAACAGGCTTTGCAAAAATAAAGGCAATAGTAACAAGCAAGCCCCAGCAACAATAACAGGATAACCCCAATATTTCTGTGAGCCAGGAAAAGTGATAATCGCAACAATAATCAAACCCCATAAAATCAAGCCTAGGACTAGCCAATAAGAAAATAAATAACCACAACCCCACAAACCCAAAAGCAGCAACAAAACAAATCCAACTTGAGCACTGATTTTTTTTATAGGAATTAATTGGAACGATTCTCGACCCGCAGCAATGTAAACGATTAAGACAATTCCTGCTAAAAGCCATTGATTGCCATAAAAAATCAGCCATAAAACCAAGGGAATTAAAATCAATGCAGTTATAAGACGTTGTAGGAACATGATATTGCCCTTATGGTTTAAAAATTTATTTATGAGTTGTATATAAAAATTAATGTATTTTTTATATTAAACTATTCCAATTTTAAAACGGGATCTCGTACAAACGCTATGCGTTTTACGGGATAACATTCGTTTAGCGGCACAAAGGGATAAAAATACGCTTTATGTCGAACTCGCGTTAATTAAGAAATTTGCCCAAATCTTCTTTTTCTTTTATTAAAGGATGCTAAAGCCAACTCCAATTCATTCTCCCCGAAGTCTGGCCAATGGACTTCGCTAAAATAAAGCTCCGTATAGGCAAGTTGCCAAAGGAAAAAATTGCTAATCCGTAGCTCGCCACTGGTGCGAATAAATAAATCAGGATCAGGTAATCCTTCGGTGTCTAAATAACGAGCAAAAGTGATTTCATTAATTTCATCAATTTTTAATTCACCACTAAGGACTGCTTGTGCCATTTTTTTTGCCGCATTTGCCACATCCCACTTGCCGCCATAATTAACCACTACATTCAAAGTGAATTGCTCATTTTTTGCTGTTAAAACTTCTGCTTCATGCATTTGTTCTTGTAAAACTGGAGATAAAGAACTCCGATTTCCAGTAAAACGCATCTTTATTCCATGCTGATTTAATTCGGCTATTTCCTTGCGCAGAGATTCTAGAAATAATTCCATCAAAAAGCTTACCTCTTCAACAGGACGTAACCAGTTTTCAGAGCTAAACGCAAATAAACTAAGATAAGGCACTCCTTTTGCCATACAGCAACGAATCATTTTCTTTACTGATTCAACTCCTGCTTTATGACCTTCAATGCGAGCCAATCCTTTACTTTCAGCCCAACGACCATTTCCATCCATAACAATAGCAATATGCTGAGGAATTTTTTGCTCTGACACCATTCTTCCCAAACTAATAAATAGTGCATAGTCTAACTGCTTTAACATAAAAATGTCACTACTCAAAAACTATCTAAATGACGTGTGTTCGACGTAAGGTCACTTCCATGCTGTCTTTACGTTACTGAGCGAACGCTATCCCATAAAAGGCATCGCATTCATAGGGTATCTAGTTCTAAATAAAATCAGTGCGATATAAAGAATCGACCTTTATTTTATATCGAACTCACCCGAATCAATACTTTTTGGACAGGCGCAGATTGATGCATTGAAAGCATGATATCACAGACAAAATTGTTCTGATTCCATGTAAATTTCTCAGAAACTAAGGAATGCATTACAAATTAAGTCATGTATAATCTTTCTTCTGAATTTGATCCTATTTTGCGGAGTATTACATGCAAAAAAAAACGCCATTATTGCTCATGATTTTGGATGGTTGGGGGTATAACGAAAATAACCAATATAATGCTATTGCCCAAGCCAAAACACCTCAATGGGATGAATGGTGGAAAAACTGCCCACATATTCTTTTGCAAGCCGCTGGTGATTCTGTAGGGTTGCCTGATGCACAAATGGGTAATTCAGAAGTAGGACATATGCATATTGGCGCAGGCCGAGTTATAGAACAAGATTTCACCCGAATCAACAAAAGTATAAAAAATGGTCAATTCGCGAATAATCCTGTTTTTTGTAACGTTATTACTACATTACAAAAAACTGAAAAAGCATTGCATATCATGGGATTATTCTCCCCAGGTGGGGTTCATAGCCATGAGCAACATTTATTTGCTTTACTTGACTTATGTGTTCAACAAAAATTTACCGCGGTTTATCTGCATTTATTCCTGGATGGGCGCGACACTCCGCCGCAAAGCGCATTATTAAGCTTAGAACGCCTGGAGTCATACCTTAAAACTCACCCAGTAGCGACTATAGCTTCGATTAGTGGGCGTTATTATGCGATGGATAGAGATAATCGGTGGGACAGAATAGAACAAGTTTATTCCGTATTAACCCAAAGCGAGAGCAAGTATCATTTTGCAGATGCAGAAACTGCGATAAAATCGTATTATCGGGAAAATCTGTCCGACGAATTTATACCCCCAACTCAAATTGCTAAGCCGCACTCAATTAAGGATGGTGATGCTGTTTTATTTTTTAATTTTCGTGCAGATAGAGCCCGCCAACTCTCCACGGCTTTTCTTGATCCTGAATTTAAAAAGTTTAACCGAACAATTAAGCCCCAATTATCTTATTTTGTCAGTATGACTCAATATGATAAAAACTTACCAACGACGGCAGCTTTCCCACCAATTCCCTTAAATAATACTCTAGGAGAGGTCCTTGCCACCCACGGATTAAGTCAATTACGTATTGCAGAAACCGAAAAATATGCCCATGTCACTTTTTTCTTTAATGGTGGCAATGAAAATGTTTTTCCCAATGAAGAACGGGTTCTAATTCCGTCTCCTAAGATTGCTACCTATAATTTACAACCTGAAATGAGCGCCCCTCAATTAACACAGCAATTAATTGCAGCGATTGACAGCCAAGCATATGATGTAATTATTTGTAATTATGCTAATGCTGATATGGTTGGTCATAGCGGAGATTTTGCAGCAACTGTTACTGCCATAGAATGCCTAGATCAATGTATGAGTCAAGTATGGCATGCATTAGCGCAACACGGCGGCCAATTATTGATTACATCCGATCATGGCAATGCTGAAGAAATGTTTGACGAAAATACCCATCAAGCACATACTGCTCATACAAGTGAGCCTGTACCTTTGTTATACGTTGGGGGGCTTTGGCATTTTACTTACAGCGAAGGAAGTTTAACGGATATTGCGCCAACGATGTTGACCTTACTCGGAATTACTCCTCCAGCTGAAATGACCGGTCATTCATTATTAGAAAAAAATATTCATGAATAAACGTAATTGTACTATGTGTTGTAGCTCAAATCAGTCGGATACCAAGCGAAATCGTTTGTTCTCTTTGGTCAAAATGAATCAAAAACGAAAACCTAGTCATTGGCAAAAAGTAGCTATTTATTGTAACAGATCCCTCTTGGGGATACTTTTTTGCTTCAATATTTATGCAGAATCATCCCCCGCCGTACTGCAAACACAAAATAAGCTTAAACAGCTAGATGCCCAAATTAATAGCTTACAACAAACATTAAATTCTGCGCATGATAAACGTGGCGTTTTAAATAAAGAGTTATCAGAAACTGAAAAACAAATCGGTGCGTGTGTGCAAAAATTGCGCTCGATACAAAATGATATAAATAGTACAGAAAATAAAATTGTTGGGTTACAAAATCAAGTCAATCAGTTAAACAAACAACTTACCACGCAACAACAATTACTGACCAATCACATACGCGCACGTTACCACATGGGGGAATACCAACCGCTCAAGTTACTACTCAATCAAGATGATCCAAATAAAGTAAGTCGGATTTTAACCTATTATCAATATATCGTTAAATCACGGCAACAACTTATCAACCAAATCGATAAAACGCGTAAAAACCTTACTGAAAGTAAAGAAAAACTCCGAACTGAGCTCATAGCCAATAAACAACTTAAAACTGAATTAACACAACATCAGGAAAAGCTTAACCAAAATAAAGGGTACCATACCGCTCTCATTCAATCGCTTAATCATGAAATTCAAAGCAAACAAAATACATTACATGAAGCTAAGAAAAATAAAGAGAATTTAGCTCGCCTATTAAAATCATTATCGCAACAAAGCATCACCCAAACGAGTAAGCCTTTTAGTCAAATGCGCAAAAAATTGCCGCTTCCAGTGCAGACTCAAGGCCGATCATATCGCAACATGCATCAAGGAGTGACATTTTTTGCCGAAGAAGGAGCC
The DNA here is from genome assembly GCF_900637685.1 of Legionella sainthelensi. NCBI lineage: Bacteria > Pseudomonadati > Pseudomonadota > Gammaproteobacteria > Legionellales > Legionellaceae > Legionella > Legionella sainthelensi. The sequence goes on from NZ_LR134388.1 coordinate 3,155,345, forward strand.
GTAGTTACTGCCGTTTACCCAGGTAAAATAGTGTTTAGTGATTGGCTTAAGGGTTATGGTTTACTTCTTATTGTTGATCATGGCCAGGGTTTCATGACTTTATACGCTCATAATCAATCGTTATTTAAAAGAAAAGGGCAATACGTAAATCAAAATGAGCAAATTGCGAGTGTAGGCCATAGCGGCGGAATTAAACAAAACGGTCTATACTTTGAAATAAGATTAAAGGGAAAGGCTATTCCGCCATTAAACTGGTTGTCTTAGGTTTTTTGATCCCTGGCACCTAAATTGCATTTCAATAATTATAACAAAAGAAAATGGCTTATATTCTGGCCTGTATCTGAGGAGATCGTTATGTTGCTAAGAAAACTACATCCATGCTCGCTTGCGATAGCGTATGCAATGACTCTTATGTTGTCTCTGCCAGTATTCGCAGATGATGAATTGAATACAGATACATCAAGCAATGCCTCGAATTCAGACTCCAAAGCAGTACCCTTAGAAGATGTGCAAAGATTTTCTAATGCAATTGGTGAAATTAAAAAATATTATGTTAAGCCTATAGATGATAAAGAACTTTTTGATAATGCCATTCGTGGGATGCTCAGTGGCCTTGATCCTCACTCAAGCTATCTAGATGAAGAAGAATTTAAAGAGTTACAAACATCTACTAGCGGTGAATTTGGTGGTCTAGGCTTAGAAGTAACCATGGAGGACGGGGTTGTCAAAGTAGTCACTCCACTTGTTGATACTCCCGCCTTCAAAGCAGGAATCAAATCTGGGGACTATATCATCAAATTAGGCAAAGAATCCGTTCAGGGGCTCTCTTTAAAAGACGCGGTAAACATAATGCGTGGTAAAGCTGGGAGCACCATTGAATTAACTGTACTACGTAAAGGTGTAAATAAAGCACTTACATTTGATTTGGTACGAGAAGTTATTCAAATCAAAAGCGTTCAAAGTAAATTATTAGCTCCAGGATACGGTTACATTCGTTTAACTCAGTTCCAAGCTTTAACTGGAAAGGATATGTTACAAGCGATTGCTCAACTAAAACAAAAATCTGGCGGCAACCTAAAAGGTCTTATACTGGATTTAAGAAACAATCCAGGAGGATTACTTGATTCAGCCATTCAAGTTTCTGATGCATTTTTAGGCAAAGATAAGTCAGGAAAACCTGAAACCATTGTTTCTACTAAAGGACGATTACCCGGCTCAGATTTCACTGCGCTATCAAAAGGCCTGGATGTTTTACATAATGCGCCAATGGTTGTGCTTATCAATAATGGTTCCGCCTCTGCTGCTGAAATTGTAGCTGGAGCACTTAAAGATAATAAACGGGCAGTGATTTTGGGGACAACAAGTTTTGGCAAAGGCTCTGTACAAACTGTGTTGCCTTTAGATAATAAAACTGGAATCAAGTTAACTACAGCACTTTACTACACCCCTTCAGGTACATCCATCCAAGCAACAGGGATTGTTCCTGATATCGTAGTAAACGAAGTAGAAATTCCAAAAAATGCAGCTAAGACTGCTGATGCAACTGGATTTAGTGAAGCAGATCTGAATGGACATATACTTAACAAAAGTGTAGAAAAAACAAAAGCAAAAAGCACCAAAGCAGTGTTGGATGACTTAATGCACAATGACTACCAACTCTATGCCGCACTAACTGTATTAGAAGGCATGTCTTTAGCCAACAGATAATCGCTTTAGTATCCCAATAATTTTTAATCTATGGCCTGGGTGAAGTAAATAACCCGGGCTTTTTATTTTGTATTGTAGTTGTATGATTTGGGATGACTTTTCAACAAAAACCCAATAAAGTCATCCGAGTTGAAATTTTAGTTTTTGCCCTCATTATTTAGAATAATGCGAATTAATGATGAGTTATAAAATGATAAATAATCTGAAAACCTTTCTCTTGCTCGCTTCTCTAACAGCATTACTTATAATCATTGGCGGATTGCTTGGTGGAAGCACCGGAATGCTGATTGCATTAATGTTTGCAGGGATTATGAATTTTTCAGCATACTGGTATTCGGATACTCTTGTCTTACGAATGTATCACGCTGAACCGTTATCTGCCAGCCATTTTGTTTCTAATATTGTATCTGAACTCGCTCATAGAGCAGGAACGCCCGTACCCAAAGTTTATTTAATTAATAATGCAACCCCAAATGCGTTTGCAACCGGTAGAAATCCTGAAAATGCAAGTATTGCGGTTACCACGGGCTTATTAGAGCGATTGACTCAAGAAGAAATAACAGGTGTCTTATCTCATGAGTTAGCTCATGTAATTCACCATGACACGTTAATCAGTATGGTCAGTGCGACAATAGCGGGGGCAATTAGTGGGATTGCCAATATGTTTATGTGGCTTTCTATGTTTGGCAATCATTCAAATAATGAAGAAGGCGTGCACCCTGTCGTAGGAATTGTAATGATGGTCGTTGCTCCTGTGGCAGCAGGATTAATTCAAATGGCTATATCACGCTCTCGTGAGTTTGAAGCAGATGCAGGTGGAGCACGCATTTGTGGTAATCCAAGGTGGCTTGCTAATGCTTTATTAAAGCTCGATAAGGCGAGCCATGAGCAATTTTTTAATGAAGCTGAAACACATCCATCAACAGCACATATGTTTATCGTTAATCCGTTAAATGGAGAAAAAATGGCCAATTTGTTTTCAACGCATCCTTTAACCGCAGAACGAGTAGCAAGATTAAGAGCCATGGGCTAAAAAACCATCACCATGCGACCCGTTGGCCCAAGATTTTTTTTATTTTCACGCAAGTGCAAATCCATTCAATAATTAAAAACTTGACATTTATCTACTAATAGATAGAATAAACATTATGAAACTGACAGTAATGCAAGAAAAAATACTAAATACAGCAGAAAGCTTAATTCAGAGAATGGGTTATAATGCTTTTAGCTATAAAGATATTGCCTTGATAGTAGGAATTAAAACATCGAGTATTCATTATTATTACCCTACTAAAGAGGATCTTGCTGTTGCTGTGATTGATTGGCAACTAGAGCGTGTGCTGCTTGTATTAAATGAACTAAAATCTAATCAAGCGCTTACTTTACAAGCGAAACTGTTACATGTCGTTGATGTGATTTTATCATTGACATTACACGATGAAATGAAAATGTGCCTGGGTGGCATTCTAGCATCTGATGTGCTTTCTTTGCCCGAAAAACTTAAAAAGAAAGTTCGTCATTTTTTTGATGCGATCGAAAAATGGATGAAGGAGTTGCTTGATATAGAGCATTATAAGAATGACTCCGTTGATGCTTTGTATTCAAGAGACAATCTACCAAAATATTTATTAATTCAAATTGAAGGAGGTTTACTTTTGTCACGTTTGTATCATGATTTTGCTTATATTGAAATTGTAAAACAATTCATCAAAAAAATAGGGTAAAATTTTTTATTCATTCAATCTATCTATTGATAGATAGTTATTATAGGAGTATCGATGAAACTTAAATTGCTTTTCACAACATGTATCTTAACCTTGGGACTTTCAACCAACAATTATGCGAGCAAACAAACCATGAATACTGATACTTTAACCATTGAAAAAGCCACTTATATCTCTTTAAAAAGCAAACCGGAAACAGCATTACAATTGGAAGAGTTTTTGTATACAGGAAGTTCTTTAGTACGCAAAACAGAACCAGGCACCCCACTTTGGTTTGCATTAAAAGAAAAGGAGCATTTTGCTATTTTTGATCTTTTTTATAACGAAACTGGTAGAGAAAAGCATTTTTCTGGTCAGGTAGCCAACGCTTTAAAAGAAAATGCATCTAAATTAGTACAAAATGGCTGGGAAAATGGAGTGGTGAAAAATATTAATAATTTTGACCTCGTCACTACAAATCATTTTAATAAAAGAAAGATTTTAAATTCTAAAGTAGCTAATTTGATTGTTTTCAAAGTAAAACCAGGAAAAAATCAAGAAATTGAACTCTTTTTACATGAAGCAGCACAAGTTATTGATACCACAGAGCCGCAAACCTATTTGTGGGTCGCATTGAAAGCCGATACAGATACTTATGCAATCTTTGACACTTTTCCAGATAAAAATAGCCAAACAACCCATTTTTCCGGAAAAGTAGCCACCTTATTAAAAAGTAATGCCGATAATTTAATTATTGGTGGATGGGAAAATGGAATCATAGCCAATATCCATGACTTTCAAATTATAGCTCTTTCTTGATTTGCACATTGTATGTGCTTAATCACAGCATATATCAATAACATATGCTCCTCACTTTATGTTGGGCTGGGCCTGAATGAGATTTTTTTGATAAACTAAAAGCCGTTTCCACGGCTTTTAGTAGCTTTGGTTCATATACCCAAAACTTACGCAGTCAGCATTGGTTTTTTATAGAAAACCCCTTTTTTATCCACATTAAATGTCCCCATGACACCAACTCCCGGTTCAAGAGCTAAAAGATGTGTGGCGACTGCTTGACTGGAGAAATCAGTATTGGTTTTCATTGCAAGCACGGCGCTATTATGAACGATATGAAAAATATCGTAAGCATAACCGGCTTGAGTAATAGGATGACTAAAGTATTCTTGTTTGAACTGTGCAATAAACTCAGGCTTGGTTGTTTTAGTTAAAGCGACTGCATTTTGATGATGAGCACCTTGCGCTAAAAAGTTATTTTTACCATCGGTAATTACCGAATCATTGGTTAAACAAAAATGAATGATGTTATTTTTTTTTGCTAATGGTGCCACTAAAGCACCGCTATCAGCTCCTTCGGTCAATAGCACATTAATATGATGTGTATCAATAAATTTCTGTAATGTTGTCGTGGCTTGGGTGTTATCTGGCATCTTATCCAGAGTATAAAACTCATAAGTAATGTCAGATGATTTTAATTGATCGCGCGCGATTTCCATTGCCCCCAGCATATTTCTACCGACAACTGCAGATTTATGAGTAAAGGGAGCATAAATACCAACATTAATCGTTATTTTCTTTGCTGTATCTGTTGAGTTAGATGCGGTTACATTGAAGCCAGTCATCAATAAGACAAAAAATGTAGTTAGAACAATGTATTTTGATAAAAAATATTTCATATTTATTTTCCTAATTGATTAGCCTGCTTAGTAATTGGTTGCTAGAGAAATCATCTTCATTCAGCGCATTTCCAAAATCACGAACAAAACAATGACAAAATTATTTTGCTATGAATAGAAGCTAAATACAATGGTTGGGAATTAATAATAATTATGCAATAATTCACCCATAAAATGACAACCAGAAGCTCATCATGAATTATTTGAAGTCAACTTTATGTTTTCTTAGTTTCTCTTTCTTGTCTATTGCTCAAGCAAGTGTGCAATCCCACTTTGATCAAATAAAAGACGATCCTAATTCTTTATATGCATTTTTTAAAAGTATGCCTAAAGGCGGTGAGCTCCATTATCATTTAGCTGGCGGGGCATATCCTGAAATAATGTTAGATCTCGCATCTAAAAAAAATTATTGCTTGAATACATTGACCTCAAAAGTGAGTAAAAAATTCACGGGTTGTAATGAAATGAACACTAAAATTTTACTCAAACAACCGGACATTTATGCAAATACAGTGAAAAGCTGGTCTATGGAGGACTTTGTTCCTGGAAAAGAGTCAGGACATGATCATTTTTTTAATTCATTTGATAAATTTAACGCTATAGTAGAAGATTATCAGCCTGAATTAGTGGCTGCTGTACTGGAAGTCGCAGCACAACAAAATGAGCAATATATGGAATTAATGCTTTTACCTGATAATGCTCATTCACTGAGTTTTGGTGATTTACTAAAAAACACAACTACCTTTAATGAAAAAAGAGCGCTTTTATTAGCAAATAAAGACTATCAAGACAACATTAATCATACTGCCATAGAAGCAGAACATATCCTTCAAAAAGCACGCCAAGAACTGGGATGTACGGCTTACCCAGAAAAAAAAGGCTGCCAAATACAAATAAAGTTTTTATATTACTCACTTAGAGAACAACCTTTAGATAACCTTTTTGCACAAACACTTAATGCGTTTGAAGCTGTAGCACAATCCATAAAAAACAAAGGAGTCTTAGTTGGGGTTAACTTAGTGCAACCTGAGGACGGAGTTATTTCCTTACGAGATTATCATCAGCAAATGCAGATGTATCAGTACCTTCATGAAATTTACCCTCAAGTAAATATTGCGTTACATGCCGGCGAATTAACTCAAGAGATTGTTACCCCTAAAGATTTAGATTATCACATACATGATGCTCTGTTTACTGGACAAGCCCAAAGAATTGGGCATGGTGTAGATATCGCCAATGAAAGCGATGTCCAAGATACATTGGACTATATGGCTAATCATCAAAAAGCAGTAGAAATTAATTTAATTAGCAATCTTAAAATATTAAATATTTCTGGTCGCAAACACCCACTTAATTATTACCTAAAACACCATGTTCCTGTCGTTTTGTCTACGGATGATGAGGGGATATTAAGGACCAATTTAACTCAACAATATGTAGAAGCAGTACTGCACCATGGTTTAGATTATCAAACCATAAAGCAAATCAATAGAAATGCGATTACTTATGCATTTTTACCTGGAAAAAGCATCTGGACAGATCCCAATAAAGCTCAGCTTGTTCAAGATTGCCACGATTTAAACAGTATAAACTGCAAGCAATTTATTAAAACAAGTGAAAAAGCCCAATTACAATGGAATTTAGAACAAAAACTGAATCAATTTGAGAGTACATTTTAACCTATGTTTTGCGGAAGCTGAGTATCTACCGCCCTTGGGCTTATAGGTGATTTTGTCATTTGCGCAAAAAGAAGCCAGCCTTACCATACACTGCATCTTGCAAGATACCCTCAATACGCTTGCTGCTTTCGTAGTTAACAACCTTACTATAATAGTTTATTGATAGCCTTCTAAAACAACCAATGATTTAAAATAAAGACTATAGTCACTGATCCTTATGTACCGTAGGCTTGCTCACATTATCCATTAGTTTGAATGGCCAATAGCACCATTTTTGGATACTACGAACCAGTCGGGATGCACGGAAATGGTTTAAATTACGATGCACTAACTTATTGTTGAATTAAAATATTTTGCTCTGATTAAATCTTTCGACATTTTCACACGAGTTAATAATTCATTTACCCCCCAATGTTCGAACTTTATGAGCGAGATGTCTGTGTTGTGAATCTATTTTAAACTAATGTTAAATTCTTGCTAAGGTACGTGTCGGGTATAAAGCCCGACACGGAGAGAGTAGGAAAGATTATCGATACATCTTAAACTTTAAAAGGATCACGTAAAATAATTGTCGAATCCCGCTCAGGACCAGTTGATAGTATATCAACAGGAATATTCAGCAGCGATTCAATTCGTTTTAGATAAGCAATGGCGTTATCGGGTAAATCCTTCATATTTTTAATGTCAGCAGTCGATTCCTGCCAGCCTGGCATATCCTCATAAACAGGCTCCAAATCTTCAAAATCAACAGCAGCTTGTGGCGGTCTTGAAATTAAATTACCTTTACTGTCTTTATAAGCGACAGCGATACGTAGTACATCTAAGTTATCTAAAACATCTAACTTAGTAATACACAGACCTGTAATACTATTCAATTCAATTGATCGCTTTAATAAAACCGCATCAAACCATCCACATCGTCGAGGTCTACCTGTAACTGCACCAAACTCTTGTCCGCGTTCAGCAATCCGCTTTCCTACATCATTAAAAAGTTCCGTGGGAAAAGGGCCACCCCCAACTCGAGTGGTATAAGCCTTTGTAATTCCTAAAACATAATCAATATATTTAGGACCAAAGCCTGCACCATTGATCACAGAGCCCACGCAGGTATTTGAAGAAGTGACAAAAGGATATGTTCCATGATCGATATCAAGATATACACCTTGAGCTCCTTCAAATAGAATGTTATCTCCTCGCTCTCTATGCTCATGTAAGCAAGTCGAAACATCATAAACCATGGGACGCAATTCTTCAGCCCATTCTAAGGCAGCATCCAATAAAGGTTGAAGTGCTACAGGAGGTTGCTTGAAATATTGAGTCAAAATAAAATTGTAATAATCGAGAAGATCTTCCAATTTCGTGGCAAAACGCTCTGGATGGAAGAGATCACTGACCTTTAATGCACGACGAGCGACTTTATCTTCATAAGCTGGGCCTATACCTCTCCCCGTGGTGCCAATAGCAGAATTTCCCATATGTGCTTCACGGGCTTTATCCATCGCAACATGGCAAGGGAGAATTAGAGGACAAGCCTTACTAATACGCAAACGAGAACGAACATCAATCCCCGTATTTTCCAGCTCTTTTATTTCACTCAGTAACGCATCTGGTGAGAGCACTACCCCGTTTGCAATATAACAAAGTACATGCTGCCTTAACATACCTGAAGGAATGAGGCGTAAAACAGTTTTAACCCCATTAATTTTTAAAGTATGACCAGCATTATGCCCACCTTGATAACGAACAACAACCTGTGCATCTTGCGTTAATAAATCGACAATTTTACCTTTGCCTTCATCGCCCCACTGTGTTCCTAAAACAACAACGTTTTTACCCATGATCCACTCTTAATTTGCAAAATGCTCTTTATTGCTCTTAATTGAAAAAGTTCTGAACCCAATTTCAACAAAATTGGTCATTATAGTTATTTTTTAACAGGTACACCATCATTTTTTGGAGTAGCTTGCTTAAAATAATCAAAAAATGAGCTGCTTTGATCCAAAACTAAAATATCTTTTTTACTTTTAAAACTACCTTCATAAGCCAATAAGCTACGATATAAAACAAAAAATTCCTTATTTTGACTATATGCTTCCGCATAAATTGATGCAGCTTTCGCCTGTCCAATTGCCCTAACTTTTTGCGCGGCACTACGCGTTTTTGCTAATAAAACCATAACATCCGCATCCGCTTTGGCTTGAATCTGTTCAGCAGCTGCCTGGCCATCAGCTCGGTGTCTGTTGGCAATTTCTTGCATGTCGGCACGCATACGCTGATAAATTTCGTTGCTGGTACTTGCTGGCAACTCGATACCTTTAATACGTACATCTACAACATTAATGCCTAATTCACCTGCCTGCTTTTGAGCTGCTTTACGAAGCAACTGCATCACATCATCACGTCCCCCTGATACCACCTCAGGAATAGTACGTTTACCAAATTGTGCACGTAATAAAGTATTTAATTGTTGTTCCAGCAAAGTTTCAGCTTTAAATTCGCTACCCCCAGTGGATTTAAAATATTGTGCTAAATCCACAATTTGCCATTTAACGTAATAATCAACCATTACATCTTTCTTTTCCCGAGTAACAATACGAGTTGATTTAATATCCTTCGTTTGTATTCGAGTATCAAAAATACGTACATTTTCAATAAACGGCACTTTAAAATGCAGCCCTGGATTCAAAACCTTAACTTTATTAGTTGCTCCATCATTAACCAAGCGCCCTAGACGCAAAAGAATACCGTGTTGTCCTTGAGTTATGGTAAATACTGTAGTGAGTAAAACTAGAAATATTAAAAAGATCAATATGCCAAGGGCCCTGCCTGTATTTTTCATTATTAATTTCTCCCTTGTCGATAAACTGGTCTTGTCAATTCGCGTCCATCAACTAAACTCTCTATTTCATTAGATTCATCAGTTCCTGTTTTATTATTTTTTGCTGTTTCCAGAAGGGCAGACGACTTTGTAACTAACTGATCTAAAGGTAAATACAATAAATTGCCTGATTTGCTATCAACAATAATCTTACTGGTTTTATTCAGTACCTTTTCCATGGTTTCCAAATACATGCGTTCAGCCATAACCTCAGGTGCAACCTTGTATTGAGAAAGTAAAGCCAAAAACTCAGAAACCTCGCCCTGGGCGTTCAAAACAACTTGTTTTGAATAAGCCTCTGCTTCTTGCTGAATACGGCTTGCTTTACCCTCTGCAATGGGTATTACCTTAGCTACATACGCATACGCTTGTGCCTTAAACCGCTTTTCATCTTCTTGAGCTTTGATAGCATCATCAAAAGCTTCTTGTACACTTTCAGGAGCTCGGGCGGGTTGAGGTGCCACATTAACGATGACAATACCTGTGTTATATAAATTAAGCGTTTTTACCAGGGTATCTTGAACTTGATTTCCCCAGACTTCACGCCCTTCAGTAATCATTTGATTCAACGTAGTCGCGCCAACCACCTGTCTTAATGCACTGGAAGTTGCTTGCTGCAAACTTTCCTCTGGATTAGCTACGTTAAATAAATACTGTTCTAAATCACCAATACGATATTGTACTGCTAAAGAGACAGCAACCAAATTTTCATCACTGGTAAGCATTTGTGCAGAATAGGAATAATCCAATACTCGATCCACATTCATAATAATTTTGGAGGAAATAATTCGCGGTATCCAATGTGGTCCTGATCCTACTGTTTCTACATATTTACCAAAACGAAGAATAACCGCCTGTTCAGCAGGATCGACGATGAAAATACCAGAAAGAGCCCAAAGGAGAAAAGCAAGCAGAATAATCATCATGGCAACTAATCCACCATTTGATTTTTTAGAAGGCTCATTATTTGTTTTTGCAGTGCCGCCAAAAAGAACCTTCTTCAGCTTCTCATGAATACGCTTCAGCGCTTCATCCAAATCTGGAGGCTGATTTTTACCCTTCCAAGGCTCTTTACCCTTATCTGGCTCATTCCACCCCATGTACTACTCTCCTGGCCAATTTTAAGAAAAATAGAATTCTAGGGGGTATATGAAGTTTAAGCAAGCATCCTACTGAGATTTTCCTCTAAGATCGATCTTCCAAACATCGGTTACAATATCCTGTTCGGTAATAAAAAATTGATCAAAAAGATTAATGGTTGGATCGCAATGAGGAACTATTAGCTCAATCACCTCTCCCACAGAGGGTAATTTTGAAGTGTTCATTGCTGAAATTTTGCCATGCTCGTCACCAAATCCTCCCCAATCATAAGTCAATCCCTGATGACTTATTACCTTTGGTTTCAGGTGATCTACATAAATCGATTTGGTTCCTGCATCTACCGTAACATGTTCGGTTCTATTATTACTGATAACGGTAGTAAGAAGACTCATCGCTGGTCTAAATAGATCAAATTGTTTGTCGTTATGCTTGGAGCCAATCTTAGTATATTGGACATCCATTACAGTATAAGAACCTGGTTGAATTTCAGTGACCTCGGTTGCCTCAATATCTATGTCATAAGTTCCTGTTCCAGTACCAGTTAATATGGGGCAATTAAAACCACTTTCTTTGAGATGCTTTACAATTTCACTTGCCATCTGCATTGTATGTAAGGATCGTTCTCTGCGCTCATTAAAAGAAGGGATATGCTGTAAATTACCTGCATAACATTGAACTCCCATCAAATGTAGCCACGGTAATCGTTGGATTTCCCGTGCAAAACTTAAGGCATGTTCTGGTTTTATTCCAGTGCGTCCCACGCCTGGATCAACATCGATGAGCACATGAATCATTTTATTGTGCTTTGCCCCCGCTTCATTTAAAGCAAGAATGTTTTCTTTATTATCCACAACAAGCATGGTAGAAGGGGCATTTTCCAAACAAGCAATCAGCCTAGAAATTTTATTTTTTGTGATAATCGGTGACGTGATAAGTATATTAGGTATTTTTTCCTTAATGAGAACTTCAGCCTCGGAAATTTTTGCAACACTTACACCTATTGCTCCGTACTCAATCTGTAACTTAGCTAATTTTGAGCACTTATGCGTTTTACAATGAGGTCTGATATTTATTTTATTCTCAATCGCATGTTTTTTCATTGCTTCTAAATTAGACTTCAGAATATTTTTATCAATCACTAAACAAGGTGTATCCAGCTCTGTTTTTTTCATTCCTAAAGTTAATTCTGGCATTCTGCTCCCCGCAATATCGTTTTAATGATAAGTTTTAGTGGCATGAAATAGAGTAACGTTGCATCAATGAAATTTAAACATTGCTACTTAACATCACTCGAAAACCTAGATACACCAACAAGCCACCAAATACACGACTTAAAGAAGCTTGAACATGAGTAAACAGCTTCCGAATATGGTGTGATTGTAAGAATAACACCAAAAGAGGCCAATAAAGAGCCGATTCAACCAAAAAGACTCCCGCAACTAAAGCTTTATCACTAAATGCTGCATTAATTGAAACAAACTGCGTAAACAAACTGAGTAGAAAAAAAGCCAGCTTAGGATTCAGGGCGTTACATAGCACGCCTTCTGTATAAGCTCTCAAAAGAGTAATATTTTTCATAGAAGAAATATCTGAATGTACTTTTTTCATTTTCTTAGAACTTAAACCGTTAAATCCAAGATAAATTAAATAACAGGCTCCTGCATACTTTACAGTTGTAAAAATGACACTGCTTTGGGTAATAATTAATGCTAAACCCAAAATGCAGTATGTAGCATGGAAAAGACATCCTGAAACAATACCAAAAGCGGTAGCCAACGCCTGGCGTTTGGGGTATAAGAGCGCATTTTTTGTAACCAATAGAAAATCTGGTCCTGGACTAATCATTCCAATAAAACAAATGAAGATTAAGAGCAATAAACTGACGTTCATACCGTATACCCCAAAACAACAAACTCAACTATTATATCATAAGCTTAATTAATCCTTAATCTTGGTACGGTTATCTCCCTGCTTAAACAGCCACACATTTAAAGCCTGACATTACAATGAAGTGTTCCGGTTGTATTCTCAATTTGTTCATGCATCTCCATTTTAGGTAAAGTTTTAAACATGTCATCATAGATAATCTGTGTCCGAGTTCCTGGATGATTACGTGCATATTGCTTCACCATTTCCCAATTGCATTTTCCTTCAGCAATCATCCATCGCATAGTACTCCAAGGATTTGTAATTCGTTGGTTCTGATAAGCCTCATTATAACGTCGAACAAATTCTGCATAGAGTTTAAGAGGAGGCTCATCTCCTTTTAATGGTACTGCAGCAACAGTTGATAGCGCAGGTGATTCAGAGCTTCCCTCTTGACGACGACTGTATTTGCGTGTAACCAGTCGCTCAATAACAAAAGCAGCCTCGCTAGGTCTGCCAAATAACTGGCGTAACGTGCTACCCCAGGAGTGATCCACATAAATTATTTTATGTAATGCACTTTCTGCCAAATGACACCGATTCACAAAAGGATCAACAAGCTCAGGACGAGAATTCATATAACGATCTATTTCTTTAAGCAAATCAGCGCGTTTATCTGCTAATAACTGACACATAGACTCTTTGCGTGGCGGTTCAGCACCACGACAAAGTAACATAGCGACACCTCGAATTAAGTCCTTATTATTTTTATCGTTTGCTAATAGTTTGCAAAGTGACTCAATCGCATTATCTGCTGTCATTTTATCCGCAGACAAACTATTATTTTCTGCTTCAAGATCGAGTTTGTCCACGGGAAACTCTAATAAAGCTTCGAGTGCTTTTATTTTACCTTGTCGTGCCGCTAATAATACTGGCGTATCCTTCATCGCTCCTAAAGGATTCGACAAATCCGCCCCAGCGTTTGCTAAATTTCTGACTCCAAAAGCGAAATCCAAAGCTATAGCTTGATGTAATGGCTGAAACGAAACACGGGCATCTGTAATTCGCGAAGTTGCATTTACATCAGGATGGCACTGTAATAGTTTTCTCAATAAATGTCGATTTTTTGTTTCTATAGCCAAAGATAATAAAGTGCGTCCCTCTTGATCACGCCGATTCACATCAAAATCAACTGTATCAAAGAGATGAAGGGCTAGCTGTAATTTTCCTAGAGCCAGCGCCTGATGAAGGGGTTCACCAATATTTTTATCCTTTACTCTACTTAGAACAAAATCAATAAACTGTGTTAAGTCAGAAGCAGCCTTTTCATTAATATGCTTCTCTTGATGCTGCTGAATTAAATAATTCAAAACAGTCACTTGCTCACCATGTTCAATCCAAAATGGGTGCGCTAAGTAATTCGCATCTAGGCTAAGCTTTCGCTCAATAAATAGTTTAAATCCTTGCAATCCCGATTTTACAGCTGCATTGATTTCCGTTATAAATTCCATGATTACATCCTCTGTAAGTTACTTCCAGATTTATATTACACATTGAACAATAGAAGATCAAACTCTACACCTTTTATGGCGAGGTTACGTTAACTTTAGTAAAAACCAGGTCCCAAACGCCGTGTCCTAAACGCTCACCTCGATTCTCAAACTTTGTCAGTGGCCGCGATATAGGTCTTGGAGAATACCCACCGTCGGTCTGAAGATTTCTTAAAGCTTGCTCCATAGATAAAACATGGAGCATATGCTCTGCATACTCCTGCCAATCAGTAGCACAGTGAATAAATCCTCCAGGTCTAATTTTTTGTACAAGTAATTGAATAAATGCTGGCTGAATTAATCGTCTTTTATGGTGACGCTTTTTATGCCATGGGTCCGGAAAAAAAATCTGCACACCAGCAAGTGAATTATCGAGTACTTGAGTATGGAATACCTCTACAGCATCATGAGACACAATGCGCACATTTGTTAATTGATGCTCATGCAGATCAGCGGCCAAACTCCCAACTCCGGCACGATGTACTTCTATTCCGATATAGTTAAGTTCTGGATTATTCTTTGCCATAGTCAACAACGAAGCTCCCATTCCAAATCCTATTTCAACAATAGTATCTGCTGATCGCGTAAACTCCTTATATAAATCCCACGGAGTTCCACTTACAGTGAGCTCATAATCCTTTAACCAAAGATCCAAGCCTTGGCATTGTCGATTACTTACTCGTCCAGCTCGTAACACATAACTTTTTATCTTACGTTGCATCTTTACACCCAATTTATCTAAAGTCAGAATTATATGTTCTTACAAAAATCTTGCAACTAATCCATTTTTTTGATATAAAACCGCTCTTGTATTTCACATCCGGCTATTTGCCCAGAATTTTACAAAGACAAGCACATTAAAACCTATTTTGGAGTAACATAATGTCTAGAGTATGTCAGGTAACTGGCAAGCGACCCATGACTGGCCACAAAGTGTCGCACGCTAACAATAAAACTAAAAGACGCTTTCTGCCTAATATTCAAAATCACAGTTTTTGGGTTGAAGAAGAAAAACGATTTGTCACATTAAAACTTAGTACCAAAGGTATGCGTATTATAGACAAGTTAGGTATAAAAGCAGTTCTGGATAAACTCAGAGCTAAAGGCGAAAAAATATAATTAAGGGGATAAACCATGGCAGCTGTCACTATTAAAGTGAAAATGGAGTCCACAGCAGGAACTGGATACTACAAAACGACAACGAAGAATCCAAGAAACCATCCTGAAAAAATGGAACTCATGATGTATGATCCAAAAGTACGTAAGCATGTGCTCTTCAAAGAGAAAAAAGTAAAATAAATATCTAAGGCCCCAATATGGGGCTTTTTTATCACTCAAGTTTTATTCTAAATAACCCCGTGAAATACTGGATAATCCTTACGAATCGTTTAAACTGATAGTAAATAGCAATGAAACAAAGAGGATTTGCATGAAACCATCATTGCAACTGAGTATTAGCCAGCATTTAACCTTAACTCCACAGTTACAACAAGCGATAAGAATTTTGCAATTATCAACTATTGATTTACAACAAGAAATTCAGCTTGTTCTTGAATCAAATCCCTTGCTTGAGGCAACGCCCAACGAAGACAAAGAAGAAATAGAAATCGATAAACCTAGAGAGCAAGAGAATGATCAAAGTGATTTTCAATGGTCTGAATTATATCAAAGCTCGGATAAGCGCACATCATTCGAAGAAAATGATTATAATTTTGACAACTTGCATTACACAACTACTAACTTAAAAGATCATTTAAAATGGCAGCTTACCCTTTCCCCTATGAGCGATATAGATCGAGCTATAGCTACTGCCATTATCGATGCGATTAACAGTGATGGATTCCTAAGTATGGACATTGCTGAGTTACATGCAAGTTTAACCAGTGAAGAACACCCCCTTGATTTAGATGAAATAGAGGCCGTACGTCATCGCATCCAATTATTTGATCCTGTAGGATGTGCTTGTATCAATTTAGCTGAAACATTGCTGATACAGCTGGCCCAACTGCCTAAAGATACCGGACATTTAGCGTTGACCAAAAAGATTATTACTAAAGACATTGAATTACTTGGTCAGCATAATTACAGACAGCTGATGAAGAATCACCAGATTACTGAAAAAACAATCGATTCCGTATTAAAAATTATCCAAAAATTAAATCCTAAACCTGGGAATTTAATTCATGAAGACATTACTGAATATATCATTCCGGATTTAACTGTTAAAAAGATCAATAATCAATGGAAAGTTCAATTAAATCAGAGTGTGCTTCCTCATTTAAGCATTAACAATCAATATGCATCACTTATTCAACGAGCAGACAATAGTGCAGACAATCAATTTCTAAAAAATAACCTGCAAGAAGCACGATGGTTTTTAAAAAGCATTCAAAGCCGACAAGAAACGCTACTAAAAGTAGCTACCTGCATTATGGAGTATCAACAAGGATTTCTAGAATACGGGGAAGAAGCAATGAAGCCATTAATTCTTAATGACATTGCTTTAACTCTAGAAATGCATGAATCCACTGTATCTCGTGTTACCACACAAAAATTCATTCATACGCCACGGGGGGTATTTGAACTTAAATATTTCTTCTCTAGCCATATTAGTACAAATGTTGGCGATGAATGTTCTTCTACAGCGATACGTGCCGTGATTAAAAAATTAATTGCCGCCGAAAATAGAAAAAAACCATTAAGTGACAGTAAAATTACCCAGTTACTAGAAAAACAAGGGATTCAAGTAGCAAGACGAACCGTAGCAAAATATCGTGAAGCAATGGGAATTGCTCCATCGAATGAAAGAAAAATAATTGATAACTAACGAGAGTACAGTAAAATACGTAGCATTTATATCGGCTCCAATTTTAAAGAAACGTCATTCGATATAAAAAATAATATTGTTTTTTATCGGACTCATATTAATTATTAGCATCATGGCCTTTCATGATTCTAAAGCAACTAGGAGATTTTTATGCAAATTAACATCACTGGACATCATATGGATGTTACTCCTGCTATCAGAGCATTTACCGAAGAAAAATTCGATAAGCTAGAGCGTCACTTTGATCAAATCACTTCTATTAATGTGGTTTTTGGTGTAGAAAAATTAAGACAAATTGCTGAAGCAACTGTTTATATCGCTAAAGGTGAACTGCACGCCAGTTCAGAATCTGATGATTTATACACTGCAATTGATACTTTAATTGATAAATTAGATCGGCAACTGATCAAACATAAAGAAAAAAACCGTAGTCATCATGATTAAGGTATGACTTACAAAACGCAGTACTCAAGCAAAAGAACGCTTAGGTAAGAGGTTATAATGAGGACCCTGGGTAAATTTCGTCCCAGGGACTCGTATAACCTCTTAATTGATACTATGTTTTCATCCCTATCAGGCTACACTTATTTTAGACTTCATGATACATTGTATGCGCTATGATAAAAACAACGATTAAAATAATTAATAAATTGGGCTTACATGCTAGAGCTTCGGCAAAATTTGTCTCAACGGCCGCAAGATTTCAAAGCCAAATTGATGTAACCTGTAATTCGCAGACCGTTAATGGGAAAAGCATTATGGGTGTAATGATGCTCGCCGCAAATCAAGGGGCTGAAATCATTATGGAAATCAATGGCCCTGATGAAGTTCAAATGAATGAAGCATTAACTCACTTAATCAATAATTTTTTTGGTGAAGGCGAGTAATAATCCTTATTTAATCGACAAAATCGCTCGTTCTTACCGCATTTATTCAAAGACTTTGGCAAAACCTTTTACACTGATTCATCCTCATGCTTGCTCAACTATTTGCAAGCCATTTATCTGCTTCTTAGGATATCCCCTCCCCAGCGCCATGAGTGAACTCATTATTCCTTGGATTATCTCCACATTTTCATTATTGACTTCAAACTCTTCTGTAAGAATTCAGCTATTAGTTGCTAAAGAGAGCATAAAATTTTTATGATTAAAAGCGTGGATCAATCACAATGCCCCCGTCAAAGTCTATGATTGTTTCCCTGGGGGTTTTATTGGATTCTTCTAGTAACATCCATGGACCATTGAAAAAATGCAACACAAGCAAAGCTTATTAAAAAACTAGAAAAATCATTCGAGTTAAACGCTATTTCTCCAGGTTTCTTCTTTGCTTTCTCACTTTATGTAAAACAATTAAAGTCATAATTACCCCAGAAATCGCATAAATAGTAAATCCAACAAATAAGACGAATGAGGGATCAGCCGCAATAGCTACAAATAAAATGATCATCACTAATACATACAAAAATGGAACTTTTCCCTTAAAATCTACTTCCTTAAAACTATAATAACGAATATTGGAAACCATTAATGTAGAGGCAATTAATGATAAAATTGCGGTTAATACCGCAACGAAAACATTTTGCCACTCATGTTGATAGCATAACCATGCAAAAGAAGCCATTACTGCTGCAGAAGGTGGGCAAGGCAATCCTTGAAAATATTTTTTATCTGCTGTTTCGAGCTGAGTATTAAAACGAGCCAAACGTAAAGCAACCGCTGCTGTATAAACAAATGCAACTAACCACCCAACTTTGCCTAAGTGGCTTAAAATTAAATTATAGACTAAAAGTGAAGGCGCAACGCCAAATGTAACCATATCAGATAAACTATCGTATTCGGCACCAAAGGCTGTCTGCGTATGCGTTAAACGAGCAATTCGTCCATCTAATCCGTCTGCAATCATTCCGATAAATATTGCAATGATTGATGCTTCAAATTGTCCTTTCATCGATGCAACAAGAGAATAAAATGCGGCAAACAAACTTGCTGTTGTAAACAGATTGGGCAACAAATAAATACCAGAATGACTGTCTTTTTCCATTCTTAATAACCTTTAAAAAACCCCTAAATAAAATATCTAGACATAATAGGGATAAAAAATACTTTTGCAAATTATATTTAAAACAAATTTATTTCAACAAAATGAATAAATTTCAATACAGCATTTATTATATGATGTTATACTTAGCACACTGTATTTAAATTGCATAGTATTATGGTTGCTGCAGAAAATAAAACAATAATCATCGAAGGAATAACCGATCAAGGAAAAACATTCAGACCCAGTGATTGGGCTGAACGAATGAGTGGTTCATTAGCGAGCTTCAAAAATAGCCGTATTCGCTATTCCCCTTTATTGCGCCCAAGTGTAAACAGTGAAGGCTATCAATGCGTTTTGCTTGACCCTAAACTTAAAGAATCAAGTCCATTGTTATACCAATCAATCTTAGATTTTGCTAAAGCAAATAATCTCAGAATATGTGGAGAAGACTAGAGGATATGAAGTAACCGTAATCACTTATTCTTAAAGCGTCCAAGTCACGAAGTTATTCACAACATAATTCAAAGCAGCTATCGTATTATCAAAATTCATCGCTAAAATTCCCGCGCAGATAAATGCTAAACCTTTTGGCCCATGCCCCGTCCCCGGATGGCTTGAATGTGCTACTAAAACGGAACCGCGAACAAACCATAATATACCTATAGTTTGAATGAGCAATCCCATTGAACTAAATATATTTGACGGATTGTATGAACTATAAGTTAATATATTCCCAACTCCAAAAGCCGTATTGGCCATCACGTCCAAAGCAGACGGCAAATAAAGCAGGAGTGCTCCAAATATTAGATACATCATTGGACCATACATCTTTTCCTGAGAAGAAGACTGAGCCCTGTAATCAGCTATTTTTCGGAGTTTGGCAATAGCAGTCATAAAAAATAAAATGCCTAGAATATAAGCCCCACCGGTAATAAAATGCTGTACCGGATATAAAGAACGGCTTAAATTGCCTATCATTGTAACAAGATCTGGTGTGTTCATAATATAATTATATGCCGTTAAAACTTATAATGCATAATTTTTGCTTATATTAACTTCATTTCAAGGTTATAATCTCAAATTTTATAATAAAGTTTATACTCATTATGCAAATAAATACATTTCCCATCACTTTAGTAGAATCTTTTATGATCTCACCTAAAGTAAAACACTTTGTTTTCAGTTGTCAGATTTTTCCATATTTTAACTATTCTCCTGGTCAATTTATTACCATTCATTTTGAACATGAAGGTAAAACATTAAAGCGTAGTTATAGTATAGCCAATATCCCTAAACAGGATAATAAAATTGAGCTCGCTGCAGGCTATTTTGAAAATGGCCCAGGTACTCAATTGCTGTATCATTTAAAACCTGGTGATACCATACAAGTCAGTGGTCCTTACGGCCGATTAACGCTGAAAGACGGCCACTTTGAGCGTTTCATCTTGGTAGCCACAAGTACAGGGGTTACTCCATACCGATCAATGCTCCAAGATCTTGAAAATCTTATGAACCAACATCCTGAACTACAAGTAGTTATTCTTGAGGGAGTACAACGGCGCGAAGAGATTCTCTATGCTAATGAATTTCGGGAGTTCGTTCAAAAACATCCTAAAGCTACATTCAGACCTTACTTAAGTCGCCAACCCAAAGAAGAATTAATTGAAAATGAATTCAGTGGCTATGTACAACATGCTTTTCCATCTCTAAATCTTAATCCCGAAAAAGATATTATTTATTTATGTGGAAATCCAGGTATGATTGACGAGGCTTTTAATTCTTTAAAAGATCAAGGTTTTGCCATGCAACAAATTATTCGTGAAAAATATATATCTAGATGATGATCAGGAGCAAATTATGAGTTATGAAGAATTATCCAACACTATGGAACAAATGCTTCAGGCAGGCAAAGGAATTTTAGCTGCCGATGAAAGTAATGCAACTATAGGTAAACGTTTTTCCTCAATAGGAATTGAAAACACTGAAGAAAATCGCAGAGATTATAGATTATTACTTGCCACCACACCTGAGTTAGAAAATTATATCAATGGTGTTATTCTATTTGAAGAAACTTTTAACCAGACGGATGAGCATGGAACTCCAATTGTTAAATTATTTGCTGATAAAGGCATCGTTCCTGGAATTAAGGTAGACAAAGGGTTAGTTGACTTAGCCAATACGGAACAGGAAAAAGTAACCCAAGGCTTAGATGGCTTAGCAGAACGTTTACAACATTTTAAAAAACTAGGGGCAAAATTTGCTAAATGGCGTAATGTTTATTCTATTTCTGAATATACACCAAGTTTAACTGCAGTAAAAACAGGCGCAGAAAATCTGGCACGCTATGCTGCTGCGTGTCAAGAAGCAGGCATAGTTCCCATTGTTGAGCCTGAAGTACTTATGGATGGAAATCACAGTATAGAGCACTGCGCAGAAGTATGCGAAATTGTGCTCCATGAACTATTTCATGCCTTGTTTATCCATCAGGTTGAGCTAGAGCATATTATCTTAAAACCAAGTATGGTAACCTGCGGTAAAGAAAATCAACCCTTTAGTGAACCTGATGAAGTTGCTGATTACACGATTGGTGTATTCCGTAATAATGTTCCCGCTGCAGTACCTACAATTAATTTCTTATCAGGTGGTCAAACACCCCAACAAGCTACAGCGAATTTAAATGCAATCAACAGCATTGATCATCAACCTTGGTTGCTTAGTTTTTCCTTTGGCAGAGCGTTACAAGAGGATTGCTTATCTGCCTGGGGTGGCAAAAATGTCAATATTGCTACAGCACAAGAAGCATTACTCAATCGCGCTCGTCTGAATAGTTTGGCTTGTATGGGTGAATATAATATCGGGATGGAATAACTCGTTACCTCTGCTCTTTTTTTGGGGGTATTCGTTTAAATAATAGCGACTTCATACCCCCTAATACTCGCTACTCTTCGCGAAAGCGGATAGTTCGTTTTTTAAATACTATGCGTTTAGACGAAGCACGACAATAATTGCTGAATTGAGCTAGACTTAGTACGCATCACTAGTTAATTTAATGCATACGATCCTGCTGTTTTAAAAAGGCTTCTAATCGAGCCAGAAAGAAGTTGAGTAGTCGTCCAACACGACTAACATTAGGTTCATTAATGACCACTCACCCTAAAGAACATTTCATTCCTTTTTATATCGAACTCTTGTGATTTTAAACTACTTCAATTCAAAACGAGCATAAAGTGGCAAATGATCGGACAGCATTCGCCATGGTTTACCTTGTAAACAAGCAACCGCTTGCACTTTCATACCTCTAAAATAAACTCGATCAATGCGCAAGGCCGGCCTAATTGCAGGAAAAGAACGTGCATGTTGTCCTTCAATAGAAACAAATGCCTCCTCAATATTTAAGTGCTCTGCCAGAGGCTTGGAAATAATAGTTCGCCAATCATTGAAATCACCAGCCATCAATAAAGGTTCATCTTGGGGAACAACATCCTTAATTCGTTGCATTAAAGTATTACATTGCACAGTACGCTCAGCTTTAAATAAACCTAAGTGCACACATAATAAATGAATCGTTACATTATCCAACTTTAATTGCGCATGTAATATACCTCTTGAGGCTCTACGGATATGGGTAAGATTTATATTCTCAAATCGTTCAAAAGCATACTTGCTTAAAATCGCATTCCCATGATGTCCGGATTGATATACTGCATTTTTCGCATAAACATAATGAGGCCATATGTTTTCAGCTATGTACTCCGATTGTGGGGAAGCAGGCCATGCATTAATCCGTTTTTGTCGTTTTATATGCTCTCCCTGAACTTCTTGCAAAAAAACAAAATCAGGATTTAGACTCGTTATTGCATCACGCATTTTAGGAAGCAAAAAACGAATGGCACCCACCCCAAATCCTTTGTGAATATTATAAGTTATTAATGAGATACTACGTTTATCTTGTTGCATGCGCTACCTATTCAGGTTTTTTACTTAGCATAATTACTAATCAATATAAAATTCCCACACAGCCTTATCTTAACTGTTTTAAAATGAACTCTTCAATTCATATGGAAAAAATCGCTAATCAATGTGCTACAAATCTCTAGGCCATGTAATGAATTATAGCTCTACTGCTCTCAGTAGGGATATAATAACAACTACTTAATAAAATATATAAATATTAAATGATATGGACAAACTAAATCTTAAGATTCCAGGCTTTTCGATAGCTTGCAAAACTTGGGGGCATCCCGAAAAGCCAACTATCTTAGCTCTACACGGCTGGTTAGATAATGCTAACAGTTTTATTCCTATAGCCCCATATCTTGAGAATGACTTTTATCTTATTGCAGTCGATTTGCCTGGACATGGTCATTCATCACATCTACCTCAAGGATGTCATTATCATTTTTTTGATGGAATTTTTATTATTATTGAAATTCTTAATGCCCTAAAAATCGATAGAGTCCATCTATTAGGACATTCTATGGGGGCATGCCTAGCCAGCTTGCTTGGAGGAGTTATTCCCGAACGCTTCCTTTCACTAATACTCATTGAAGGCTTAGGACCATTTTCTCATCCAGGGGAAACAGCATGTCAACAATTAAGAGAATATGCCCATTTTCTCACACAAAAAAATGAAAAAAAATCCAAAGGTTATGAGCACTTAGAGAACGCTGCCCTGGCACGTGCTTTTAAGGGATATGTTTCCCTAGATATCGCAAAAACTCTTTGTGAACGAAGTTTAGTAGAAAAACGAGGCAAATTTTACTGGCGACATGATCAGCGTTTACTGGCACGCTCCCCTTTACGCATGACAGAAATGCAAATTCTTTCTTGTTTAAAAGAGATTACAGCTAAGACTTATTTACTTATAGCAAATCAAGGGTTTTCTTTTGACGCTGAAATTACTCAAAATCGCATCAAGACTGTAAGAAACTTAACTCTTAAAAGAATAGATGGCGGGCACCATATCCACATGGAGCAGCCAGAAGTTGTAAGCCAACTTCTGACCGATTTTATGAATACAAATTAATGACACTTGCTGTAATTGATAGCAACGGCTTGCAATGAGCTTTTCACATCATTTAAAGAAAAGCCTAAATCTTTAGCTGCGCTTAATACACCACAACCACCTTCATCAAAACTTGAATAAGGTGTCCAATAGTCCATATTCGCTTTAACCATAACATCAAAAGCCTTACGGGTATCCCAATTAGGTTGGTTTGCTAATATGTAAAATAAATGGTTGTATACACCGCTCGAATAATGAACGTCTAGACCACTATAATATTCATCTGCGGTATCAATAGACTCACCGTCACGACTTGGTTTATCCATATAACGCAAAGCATCATAGCCACTACTTTCTTTCATTATTTCACCGCCAATTTGCCAGCTACTCTTACCCACTGAGTAATGTTCAGCAGCTTGGGCTGCCATATCAGAAAAAGACTCATTCATTCCACCAGATTGGCCGTAATATTCGAGACCTGAATGCTGCTCTGTAAATCCATGGCTAATTTCATGAGCACCAACGCCGAGAGAAACCAAAGGATACATCATCCTGTCACCACAACCAAAAGTCATTTGCTCTCCATCCCAATAAGCATTTTCATAACCGTCACCATAGTGAACGCGCATGACTAATTGCATTGGAGATCCATTAGAATTAGAAAGAACATTTACCCCATACCAGTCAGTATACATATGTTTGATTACATAACCTGCATATAAGGCATCATTGGATGGAGAAAGTGCTCCATTATCTTCACGATACCCGGTGGGGTAAATATCAGAGTCAGTTGTTGAACAAGCAAACGACATCGCGGCTTTGACTGAGCTGTATTTGTGTTTCATATCAATGACTTTTACAGATTCATTTTCCATGTAGCATGTAGCATTGTTTGCATCACGAGTTAGATCCAAATAAGGAAAGTCCTTACCGAACTCGTAATAACCCATTTTCTTATTTCCTCCGAAACCAGAACCTTTTACAGACACTCTCTCTGTTTTAATATCATTCCACTGTACAAAAGGCTGCTTAGTCCGAGCATCAATAATTGCTGTTGGGCGTTCTGGAGCTTTATCTAGATGATTAACACGAATACTTACCTTGTAAGCCCAGTGTGCTTGATTATCTTTATCGATATATACCATAGGAATGACTTTTTCATCACCTACATTTTGATGAGTATATTTGGCTTTGAATTGTTGTAATGCTTTATCTGCATTTTGCACAAAAGAAGCATCTGGTTGACCTAATTCAGTTTGTAATCCTTGATAAACAACACCATTCATCTCAACTGTGGACTGATTAGTAGCGGCTAATGACTTTGCTGTATTCATGCTATGCATGATTGCATAACCACCATAAACTGGAAATCCTACATATTTTTGTTGCATACGGACATGAGTTACCTTATTTCGATCAGTATGCTCACTCACGAAGCTCAAGCTATCTTTAGTAACAGCAACGCCTTGAGTTGATAAAGCAAATTTTTGCTTTACTTCCGAAAAAGATGCGTTTTGTAAAAGTATAGGGTCTGCAGCTTTCGCAGGAGATACCATTCCTAGGGCCAGAGCAACAGCTAATGGAGATAAATAGTAATTATGATGCATTGAAATCCACTCCTTTTTGCAACTTAATTGAAGATATTGAAGCAACTCATGTTCTGCTGAATTCAATATATCCTTAAAAGCAAGTTATAAAGCTTGAGTGAATTCAACAGGGAGTTACACCTACAAAATACAACTGACAAATCTAAAACCCATCCAAACTAGCATAATTTTAGATTTTTTGAAATTATTATTTCATGCTTGTTGATAATACCAGGCAGCTAGGGCACTTAGGCCTAGAACAAATAATGCAATGGATAACGGCAGTTGCCCCTGCACCTGAGTCATTGCAATCATGCCACTCGTTAATGCAGCGGTAAAATCTTGCATACTCACGTATAATGCAGCAACTGTTCCTGCAATTTGAGGGAAAGGTTGGAATACTCCTGCAAATGCGTTAATGAAAGTAAAACCAGCTCCCATACTAAATAAAGCAATCGGAATCATAATAGTTAACACATGCATTATGCCTAATAATGCAAAGACAAACATGAACAAACCACCACCAATCATTAGCAACACACCAAGAAACAACATGAAAGATACATCCTTGGTCATAATTAACTGACTGTTAATAATACCACTAAGACAAATCGCCCCAGCTATAAAGAGTGACAATTGTCCATACTCCAAGGGAGTTAATCCCAATACATTCTGGAATAAAAACGGCGCGATAGTAATATAGGCAACTAACCCCGAACAAGCAAAACAGGCACAAAGTGTATATCCGAGGAAAACTTTAGATCTTAACAAGCTATAATAATTTTCATATAGAACTTTTATTTTTGTTGCATTGGGATTAAGGTTTTTATTTGTTTCTGGTAACGCCAGTAAAATAAAAATCCAAAATGACAATCCGACGATAAAGATAAATAAAAAATTAGCTCTCCACCCAAAATGTTCCTGTATAAATCCCCCCCAGATTGGTGATGCAACCAGTAATACGGTACTTACTACCCCAACATAAGAACTGATTTTTGATAAATAGCGATCTTTAAAAAGATCACTCATTAAAGAACGGCCTACTGAACTACAAGAACCTATACCAAATCCTTGTAAAAAACGTCCTAAAGTTAAAATCGTAACCGATGGTGCAAAGAAACAACACAAACTACCTAAGATACTTATACCTATTCCATAAATAAGAGGAAGTCTACGACCAATTTTATCAGATAAGGGCCCAAAAAATAGATGGGAACTTCCTAGTCCAAACAAAAATAGAAAGAGGGTGTATTGAATTGATGATTCGGAGCTATGAAAATATTTTGTAATTGCAGGTAATGATGGAACATATTGATCTATGGAGATTTGTACCAATATCATCATCATGAAAATGACAAAATAAATTTCTGGTTGTACTTTAGGTACGTCTAACCGTTGTTTGAACATTTCCTGCATTAAAAATCCTTTGCGTTTTTTCCGTTTTGAAATCTTTGAAAAGCACTGCTTTGTTTCAATCAAGTCTAGGTTAATGCCATAAAGCAAGCAACTTTTCTCTGGGTATTATGATATGAAATATAAAAATAGCAGAGAACATGTAGATATCCTCGG
This sequence comes from Legionella sainthelensi, assembly GCF_900637685.1. Lineage (NCBI taxonomy): Bacteria > Pseudomonadati > Pseudomonadota > Gammaproteobacteria > Legionellales > Legionellaceae > Legionella > Legionella sainthelensi. The sequence goes on from NZ_LR134388.1 coordinate 3,182,550, forward strand.
AGATATATAGACAACATTACAGAGATCAGGCAAAATCTGCCAAAATTATTAATACAGACTAAAACATGAAAAAAATTCTGGTGTTACATGGACCAAATTTAAATCTCTTGGGATCACGAGAGCCTTCGATTTATGGGAGTACATCACTAGAATATATCAATACTCGTTTAACTAAAGAATCAACTGAAGCAGGGTTTGCGCTGCAATGTTATCAAAGTAATTCTGAAGCAGATTTAATTCAATCAATTCATCAGGCAAGTACCAATAAAATCGATTATATAATTTTCAATCCCGCAGGATTTACTCATACCAGTATCGTCTTAAGGGATGCATTGAGTGCTGTTGCAATTCCGTTTATTGAAGTACATATCAGTAATATTTATTCCCGCGAAACTTTTCGTCACCACTCTTATTTTTCTGATATAGCTATGGGTATTATCAGTGGTTTAGGTGTACAAGGGTATTCGTTAGCATTAACCTCAATTATTGAAAGAGAAGCAAATAATGGACATTCGTAAAATCAGAAAATTAATTGAATTGCTGGAAGAAACCGGCATTTCAGAAATTGAAATTAAAGAAGGTGAAGAATCACTTAGACTAAGTCGTCACAGCAGTATTCCTGTTGTAGAGCATCCCCAGATTCATTATGCCCCCCCTCCAGTACCACAAACAATATCAATTCCTGCAGGATCTACTTCTAATTCTACTGCAGGAAGTACACCCCAAGAGAGTAAGCCAGCCGCACCCATTGCTTCTGGCCATCAAATTCATTCACCCATGGTAGGGACTATGTATACATCACCCTCACCAGAAAGCCCTCCTTTTGTCACCGTTGGCCAAACAGTCAAGGCTGGTGATGTTTTATGTATCGTTGAAGCAATGAAAATGTTCAATGAAATTGAAGCGGATCGTGCCGGTAAAGTCGTAGACATATTAGTCGGTAATGGAGAACCTGTAGAATACGACCAGGTTCTATTTATTATAGAATGAGGATGCATCCATGCTCAGTAAAATTGTTATTGCCAACAGAGGTGAAATTGCTCTTCGCATCTTGCGTGCATGTAAAGAGCTTGGCATTCAGACCGTAGCCGTACATTCAGACGTAGATAAAGATTTATTACATGTTCGTCTCGCTGATGAAACAGTTTGCATAGGTCCTGCTCCAGCACAAAAAAGCTATCTGAATATTCCAGCTATTATTTCTGCTGCTGAAATTACCGATGCTGTAGCTATTCATCCTGGATATGGTTTCCTTTCAGAAAACGCTGATTTCGCAGACATAGTAGAAAAAAGCGGGTTCCGTTTCATTGGTCCAAGAGGTGAAACAATTCGCCTTATGGGAGATAAAGTCTCTGCGATTAATGCCATGAAAGCCGCAGGAGTTCCTTGTGTTCCTGGATCAGATGGTCCTTTAACTGATGATGATGGTAAAAATTTAGAAATAGGTCGAAAAGTTGGCTATCCTGTTATTATTAAAGCAGCAGGAGGTGGTGGTGGACGTGGTATGCGTGTGGTACATAGTGAGTCTCATCTGCTCAATGCGATCGCACTCACACGTAGCGAAGCTAAAGCCGCATTTAATAATCCTGTCGTTTATATGGAAAAATTTCTCGAAAATCCTCGTCATGTAGAATTTCAAGTTTTAGGAGACGGAAAGGGTAACGCAATTCATCTTGGTGAGCGCGACTGCTCGATGCAAAGACGTCATCAAAAAGTAGTAGAAGAAGCCCCTGCCCCAGGAATTAGTCCTGAGCTTAGAGAAAAAATTGGTGCTTCTGTAGTTAAGGCGTGCCAGGATTTGAAATATCGTGGTGCAGGAACCTTTGAATTCTTATATCAGGATGGCTGTTTTTACTTTATCGAAATGAATACTCGAATCCAGGTTGAGCATCCAGTAACTGAAATGATCACAGGGATTGATTTGATTAAAGAACAAATCAAAATTGCAAGTGATCAACCTTTTACACTGACTCAAGAAGATATTCAATTACGCGGCCATGCAATTGAATGTAGAATTAATGCAGAAGATGCAAAAACATTTATGCCTTCACCAGGAACAATAAAATTATTACATCAACCAGGTGGTCCAGGCATTCGTTTTGATTCCCATATTTACAGCAGTTATAAAGTACCCCCAAATTATGACTCGATGATCGGTAAACTCATTAGTTATGGAAACACCCGTGCTGAGGCAATTGCAAGAATGCGCAATGCTCTAGATGAAATTATCATCGATGGTATAAAAACAAATATCGAATTACATCAACGCATTTTTCATGATCAATCTTTCATTGCTGGTGGCACAAATATTCACTATTTGGAAAAAATGCTTAAGGGCTAATTACTATGTGGTTTCAATTAAAAGTAGAACATTGTCCTAGTCAGGAAATTGAACAACTGAGTGATCAGTTAGAAAATTTTGGCGCATTATCCATTATGCTTACGGATAAAAATGACAATCCTGTTCTTGAGCCAGAACCAGGAACCACTCCTTTATGGCCTGAGGTCATTATTCATGCCCTATTCGCAGAAGCATTTCAAGCTCAATATACTCGCGATCAGTTGACCCAAACTTATCCTTCATTAGCATGTACCTTAGAAATTTTGGAGGACAGAGATTGGGAAAGAGCATGGATGGATGATTTTAAACCACAACGTTATGGGCAACGTTTATGGATCTGTCCTACTTGGTCAACTCCGCCAGAACCAAATGCAGTTAATTTGATGCTCGATCCAGGTTTAGCTTTTGGTACAGGAACTCATCCTACCACGGCCTTGTGTTTAACCTGGCTTGAGCAAGCAAACTTGAGCAATAAGTCGATTATTGATTATGGCTGTGGCTCAGGAATTCTTTCTTTGGCTGCATTAAAATTAGGCGCAAAAGAAGTACATGCTGTTGATATTGATCCACAAGCGTTGCAAGCCACCAATAATAATGCCTTAACGAATCAATTAGAAGAGCACCGATTATTAGTGAGTTTCCCTGATGCATTACAGCATCCAGTAGATTTGATCATGGCCAATATTTTGTTAGCACCACTTCTCAACTTGAAAGAGCGCTTTCATCATCTTTTAAAGAACGAAGGAATGCTTATTGTATCAGGAATACTCGAAGAACAAGTATTTGAAATCATAAAGACCTATGATTCCATGTTTACTCTTTTACATCAAGAAAAGCTTAATGGATGGTCATTATTAGCTTTTGTACGAAAGTAATATGATTTTTAACGCAGTACTAGGATAAGTTTCCCTTTTGCTATCCCATTTTATCCGGAAGAATCGAAATGGAAACATACCCTACAAGTAAAAAGGTAACTACCAATGATCGCAGAACAAAAATTTTCTACTTTTAAACCTAAAAGAGCTTTGCTTAGCGTTTCTGATAAGAGAGGAATAGTTGAACTTGGCAAAGTCCTTCACCAACATGGAGTAGAACTTATTGCAACAGGTAATACTTCTGCCTTACTTAAAGAACACCAATTGCCGGTAACTGATGTCAGTGAATGCACAGGCTTTCCAGAAATGCTTGACGGTCGAGTTAAAACCTTACACCCTGCAATACATGCAGGATTACTTGCTCGCAAAAATAAAGATGAGAAAATATTACAAGAACATTCCATTAAATCTATTGATTTACTCATAATTAATTTATATCCATTTGAACAAACTATTAGCCGTCCTGATTGTAATTTCAATGCGGCGATTGAAAATATTGATATTGGGGGCCCAGCCATGATTCGCTCTGCAGCAAAAAATCATGCACACACTTTTGTCTTAGTAAAACCAGAAGACTATACAGAACTTATTGGTTACATAAATTCTAAGAAAGTGCCTTTGGATTGGGGATTTACCTTAGCTAAAAAAGCTTTTGCACATACAGCAGCTTATGATGCAGCAATCGCTAATTATCTAACTACTTTAGATGAACGATATACTCCCTCTGGGTTTCCAGAAGTGCTTACCTGCCAATTCAATAAAATTACTGATCTACGTTATGGAGAAAATCCACATCAACAAGCCGTTTTTTATGGGGATAAAAATGCCGCATCTGGTTCTCTAGGGGGCGCGCAACTTATTCAAGGCAAGCAACTATCCTACAATAATATTTTGGATGCCGATGCTGCTTTGGATTGCGTTAAATCATTTGCTCACGATAAACCAGTTTGTGCCATTATAAAACATGCCAATCCTTGTGGCGTTGCATTAGGTGACAAGCTCATTAATGCATATCTTAAAGCGTATCAATGTGATCCGGCATCCGCTTATGGTGGCATTATTGCGTTTAATCAAACAATAGATGGTGACACAGCAAAAGCAATCCTTGAAAAACAATTTGTAGAGGTAGTTATTGCTCCAGAGATAAGTGATGAAGCCAAAAAAACTTTCGCCAACAAAGAGAATATTCGTGTTTTAATAACAGGAAGATGGCAACCGGATAATGCTTTTAGTTTAAATATGAAAAAAGTAGATGGTGGTTTACTGGTACAAGAACATGACTCTTTGGCTTTAGGAAGTTATGAATTAAAAACTGTAACGCCAAAAATGCCCTCCGAACAACAAATGAATGACCTAATGTTTGCATGGCTTACTGCCAAACATGTGAAATCCAATGCGATTGTTTATGCCAAAGACACTGCAACTATTGGCTTAGGAGGAGGCCAAACGAGTCGAATAATGAGTGCCCGTATTGGTCTTTGGCAAGCAACCCAAATGGGATTTGATACTCATGGCGCAGTAATGGCCTCCGATGCATTTATACCTTTTCCTGATACAGTTGAAATCGCTGCAAAGGCAGGTATCTCTGCCATTATTCAACCAGGCGGCTCAATCAGAGATGCTCAGGTGATTGCTTGTGCTGAAGAACATGGGGTCATTATGGTCTTTACTGGAGTTCGTCATTTTAAACATTGATGCATCAAACAAAACTGCTATGAACTAACTCCATGGAGTGTTACAACATCTAACGTCATCCACAAAATTTTAAATAAGGCGCAAGTCTAGTGAGGTGCAAGAGTTTGCTCAAGTGCATGACAGAGCCGAACGAACTTGCAACGAGGTATAGAGCTTCGTGGGCCGCGCTATGTTACCTGTGATTCAAAAAGACGGACAAGCTTCTTGGGACAGGCGCAGAATCAAAATTCGTGTATAGGGAGTTATAATGGATAAGACCCTCGTAATTACCGGCATCAGTCGAGGAATAGGGTTAGAAACAGCTCGAATTTTTTTAGCCCATGGTTGGCATGTTATTGGAACCTCAACTCATGGCACAACCCCTTTAAAAAATAAAAACCTAAAAAGTTACAGCCTCGATTTAAAAAGCTCACAACAAATTAACCATTTCGCAGAAAAAGCACCAAAAATTGATGTATTAATTAATAATGCCGCTGTACTTCTCGACGATTGGAACCAAGAAAAAATCAATATGGATCAATTAAAAGAAACTTTTGCCGTGAATGTATTTGGAACAATTGAATTAACCGAAAAATGCATCCCCAAGCTAAATACGGATGCGCAAATCATTAATATATCCTCTGGTTGGGGAACATTTAGTTCAAATGATTCTGCCTATCAACCACACTACAAAATGTCAAAATCATGTTTAAATATGTATACGGTACTTTTGACGAAAAGATTGCCCAAAAACATTATCTCTAGTTTTGATCCGGGATGGGTCAGAACGGATATGGGAAAAGACAATGCACCAAAATCCCCATCAGAAGCAGCACAAGAAATTTATAATCTAGTCCATAAGAAAAAGGAAAGCGGTTATTTCTGGCATGCGGGAACAATTAGAGATTGGTAATTTATAATTCATAAAAAGAGTACCAATAGCTTCAACATTAAAAATTTATTTCCATTTTTAGGGAAAATTTTTTAGACTCAAATATTATACTCTTGATCAATAAGAATAAACAAACCAAAATAGACACCAAACATTTGTCCTCAGGAGTTAGGATGATCCACGACACGGAACTTAGTGAATTACTTAAAGCAATAGCTGAAAAAAGTTTGCAAATCATTTCAGACATACAAAAAACTCCCTTACAGCTCTCCATTATCATCAATCAATACATTGAATTAACAGAACACTTTCAAAATGTGATGACTATTCTTTTAAAAAATCCAGAAAAAATCTGGAAAATGCAGCTTGAGTACTGGCAAGATGCGTTCAATTTAGCGCAAATCCAATTAGAACATTGGTTAGAAGGAAAACCGATGCCTATTGATGATCCTCGCTTTAGAGAAGAAGACTGGTTAAACAATCCTTTTTTTAACATGATGATCCAGCATTATCTTTTAGCCAGTCAGCACATGAATAATTTATTTGAAACAGTGGAGTACCCAGATAAAAATACCGCAAAACGTCTGCAATTTTTTACCAGGCAATATTTAGATGCGTTGTCTCCCGCAAATTTTCTTCACACCAATCCACAAATTATGGATGAAACCTTAAAAAGCCGTGGTAAAAATTTATTGCGGGGATTACATAACTTACTATCAGATCTGGAGGTTGGTTCCTCACGACTAATGATTAAAATGACTGATATGGAGGCCTTTAAACTTGGTGAAAATCTCGCGATAACACCAGGAAAAGTTATTTTTCGCAACAACATGATGGAGCTGATTCAATACACACCGCAATCCACTAAAGTCAAATCAATACCTCTTCTCATCATTCCTCCTTGGATTAACAAATATTACATCCTGGATTTAAGCCCTCATAATTCTCTAGTGCGTTGGTTAGTAAAACAAGGGATTACTGTATTCATGATTTCTTGGGTTAATCCTGATGCAAACTTCTCGCATAAAAGCTTATATGATTATTTAAACGAAGGCCCAAATACCGCAATTAAGATCATCCAAAAACAGCTGCATGTTAATCAAGTCAATACTATGGGATTTTGCATTGGGGGAACGCTTCTTTCCATGCTTCTGGCTTACCATAAAGCATGCCAAGATAATTCGATTCACAGCGCAACTTTTTTAGCGTCGATGATTGATTTCAGTGATCCTGGTGACATTTCAGTATTTATCGATGAACAACAAATTATAAAACTGGAAGACGAAATGAAATCTAAGGGCTATCTTGCTGGAAAATTTATGGCATCGAGCTTTAATTCACTTCGCGCCAATGATTTAATTTGGTCATTTTTTATTAAGAATTATTTGCGTGGCAAAAATCCAGTTCCCTTCGATATATTATATTGGAATTCAGATTCTACGAATATGCCAGCAACGATGCACTCACAATACTTGAGATGGATGTACTTGCATAATTATTTGTCAAAACCAGGTAAAATTCATCTTAATCATACACCAATTGATGTTACTCGCATTGATATACCCACTTTTTTCCTCTCAACCGAAAAAGATCATATAGCCCCATGGAAAACGACCTATATAGGTTTTCAACTCATGAAAGGTCCTAAACGTTTTGTTTTAGGAGGGTCAGGACATATAGCAGGAATTATTAATGCACCTGAAGCAAAAAAATACGGCTATAAGGTGAATAATCATTCACCTGCCAGTGCCGATCAATGGTTGCAGCAAGCAACAGAATACCCAGGCTCTTGGTGGCCTGAATGGTTAAAATGGTTAAAATCACATTCAGGAAAATTCATAGCCGCCCCTGATTTTGAACAATTACCAGTAACACCATTAATGGATGCACCAGGAAATTATGTTTTGGAAAAATAAGATAGGGCAAACTCAAAACTGTACAGCTCTGACTGGCAGAATGTAGATATTATTTGCTAATGCATGAGGTTTGAAAAAGAAATTAATCTTGTAAACACAGCACCATAAAACGGGAGACTTATTAAAGTTCAGTTACAAGATGGAATTGTTCCAGCAGGGTTTGTTGCTTTTTAGGCCTTCAATTGCCAAGGAGGCCCCTCTCTTGGGATAATTGAAGATTCGAAAGCTGAAATTTCTAGCGCCTTTATTGTTTTTTAAATGACTTCTTCTTCCAATTTTTTTTCAATTGTTATGTAATCTATTTTTCCTGAAGGCAAAACAGGGATCTTGCTGCCTGGAAAAATCTGTTGCGGAATTAACAATTCAGAATAGCTTAATTCTTTAATTTTTTTGATAAAGGTAGTTTTATCTGCTTTCTCTGCTTCGCTAAATAATACAATCTGCTCCCCTTTTCTTTCACACTTTTTACTAACCGCTGCATGTAACAATTCGGGCCAAATAGATGCGGCGACACTTTCTACTGCAGTAAGGGAAATCATTTCACCAGCAATTTTAGCAAAACGTTTCGCTCTGCCAGCTATAGTAATAAATCGTTCTTCATCCATCGTTACAATATCACCAGTGTCATGCCAGCCACTTTCTGAGATAACAATTGCGCCTGGTTTCTCTGAGGAGAGGTAACCTATCATAATATTAGGGCCACGTACAATGAGTCGCCCTCCTTGAGCAATTCCATCCACCGACTGAATTTTACTTTCCATGGATGGGAGTAACATCCCTACACTGTCAGGCTTATAGGCTAAAGGACAATTCATAGAAATCACTGGGGCGGCCTCAGTTGCACCATACCCTTCATAAATTTTCACCCCAAAAGTATCTATCCAATGACGCATTGTCTCTGGCTTAACTTTCTCAGCTCCTGCAAAAATATAACGCACACTACTAAAATCATGTCTTTCTGCTGCTCGAGAGTAACCTGTTAAAAAAGTATCCGTACTCAACATAATAGTAGCTCCAGTTTGATACACTAATCCTGGGATTATTTTATAATGTAAGGGGGACGGATAAAAAAAACAGTTAATTCCTTGTATTAATGGAAGAATAGCTCCTGTAGTTAGCCCAAAACAATGAAAAATGGGTAACGCGTCAAAAAATTTATCCCGATAAGAAAAATCAACTCTTGAGGTTAGCTGACAGCAATTAGCCAATAAGCTAGCATGAGATAAAACCACCCCTTAGAAACCCCCTCCGAACCAGAGGTAAATAAAATCACGCCAGGATCTGTTGGAGAAACTACTTCACCAATTAATTTATAAGCCCAGGAAGGAAATTTCCCCTTAAGCAACCCTGAAAGTTTGTGGCTTAATTTAATGGAAGATTTAAAATCCTCTAAAAAATAAATAACGATCCCTTCTTTCTGTAAATTTTCCACTAAATCTTCTAACTTTGCTGTAGCAATGAATTGTCTTGCTGTATAAATCGTTTTGATTTGCGCAGCCTTACACGTAGAAATCAAATTATAAAAGCCTAAACTAAAATTAAGCATGCCAGGAATACGTCGATATGCATGTAATGCAAAAAAAGTGACCATGCCGGCTATTGTTGTAGGCAACATTATTCCCACATGCTCTCCTACTTGCGTTTGATTTTTAATCTGACGGCCTAAAATAAAACAACGAGCAAGAAATTGCTTAAACGTTATAGGTGTACGATTAGCATCCTCAATTTTTGCTCTATTCTTAGTGCCTAATGCTGCTCCATGGATTAGAGCTTTGAATAAAGGCATAGGTTGGAAACTATTTGCAAATGTAAGCTCACTAATCAAATGAAATAAACGAAGACTTATTGTATTTCTATCAACAAAATTATGTTTCTCTTCCACATAGGACAAAGGAGGCAACACATGCAAAATAATTTTAGGACACAAACGTATGAGATGTTTGTCTTTGCTTATAGAAAAAATACTGTATTGAGCGCCATCAATGCGAATCGGAATAACGGATGCGCCTGCTTTTTGCAATACGAGGCCTGGACTATCAAAAACCTTCAAACTCTCTTCATCTGATTTAACTCCCTGTGGAAAAATCACACAACGCTTCCCCTCTCGTATTGCTTTTATTAAAGCTCGAGCCGCAAAAGCATTTGTTGCATCAATTGCAATCACATCTGCAAAAAGAAGCATCATTTTCCACCAAAACTTACTGGAAGTATGTGGTGATAAAGCAACCGTTACACGTTCAGGTAAAAAAGCGGCAAGTAAAAGCAAGTCAATTGTTGAAGTTCTATTGGCAATTATAACGGAGTTAGATTCAGGTTGATAATTCCCTCGCAACTCCACTTTAAACCAGTACGCCAAAATTGCTTTTATCCAATGACGAATTCGTTGTTTTTGTCTTTCCTTCCACGTAACATATTCCATGTCTTAGTGCTCATGTAAAATTCGCTTTTGGTTATCCCCAACCAAAATTGCGGCGTATTTAATAAAAATTGTAGAATTCTAATTACCTGGTTTCGCTTTTTTTGATGCGATTATGTCATCAAATTTTTAAATCCTAAATTGTACTTCCAACACTCAAAGAAGAAGTGAATTGATCAAGCAAAGGATGATCAATTGCGAAAATCATATCATCTAAAGAATAAGCTGGACGAATCCCTTGTAAAGAGTTAACCAGAAAAACCACATCAGCATCTTTTAACATTGATTTTGTCAAAGAGACCTCAATACAATTAATATTGAGTTGTTCGGATAATTTGAAAATTCGTGCACGAGTAATACCAGGAAGAACTCCATCGGTTAAGGGAGGCGTCAGTAAACAATGTTTTTGAATCATGAATAAATTAGCGCAAGTAGTCTCAGTAACATGGTGTTGTAAATTAAAAAACAAAGCATCATCGGCACCCAAATCAATTGCATAACGACGAGCAAGTATCGCTTCTAGATAATTGACTGATTTCACTTGAAACACAGGATTAGCAGCATCCCGTAACCAAGGAACACTAACTAGTTTTAGGGGATGAGTTTCTACTGTATAATTAAAGGTTTGCAGCACCAATTGACTAATCTGTCCACGTACTGCTAACCCTCGAGGCGCGGAGCCACCACTTAAAATTGCTTTTATACCCCCATGGTATAAATTATCGCTTTTAATTTTATGAAGCAGATGCTCCAACCAATGTTCAAAAGTGAGATCAAACGGAATGCCCAGTTTTTGAGCAGACTCACTTAATCGTTGCCAATGTAAATATGCAAAGCACGGCTTGCCACTCTCTACTTTAAGAGTTTCAAATAAGCCCTCTCCCAAAAAGATGCGATCATCTGTTGGAAAGGCAAGGTTGTTTTCCCCTCCGTCGGAGAGTACCCGTGTTCGTATCATTAACGCACTTAAAAGAAATTACCCGTTACATTGACTATTTATGCTTCAATTGAATTAATAGTCTCCAAAATCATCCAATTCATCACGCAAACGTTTTTCATCTAACATATTTTCCAAACGTCTACGTGCATCCAAACCATGAGGAACCGTTTCAATAACCTCTGCATCTATATCTAAATCATTATCTAAATCGAAATCCTCATCAACCTCTACCACACTATCTTCATCTTCTTCAAACAAATCACTCATACCCATCTCTCAATGAACTCAACTGCAAGCTACATTATATCCGAATGCTGGATTATAAAAACTAGGACGGCTATATACCTTATTTTTATATTTTTGCCTAGCCTTTTTAAAAAAATTTAGCAATCATTTGATGTTTGAGAGTGACAAATTTCTAAGAATATTTCAAGACCTTGAAGTTTGGCCACAAAAAAACGATAATTCAAAATAAATCGGATGATCTAACTTTTCTTAAGAAGAACAATACGCTACCTGTATGACAAACTCAGTCAAAAAAGCTTTAAGAGACACGATGAAACAAATACGTTCTAAGCTCACAGCATCGTATCGTCTAACCGCTTCAAATCAAATCTGTACTCGAATTCGCTCGTTAGAACAGTATCGAGATGCCCAAAGAGTTGCATTTTATTTTGCAGCGCACGGCGAAATTGACTTAGATGAGCTTTGGAAAAGCGCTTGTTCACAAGGTAAGCTCTGCTATTTTCCTGTCATTAATGAAGATAATTTAACTCTTTCTTTTTTACCCGCCTCACCCGATACTCCTTTCAAAAAGAATCGCTACGGAATTAATGAGCCCGATGTCAGCCACACTTTAGCCCTCCCTTTAGAAGAATTAAATTTGGCTTTAATTCCTATAGTCGCTTTTGATGTACGTTGCGTCCGCATCGGGATGGGTGCGGGTTACTATGATCGTACTTTTAAAAACAATGAGCATTGCCCACTATTTGGTGTCGCGTACCAATTTCAACGGGTTGATCATATTGATCCTGAACCTTGGGATATTCCACTCAATGCAGTAATTACCCAGCGTGCTATTTATTGGCATGGAGGGTAAATTTAATCTTTGATTTTCCTCATTTTTAGGTTAAAGCATCTGCATTTATTTCTCCAGTACGTACCCGTACCACTTGTTGCAATTCATATACAAAAATTTTTCCATCACCAATCTTACCGGTATAAGCCGATTTGCAAATAGCTTCAATTGCAGCTTCTACCATATCATCAGGTAAAGCTAATTCAATTTTAATTTTGGGCAAAAAATCAACAACATATTCTGCTCCACGATATAATTCTGTATGTCCTTTTTGTCTTCCAAAACCTCGAGTTTCAGAAATAGTGATTCCTGGAACCCCTATTTCCATTAGCGCTTCATGAACATCATCGAGTTTAAAAGGTTTAATTATTGCCATAATCATTTTCATAATATATTCCGCCGTGATATATCATGTCTCATCAAAAAAACCCTATTTTAGGAGAGACAAGGTATTATACTTTTGTTAGACTGATTGCAAAAACCATGGAGTAATCATGTTCGACCCCAAACAATTTGATGACTTAGCAAAAAAACTCTTTGCCGCACTTCCTTCAAGTCTACAAAATATTGAAAAAGACATTCAACAAAAATTTAAAGAAGTTTTGCAATCTGCATTTGCTCATATGGATCTTATCACCCGCGAAGAATTTGATGTACAAACCAAAGTCTTAGCACGAACACGAGATAAACTAGATCAACTTCAAAAACAAGTGGATGTGTTAATGACCCAACTCAATAAAGAAAAAAAATAAGCCCCCATTTAAACTAATAGGAATTCGAACGTTATTCCATAAAATGCTCCGCACTGATATGGTAAAAGAGTTCGATATAAGCATCATTTTATTTTTTATATCGAACTGACATTAAATTACAACGGCAATAGGAAGTTTTGTCGTTTGACTCGTCCAACATCGATAGGAAATTAGATGAATCTTGCATTTACTAAAACACGTAGCACTATAGGTATGTTAGCGCATCCCGTGTCCGTAGAAGTCCACTTATCAAATGGTTTGCCTGGATTTACCATAGTGGGACTCGCAGAAACTGCTGTCAAAGAAAGTAAGGATAGAGTACGCTCTGCTATCGTTAATAGCCAATTCGAGTTCCCTTGTCGTAAAATTACAGTGAATCTTGGGCCTGCTGATTTACCTAAAACAGGAAGCGGTTTCGATTTACCGATAGCTCTTGGTATTCTTGCAGCTTCCCAGCAAATTCCCCAAGACCAATTAATTAATCATGAATTCATTGCTGAGCTCGCCTTAAATGGAGAACTTAGAGGTATTTCATCTATTATTCCTGCGATTCTTGCTGCTCATAAAGAGAAAAGTTTACTCATTATTGCCAGCGCCAATGCCCATGAGGCCTCTTTAACTGGGTATCAAAATATCTATAGCGCAAATAATTTGCGCGAAATATGCAGCTATCTTTGTCAAAAAACCCCGTTGTCCTCCCTCCCTCCAAAGCCAGAGTCTTACACTACAGAGTATGGATTGGATTGGTCTGACATTAAAGGCCAGTTGCATGCAAAAAAGGCGATGGAAATCGCTGCGTGTGGAGGACACAATATTTTACTCAGTGGTGCTCCTGGAAGTGGCAAGAGCATGTTAGCAAAACGATTTATTACTTTATTACCCCAATTATCTGAAACAGAAGCACTCGAATGTGTCGCGATTAATTCTCTACGTGGTAAATTGCCTGATTTTCGTGAATGGCGCTCTCCTCCTTTCCGGGCTCCTCATCATACGGCATCAACAGTCTCCTTAGTTGGTGGTGGAAATCCACCTAAACCAGGAGAAATTTCTTTAGCACATCAAGGCGTATTATTTCTCGATGAATTACCTGAATTCCATCGACAAGTTTTAGAAACATTGAGACAACCTCTAGAGTCAGGCTCAATATGTATTTCCCGGGCTGCAGTCCAAATGGAGTTTCCAGCTAAATTCCAGCTCATTGCAGCAATGAATCCCTGTCCATGTGGCCAATGGGGTAATCCTCATGCAAACTGCTTATGTACTCCGGATCGTATTAAACGCTATCATGCCAAGATCTCAGCACCTTTGATGGATAGAATTGACATGCATATTTCTGTACAAGCACTATCTCGAGAAGAATTAGTTGCTCCCAATAATAATTCTTATAAACAAAGTGACTTAATTAGAGAAAACGTAATCAAAATAAGAGCAACGCAATTGCAACGGCAAAATTGCCTTAATGCCTTTTTAAATGCAAGAGAATGTGAAGAGGTCTGTCGTTCGGGAACAGAGGAACAACATTTTTTAAGTCAAGCGATGATGCGACTTAAACTGTCTGCAAGAGGATATCATCGTTTACTTAAAGTAGCTCGAACGATTGCAGATATAGAAGACAGCGCTTCGGTATGTCTCCATCATTTACAACAAGCCATCTCGTTTAAGCATAATTTACATGTTAAATGAGCAAAATAAGCAAACAGCCTAGTCGTGATTTTCTATTGAGCAGGTATTGTAATGCGTTTATCCTGTCACTAAATATAAATCCAGCTTTAATAAACGCATTACAAAACAAATCGTAGGGATAAACAAGCCAAACGCCAAGATAATAACAAGTACAGGCATAAAATGATTCTGCATTCCATGCTCTTGGATTTCATTATTGCCATAGATTATTTTTCTTTTTCCTAAAAAATAAATTAAAAATAATAATCCATAAAAATAGCTCGAAAAAAAACTCATCCGCCCCCAAAGATTAGACATATCTTGAGTTTTTACATAATCCATAGGAAAATTAACTAGAAAAAAGCATAAGAACCAAAAAAGTATCATTTTAATATCTTTGCTATTCAAAGCAACAAACCAAGTTAAAATGAGAGGTAAAATTAGTAGAGGGAAATAATAAACCCAACCCAACGGACTCAAAAACAACATCATTGCCAAAGTAAGGCAAAACGGTTGATGATTTACTGGATCAGACTCGTTAGCACCTAGTGCTTTTAAGTACCAAACAATTAAAATGAAAAAACAAAACACATAAAGCATCTTGATGAATAGTAGATGGTATTCACTCCCAGAATAGTGCAATAACCGGCAAATAAAACCATAAATCGAAGCATTCCAACCATCACCATACCAAAAAACCCCAGACATCATAAAATAATATTGCTTATAAATTGTTACACCATACACCAACAAAGGAATTAGCCATGCGATAATCAAGGTAATCATCATCACACCCAATACCTTAAATCGTTTTTGTTTTAAGACATAAAAAAATAACAATGCAGGAAAAAGCTTCATCGCAATAATCATTCCCCAGAAAATTCCCGCTAAACAATCACGATGATGTAAATAAAAATAATACCCCACCATGATGAAAAAAAATAATAAAGTTCCTAATTGCAAGGTAGTAACATTCATGAGCGTGGCAAAAAATGCAAAATAAAGTAGAGATACATTCAAATAATTGTTTCGCAAAAACACCGTAGAAAATGCATAATGAAAAACAATGACTGCACCGAGAAATCCTAAAATTAAAGAAATAGCCGACCAAACTAATAAAGCAGTAGAATAACTAAGGTAAGCTAACGGATTAAAAAGCCATAAAACTATTGGTGGATTTAAATTAGCAGATAATTGATTGTTTGTCGGTAGATAAGTAGCAGTTAAATCTTTATAAGGATTTTCTCCTTGTAATAACGCGTGAACCGTTGAATAGAAAGAAGAAAAATCTAATTTTTGATGATGGGTTAAAATAAAATAAAGCAATATGCAGTAAATACTGAGTAAGGCTATGCTAAAACATCCTTGTTGATAACGATGGCTCGTCATTTCTATCTTCCTGATTCAAACCACATCCAGTAAATGCAAATGATTAAACTACGCAATCAAAGCATCAAAAATCGCCATACGTACAAACACCCCATTAGTAACCTGTTGTAAAATAAAGGAGCTTGCACCATCAGCGACTTCACTCTCTATTTCTATGCCACGATTTATTGGGCCAGGGTGCATTACCATCACATCAGGTTTCGCATAATCCAATCGGTCTTTTGTTAAGGTAAAATCACGCCTAAAAGAATCTAAATCCAAATGATCCGATTCTAATAAACGTTCACGTTGTACACGTAAACAAATTACTACATCTGCATCAGTTAAACCATCGTGCAGGTTACTTGTCACTCGACCATAATGCAATGTCTTGGGTTGCCAAAGCTCTGGAGCAACGAAAACAAGCTCACCTACTCCCAATTGTGCACAAATACATTGAAATGAATTTGCTACTCGTGAATGTTTAATATTTCCTAAAATCGCTATTTTTAATTGATCCAAGCGCGGTTTTTGTTCCATAATCGTCATCATATCAAGCAAAGCTTGGCTTGGATGTGCATGCGTACCATCACCCGCATTAATGATATGAATCGAATTACCGATTTTATCGGCTAAATTTTGTTGTAATCCTTCTTGCTCATGCCGAATCACAAAAAATTGAATTCCCATTGCCGCAAGTGTACGCACGGTATCCTCAATGACTTCCCCTTTCGTTTCAGAAGAACTTTGAAGATCCAAGTTAACAACAGGTATTGATAAACGATTAGCAGCCAACTCAAAACTCACTCGAGTCCGAGTACTGTTTTCATAAAATAAATGGGCCACCGTGCTGGAACCATAGAAAGGATAATTTTTATGACGCTTAAAATAAATCGAGCGTTGCAAAATGGATTCAATTTGTTGTCGTGATAATTGACTAATTTCTAGAAAATGATTCATAAAACCCTAAGCTATTCTTTAGAATGTATCTCACAAGATGAAACGAATACAAATCACTTTAATTTACCCTACGTCTCATCTTATTAAAGACACATCCTGGAAAGTTATTCTGGATGTTGTAACCATTGCTCAAGTATAACACAAGCCGCTACACTATCCACCTCAGATTGCTTGATTTTACGATACCCACCTTGTGCGAACAATTGCTCTCGAGCAGCAACTGTTGAAAGTCGTTCATCAACCAAATGGACAGGGAGGACAAAACGCCTGTGTAATTCTTGAGCAAATCGACGAGCTGGAACAGTTGTATATAGTTCACTGCCATCAATGCATGTTGGTATGCCAACTACTAATGCTTGAGGGGACCACTGCGCAATAACTTTAGCAACGGCATTCCAATCCGGCACGCCTGCACGAGCATTAAGCGTTGCTAAAGGTGAAGCACTGCATGTGAGTTGCTGACCTACAGCAACACCAATTCGTTTATAACCAAAATCAAAACCTAAATAAACAGAACTAGGCATGACCAATATTCGAACTAAGTTGATTCATTTTGATTCCTAAAGTTGACCCTGCATATTCCCAACGATCTTCAAAGGGTATCTCATACAGAATCTCTGAACGATAAGGACAAACCAACCAAGTATTCTCTAAGATTTCTTTTTCTAATTGATGTTCTACCCATCCTGCATAACCTAAAGTGATTAAAACTTCTTTTGGACCCTTGTCTTCAGCAATGGCACGAATAATATCATTTGATGTCGTTACCGTCACTTCTTCTTGCAAAAACAAACTGGATCGCCAAGTACCTAACTGTTTATGAATGACAAAGCCTCTTTCTGGCTGAACTGGACCCCCAAACATTAACGGTAAACGACTTTGTTCTGAATGTATCGGCTCAATATGTAACTGCTCAAAAACTATAGACAAAGGAAATTGCATGGGGCGATTAATAATGAGACCAACCGAACCCTGTTCATGATGCTCGCAAATATAAATCACAGTTCTTTCAAAGTTCGGATCATTGAGAGACGGCATAGCAATCAACAAGTGATTAGCCAAGGAGCTTATAATTGCCATGGACCCTCCCGAAAAAGTAATTTTTACTTATTTGTCTCTTATTTTAAGTATATACTATAAACAGATTTGATTGCTTTTAATTCATAATTTTTAAAAACTGAACTTTACGTCAGATAGTGCTTGTTTTGCAAAAAAATCTTTGAACTTAAGTTCAACAGTTTTGTTCCTGTAAAAGTTTGGGTATACTTCACAAAAATTTGCTTAAGAGACTCAATATCATGAGCAGCATATTTAATATGTTTGGTCCTTCACCAATAAGGCCTATAGAACAACACATGCGTAAAGTTCACCAATGCGCAAAACAACTCTACCCTTTTTTTGAGGCCGTTTTAAAAAAAGATTGGGCAACAGCGGATAAAATTAAAGAAAAAATTCTTGATTTCGAAAAAGAAGCTGATTTAATTAAGCGTGATTTACGTCTTCATTTGCCTACTGGGCTTTTCCTTCCCGTTTCACGAACGGATCTGCTTGAGCTTCTCAGTGCCCAAGATCTCATCGCCAATAAAACGGAGGACATCGCGATTTTAATCACCAGCAGGAAAATGACCATCCCCGAATCTTTGGTCCCTGATTTCATGCCTTTTTTAAACCGCTGTCTCGATGCATCAAAACAAGCGTGTAAAGCAATTAATGAGCTAGACGAATTATTAGAAACAGGTTTCAGAGGTTCTGAGGTTAAAATCGTCGAAGAAATGATTTTGAAACTCTATGAAATTGAACATGATAGCGATGCACGACTTGCAGAACTAAGGCATCGTATTTTTGAAATCGAAAAAGATTTATCAGCCATTGATACAATTTTTCTATATAAATTGGTCCAGTGGATTGATGATTTAGCTGATGATGCCCAACATGTAGGCAGTCGTCTCCAGATTTTAATTGCCCGGTAGTCAAACTCTATGGATTATTCAATCGTATATCTTCTTGCAGCAGTTATTTTATGTTTTCTAATGACTTGGGGCGTTGGTGCTAATGACTTAGCGAATGTCATGAGTACTACTATGGGATCTAAAGCAGTTACGGTCAGACAAGCCATGTTGATCGCCATCATTTTTGAATTTGCCGGTGCTTTTTTGGGAGGGACAGGTGTCACAGAAACAATGCGCGATGGAATTATAAACTCCAGCCAATTATCCGGAGAACCATTAATTCTTATCGAGGGCATGCTTGGTGTTTTATTAGCCTGTACCATCTGGATGAATCTGGCAAGTTATCTGGGATTTCCTGTTTCCATTACTAATGCCTTAGTAGGCTCAATGGTAGGTTTTGGAGCTGTAGTATTAGGGCCTCAAGCAATTCATTGGAACCAAGTCAGCAGGATAGCCATCAGTTGGGTTACTTCCCCAATGATTTCAGGGGTTACTGCCTTCATGTTATTTACAAGTATTCAGCAAACCATCTTTGTCAAAAGCAACCCACTCACTAAAGCTAAATTATATATCCCCATTTATCTTTTTCTTATTGGTTCTATTTTGTCATTTATTACTGTATTTAAAGGATTGAATCACTTTCATATTCACCTTAATTTTAAACAAAATTTAGCAGTTACCTTAGCAACCAGTATCATCATTACTGCTATTGGGATAATCATTATCAAGCGAATTCCCGAGCCTCATCGAATAAGACGTCGAGAACGCTTTATACAAGTTGAAAAATATTTTGCGGTGCTTATGGCAATGACAGCCTGTGCTATGGCTTTTGCTCATGGCTCAAATGATGTTGCACTTGCCGTGGGCCCGCTCTCAATTATCCACAGCCTAGTCATGAGTTCACCCGAAGTTTTTAATGCTAATAATTACCCTGCTTGGATTATATTATTAGGTTGTGTCGGAGTGGTCACGGGCCTTCTTATGTATGGCAGAAAAGTAATTGAAACTGTGGGAAGTGGCATAACCGCACTCACCCCTAGCCGAGCATTTGCTGCAACTCTTTCTGCAGCAACAACAGTTGTAGTGGCTACAAGTACGGGCATTCCGGTTTCAGCAACACAAACTTTAGTTGGAGCAGTTCTTGGAGTGGGATTAGCACGCGGTATTGGTGCTTTGAATTTAATTGTTATTCGTAATATTTTTATGTCTTGGATATTGACCTTACCGGCAGCCTCTATTTTAACAATTTTATCTTACAAGTTATTACACGCATTCCTTGGATAAATAACCAAGCTAGAAGAATATTAGGGGCAACCTAAGGGATTAGGTTTTCATATTATAGAGATCCTGTCGCCTAGAAAAATAGCTGTCACTTAGTCACAGTTAAAAATCTTGATAGAAAGCAGGAAATTTGCGTTAGAGTTGAAAAAAGGCTCTCAAAGCTCAGCATAGGCAGCTGTGTGGGTATTTAGAGCGCTTTTTCAAGTTATGCAGTAGAAGATTCAGACTAAAGTATAGAGTTTAATCTCAATTACTATCGTCGCATAGAAAATCATGGACGATTAAAATTCTTCCCAAATTTCGCCTTTTTCATCTTTGTAATCTTTATTATCACGCATCAAAAAAATACGCTTATGTTTGTTAATTTCTTTAAGTTGTGATGCTGATTTAGAATGCGTGGCATCAAATTCAAATAAAAATTTATCATAAGGACTAACATAAGCTTTATCTATATCATTTGAGTTCATAACAAATCCAGAGTAACTTTAATTTTATTAAGGTATTTTATAGCTTTTTTATCTAAGTTACCATTACCCTATAAAAAGCAATTTAAGTTTTGTTCGCAAGCTAAAGACATCAACCCTATGTTTGCTTTGAATTTTTTATACACTACAGCGATGATTATTGTGTTCACGAAAATATTCAAAAAAAATTACCTCTCAACTTGTTCCGCTTGCTTAATCCAAACTTAATTGTTTTTTTAGGATTATTCCATTTAAAAAGATAAGAGGCAGCAACATGAGTTTAAAAAAAGCAGAGTTACATGTTCATTTAGAAGGCACTATTACTCCTGAATTAGCGACAAAACTAGCGAAACGAAATCAATTAATTTTGCCTGAAGGACTTGTCGCTCCTGATGGGAAAAGCTATTTATCCAAGGACTTTCTCGACTTTTTAAAAGTTTACGATACCTTAGCTGCGGTAATAAAACATCCTCAAGATTATTATGACATTACTTTCGATTACTTAAGATCTCGTGCTCAAGAGGATGCTATCTATGTAGAAATGATGTACTCTCCTGACCATGCCGAACTTTCCAGTAAAATACCTTCTGCGGAGCACTTAACAGCAATTCAACAAGCAATTGACGATGCTAAAGAACAATTCAATATTGTAGGACGTATTATCGTTACAGCGGTTCGTCATTTTGGTGTAGAAGCCGTAGAGCGGGTTGCGCAACAAACACATAAAGATAAATTTCCCTGTGTAACTGGTTTTGGTTTAGGAGGAGATGAAGCGAAATTTCCACCCAAATTATTCACTAAAGCCTATCAAATTGCAGCTGACGCTGGATTACAGTGTACAGTACATGCTGGGGAATTTGCTTCCGCAGCTGGGATGGATGAAGCAATGGATTATCTTCCCATTCAACGCATAGGGCATGGAGTTAATTCAATCTACTCACCAAATACTATGGCAAGAGTCAGGGATAAAGGAATTACTTTAGAAATCTGCCCAAGCAGCAATATCTTTCTAGGTCTTTTTAAAAATATGAGCGAACATCCTTTTCCTAAGTTTTATGAGGCAGGAATTAAGATCAGCATCAGCTCAGATGACCCCCCGTTCATGAGTACAACGCTAGGCCACGAATATAACCGCGTACAAAATTCTTATAATTATGATGATCAAACAATGAATTCAATTACACGAATGGCGATAGAGGCTGCTTTTGTTGACTCCAAAACAAAATCAGAGTTACTTGCAAGGATTTAAGGAAGTATAAGTTCTATAGGGTCTGTTGACAGCTCATCGTCATCGGGGGGAGCAACCGTCAACAGGCTCTATAAAAATAATCAAATTTTATATCGAACCGCTTTTATATTAGATTGCATTAATCTCGATGCAGCTCGCCCATAAGCTGTTCAATATAACGCCTGCAAGTAAGTGGGTGATGTAAAAAGTTAATAATGCGACGAGTACCGCCTGTACCTGTAATACAAACCAGACCGTAACTTAAAAGACTCCCTAAGATTGATTGACGTATATCAATCGCTTCTATCTTGCTTAATGGTATATCAATCGTTTGCCTGACTATAACTCCTGTACGAATAATGACATGATTTTTTTAATCGTAAGAGATGAAAAATAATAAGTCATCCATGTCATTCCAGTCCATAATAAAGCCAAAGCAGCTGCTCCATATCCTGCTTTTTCTAACATAACGAGATCAGTATTATGAACAATTGCTAAAGCAACACATAAGCTGAGTACAGGCCAAAAAAATATAATCCAATGCATACGGGTAAAAAAGATAATATCATTAGGATTGTTATTATTCTGCTTTTCAAACATTAGTTTCCACCTATGGTCCTGAGTGTTTTGCTAAAAATTATGATATTCCATTTAACATGAATTTGCTATTCTATACTTATCTTATTAAAAATTTCCAAATGAAAATGCGTTCTATAAGTCACTGCCTCAACAAACAACTTGCCGAAATTTGCCAACGCTCTTTTCAACTAGAAGAACTGTCTCATAGAGTAAAACAATTACTCCCAGAAAATTTAGTTACAGAATGTTATGTTGGAAGCTTTAATAAAGGTTGCTTAGTGCTCACTACTACCAATGCTGTATGGGCAACACAGTTGCGTTATATCCTACCAGAATTACGTGATCGGTTGCGTAAAGAAGCGGGTATATATCAACTGTCTTCAATTAAAATAACCGTCACCACACCAACTTTTCAACATGAAAAACCAATTCAACATCAAAAAAATGCATTATCAGAGAAGGCTAAAGCTACAATTGTTCATGAAAGCCAGCAGTGTACTTATGAGCCATTACAAAAAGCTTTATTGCGCTTAGCAGATCATGAGAGTAGTCAAACGAGCTAGACTACTCACTTTAAAACAGTTGCCCAATATTTTGCTCACACTATAAAGAGCGCTATTATAATAACAGGATTGAAACACCAGCATCATGGATTGATTTTATTTTGTGGTTATAGATAAAAAAGCAGGAAGCCATAATACTTATATCTCAACAAAGCTGGCTTTATTTAGCTGTACTCATTAGTTTTTTTAAGGCAATAAAATAAAAAAATAACTAAAAAATATACAAAAAGTGGTTTAATAAAAACATTGAAGATAAAAATCATTTGTAAAAATATACTGTTTGAATGCCATAACATTTTATAGAAGGTTAATGTATCTAATGGCTGATAGTTTTTTACATATAACAGCAGTGCTACTTGCTTAATAATAAAAAAACTAAGTATGGCGCAGAGAAAAGCAATTATATGCCTTATTGAATAAACAACATCAAACCATACCTTGCTTTTCATTAAGCTTCCTCGCCATGAAGGTTGAGGCAAATCCCTATTTATTTCACGAATACTCAGACTATGTAGCAATGTGCAAAGAATTGCATAGCGGTTAGGTAATCGCGTTAACTTGTTTCTACGAGAGCCATTTCAAATCGTCGTGATACCCACTCGACACCAAGATAAGTGAAACAGTCTTGTAAATAATCAGCTAATTCGTCTTCTTCCATGACATGCTCAAAACCGATGGGCTCTATATCATGATGAAAGTAGGCCCCAAAATAATGTATAGAAAAAGCTACATAATCGCGAGTATGTAAAATAAATGCATGCCATAGTTCATCAAGAAGTAGTAAAGGACCAAAAAGATAGGTTTTTTTACCCAGTTTTGCTCTTTGATTGTTTAACCACATCCAAGACAATAAATCAGTAAATAACTCATTTACCTCTTGCACAGTAAGCTCAGGACGGTGATAACAAAAATACGTTACAACCGTCTTATTTTGATAAAGTAATATATCCGGTAATTCTATGTTATTAGCCACAACATGTTTTCTTCGAACTTGGCTTTTGAGTAACATATCGCACAATACGGCAAATCATTTCTTCTTTAGTCATTATTCTCTCCTAAAAAGTTAATATTCAACCAGATTGTAATTCATTTACTGAAATGAAACATTAGAACATTCACTTTATTACTTACCAAATCACACAACGGTTTTTATTAGCCATAGGACTATTATTAGAGATATGAAACGCTTCTTGGAATTGAGGAATATTAGCTAAACTTCCATTCACTCTGTATTGAGCAGGAGGATGTGGATCGGTAGTAATTTGATTTCTTAATTGCTGCGGTCTGATATTCATTGCCCAAACATGCGCTGTTGCTAAAAAAAACTGTTGATCAGGGGTCATACCAGCCAGTGTGGGGGCATTTTTATATTCCTTTGAATGTTGGAATGCTCTATAAGCCAAAATGATACCGCCTAAATCAGCAGTAGCTTCTCCAACAACCAATTTTCCTTGTACATGTAAATCATCGACAGCATAATTCGAATATTGATTTACAATGCATTGGGTCGCAGCCTGGAACTTTGCCAAGTCACTAGGTGTCCACCAATTTTTTAAATTGCCATAACCATCAAATTGTGCCCCTTGATCATCAAATCCATGAGTCATTTCATGTCCCATAACAAAACCAATCGCTCCATAATTCACTGCTGCTGGGGCATTAGGGGAAAAAAATGGAGGTTGCAGAATTCCGGCTGGAATATTCAGATTATTCATTGAAGGATCATAATAGGCATTAATAGTTTGAGGAGTCATTGCCCACTCGGTTCTGTCTATAGGCTTTCCTATTTTATTAAGGTCACGATTTGTTAAAAACTCATTCGCTCTAATAACATTTAATACATAAGGTCCCCGATTCACTTCTAGCTTAGAATAATCCCACCATTTAGAAGGATATCCTACTCGCTCTTCCATTAAATCCAATTTTTTCAAAGCAGCTTCGCGTGTGGCTGGGGTCATCCATGATAAAGTATTAATGTCTTCTTTCAATACGGTACGAATATTCTTAAGTATGTCCAAAGCTTGCTTTTTATCTTCTGGAGAAAAATATTTATCCACGTACATCTTACCAATAGCGAATCCTAAAGCAGCATTTTCTGTAGCTACAACTCGCTTCCATCTCGGTAATATTTTTTCTGCTCCAGTAAGCACAGAAACCATTTTAAAGTTTTGATCCACAAAAGGTTTTGATAAATAAGAAGCAAAAGAATCAATCAAGTGCCAACGTAAATACGTCTTCCAGTCTTCCAAAGAAATTGTAGTTAATTGTTTATTCATATCTTTGAAGAACACAGGCATTGCCATATTAACACTCTTCAGATTATCTAGCCCCATAGCTGTAAAATATGCAGGCCAAGAAAAGCTTGGGGTCAATTGTGCTAATTGATCCAGATCCATAATATGATAAATGGCATGAGGGTCACGTTGTTCCACTTGAGACATAGAAACTTTGGCCATTTGCGTTTCTAGTCTCATTACTGTCTTAGCTTCAACTGTTGCTTTATCTGGGGCATCCCCTAATAATTCAAACATCTTAGCCATATGATTCACATATGCATCACGAATTTGTTTAAATTTAGTGTTATCTTTTAAATAATAATCACGATCGGGTAAACCTAAACCTCCTTGCACTAAAGCCGCTATCATTTCACTACTATTTTTAAAATCTTGCATACTTCCAAAATCAAAAAAAACATCAACACCTATTTGGTGTAAATGAGCTATTTCATTTTGTAGATCAGTTAGGCTTTTCAAATTCGTAATGCGATCAAATTCAGGCTGTAAAGGCTTAATCCCTAGTTGATTGATGCTTTTTTCATCCATACCACTGTAATAGAAATCGCCAACTTTTTGCTCAATGCTACCTGGCTTAGCCTTGGTATCTTTAGCTGCATTAATGAGCATTTGATGGATAATATTCTGGACTTTCTCACTGATAATATTAAAACTTCCCCAACTGGAATAATCAGGGGGGATAGGATTGTTTTTTTGCCAGGTGCCATTAGCATAAGAATAAAAATCTTGGCTGGGTGAGATATTGGTATCTGACCAATTCATATGAAGCGCTTCTTCAGCAGCGCCTGTTTGAGGTTCAGTACTTGCAGCAAAAATCGATGAATTACATACCAAAGCAAAAATAAGACCCATATTAAGTCTCATGACAGAACCT
Organism: Legionella sainthelensi; assembly: GCF_900637685.1. Classification (NCBI taxonomy): domain Bacteria; kingdom Pseudomonadati; phylum Pseudomonadota; class Gammaproteobacteria; order Legionellales; family Legionellaceae; genus Legionella; species Legionella sainthelensi. Next base: position 3,208,656 of record NZ_LR134388.1, read on the forward strand.
CCTTTGTAACCGACCCTATTACGCCTCAATAGGATAAAATTCTGCTTGCAGTGCAGGAAGATACTCCTCTGTATCAAAATAAGTATATTCCCAAGCATCTTTTCTGACCATCAATTCTCGTAATAATCTATTATTTAGTTCATGACCTGATTTATAGCCCTCGAAAGCTCCGATTAGACTAGAACCTAACAAATACAGATCACCAATTGCATCCAAAACTTTATGAGAAACAAACTCTGATTCAAATCGAAGTCCATCATCATTAAGAACACGATAATCATCAACTACTATGGCATTATCTAAACTACCGCCCTTAGCCAAATCACATTCCCTTAATTTTTCATAATCAGAGAGGAACCCAAAAGTCCGTGCACGACATACTTCTTTAACATACGAAGTCGCGGAGAAATCAAAACTCACTGTTTGCGGCTTATCATTAAAAGCTGGATGATCAAAATCTATAGTAAAAGTAATTTTATAACCATTGTAGGGATAGAACTGAACGAATTTTCCATTATCTTCCACACGAATTGGCTTCAGGATGCGAATGTATTTTTTAGGAGCACTTTGCTCACGAATACCTGCTGATTGAATCAAAAAAACAAAAGGCGCCGCACTACCATCCATAATAGGTAGTTCTGGTCCATTTACATCAATATAAGCATTATCGATGCCTAAACCTGCTAAAGCGGAAAGCAAATGCTCAACAGTTGCAATCTTAATTGGGCCTTGATGTAAAGTGGTACATAACATTGTATCCCCAACATGCTCAAAAGATGCTGGAATTTCAACCACAGGTTCAAGATCCACTCGTCTAAAAACGATACCTGTATTCACTGGAGCTGGTCTCAAGGTTAAGAGCACTTTTTCGCCAGAATGCAATCCTACCCCTGTTGCTTGGATCACTTTTTTAGGAGTTCTTTGTTTTGTCATTCAGTGCTCACCTTGTTCCTCATAATATCAGATTTTTTATTTATTTACTTTGCGCGCAAAACTTCGCGATCCTATCAATATTTTACAACTTAGTCTAATTATTTTTGTATCAAAGACTTAAATTTCCTTCTCCTATAACTGGAGAAGGAATTCAAAATTATACCTCTTCTTGGCGACGCAAAAATGCAGGAATATCTAAATAATCTACATCAGGAACATTATCACTATTTTGCTTTACCGCGGAAGATACATTTGCCTGAGCCTGTTTGCGAACTACAGCGGGTCTATCGAATTGTTGATAATCTAATGAACCATCACTTCGTGTGGTTTCAAGTAAACGAGCACGATGCGATTGTTGTGGTTGTACTTGTTGATGACGTTGTCTTGTATCACCTAAACCTGTCACAATAACCGTAACACGCATTTCATCGGTCATTTCAGGATCAATTACCGTTCCTACTACTACGGTCGCATCATCAGAAATAAACTCTTTAACCACATCACCTACTTCCTCGAACTCACCAATTGACATGTCAAGGCCTGCAGTGATATTGACAAGGATGCCTCGAGCACCAGAAAAATTCACATCCTCCAGTAATGGAGAGGCGATAGCCGCTTCGGCTGCTTGGCGTGCTCGTTGCTCACCTACAGCACTCCCTGTACCCATCATTGCCATACCCATTTCTGACATTACAGTACGTACGTCTGCAAAATCCACATTGATTAAACCTGGGCGAGTAATTAAATCAGATATCCCTTTTACCGCACCAAGTAAAACATTGTTCGCTGCTTTAAACGCATTAAGGAGACTGATATTTTTGCCAAGAACACTCAGTAATTTGTTGTTAGGTATCGTGATCAGTGAATCAACATGCTCTGCGAGACGGCGTATTCCTTCTTCAGCAGCCAATGCGCGTTGTTTGCCTTCAAAGGAGAAAGGTTTGGTCACTACAGCAACAGTTAATATTCCCAATTCTTTAGCAATTTCTGCAAAGACAGGTGCCGCACCTGTTCCAGTGCCTCCGCCCATTCCTGCCGTGATGAACACCATATCCGCACCACTTAAAATTTCACGGATAAGGTCTCTATCTTCTTCTGCCGCTTCTCGACCGATTTGTGGATTTGCGCCTGCACCCAAACCTTTAGTAAGTTCATCACCTAGTTGAATATGTATTTTTGCATTAGACCCTTTTAATGCCTGCGCATCAGTATTAGCACAAATGAATTCAACGCCATCAATATTCTCTGCGACCATATGTTCAACGGCATTACCACCGCCACCACCTACACCAACGACCTTAATTACAGCATTATTGGTATAATGTTGGCTTTCCATTAATTCAAACATAACCCCGCTCCCCTCATATGTTTATTCTTTATCTAATCCAGCAGTAACGACTATAATGAAATATCTGCTGATTTAATTTAAAACCTATTTTGTTATCTAAAAATTGCCTTGGAACCATTCCTTCATACGTGCCCACAAACTGCGAGTACTATCATTCATCGCAGGTACGCTGTAGTTTGATTCATACTGCTGTTGATAACCATGTAACAATAATCCTACCCCTGTAGCAAAAGAAGGGTTTTCGGTTGCTTCAGCCAAACCCGATACAGAATGTGCGAAACCTTTTCTTACAGGCATTTCAAAACAGAGTTCTGCAAGTTCAATACCTCCTCGTACATTTGCAGCACCGCCAGTAAGAACAATACCTGCTGCCATCCGATCCTCAAAACCACTGCGTCGTAATTCATTGCGAACCAAAGTAAACAACTCTTCATAACGTGCAGCAACCACATCAGATAGGGCCGTGGCTGAAATTTTTCGTCCTGGCCTATCATTTACACTGGTGACTTCCAACATTTGGTTTGCATTAGCTAATTCAGATAATGCGCAAGCATGATTCAACTTAATGGTTTCAGCTGCTTTAGTTGGTGTACGTAAAGCCATAGCAATATCGTTAGTGACTTGGTCTCCCGCAATAGGAATTACTGCGGTATGTTGAATTGCACCTTCAGAAAATATGGCTATATCTGTCGTTCCGCCACCAATATCAATGAGACACACACCTAAATCTTTCTCATCTTCAGTAAGGACTGCATGACTCGAAGCCAATTGCTCAAGGATAATATCATTCACTTCCAATCCGCATCGCCGCACACACTTGACTATATTTTGTGCAGCACTTACAAGACCAGTGACGATATGCACCCGCGACTCGAGCCTCACTCCAGACATTCCTATAGGCTCGCGAATACTGTTTTGGTGATCAATAATAAACTCTTGAGGTAAAACATGAAGTATTTTTTGATCTGCAGGAATTGCCACTGCTTTTGCAGCATCAATTACTCGTTCTACATCAGCCTGCGATACTTCTTTATCACGAATAGCCACAATCCCATGTGAATTCAAACTACGAATGTGACTTCCTGCGATACCTGCATAAACTGTCCGCACTTCGCATCCAGCCATGAGCTCTGCTTCTTGAACTGCTCGTTGTATGGAGTTTACAGTAGCCTCTATATCCACAACAACACCGCGTTTTAGACCGCGAGAGGGATGGCGACCTATTCCGATAATTTCTATTGCACCATCAGAGGTTACTTCACCAATTAATGCAATTACTTTTGAAGTTCCGATGTCCAATCCAGTGATAATATTTTTTTCTATTTTTTTTGCCATTATCGTTCCGTTTGTTGTTTCCACTGCACTGCCATACCACGTGGATAACGCAAGTCCACGCTTGCCAACTGCTCTATTTTTTCAGCAAATACCGCAGGATATGCTTTACAAAAACGAAGCAATCGCGCTTCAAGTTCTTTCTTTCCTAAATATATCTTGATTCCATTACCTAAAAGCAATACCCATGATTGGTTTTCGCTTAAATTTAGTCCAGCAGCCTTCACATCATACATTGATAATATCTTACTCAATTTTTTGTAAACTTGTAAGACGTCTACTTGTTGAGATACAGGACCTTTTAAGCGAGGGATATTTAGATCTTCAGGGACAGCATCTTCATTAAATAATCTGCCATCCTCTGTCATCAAAGCATTATTCCAAATCGCAACCGGTTTTTTCTCAACAAGTTTTATTTTTAAAGTATCAGGCCAAATACGCTCGACACTGGCACTATCCACCCAACCTATCGCATTTAATTCATGCTGTAATGAACTTACTGGAAAAGTAAAAAAACTATGAATCAAATATCTTGATAATATATTTTCCAATTCCTGATGAGTTACATGTTCGTAATTTGCAGAGACTTTAACCGTAGTAATTGGAAAACGCCCTGCATCCGACATATAATAATAACCCAAACGATAGGTCAAAAATATCGCACTCAAACTTAATACTAATAACCAACAAATATAACGCAAATTCCCGAAAACGACACTCCTATTTTTATCCATGACATTCATAGGTAATTGGTTACTAAATGTCTACGACAGTTCTGGTGCACCATCGCAATGCGAATCAGTTCATCAAGCAAATCAGGATACGATAAACCACTTGCCTGCCATAATTTTGGATACATACTAATCGAAGTAAATCCTGGTAATGTATTCACTTCATTAAAATAAATTGTCTCGGTTTTTTCATTAACAAAAAAATCAACTCGCGCCATACCCTTACATTTTAATCGAAGAAAAATATCTGCTGCTGCTTGCTTTAATTGTTCATACAAAGTGTGACTTAAAAGAGCAGGTATTATTAAATCAGTTTTTCCACTCTCTAAGTATTTTGCTGAGTAAGAATAAAAACCATCAGGATGATTTACTCGAATTTCACCCGCAAGACTCACTCTTGGTTTCCCTGCTGGAATGATACTCTCAAGAACGGATATTTCAATCTCTCTTCCCGACACAAATGCTTCGACTAAGATTTCTTCGTCATAACGTAGGGCATCCTCTACAGCATTGATGAGCTCAGCCATATTTTTTGCTTTATGTATGCCTACACTAGAGCCCATGGCACAAGGTTTAACAAATAAAGGCCAACCAAATTCTGTAGCGACTTCTTGACAAAAACGTTGTCTTTCAGATGCAGAGGTATGCCACGACAAAAGCTTATAATTCGCTGATTTTATTCCATTAACACAAGCGATACGTCTTGCCATATCTTTGTCCATACCAATGGCTGAAGAAAGCACATCACAACCGACATAAGCAACACCTGATAACTCAAGTACTCCTTGTAAACAGCCATCTTCATACAACGGTCCATGGACTACAGGAAATACAATATCAGCATCAACAGATAAGCGCCCATTGATAATTAAACCTGCTACAGGCTTTGATTTTTCAGTCACTACAGGAAGCTTTTCTTTACATGCCAATAAATCCTGGTATTGATGTTGATGCAACAATCCATCTTTATCCATAGCAATAGGAATAACATTATATTTTTTAGCATCTAAATGAGCTAAAACAGATGCAGCTGAAATCAGTGAAATTTCATGCTCTCCAGATTTACCACCATAAAGCAGGACTAAGTTGATAAGCTTAGACATTAATAATCTCCAATAATATGTACTTCGCGCACCAACTCAATTGTTGTCTGGTCACGAACTTTAGATTGTACTAAATGAATCAATCCTGCAATATCAGCCGCAATTGCCGAGCCTTGATGATTGATAATAAAATTGGCATGCTTTTGAGAAACTGCTGCCCCACCTATCGTGCATCCTTTCAAACCACAAGATTCAATCAATCGAGCTGCATAATAGCCTGAAGGATTTCTAAATACCGACCCACAGTTATATTCGTTTGTAAGCTGTGTATTTGCTCGATGGGCTAACAAATTATTATAAAGCAAGGTGCCTTGTAATTTAGCGGGAAGATTGCAATCATTCTCTATTGTGCTCATTTAATTCTCATAATTCTTGCATCAAGTTCACCGCGATTTGTCCGATACTTCCTGCTCCTTGCATCAGGATCACATCACCCTCTTTGACCGACTCATCTAAACTTTTTTTAAGCGACTCTTCATCTACTAAAGTAACTTTTTTGTCATTGTTTCTTATTTTTTGTGCCAGACCTTCACTACTTACACCAGGAATTTCAGACTCCCCTGCAGAGTAAATGTCAAACAAAAACAACTCGTCAGCAAGGCTTAATACATCAACAAATTGATCCTGTAACTCTTGAGTTCGTGTATAACGATGCGGTTGAAATACATGCACTAACCGCTTATTTGGCCATACATGACGAAATGCATCTATGGTTGATAGGATTTCTTGGGGATGATGTCCGTAATCATCAACAACAATAGCAGATCCTTTCTCGAATTTTTTCTCGCCTAGCATTTGAAAACGGCGACCCACACCCTGAAATTTTTCCAAAGCTCGAATAATAGAATTATCATCAACACCTAGTTGTGTAGCAATTGCTATCGACGCTAAAGCATTTAATACATTATGGCGGCCTGGATATTGAAATTGAATTTTTAGTGGTGAATAGGATTTTGGACGAATGACTGTAAACTCGCTAATAAGTTCGTTTTGCGACCAATCTATCGCACGGTAATGAGCTTCTTCTGCAAATCCATAAGTTAAGGTAGGTCTCTCAATAAGTGGCAAAATTTTACGCACTTCAGGATCATCAACACATACCACCGCCAAACCATAGAAAGGCAAGTGATGTAAAAACTCAAGAAAAGTAGTTCTTAATTTTTCAAAATTGTTTTCATAGGTTCCCATATGATCTGCGTCGATATTAGTCACTATCGCCATCATAGGTTTTAAGAATAAAAAGGATGCATCACTTTCATCAGCTTCAACAACAAAGTAAGGAGACTGACCAAGTTGGGCATTAATCCCTAGACTATTTAGTTTTCCCCCAATGACGAAGCTTGGATCTAATCCTCCTTCAGCAAGAACGCTACTTACTAAGCTTGTAGTTGTTGTTTTGCCATGAGTCCCCGCCACAGCGATACCATGTCGAAAGCGCATCAGCTCCGCCAACATTGCTGCTCGTGGGATAACCGGTATCATTTGTTCGCGTGCTGCTACTATTTCAGGATTATTCCACTCCACAGCTGAAGAACGAACAACAACATCGGCTCCTTTGATGTGTTCTGCTTTATGTCCTAAATAAACAGGAACTCCCAAAGATTTTAATCTTTGTACCGTACTTCCTGCGCCTAAATCTGAACCTGTAATGCGATATCCTTGATTGTGTAAAACCTCAGCAATTCCACACATACCAACACCACCAATCCCAACAAAATGTATTTGCTCTACGCAACCCATCCGTGAAGATATAAACTGTCCCGAATTGCTCACAATTCCCCCTTATGTTGACCTAAACTTACCATCAAATAGCTATTTTCTGATGGATATTTAGGTTGATATCGGCCTCAACCCAAGAGCCTGCCAACGATTCTCATGATCTATGCGCAATAATAACGCAATTACAACACAATTGATAACCATACTAGCACCACCGTAACTCATCAGTGGTAAAGTTAATCCTTTTGTAGGTAACAAACCTGAGTTAACCCCCATATTAATAGCTGCTTGTAAACCCAGCCAAAAGGTTAATCCGTAAGCTGTATAAGAAGCAAATAATCGCTCCTGTATATAAGAGTTGTAGGCAATGGTCAAACCTCTAATCACTAAAATACTGTATAAAGCCATCACCATTAAAATACCTACCAAACCTAATTCTTCTGCCAAAACAGCAAACAAAAAATCAGTATGTGCCTCAGGCAGATATAATAATTTTTGAATACTTTCTCCTAAACCAGCGCCAAACCAACCACCTCGTCCGAATGCAATTAAAGATTGAGTCAATTGATAACCACTATTATATTGGTCTGCCCAAGGATCTAAAAATGCAGTCAGACGAGCAACTCGATAAGGTGACGAAACAGCCAAAAAGGCTAATGCTCCCATTACTACTAGCATCAAGCCTATATAGTAACGTAATTTTACTCCTGCTAAAAACAACATAGCCATCACTGTACCTGAAATAACAACAGTAGCTCCAAAATCAGGCTCCATCAGAAGCAAGAGTGATACTACTCCTAAAATAACCATAGGTTTAATGAAGCCCAAAATACTACTACTCACCGCTTTTTGCTGACGAACTAAATAACCCGCCAAATAAAAAATCATAGTGAGCTTAGCCAATTCAGAAACTTGAACTCCTATAGGTCCTAATGCCAACCACCGTCTACTACCATTAACTGAACGACCAATTCCGGGAACCAATACAATCAGTAACATGAGTAAACAGATTATTAGCATTGGCATGCTAATACGCTCCCAAACACTACTATCAGTTCTAACAATTATTAAAGCAACAACTAAACCTGCAGCTAAATAACACACTTGACGGATCAAAAAATGAAACGGTTGATGAAAATATTTAGTAGAAATCATGACTGAACTTGAGGCAACCATCATAAGCCCAATGATCAACAAACAAATCACGACACTAATCAGCCATTTATCATAAAGCGAAATAGGTTTACTGACAGGTTTACCCCGCTGATTCACATGTCTTGGTCGCATCGACTTATAACCCGTTTACTAAAGAAGCAAAAGCCTCGCCTCGATGATTAAAATCTCGAAACATATCCAAACTAGCACATGCAGGAGATAATAAAACAACATCACCCGGTTTTGCCTGTAACTTAGCAACTTCGACAGCGTTATCTAATGAGGAGGCACGTGATATTGGAACTACATTCGCCAAGGCAGCCTCTATTTTATCTGCATCTTCGCCAATTAAAATTATTGATCTTACAAAATCAGCAATCGGTTGAGTCAGTTCCCTAAAATCAGCCCCTTTTCCTTGCCCTCCGGCAATAAGCACAATCTTTCCTTGCATAGAACCTCCTATTCCATTAATTGCAGAGATTGTTGCACCAATATTCGTCCCTTTTGAATCATTTATCCAATCTACGCCATCCAGGGTTCGTACCCATTGACAACGATGAGGTAACCCCGTAAACGTAGTCAATACCTCAATAATGTGTTGCTGTCTAATTCCAGCTGTATCGGCTAAAGCACACGCGGCAAGTGCATTAAACCAATTATGCACTCCCTTTATTAATACAGACTCCACCGGCAAAAAACAAGTACGACCCTTTGCCAAGTATATTTTATTCTCTTGCTGAATTAAACCCCAATTGTTTTTTTCAGGAGCATCTTTACCAAAAGAAATCCGCTTAACCTCATCTCCCCAAAAGCCTTTCTCATTTTCTCCTTCGTTCCGGGGAGAGGCTGTTTGAAAACTGGATGAGAGGGTGTTGGGTTTTTGGGTGGTGCTTGCTTCACCACAGCTAGAAGCCAAAGGAATAGTATAGGGATCATCACGGTTAAATAATGCGACTTGTGCTTTATGGTAGATTCGTTGCTTCGCTTGGATATAGGCCTCCATAGTATGATGTCTGTCCAAATGATCAGGAGTCACGTTTAAAATAGTAGCGGCAATCGGCTCCAACGAATAAGTTAAATCCAATTGAAAACTTGACAATTCCAAAACCCAAAGATCATATTGATGCTCATCATCAAGCATATCAAGAACTGGTGTTCCAATATTTCCAGCGACAGCAACTTTATATCCTGCTGCCTTAGCCATTTCTCCTACTAAAGTAGTAACTGTTGATTTTCCATTAGTCCCAGTAATTGCTATGACTGGCGCATGAATCTCGCGTGCCAGACACTCTATATCACCATAGACTCTTACACCGGCATTCATGGCCCTCTTTAAAAAAGGCGTCTCTAAAGACAAACCTGGACTTGCAATAATATCTGAAAGTTGAGGGATTATTTCATCAGGAATATCTTGGATATAAAGAGAGACATTTGGAAATTCTCGAATAAACTCAGCAATACTCGGAGCTTGAGCACGTGTATCAAAAGCAATAAATGGTTTATTATTTCTACGTAAATACCGCGCTACTGATAAACCAGTTTTACCCAAACCTGCAATTAAATACAACGGAGGATTCATGAGTGCACCTTTTTATCGAAGTTTTAAAGTCGCCAATCCGCATAAAACAAACACTACAGTAATAATCCAAAATCTGACAATTATTTTTGGCTCCGACCATCCTTTCAATTCAAAATGGTGATGTAATGGTGCCATTCGAAATAATCGTTTACCATGAGTGTACTTGAAATATGCTACTTGTAAAATGACAGAAATTGTCTCAATAACAAACAAACCACCCATCATTAATAAAACCAACTCTTCTCGAATCACTACAGCAACTATACCTAGCGCAGCCCCCAAGGCTAAAGAACCTACATCTCCCATAAATACTTGAGCCGGATAGCTGTTATACCAAAGAAAACCAAGGCCTGCACCAACAATTGAAGAACAAAAAATAGTTAGTTCTCCAGTATTAGGAACATAGGGTATACCTAAATAAGGTGCATAGACCGCATTGCTTGACGCGTACGCAAATATACCTAAAGCCCCGGCAACCATAACTATGGGCATAATCGCTAATCCATCTAATCCATCGGTCAAATTTACCGCATTAGAACTTCCCACTATAACAAAATATCCCAGAACAGGAAAAAATATACCTAACCCTATAGTTAACGATTTAAAAAAAGGAACAGTTAATTGTGTATGTACAGGTAAAGCTGCATGCATATACAAATAGATTACAGCGATTAGTGCTACTACTGATTGCCAAAAATATTTCCAACGAGCAGGTAAACCCTTACTGTTTTTTAATACTAACTTGCGATAATCATCGACCCAGCCAACAACTCCATTTCCTAAAGTCACTAAAAGAACAAGCCATAAACTGGGTTGTTGCAGATCTCCCCAAAGCAAGCAACTCACAGTAACTGCTAATAAAATTAACACCCCTCCCATAGTTGGAGTGCCCGCTTTAGATAAATGTGATTGTGGTCCATCATCTCGTACCATCTGACCTATCTGCAAACCACGTAACCAACGAATCATAATAGGACCACATACTAGTCCTACTATAAGAGCAGTTAAAGAAGCCAAAATAGATCTAAAAGTTAGATATTGAAAAACTCGTAACGCATGATATTGTCCTTGAAACAACTGCGTTAGCCAGTAAAGCATAAATTGTTCCTCTCGTTAGCGCCCAATGATGGGCTTTTATTAAATACTGCCCAATCAGGTTAATGGACCAAAAAGTGGCCAAGCATAACATAAACCTACAATCCATTCAGCATTCTGTAAAAAAATTCTTGAACCTCTAATTCAATTCATTCAATAAGCCGCTGAAGAACTACATCTTTTCCTCAACATGGCGTTGTAAGTTTTCTGTTGCGCACATTTACTTTTAATATAAACCACAACAACTAGAAACATTTATCCCTTTAAACGCTAAAAACTGAGGTCGTTCGTACAAGAATGTCTCTTGATGAGCGAAGTCAAACACAATTTAATTTATACAAGCTGATGTACAATTTTTTCCATGGCACTAGAACGAGAACCTTTAACCAAAACTACAGTGTCTGCTGATAGTTTTTCAAGCAAATTTTGTACAAGTTGTTCTTGGTTAGCAAAATACTCACCACCAACTCCAAATGCCTCAGCAGCCAATTTACTTTTAGATCCACAGCAAAGGAGCTGATCTATCCCTAAACGACGGGCTGCAATACCAACCTCTTGATGGTGTTGGGTCGCCCAAACGCCTAGCTCCCCCATGTCACCAAACACAAAAATTTTTTCCCAGGATGCTCTGCCAGTACCTCTAACGCAACCAAAACTGAACGTAAATTCGCATTATAAGTATCATCAATTACTGTCGATTGATTTTTCCCAGCAAGAACAGTTAAGCGGCCTTTTACTCCGCCAAAAAGATTTAATCCTTGTTGAATCTCTTTGGCAGAGATACCTATAGCATGACAACAAGCAGCAGCAGCTAAGGCATTACGAACATTGTGTAATCCAGGGACTTTTAAATGAATATCAGCTCGTCCATTAGGAACTATTAAAGAAAACTGGCCGCAGCCCTGGGCATCCAATTGAACATCTTGAGCATAAATATCTGCAGGATGTTCTATAGAGAAACGAAGTACTTTTTTATCCAGCAATAAGTCATCCCAGAAATGCGCATAAGCGTCATCCTCATTGACTATAGCAGTCCCAGCGGAAGACAAACCTTGATGTATTTCTCCTTTAGCGCGGGCCACACCATCTATAGAACCAAAACCCTCCACATGTGCTGGAGCAATATTATTAATTAAAGTAACATCAGGATGAACAATTGCTACTGTATGCGCAATTTCACCCGGATGATTTGCTCCCAACTCAAAAACGGCATAACGATGTTGACTGTTTAGTTGAAAAACACTTAAGGGAGCACCAATATGATTGTTGAGATTTCCTTTGGTGGAATGTGAAGGAGAAGGTAAAATAGCAGCAATCATTTCTTTTGTGGTAGTTTTCCCATTAGATCCAGTGAGCGCAATAACGGGACAATGTATGTTCTGTCGATGTGCAGCTGCAATCTTAGCCAATGCTTGAATTGGATCAGGAACAACAAACTGTGGGATATGTACTCCATTTACTCTGTGGCTCACTACCGCAGCTACCGCACCGCGAGCCTCAGCTTCTTTAATAAAATCATGGCCATCAAAACGCTCTCCACGGATAGCAATAAATAAACTACCTGATTTGAGTTCCCGACTATCAATACAAATGCCAGTAAGTTCAGTATTAATCTGGCATGATTGGGCAAGTAATGCAGCAACTGTATTTAGATTCATAATAATAAGGCATGGCTAAAACTCTAGTGTACTAACACTTGAGCTTAGAGTTCAAGGGAAATAATAGTATAAATTATTGAGCAAAAGCTCCAACATTGACATCAAGATAATTGCTGTCAGTTGGGCTGTGTGGAATAGAGCAGCCCAACATTGTATTTTAATAAGTCAAGATGATGCAGCAACTGATTCAAAAGATGGATTTATTTGTAATGCCTGATAATAACGAGAAATTCGCTCTTCTGTTAAAGGCTTACGTCGATCGTCAAGTAAATGCGCGTCTAACTCTTCACTTAATTGTCTCGCAGTTTCTAACATAACTGCCAACCGTTCTCTGTCAATACCTGCATTTTTTGATGAGTGCATATATAAGCATAAACCGCGCACACTAAAAGCACCTATATTCTGTAAGTCAAAAACCCCTGTTGCTGTGGCTGCTGCTAAACTAAACAAAACAGGTCCCTGGCCATTTGAGAACTGATGGCGATGGAATAAATGTCCTTCACCAAAGCGTAAACCAACTGCTAAAACTGTCTGTAACAACTCATATCCAGCGAATTGCCTATTTTCTTTTGCAAGCAAAAATATCATTAACGTAGAGGGAACGTCATCCTTTGATGTCGTTTGAATTTCTATTTTTGGTTCTGGTTTAGAGTCAATTTTCAATTTGACTGCATTGTTGTCATCATCCGGCAGCAAACGTGGGGATGAAACATGTTCCGTAGACTTTTTAAAAAATTGCACGTCCTCATTTTTTTTTACTTCATTATCTAGAGCAGAAGTTACATTGACTTTTCGTACAGCAATAATGTCATCATGATAATTCTGCGCACCAGTTGCACTCTTTTCTGATACCCCCAGATTGGGTTGGTAACGTTCTGGACTTAAGCTCTGTTTTCGAGCTTTCATTAAGCGCCAAATTGCTACAATGACACCAATCAACAAAAGGACATTAAGAATTAAGCTCCAATTTGCCTGCATCATCTACTCCATCGCCAAAGCTTGTGTTACATCAACCGCAACCAAGCGAGATACCCCAGGTTCACGCATAGTTACCCCAATCAAATGATCTGCCAACTCCATCGTAACTTTATTGTGCGTTATAAAGAGAAATTGCACAAATTGTGACATCTCTTTCACTAAAGTGCAAAAACGACCTACATTTACATCATCTAAAGGCGCATCTACTTCATCTAACATACAAAATGGTGAAGGATTTAACTGAAAAATAGCAAATACCAATGCTACGGCTGTCATTGCTTTCTCCCCTCCAGATAACAAATGAATCGTACTATTGCGTTTGCCTGGAGGTTGTGCCATTACTACAATACCAGCTTCCAACAGGTTATCACAAGTTAATTCAAGCTGCGCTCTTCCTCCACCAAACAAACGTGGAAAAAGTGCTTTGAATGAAGTATTTACTTCCGCAAACGTATTTTCCAATCGCAATCGAGTTTCTTTATCCATTTTTTCAATGGCAGATTCCAACGTTGTCAACGCTTGGCTTAAGTCATTATATTGTTCATCTAAATATACTTTACGCTGCTGCTCAGTAGCAAACTCTTCAATTGCCGCTAGATTAATTGCTCCTAAGCGTTTAATTTTTTCTGCAAGAGCAATTAATTCATCTTCACGGATGCTTTGTGTTATACCCTCAGGCATCTTCTCTAATACGGCTTGAGCTTGTAGTCCAGATTCATCTAATGATTCTTGTAGCGAGCTTGCCCGCACTGCTAAAGCTTGCTCCTCCATACGAACTTGCGCTATGAGTTCCTGAATGCGTTTGACCTCAAGATCACAGTTTAAAATATTTTTTTCACAATCTTCAAGCTCCATTCTCAACTGCAACAATTGTTCTCTGCTTAAAGTTAGTTGTGACTCTACCTCACTATGCTTTTGTAACTGTTGTGCCAGTTGGCCTTTAAGTTCTACCCCTGGTTCTTCGGTTTGCAAACAAAGCAACGCTATATGTTCAAGACGCTCTTGCAAAATATCCAAACGTTCTTTTTCTCTTTGAATACGATCTTCAAGTTGTTGTATTTTATTCTTTTCCCTATCATATTCTCGTTCTGCGTGATGAAGTTGAAATCGAGACTCTTCTACCTGTTTCTTTTTTAATGTTAAGCTATTTAAGCATTCTTGTTTTTCGTGTAAACACTCTTCTTGTCGTTGCTCATATTCACGGCATTGCTCTTCTAAAGAATGGAGTTTTTCTTTGATATTACATCGTTCAGCCACAGTTTCTTCTAGAAGAAACTGCAATTCTTCACATTCAATAGTTAAAGTAATTGCTTGTTTTTCTGCATGCGAAATGGCTTGTTCATTACTACTTAGCGCCGAACTATTTATCCTTAATGCTTCATTACTGGCATTAACATTGAGTTGTTGCAGTTCGATATCTTTTACACTTTTTTGTAACTGTAAATGAGTATGATCACGCTCAGCTCTTAGTGCATCTATTTTTTGTTGTAACTTTTGAACCAGCAGTGACAGATCTCCGATCTTTTGTTGACGCACCAAAAAACCTGCATCATCTTGTTCCTCTGGATTCACAAATTTTACCCAACCCTGTCCCAACCAAAATCCATCTGGAGTAATAATCGATTGATATTCCTCTAACTCTGGCAACCAACTTAATGCTTCGTCAAAATGTTCGGCAGTATAAATATGTTCTAATGGAGGTACATTTGCAGGTATTGCTCCATGAATTTTATCCATAAGGCTTGGGCGTGAATCGGACTTAGTGCGTCTATTTCTTAAAGTAACAATGCACTCCCCCTGATGCTCGCAATTTGATCGTTGCGGCCATAGTTCATCAAAAGTTTCTAAAACATAGGCATGCAATGTTTCATTCAATACGCGCTCACAAGCAGCTTGCCATTTATTCTCAACCTGCAAAATATCCATTAACCTGGGTTTTTCAGACCACTCATGAATACCTTTTTTATTTTTTTTCACGCCTTGTCGCGCCGCACGCTGAGCTGCCGTTAATGCAGCGTACTCAGTATTCGTTCGATGAAAATTATCTTGCACTTCATGTAACTGCTGCTCAATTTCTTGTAATTTAGTACGTAATTGTTCCGCATTTTCTTGACTTTGACTTAATTGGCATTCATCAAACTTTTGATCTGCAATGAGCTTGATGCGTTGTTCTTGTAATTTTTTTTGTGCCTCTTGCAATTCGGTTACAGAAATTGATTCGTGCTCTAATTTAAGTTTTTCTAGTCTTAAAAGCGTTTGCTGATACTTTTCTTCTAAATGCTGTGCTTGTACCTGTGCCACTTGAAATTCTCTTTTCAAAGTGTTGGCATGCGTTTGAACCTCTTGCCAATGTAGCTCCAATTGTGTCTGTTGTTTTTGGTTTTCCTGGTAATCAGCATCTTGATCTTTAAATTGAACGCTTAATTGTTCGAGTTTTTCTGCTAAATTTTGAGCATTCTGTTGGCAACAAAGTAAGTCTTCTTTATCTTCTTGCCATTGTTCTGCAATAGCCTGCCAATCCGATTGCATTTGCTGTTGGTCTTGTTCTAAACGCTTCTTCTCACGCACTTGTTGCTGGATGGTTTCTTCCAAACGTGCTATGTCAGTCCCTAACTGATAAAAACTGGCTTGAATCTGTTGGGTTTGTTCATCTACATCATAAATTTTTTCATTTAAAATAATACGCTCTTTATTCACTTTGGTAAGTGCACTTTGTTGCTGTTCATACTGCACAGCCAAGTCCTGCAATTGATGTTGTTTTGCTTTTTGTTGGCTTACCAAATCTCGCCACTTGAGTGCCAAAATTTCTGCACGGCATAATTGCTCTTCATCTTTAAGAATAAGATAACGCTCCGCTGCTTTGGCTTGCCGTTCCAAACGTTGTAATTGTTTGTCTAATTCTTCTCGGATGTCAGCTACTCGAGTCAAATTTTCACGAGTATGATCAATACGTTGCAAAGTCTCACGTCGACGCTCTTTATATTTAGAAACACCAGCAGCCTCTTCAAGAAATACTCTTAGATCCTCAGGCCTGGCCTCAATAAGTTGAGAAATAGTACCCTGTCCAATAATTGAATAACCACGAGCGCCAGCTCCAGTACCAAGAAAAATATCAGTAATGTCTTTGCGACGACAGCGACTCCCGTTGAGGTAATAGGAAGAATCACCATCACGAGTAACTATGCGTTTGACCGCGATTTCACCATAGCTAGCAAAAGGGCCGGTTAACCGTCCTAGGCTGTTATCAAATACCAACTCCACAGAAGCTTGGCCTACAGACTTACGATGAGAAGAGCCATTAAAAATAACATCGGTCATCGACTCACCACGCAAATTTCGTGCAGAACTCTCCCCCATAACCCAACGCACGGCATCGATAATATTTGATTTTCCACAACCATTAGGCCCCACAACTGCTACTAATTGGCTTGGAAAATGCACTACCGTGGGATCCACAAAAGATTTAAAACCCGCTAATTTCAATTGTTTCAGGTGCATAGGAATAGCAATTTAAACAAAATAAAAAACCATTATAACTGAGGATGAGCAGGCTATCTACACAAGCATCAAACCTTAAGGGATTACCATAAAATCCCAATCGATTGCCACTTAATTTGACAAGAATTGAAATTTTTATATAATCGCATCCAATTTGATGCAAACTGGATAGATAATGAAACATTTAGTTGCTCGCTCACTTAGCGCAATAACATTAGGTACAGTGATACTGTTTTCGAGTCCAACTTTTGCAGAACCTCCTAATTTGGCTTTGGCAAAAAATGAGCTCAAAAATTATCATGATTCTGGGGTTTACCAAAAAGAGCTAGCACAAGTTATTCATAAAGCACAAAAATATATCGATCAACAAGCTAGTCTCAATAAAAAAGAAAAATTGCCCAAGAAACTCGCTATTGTTTTAGACATTGATGAGACGAGTTTATCCAATTATAACTCAATGATTCAACGTGATTTCGGTGGAAATCGTCAACAATATCATCAAGATATAATAGCAGCAAATGCCCAGGCCATTAAACCTATGCTTGCTTTATATCAAGATGCTCTTGCTCATGATGTAAGCGTATTCTTCGTCACTGGAAGAAATGAATCAGAACGCAAAGCTACAGAGCAAAATTTAATTAAAGCAGGCTATAGTCGATGGGCGGGACTCTATTTACGTCCTATGAGTTATTCATCCAAATCCATCATTCCCTTTAAATCACACACACGCCAAAAAATTACGGAAAAAGGTTATACTATTGTCGCCTCTATAGGTGATCAATACAGCGATCTAAAAGGCGGGTATGCTCAAAAAGTATTTAAATTACCAAACCCCTATTACTATTTGCCTTAGTCGATTCTCATCGAGCTGTCATCAGAATCAATTTGATAATTATCCTGGTGCACCAACTTGCTTGAAATAAGGAACATCAACAAATGGATTTGTTGCTCATACATAGAGCGATCATACCCTCCTTCTAAGCCCCAATATACTCGTTCAATATGCTCCTTATTTTCTTGAACTATTTGAAAGAGACTCTCATAAAAATAAGTTAAATCCGCTTCATTGAAGCGTGTTTTTTTTGCCTCTGATTTACTCATTAACTTGCCATCAACAAATTTCCCGCAATACGCTGTTTCTGCCTCATGAGAATCCCAACCTGTAGGTAGAAAAAGCGCTATTTTCTGGCCTTCTTCTTTTGCGGTTTCTATTTGGGACTCGATTTCCTCTAAAGCAAAAATCAATGCAGGATGAACGGTTCCTGGTTTGCGAAGTGTTGCGCTTAAATCCACAGCAAAATATTGTAAATCTCCCTTTGTCCATGAATGAATTTCTTGCCCCTCATCCTTACCTTTTTTCTTGAATAATTTATTGATAAAAGAATTATCCTGTTGAGGATAAACACGAGAGTCAAAAACATCGATATGGCATATATCCATATCTGTCGCAGAGTTCATTAAAATATGGCACAAACCATCATCACGGTTAACATCTGTTCCTACAATAATGTGTTTCATAGGTTCTATGTGCGAACTTTGAACATGCTTAAGGACTATCGCTGTCTTATTCAAAATACAAAACCCACTACCTTCACTACCATAAGCATGATGCGTAGGCAGCCCAAAAGAAAAATGAATTTTCCCTGAGTGTTCTAAGGTCATCGCGATATCTTTAATTAAGACTTCTAAAGTTTTAGGTGTAATCACAATATCTGAGTTTAATTGCTTCTGTCCCTTAGGCTGGGCTTGGATACAATCCATAATAATGTGTTGCAGATATTCTGGGGAATGGACTGTTAGTACTGCGTTAAGTATCGTGTCTTCTCTAGGAATTTTGGCAAAACACCTTAATGCGGCTTGTGCATCTCCTTTATACATTGCTGCAAATAATTGACTCCAACAGCGAGGCAGCTTGACTTGATCTGTATTCATAACGGATAAGGCAGAGTCATTGTCGCTAATCTCTGTGATTAATTGGGTCATATGTTTTAAGCGATTGAACTGATCTTCTTCAGCACCAGCAGGCATTCCATGCATTTGTTCGATATCGCTCAAAGAAGGGATTTGAATACAGCATTCTTCAGTTTTTGTTTCATGCACTTCCGAAGAAGTTCGTTGTCTAAAGAAATATTGATGCATCATCTTGATTATCCTAGAAATAAAAGAAATTGGGCTTTTACTCAAGCCCAAAGTTTTTTGCCATACTTAAAGTATAGAGCATGGCAAAATATTCCCATGCAAGACATGAATTAGTGGTAGGTAACAGAATGCTCCACATCTTCTTTAACATCAATAAGTCCTTGAGATAAACCTTGGCGTTGTCCAGATTTGAGTGTGTTTGGACCTGTAAAAAAGGTTAATCCAATTCCTGTGGCAGCAGCTATGGTAGAGGTTACTCCTAAAACAACTTGGGTTTGCAATAAACTCAGCCCCAAAGCTATTCCTACAGCACTTAATGCTGAGCTAGAACCAAATGTCGTTACCAAACCAGCGATACTTGCCCCAATCAGTAATACGCCTAGAGCAATAAGTAAACCACCTAACACTTGTTTCCCTACTGAAGGACTTCCAGAAGCAAATTCAGCAATATCACCTAAACGTTTTACAGCTTGCAAATCATTAGGGTTATTGAGCGCATCTGTTAAAACACAAACTGTCCGACCATAAAAATGGTAATCGATGTATTCGTGTTTTTGTTTTTTCATTGCGACTTCGGCCTCAATTAATTCAGCCGCATTCATAATATGCTTTTGTATATTATTGGATAAAACATTGTTTCGTTTTAAATGAACCAACTTGTCATTAAAAATTTGCTCTTCTATATTGTCTAATTGTCCAGGTTGAATTGCAAAAACTCCTAAGTTTGCGTTTTTAGATACCTCAAACCATGCATTTGCACTGTAATTTGTTTGCCACTGATCAGGCAAATCCCCATGTTGAAGCACGTGAGTACTTTCCACAAGCTCCGCTAGCGTTTTTTCAAATGCAGTATCTAGGTTTTCTTGTCTTACTCGAGAATACAGATCCCAGATAAAGCCACATAGGCGCAAATAGTTGGCTCTATGCGTTGACTGAAATTGCAATGCCTCAGGATTATATCCACTTTCATAACGAGTTAACTCACCTAATCCATAACGTGCAGCAATCAAACTAATTCGTACCTGCGGAGAAAGACCTGTAAGATGGGTATCTTCGTAATCAATAAATGCTTTTTGCAGCCTATTGGCTAATGTTTGCACTAACTCTAAAGGATTTTCCTGCAGAGTCCGTAAAAATATTCCAGCAACAAGTATATGGTTGTCTAAAAATGATTTACGGGATTTAAGCTGAGTCAGTTCAGCATTAGTTTCATTGATTACTCGCTCATAAGGTCGCATTTGATTTTGGAGTGAGATACGCTCCGCCTGTAAACGCCCTAATTCCGTTTGTAATTGACTTCTGTTCCATTCTCTTGCGAAATCCCCTACATAATGCAGCACTCCATCTCTATGATGATGGTGGTGACGATCATGGTGATGATCATGCATATGATGCAACATATCTTGAGTAGCGCTGATATTTGCATTAGTAAGTTGGCTTTGCGTGATTGAGATAAGCCGGTTTGTGGTGTCCAACTGCCGTTGAAGTGGGCTAAGAAGCTGTCTTTGTTCTTCGATTATGCGTGATTTTTCCAATATTTGTGACTGGACTTGAGGTAGCTCTTGTTGCCAAGAGAAAAGATTAGCTTGATTGTAAACTACAGGGCTAACTGCGGGCATAACGATCCTCCAAGTGGGTTACATTATAAGCGCCTCGCATTATACATGTTGCAAATTATTAATTCAATGAATGCATTTTACGATCAAATATTGCTATGAATTTAGAAAAATCCTGATCTGGCGCTCACTATAAGCAAAGAGATACAATAGACATTTCTGAATCAAAAATAAAAAACATGTTTGAGGACATTGAGCCAATGACTGGAGCAAAAAAAGTTTCTGAATCTTATCTTTTTTCGCTGATTTTAATTGCAGCAATTCTCCTGGGAGGGCTCACCGGTTGTTTCTTTGGCCAAGCGACTCATTATTTAAAACCTTTTGGTGACCTTTTTCTTAATCTCATTTTTACGGCAATTGTTCCATTAATTTTCTTTAGTGTCAGTTCCGCCATTGCACGTATCGGTTCTATGGGACAATTAAGCAAAATTGCTTTTTATATGACAATTACTTTTTTATTTACGGGTATCATCGCAGCAATTTATGCTCTTTTTGTGGTAAATCTCTTTCCACCAGCTCAAAATGTTGTTTTACCATTGACTGTTTTTACAAAAACGTCCACCCTGAGTTTTTTAGATCAGATTCCAGAAATTTTTACTGTTTCGGAATTCAGTCATTTACTATCTCATAAACATATTCTTGCTTTAATCGTCTTTTCCATCTTTGTTGGACTTGCCGCATCCAATACGAATGAAAAAAGAAAGCAATGCGCTGATTTTTTACAAGCAGGCGAAGAGATTTTCATGCGTGTTTTTACATTAATCATGTATTATGCTCCGCTTGGTTTCTTTGCTTATTTTGCCGTTTTAGTTCATGATTTAGGCCCGCAATTAATGACAAATTATCTTCGGGTTGGCATTCTTTATTACTCTTTTGGACTCATATATTTTATCCTTATCAATACCTTTTTTGCCTATTTCGCAGGTAAAACTCAAGGAATAAGATTATTTTGGCGTAATATCTTCCTACCTGCAGTTACCTCAATTGCAACATGCAGTAGTGCTGCAAGCATTCCTGCCAATTTAATTGCCGTCAAAAAAATGAAAGTTGTTCCAGAAATTTACGAAACAGTAATTCCCTTGGGCACTATTATTCACAAAGATGGTTCAGTGATAGGTGGGGTTTTCAAAATTGCTTTTTTGTTTGGAATTTTTCATTTAAATTTTTCTGAACCTAGTGTTTTACTCAGTGCCTTAGGAGTTTCGTTATTAGTTGGCACCGTGATGGGGGCAATTCCTAGTGGAGGAATGCTTGGAGAACTACTCATTTTAAGTGTTTATGGATTTCCTCCCTCAGTTTTAATGATTATTGCTGCAATAAGTATTATCATTGATCCACTTGCTACAATGCTTAATGTAACATGTAACAGTGTAAGCTGCATGATGATTGCCCGTTTTGTGGAGGGAAAAAAGTGGTTTACACACTCAACATCAAGGTAAGTTATGCGTAACCATCCACCTTATAAAAAACTATGGCGTTCACGTAAAGATCGAAAAATTGCTGGGATATGCGGCGGATTAGGTATTTATTTTGGTGTAGATCCAGTATGGATAAGAATAATTTTTGTTATCTTTTTCTTACTTGGAGGCGCTGCATTTATTGCCTATATTATCTTATGGATAATCATTCCTTTAGAGCCGGAAGGCTGGCAAGACGCCTAATCCAATGCAAAAATGACTCCCGGTATTTTAGACAAAGAACATTATTAATACATATTTTAGTTTTTGCAAATCAAGGCGAAGCAATCCAGAAGCTCTCACATTGACAGTTAGAACTGGATTGCTTTACTTTCGTGGCGATTACAACTATTTTTTATACAGAAAGAAATGATCACAAGTAAATCATGCGATTAGAATACAGCGCACTTTGATTCAATTTTACCCATAATTATTTGTCCAAAGCGTGTTGAATTTGTTTTTGGATCTTCTTGTTCATAATTTTCTTTGTTGTGCATAAATTGATTCCTAGTTAATCACTATAGCTCGAGAAGTTGTTACCCGAAAACTTAATCATTCTGACGATATGGCATTGTTACATACTTTGGGACATTTATTGTCTTGATAGCACGTCCAGCATATAGCTGCGTGAACATCATATCTGTTGTATTTTTAAGGTCAATCAACGATAGTCGAAACGGCACCATTTCAAAGAGGACTCAACTTCATGCATGAGATTCAAACGGTGATACGAATCAATTTGTACCAATATTAGATTTTTCTGTCTGGGCTGTCGCGCATTAAGCGCGACGTATGGACTTTTGACACTCTAGTAATCAAAAACCTAATTAAATTTCATTCATCAAGTGTCAGAACAAATGATGAAGCATTTAAAACAGCAGCAATACGAAGTACCGATTGCACAGCAAGTTTATCCAACCCATGCTCTAATAATTGTTTTACATGTGAACTAATGCACATGCCACACCCATTAATCACAGATACTGCCAATGCGAACAACTCAAAATCAGCTTTGGACACACCAGGATTTAACATGCCATTCATACGCAAATGAGCTGGCAAAGTGGAAAGTTCCTTATTTTCTGCTAAATGAATTGCACGATAATATACATTATTCATGGCCATTAGAGCGGTTGCTGTTTTTACAGCCTGTTCTAACTCAGATGAAAGATGAATTGCTCCATCTGTTTTAATCGCATTGATCAGACTTTTATTGTTTAAGGTATAAGCTACAGCTAATGCGACACCATAAAATTGAGCATCAGTTAAACCAGACTGAGCAATATTACCAAACAGAGTACTCAAATTAAGACGAATGTCTTTAGCAAAATCAGGAATCGCCTGTTTTAATTGTTCAATAGACATAATCCGCTCCTTTAAAAACACTCCTGCTTCATTGGCAGGAGTATCTTGTTTTATAATGTTTCGCCACCAATTTGGCGATTACAAGGACACAACTCATCCGTTTGTAAAGCATCTAAAATACGTAAAACTTCTTGAGGATTACGTCCTACATTGAGTGAGTTCACACTAACATGCTGAATCACGTTGTTGGGATCAATAATAAATGTTGCTCTTAACGCACAACCACTTTCTTCATCACGCACCCCCAAACCATCCGTTAATTTTCCCTGGACATCTGCAAAACTATATTGATTAAGCTTATGCAAATCTTTATGTTCTCTGCGCCAAGCTAATTTCACAAATTCATTATCTGTGCTTCCTCCTAATACGACTGCATCCCTATCATTGAACTCACCATTTAATTTTGCAAACTCAACAATTTCTGTTGGGCATACAAAAGTAAAGTCTTTAGGGTAGAAAAATACTATTTTCCATTTACCTGGAAAGCTTGTTTCAGTAATAGTTTCAAAAGCACTTACCCCATTTTCCTCATGATTATTAAATCCTGGTTTTACAGCAACTACAGAAAACTCTGGGATTTTTTGACCAATAGTTAACATGAATTTCTCCTCATTGATTAATTAATTAAATTATAGATAGGGTGTATAATTATATAAAGTGAATAAAATCGATTTGATTAATCGAAAAAAGCGATGAATAAATTAATTAGTTTAAAACAACTCCATTACTTGATTACTCTATATGATCATCAACATTTTGGTCGTGCGGCTACGGCTTGTTTTATTAGCCAATCCACTTTGAGTGCTGCAATTACCAATCTTGAAGAAACTTTAGATGCTCCGTTGCTGGAAAGAGATCATAAAACATTTCTATTTACTTCCTTAGGGGAAGAAATTGTGCGTCGTGGGCGACTAATACTTCAACAAAACAATGAATTAGTTGATTATGCTAAAAATCAGGGGAAAGCAATGCAGGGAAAATTTTATCTTGGCGTTATCCCTACCATTGCCCCATTTATTTTAAATGACCTTCAAGTGTTATGTCAGCAGCTCTATCCTGATTTATCTCTATTCATCAGAGAAGATACAACCGATAATGTTTTAAACTACTTGGGGGAAGGAAAACTTGATCTTGTTATATTGGCTCTCCCCTATCCAACAGCAAACTTCCAAACAAAAATATTATGTAATGATTATTTTAAACTTGTTTTACCTAGAAGTTGGTTGCATCAAGGATTTGATACGGAAATAACAAAGCTTCCGGAAAACAGTATCTTTCTCTTGGAAAAGGAACATTGCCTGACTGAACATACGCTACAAGCCTGCCAACTTAAAGAAAGTGAAAAAATCAATTCGTTTTTTGCCACCAGTTTGCATACCTTAATCCAAATGGTAAATCATCAACCAGGCATTACTTTTTTGCCTAACTTGGCAATTAACAGCCGTATTCTGACAAACACGGATTTAGTTGCTGTTCCCTTGAAAAATGATCATCCCTACAGACAAATTGGTGTCGCTTGGCGCGCCACTTCCCACAGAATACAAAGCTACAACTTATTTGCAGAATTAGTGGCACAAATTGTCATTGAAAAATGTGCTGATGTAATATAAATACGCTAACACACCACAATCGATTTTTTTATTCAATTGTATTACATTTCTCCAATTACTCTTCCTGCTCGAAGCATAGGAATACTCACTGCTTCTGGGGGTGTTTCATCTGGGTGATGCGCGTCTTTAATTTGTTGAATCAACTCCTTTGTTTTTATACCAATTTGACTGAGCTCCTCGCTAAACTCTCCAACTAGATTACCAGGATTACTTTGAGCTTTATTTTCCATTGCAAACTGCTTTATCTGATTGCTCAACTCATCCAGAAATGCTTTACAACCCAACGATTTTTCATCTTTTGCCAAACGCATCATCCGTGCCATTTTGTGCTTATCCGCAGCCTCATAAGGAAGTTCATATTCATTGGCAACATGCTGCATCAGCTCCATCAGTCTGCTTTCAATAGTGTCTTTAGTACCATTTGAATTTTTTATCATGTCAATTAAGCCAAATGAATCAGCAAGTTCTTTTAAAGTGGCATTTTTTATCGTTAGATTTAAATTCCACATATCGGAATAAACAACCGCTTGTTGAATTAATGCCAATCCACTAAGGACGAAAGCAAGTTTATGTATCAAAGTATGGGTACTGCAAATAGTCTCCCGTTCCGGTGAAAGTAAGCTAGGAAGTGCAGTGGGAATTTCAGATTGTCGCAGTACACCAAACAGCGGCTTCCATAAACATTGTTCCATTTGCTGTTGATAAAACGTACCATGAACTTTGGTATGCAAGCGAAGTACAGGCACTATCTCCTTACCTAACTTATTAAGCTCTGATTCTAAACGATACCTTTTAACTAAAGGAGTAGCTTGCTCTGGTAGATAGCCTTTCAATAAACATAATGACAACTGTTCCCCTAAACGTTTATTAATAACTTGGCTAACTTGATTCGTACCTAAGCAACATTTTTCTACTAATGCCTTGAGAGTGGCTTGGTCTGTAACTGTTAACTCCTTTTTATTTTTTATTAACACTTGACTGATGATTGCTATAAGATCATCTGCTTTTTCCTGAGAGGTATTTAGTGCTCCTGCTTCTAATGCACGAAGTAATCTATTTTTTTGTTGCAATAAATCCTCAGAAGAAATCATCACACCATATTCGTGACAGAATGCTTCCAAATAGCCTAAGGCAGTGGCTGTATAAATTAAATTATGATATTGCGCATTCCAATTGACTATCTTGATGCGATCCAGATAGAAAGTCTCAGGGATAGTTTGTAATACCGTGCTTTCGGGTTGCTGCAAAACTGCCACTAATAATGCCGAAGATACATAAGAACCAAGATGTCGTGAACATAGAATGGGTAGGTCAAGTCGATAATCTTGTGGTGCACTGACAAACTTATCAATCCATCCCAAAACAAATTGAAGATTAAATTGCTTTCCAGATAATCGCTCCTGGAATTTTCTTTGTTCAAAAGCAACGATATTTTTCGAAATTAATTCACGTGATTGATTAATTTGAAAATTATTAAGCTCTAAATTAATTTGTGACATTTTATAATAAATATAATCGAGGGCTTCTCTTAGCAGGATGCCCCTGTCTTCAGTTCCATTCATTCGTTGATTCAAATCTTTAAGGAAAAGCTTCGTCTCTTGCAAATGTGCTGGCGATTCTAAAAGTTGAATTTGTTCAAACAACGCGGTAATGATTACATGTAGCCCCTCTTGTAAACCCAATGTTTCGATTTGGGTTTTCATCGCTTCTTGACCAAAAGTTTGCTGTAATTTAATGAGTTGTTGTCTGTTATTAGGAGTAAACATCGATAATGTATTGCGTATTTCGCTCAATACATCAAGGAGCAAATCTACATTCGTACTCTCTTGTGCTAAAGCTGCTATTGCCGCATTAATATCTTTTTGTGGACGTACGGTGCAAGCCTCAGAAGTAAGGAGTAATTTTGGATTTAATGCGAGCTCGTGGATCAATGCATCGTTAGGAGAGGTTATCCATTTGTTCGCCTCAAGTGAATCTTGAAGTTTATTTGATTCGTCTGAAAGCATGCGAATGCCTTCCTCACCCAGTAAAAATCGAAGCCTATTTCTTAGTGTTTCTTGTTGATTACCATAGCCTTCATATAGCTCAAGCATTCTTGGATCAAGGCTATGTAGTGCTCTAAACCTATGCGATTCTATTTCTAAATATTTTGCGACCAAAATTCTTGCAAGCTTATTACGATTGTTAGATTCCCATTCAGTGAATGTTTCATAATAAGCCATTTGCTTGGCATGAAAAGACTCTAAATAATCTCTCCCCCCTGTTATAAAAAGATGATCACTTTTTATTCTTCCACTATTTAAACCAGAAAGTACCTGATCTGCAAAAGGAGTGCTTTCTGCCAGTGGTGATGTGGAGTACGCATCTTCGTGCACATAAACATGACTCATATATGCGCATAACTCCTCAAAAGACTGGAGCATTTCCTCGGCGCGTGATAACAACAGTTCGTCAATATCTGTGGGAGCTTCAAAGAGAAATTTAGATTTACTTACAATCATATAAGCTGCTAAGAATTGGCGCTCAGCTTGGTACACATATGAGAAACTCATGCGAGAGGGTAAAATTACATCTTTAGCTTGTTCCAGATGAATTAACAACTGATGAGTTGTCTTTAATGCCTTAGGCGTCAGAATGAATTGTTCTAATTGAGGAAAAGAATTCTGATGGGCTTGTTCAAGTGACATCATATCGTGAACATAGTGAATTGAGTCTAAAGCGGTTTGTTTGAGATGCAACTGCTTCCACCATCGTTGGATAGCACAAGCTGCTCGGGTTAAATGAAGTTCCTGTTCCGTCTCTATAGTCATTTTATGAGATTTAGAGGAGCTAAAAAATGAGGTTCTATCAATTTTTAATTTCATTCCATTCTCCTTTTTTCCTATACCCTCCAATCTGGCCAAAATTAATTCGCTTTGTCAAGTTAAATTCCCTAAAAAGATCATATTTTTAGTGCGAATGGTTTGGAGTTTAGAGTTTGTTGATGCTTATTATGTTTGATACACAAGATTCATCTGTGCAAAGACTTATTGTTAGTTCTGATAAATGTGCTGTTTTAAGAAATTGATTTATATCCTTCAGTTCTTTGTGGGTCTATTTTATCTCGAATAGTGAGCGATGTTCCCAGTGAAAAATAAATTGGTTTCGTATTTGAATACGAAACCATGTTACAGTAATTTATTATTTTTTTGCCACATTTTTATTTTGGTTGTGACAATAATGATGGCGATGATGAATCGGCAATAAAATACCCAATTTCTGGTAGGTTTGTAATTGAGTCTTAGCCAATAATGTGCTGATTTTCAGTTCCACAGCGTTTCTTTTTTCCAGCAAGCCAGAAATATCGCTCCATTTCGCATTTGGAGTAGCTATTTTACCTTTTATTTGCAAACTAAGTGCACGTTTTTCTTTAACTAAAGGAATCATTTGAGCGCGCAAATTCTTCTTAATTTTAACCAGCTCTGCGCGCTGTTGAGGTGTCAATATTTTGCTAATAGATTGGCGGTATTGTGACGGTTGAGTCGCAGAAGTAGCAGCACTACTTGTCATTGATTGGGCTGATGCAAGTGATGTCCCCAATAAGCTCAAAGCCA
Source organism: Legionella sainthelensi (assembly GCF_900637685.1). NCBI lineage: Bacteria > Pseudomonadati > Pseudomonadota > Gammaproteobacteria > Legionellales > Legionellaceae > Legionella > Legionella sainthelensi. Next base: position 3,237,565 of record NZ_LR134388.1, read on the forward strand.
TACTATTAATTAATAAAAACCGCTTAATATTCATTTTTTTCTCCTATTTGTTTCAATATTGAGTGTAATGAATCAATGTAATAGGAATATGACAAATAAACTGTTTCTTGTAACAACAATGTTACAATACTAAATGCAAAAGAATTTATTGGTATATAATGAAGATGGAGAAATAATGCGTGAATTTCATGCATAATCTCTTCAAAATTATATGTAGCGCCTATGTTCTATCTATTCTGATCAGGTGATTCATGAGCACAAGAAAAAGTCATATATTGATTATCGATGATGATCAAGAAATTACGCATTTGATTAATGACTACTTAATTAAAAATGGATTTCGAACCACCTGGACGTTGAATGGTTTGAACATCAAGCAGCTATTAAGAGAACATAATTTTGATTTGATTATTTTAGACATTATGTTGCCAGGAATCGATGGGTTGCATTTATGTCAGATGATTCGTCAAACACACAGTATGCCTATTATTATGCTCAGTGCAGCAAACAGCATCGCAGATAAGGTTGCAGGATTAGAGTTGGGAGCAGATGACTATATATCTAAACCCTTTAGCTCTCGTGAATTATTAGCCCGAGTCAAAGCACAATTACGTCGAACTCAAGGCGAACTTGAGATTGATCGTAAAAAACTTACCCCGTTACAACAAATACATTTCGATAATTGGATTCTTGATCGCAACACACATTCCCTGATCGATAAAGATTCTGTTGCAATTCCTTTAAGCCATCGCGAATATGAGCTGTTAATCATTTTTTTAGAACATCCTGGACGTATTTTAAGCCGTGATCAATTAATGGACTTATTATATGATAAGAATTTTGACTCGCAAGATAGAACAATTGATGTCTTAATTGGACGCTTGCGTAAAAAAATAGAGATTGATCCACGTAATCCTCGATTATTATTAACAATACGGGGAGGAGGTTATCAATTCAAAACTAAGGTTGATTTGTCATGAGTCAACTTACTAAAACAGCAAAAAAAACATTAATTGGATTAATTTTAGGCAACCTTTTAATTATTTTTTCTTTTATGCAGCTGGGTAATTATTATTATGAAAATATTCGCTCTCCTCTTCCTCCTAAAGCTGTTCGCTCTTTAGTCCAGTTAGTAACGCTCTTGCAAAAAAATCCTCAATCTTTATGGCCTGTAATTTTACGCAATCGAAGTACGTCCTGGGCAGAAATAACTTTATCGTCTAAACCTTTATTCAATAAAAATGCTCTGTTGACTTTAAAGACCTCTATACTTTTTAATTTAATCAAACAAAATAATAAACTAGAATTTTCCGCATTTATAAAAGAAAATAATTGGCTTAACGTTCGCGTTATTTCTCCTTTCCCCAGAGACACAAACTCAGTAATTAGCTTATTTCTTATCTTAATTGGTGTCTTATTTTTTATTAACTACTGGGCCGTTAAAACATTAAATCAGCCAATACATACCTTAATTCAAAGTCTTCATTATAGTGAGCATCAAGAAAATTGGTTACCTATTCCCATAACTGGAAATCAGGATCAAAGAGCTATTTTTAAAAAAATTAATGATCTACAAGAAAAAGTGAATAAACTTTTGGCAAATCGTACTCGCGTAGTGACTGCAATCTCACATGATTTACGCACACCACTTACCCGTTTAAAATTGCGAGCAGAATATCTAGAAAATGATCCTAATTACAGCAAAATTCTGGCTGATATCAATGAAATGGAGCTTATGATTCGAGAAACACTCGATTATTTTAGAGATATAAATATCGAAGAAAAACCCCAGCTGTTTGATCTAGTCGCCTTAATTTCTTCATTAAGTGAAGATGCTATTGAACTCAATTATGATGTAAGTTTTATTAGTGACAAGCCCAAATTAGTTTATTATGGGACTGTTAATTTACTTAAACGAGCTTTTAATAATTTAATTAATAACGCAGTGCATTATGGCTATAAGGCCATGATTGCTCTTTCTTGTTCAGAAAATAAAATAGAAATTACAATTACAGACCAAGGACCGGGATTGGCAGAATCAGATCTAGAGCAAGTTTTCTTGCCGTTTTATCGTGGTGAGAGTTCTCGTTCACGCAGCACCGGTGGAACTGGTCTTGGATTAACCATAGCTCGTGAAATTATTCAAATGCATCAAGGAGATATTACGCTCACTAATAATATCCAAGGGGGCCTAAAGGTAATTATTACCTTACCAATAAAACCCCCTTTATAAAGCCTTAAATGATTTTAGCGGGTAAACTCCTAACATCAGGATTTTTCGAATATGCATCAAGAATATCATTGATTAATTGTTCAATAATGCTTTCTTTCATTTCATCTTCAATTAAACCAATTTTTTCTTTCATCGTATTTAATCGATTTTCGACTTCTCTGGCAACTGAGCCATTAGGAAATAATACTGCCAAAAGACGTCTAGCCTCACCAGGACCAAGGTGACGATATAAGTGATTACGCACCGTAGCATCTTCAGCTGTAGTACTAAAGGCCCATAACTCTACGGGTCCTAAGGTAAGAGTCAGTAACTGCACATTTACACCAGTTTTAGTGGCATATTGCGCCAAAAAGGTTGCCCCCCCCTCTCTAGGTCCATGTACTCTCGTACGCAAGGCTGTTTTTGCCGTATCAGAAAGTCCAAATATTGACGTTGTTTTTTCTATCGCTTGCGATGGGCCTGCATCCATAATGTAAATGGAAGTAGCGAAATCTATCATTACAGGATCAAAATCCTCTACCGACTGTGAAAGTAATGCGATTTGTACTTTCCACTTACGTCCTTCCCGCATATCAATAATTACCTGCTCACGAACTGCGGAAGACTTTGAAGTACGATGGAACTCATCATAAACGATCCGTTTATGATCTTCGCGAATTTCCTGTACTCTTTGCTTATGATATTCCTTATATTGTTCTGGAATATTATTTAAACTTTCTTCAGTTAAATAATAATGTCTCGCTAAAACATAACGCGCCAACATATACATAACCGCAGTTTGTCTATCCGCTGCATCCCCCCCGCTTTTAGCCACTTCATCCAGGTCTAGAGATACAACACGTGCATCTCCGATGTCAAAACTGCTAACGCGTGACAATATAGGATATTCGCGAACTGCCGCAGAGATCATTCTCGAAAATGCATTGATTAGTGATTCGCCAGTAGGAGCAGTGATTCTTTCATATAAATCTTCAATAGATGGGGTTCTACAAATTGATGCGGCATCAGCCAATAAAGGCATCGCATATCGTTGTGCCAACAGAGCTTCATGGGTAAAACCAGCTGAATAAAGTGAATCTGTTACTTCCCACCATGTTGATTTTGAATCGCGAACAAAACCAATTTCCTCCAAAATACTATCAATAAATTCCTCAACCCCAGGAGAATAAGGTGAAGGATTATATTCATCAGCTAAGCTTTTATATAATTCATCCACCACCATACCTGCAAGATCAGGCATACCATCGTAAGGTTTTTCAGCACCTAAAGGTGTGGTTAACAAAGTAATAAAGTTAACTAAAAATGCACGCTCTAATGCAGTAGGATACCGACAACCTAATTGCGTATCAAAAGGATTAATAGAATATTCTGGTGTCATTCTTAAACGATGATAAGCAACTAAATGTCGTTTCGAAGCTGGCAATGCTTCTTTTAATAATGAAATAAGTCCACTACTTGATGGCCCAATATCAATGATTGCGATGCGCGGTAGGCGTAATAAACCACCGGATAAACATAAAGCAAGATTGATCGCATTTGATAATACAGATTTACCAGAACCAGGGCGTGCATAAACTAAATCAATCCAGGTGGTTTGTTCCGTTGATCCAGGTTGGAAAGGCCAAGGCTTACCATCCGGTGTTCTAAAAAGCAATGCTCCTTTAGTCCAAGGTGAAGCAGGGCGTGTTATTGGTAACATGGAAATGACAGAGCTAAGAGGAGCAACTGTGGGAACTGCGGTGCTGTTGAGAGTAGCCCCTAGCATGCCAGAAACAAATCCGCCAAAAGGATCTCCACAAATTTCAGAGACATCTGTTGAACCCCAACCTTCAATCGCTTTCACTAACTCCGAACTTCTTTGACGCAATAAAGCTAATTTGTCTTCAGGTGCCCAAGTTGTTGCAACAACTCGTAAGCGAACTATTGATTCATCCGTATTAAGATGTATGTATTTTAATAAATTGACCGAATCACTAATCAGGCGGTTCTGTGCAGAACTAAAACTCAAAATTGCGGATAAAAGCCCTTTTAGTTTAATGGTTGAAAGTCCTTCACTCTCAATGAGAAATGAAATTCTCCATGGCACATGAGACGGTAATATACGTGCAAATAAATGAATAAAAGGTCTTATATCCTTTGGAAATAAATCAATATATGTTGATGAGTAAATTTTATCCCCAACCCTAATTGTGCGCAGATCTAATACTTCTGCATCACGAGGAAAGACTTGTTTTGCTAGCGAAGGCCATAATAAGTCAGAAGCATCACCCTCAAACTGATTGATTTCTCTAATTGTAACTTTGTCACCTGGTAAACTCGCACGCCAATCATCAGCCGTATAATCTGGATCTGCAGTCATACGGATGGCATGCAGCGCATCATGAACTTCCATTAATTTCGCGAAAATATTCAAAGACCCAAGATCATTCATAATAGAGCGAACATAGGCATCGTGGGTATCACGCAATTCAGGTATTGCCGCATAAAGAGTTTGGGTATTCTTGAAAGGAGGCGCTTTGAGCTCCTTAATCATCTGTGTTTTGGCTTTATTCGCCGCTTTTAATTGCTCGGAAGTTAAATTAAATGGTCGTGTAATGAGCACAAAATAAGTGCGTTCCTCTGCACAATACAATGACATGTAGTTGACTCGTTCTTCAAATAAATCAGTTAAATTCAATTCGAGTCGTTTAGCTGTTGCAACTGCTGGCTCATAAGTGTCATTTATTAGCTTTTTTATATTTTGCTTATCATGACTAAAATAGACTTGTAAAGCATGTCCCGGGCGTCCCATAGCAGCTTGAAATGCGTTTGTTAACCCTGAGATTAAATGTTCAAACTCTACACTTCCTGCAAGTGCTGATATGCCTTCAATTTTTAAAACAGACAATAAAGAACCATCATGATTTACTAATACAGTCGGACTATCAGCTGTTTCTAAATCAATATATGATTCTGTTGTTTGCTTAAGCGAAGTACTTAGCCAGGCAAAGAAAGTATCTACTCCCTCGAAAAAAGATTCTGACCAATGCGCCATTGTGTTCCTCACATTTAACTTGAAATTTCTTCTAAAGCACTAGCAGCCCATTTTTCAATTTGTTTGCGAAATTTTGCTCTGGAAGGCAATAGAAGTATATTTTTAAATAACTTAGATCTTCGTTCATCATCTTGTATACCCGCATCAATTAGAAGTTGACCGAATATAGCTGGATCACTTGTTCCCTCACCAAATTTTTCTTCAACCATTTGCGATCTAAATTTGAATCCTCTGTAAATATTTTGCGCACTTGATTTATAGCCTGTGTCATTGGTAATAGCACAAAATAGTACATGGCATAAACTGTTTAATTCAGCTTGGGTAAGCTCTGGAAGATAAACTAAAGTTCCTCCACCATAACCACCCACTCCTACTGACTCAATAAAAAAGCATTGCGCGCAAAAGCAGCATGCTGTCACTAAATTATCTACTTTATTATTCGTATAATTATTATCAAGATTTACTATTTCTTGAAATAATCGAGCCTGAAATCCACAGAATTTACAGGTGTATCTGTCTCTTTGAAATATCTTTTGCTCAAAAGCTTTAAATCGTTCATCAACCTTTCTGGCTGAATACAAACGCCATGAACCTGGCGTAGCCATTAATTTTAATTTAAATTTTTCTTGATTAACCGCCATATTCTTGGCTCACCTGAATGCTCTATTTTTACTGGCAATTATTCGCTGTCTATTTATTAAAATATCCTCTCTCATTTTGAGAGAGGATGTTTGAAACTAATCCCATTATGATACAAGCAAGCCATTTCTAGCCACTAGTATAAACGGTACCAGTAGGACCAGCTGTTTTACCACCGCTTGAGCCGAACATTGTTGATCCAGTAACGCCTAGTATTGAAGGCAGGAACAATAACGCAGCTGCGATAAAAACTAAAGCAATCGGTGTTCCTATTGGAATTTGGGTTGGGTTATCTTTGTGCTGCTTAAATTTCATAATCGCACCAATGGAAAACCCTAGACCAGCTAGATAAGAACCAGCAGTGATTAATTTGGTTAAGTTTGTAAATGATGAGGTAATTTGTGATGCCATAGCACCTACACTCATACCACCTGCTGCCGCATCTTGGCTGACTAAAGCCAAAATGCCCAAACAAACCATACTGGATAACCAATACTTATAACTTGATTTACTCATGACTTTACTTTTCACCATATTTCTCCCCAATTTTAAAATTAAACAAAACAATTTGTACAATTAAGAACCATACAATGTATTATTAATCATTTGAATAGTACCTACTATATTAATTGCTAATATTCCTCCAAAAACATGGACCAAACCCTTTCCAGTCCCTCCTGGTGGTTGTCCCTGTGAAGCAGAACGTGCAATCAACACCCACCCCCTTACAAAGGCAACTAAGCCAATGACTTGAATAATAATAGTCAGCGATCTTCCAACCGGACTTGAAGTACCAAAAAGCGTATCCAGCGTTGGGTTACTGCCACCTGTTGGTGCATACTGAAGAACATTTGTATAACCGAACGTGGTTTGCATCATTGTTTCAAATGCAGATGGAAAATAAATAAATAGCGCACCAACAAACAAATAAATTATAGGCTCTTTGATACTCGAATTACTCGACATCATTGTTCGTGCTTCACCATATACCTTTAAACTATAAATCGCCTTAAATAAAAAAGCACAACCAATAAGATAAGCACCTCCTGTAATTAAACGCTCTACAGGTATTAAATTATTTGCAACATTCACCAGAATGTTTATTTCACTTGATAACCAACACGCTGCTGTTCCGCCTGTACATGTATCAGCCATACTAAACCTCAACTATCGTCTTGACTAAACTTAATTACTCGACCTGAGCTTGTTAACACGCGACCCTGTAAAGAGTCGATTAGTTTAACTACCCCATATCCTTCGATTTTTGATCCTTCTCTTACTGTAAGTGTAGAACCATTTGTGCCAATTAGCCAAGCTCGACCAGGAATTACTGCATTAATATAGTAAATAATTTGTGGTGCTGCTGGTTGAACATGAATTATCCTTTTGATTAATTTAGGTTTCGTACGTTCCATCAACACATTAATTTCTTCAGATTGTTTTGCCACTTGATTGCTTAAATCACTAATTACCTGATTAAGTTTAGAGATTTGTGCACTTAGAGCATTGACATTATTGTTCACATTGCCCACTTGCTGATTTACTGAACTAACTTCTGTTTGAACTGTTTGCTGTGTCGCTTCAATTGAGGCTACTTTTTGTTTTAACTCTTTGCTCTCTTGAACAACGGGTTGTGGTATTGGTTGCACTTGAGGCTGTTCTATTGGCTGTTGCGGAATCTCCGTTTCAGGAATCTGCTGGGGCTGCTGAGGAGTGGGTGTGATTTCAGCTACAGGAGCAGGAGTTATACTTTCCTCTGTAGGGACTTTAGACGATTTTCCAAAGAAGATCCCTCCAACGAATTTATACATTAACATAATGAATACAACAACACCTACCGCAATTAGGGCATTACGCTTAATGTTTTTTCTTGGTTCAGCTCCGCCTTGCCCCATAGAAGCGCTGCTTTTGGGACTGTATTCAGGATTCTCAATAGAATCATTTTCTAGAGAATCCAGTTCAGCGAATTTATATTCATCATTTTGATCATTATCTGCCATTTTTACCCGCCATTAAATAGTTTTTACGTCCTGAGTAAATAAAACCCCTACGGGAGTTCCTGAATAAACCTCGACGGTAGGAGGTGTATTAAATAATACCTGGGCTTGTTGTCCCCATGTCTTACCAACATCCGCCAGCGCAATTACCGCATTTTCCAAGGTAGAGCGACCAACACCATTTGCAATGGTCACATTATTCCCGGTACCTGTACCACCAATAGTTACCGTTGTATTCGCGGACTGGAATGCATTTCCAAATCCCTCTAAGAATGACGACGCAAATAAAGAACCATAACGCATCAGATAATGATTATTGGTTTTACTTGAAAGAGCGGTTCTTGCCGTATTTGGATCAATTGCATAGGCAGAAATTGAAATTGTTTTTGGTGCACCTGGAATTGACATTGTATTAAATGTAATAACCATTTTGTTCGCGTTTGAAGGCAAATTAAAGCTACCAATTAACTTAGTACCTTTAAGTCTTCCCGAAATGATAGTAGCAAGAATAGGTCCTGGCTCATCACTATTGACTGAAGTATCAATCACTGCAAAGAGAACATCACCAGTCTTAATCATATTAACATCATTATTTGATACTATTGTTGTTGTGGTCTGAGTAGTTGTTCCTCCTGATGCAACAGTACCCGCTGCAGCAACAGCTATAGCTTTTTCTGAATTATTTCCTTCACTATAAGATTGCGTAGCCACACCTTTCCAATCGTTTAACAATGCATTTGCTGCATTTAACATATCACTACTCTTTTGGGCGATTTTTTGTTGGTATTTTTGCTCAGCAGCTAACTGATTCTGCTTATTTAGTATTGCTTGCAACTGCTGACTACTGTTATTCGCATTACCTTGCGATGTAGTAGCCGTAGCTCCCTGCCCTACTGTTGGTATACCATTAAGATTGAATGCCCCTTGCTGGAGATTTGGATTGCCTAAACCAGCCACTTCTGATGACATTGGATTATATCCAGCGCCTTGTATTTGAGAAGCACTTAATCCTGCATTTTTTAAATCGTCCGCACTATAACCAGCATCAACCAAATCTTTAGCTCCAAAACCCGCAGCTCTTAGCTGTGTTGCACTAAACCCTGCATCTTTTAACTCCTTAGCACTAAACCCTGCATCTTTTAATTCAGCAGCGCTAAATCCTGCATCCTTTAGTTCTTTAGCACTATAACCCGCGTCCTTTAGTTCTTTAGCACTATAACCCGCTGCTTTGAGTTGAGCAGCACTAAAACCTGCATCCTTCAACTCTTTAGCGGTGTAACCTGCATCTTTTAATTCTTTCGCGCTAAAGCCCGCGTTTTTTAAATCTGCGGCACTAAAACCCGCGTCTTTTAGTTCTTTCGCGCTAAAGCCTGCATCTTTCAAATCTTTCGCACTAAAGCCTGCGTCTTTTAATTCTTTCGCACTAAAACCTGCAGCTTTTAGTTCTTTCGCGCTAAAGCCTGCATTTTTTAATTCAGCTGCAGTAAAACCTGCATCTCGGAGCTCTTTAGCTGTATAACCAGCATCCTTTAATGCCTTTGCAGAACACCCTAGGGTTTTCTTAATTGCCAATGCACTGACACCAGCCGCTCTTGCTTTTTTCAAAGATTCAACACTGCAGTCTGCAACTCGCCCCGCTGCAATTGTATCTGCTGGGGTAAGTCCTGCATTTGCCAGGTCCTTATTAGTATATCCACCTGTAAGTAGCTGCGAAGGTGTAAATCCTGCATCAAGCAAAGATTGGGCACCAAAACCCGCATTTTTTAAATCGGAAGCAGTAAACCCGACATCTTTTAAATCCTTGGCAGTAAATCCTGCATTCTTTAAATCTGATGCTGTAAATCCTGCATTTTTTAAATCAGCAGCACTATAACCAGCATTTTTTAATTCTGCAGCACTAAATCCTGCACCTCTTAAATCCTCAGCATTAAAGCCGGCATTTTTTAAATCTTCTGCACTAAATCCTGCTGCTTTTAACTGTTCGGCACTGCATCCTGCATTTTGTCGAATAAGTGCAGCAGTCACTCCTGCAGCTCTTTCTCTTTTTAGCGCCTCTACATCACAACCTGCCTTCTTAATTGCGTCTGGGTTAAACCCTGAGGCTAATGGCCCTTGTGCTGCATTAATGTCTGCTGGCGAGTAACCAGCGCCTGCAAGAGCTTGCGGTGTAAAACCAGCATTTAATAAATCCTTAGCAGTATACCCTCCGGACTTTAACTCTGCGGGAGTAAAGCCAGCATTTTTCAGATCCTTAACACTAAAACCTGCATCTTTTAAATCTGCGGCAGTAAATCCAGCTGCTTTTAACTGTGCTGCGCTACACCCTGCATATCGTCTAATGAGTTCAGCACTAATTCCTGCTGCTTTTTCTCTTTTTAAAGCTTCTACATCGCAACCAGCTTTCTTTATATCATCAGGTGTAATTCCGGGAGGTAATTGTCCTTCTGCGGCATTGATATCACCTTGAGAATAACCTGCACTGGCGAGGTCTTGGGGTGTAAAACCAGAATTTAATAGATCTCTGGCACTATATCCTGCTGCCTTTAATTCTGCAGGAGTAAAACCTGCTGCTTTTAGATCTGCAGCACTAAAGCCTGCTGCCTTTAGATCTGCAGCATTAAACCCCGCTGCCTTCAATTCAGCGGCAGTGAATCCTGCATCTTTTAAATCAGCTGCACTAAATCCTGCTGCTTTTAATTGTGCTGCGCTGCATCCTGCATATTGTCTAATAAGCGCCGCACTTACTCCTGCCGCTCTTTCCTTTTTTAAAGCCTCAACATCACAGCCTGCTTTTTTGATGTCATCAGGTGTAATTCCAAGTGGCAACAAACCTGGCGCTGCATTGATATCAGCTGGAGAAAAACCCGCTGCCTGTAATGCCCCAGCAGTAAAGCCTGCATTCTTTAGATCTCTTGCACTAAATCCTGCAGCTCTTAAATCAGCGGGACTAAATCCTGCATTTTTTAGAGCCTGTGCACTAAAGCCTGCCTCTTTCAAGTCAGCTGCGCTCAATCCCGCTGCTTTCAAATCCGCGGCACTAAAGCCGGCATCTTTTAAATTTTTAGGGCTAAAACCGGCATTCTTTAAATCATTGGCAGTAAAGCCAGCTGCCTTCAGGGCAGCAGCACTGCATCCTGCATATTGCTTAATAAGTGCAGCACTAACCCCTGCTGCCCTTTCCTTTTTCAATGAATCAACATCACATCCAGCTTTTTTAACATCATCGGGTGTAATTCCAGGAGGCAACTCAGTTTCAGCTGCTTTAATATCTGCTGGAGAATAACCTAAATTAGCAAGATCCTCTGGTGTAAATCCGGCATTTAATAAGTCTCTAGCAGAGTATCCTGCTGCCTTTAAGTCTTCAGGTGAATAACCCGCTCTTTTTAAATCTGCTGCACTAAATCCCGCATTACGTAATTCTTTAGCGGTAAAACCTGCTGCTTTGAGTTGTGCTGCACTGCAGCCACTAATACGTCGAATAGCAGAGGCAGTAACACCTGACTTGCGCAATTTAGTTAAAGCATCAGCACTACATCCTGCTTTTAAAACATCATCGGCATTCACCCCATTAGGCAAACCACTGGCTTTAGCGATTTCCTCTGGAGAGTATCCTGCACCTTTTAGTTCATCATCAGAAAAACCAGCGTCCTTAAGTTCTTGAGCTGTAAATCCTGCGTTGCGCAATTCGCAAGCATTAAAACCACAATCCTTTAATCGCGCCGCACTATAACCTGCATCTTTAAGTTGTCTTGCATTGTATCCGGCGGCTTTCAATTCTTTACAGGGACACACTTGACCCAAGTCTTTTAAACCATAACCATTATCTTTCAGCTGTGCGCAACTGCATGCACCCTTTAAATCGCTTAATTGAGCTCCTTGACTTACCACCTGGGACACAGCAGCTTTAGAGCATCCTCCGTTTTGTAATGCCTGCAACCAAAGACTTTTTTGTGCCCCTTCTTCATTTTCTCTAGCTAAGGTAACAAAACCAACACCAGTTTGCCCGCCTTGTGAACCAATTACACCAACACCTTCGCCTAGTGCTTGAGTTCTGATAATTGTTGGAATAGCACTCCCACCAGTTTTTTCTGCTTTTTCTGCCTGGTTGACATTCTGCTCTTCCTGCAATCTCGCATATTGTGCTGTAGGATTAAGGACACCGGGAATTGATTGAATAGCTCCTGGAGCATGGCTAAGAGTAGCTGTAGCTGATGGTCCAGAACCAGCTCCTCTCAATTTTATATACCCTATCACTACCGCTAATATTAATAAGGATAATGTAAAAATAATAATAACCCGAGTACGCGTATTCGAAAAAAGCGACTTTAAATTTTCTTTTTTTCCAGCCATTTATAACCCTTCTACCTTGAGCTGCATGACCTTCCCATGCCAGGAAACTAATAATACCGGAGATTTTTGCATTTCATATGCATGCGTCCCATCTGCGCTGGTCATACTTGCTAACCAGCCCGGTGACAATATAGTAAGATTGGTTCTAACATACATTCTGTCGTTGGCTAACCAAGCCCTTGCATCCCCTCCTGTAATCACCAAGCGCTTGCTTGCTGGAGGTGGCACACCATCTAATACATGAAGAAGTAATTCACTCGCTGAAGGAGGAATTCCTGTCTCTAAAGGCATTGTTTTAGCATTGGGTCCATAACCTTGTACACGTAAATCAACCCGATAATCCACTGCTTTTTGTCCAGGTATTAAAGTAAGCATAACAGGGGTATTTAAACCTCGTAACCGAACGGCTAAGTTACCATAATTGTATGCTTTCGTTGCTTGAATCATGAGCGTATTACTGGTTTTATCCCATACAATATTAAAAGCGTTAGGATCGCCTAAATCATAGGCTCCAATTGGCCAAGGAGCGCCTGAAGAATCAAGAAATACTAATGATGAAACAAACCCTTGAGCCAAACGAATCACAGGTGGAGTTGAACCAGGAGATAAGTTAACAAATTGAGAAGTTGCTGTTGGCTTTGGTGGTGTTCCTACAGGAGAAGCCTTAGCATATTCCATCGTGTCATTCATTTGCTTTAGTTGCACAACTTGTTCCGTGTTCAGTGGATACAAATTTTTTGTCATGTCTCTAAAGGCTTTATTATTGATTACCTCTTCATCGTTTTGGCTTACCACGACCGGTTGGTTCGCAGAAGGGGGAGGTGGTGGTTGAGGTCCTTTGCTTGGTTGTGGTTTAGGTGCCTTATAAATATCATTCGCTAATGGAATAGGAATATTATTATTTTGATCTTGGGCAGGTGCAGGGTTTGGTACTCCTGCTGAGTTCTGTCCCGCTTGTGCCCCCTGGTTTTGTCCGGCCGGTTGATTTTGTGACAAGCGTTGTTGTAACAAACGTAACTGCTGCAACGCTTGTTGCGCACTATCATCCTGTGCAAAAGCTGAACCAATCATGGTGTAAGTCCCGCAGAGAAAACAAAAATTTACAAACCAATTCGACTTGTTCATTAAGATACCCCACCAGCGGCAGGCCCGACTACAAATTGCGATATACCAATTCCTCTAGGCGAGTTTAAAGGAGAAACACGCGTAATTAACATAGTTACCACATTATTTTGTTGTGTGAATTCACTCGCACTTTGATAGGTTACTAATATAGGCATTTGTACACGCCAAGAATAATTTCCATTTAATACCCCTTTTTGCAAAATAATAGGCGCTCGCGTTGCTACCGCAGACACAATAAGCTTTTTAGCTTTCACTGCATCCAAGTTATTTGATTGTTGCAAAGCATTAAGAAATTGATCCCAACCTTCGGGGGTAAAAAAACCGGAAGAAGCTTGCAATTCATCTCTATAATTAACGAAATTATATGTGAATGCCGCGATTGCAGCCTGATTTGCCCATTGCAAAACTGCGGAGTCTGATTGGTTTGGCTCATTTAAAGGAAAAAGTGGTGTAATTCGACCATTAATGCTCGTAGCAAAATATTTAGGAGCTGGCGGATGAGTAATCATATAGACCAGCATAAATGCCAGTATTATATTTACTAGAAGAGCAATTAACAACGCAAGGACTACCTTACGCTGACTATCCTTATAAAAGGTGTTTCTTAATGCAACTGTTGTCAAGGCATCTTGGGCCATAATATCCTCATGTATCGCTTATTCTGGTATTAATTTATCCTCACCATCCGATACAGGATCGGGAGGAAGTAATGCTTGTGCGGAATAATTTGGAGATAGCATTGGATTTAGTTTAATAGGTGGTGCTACTCCACTCGTTGCATAAAAATCCCGTTCGGGCTCCGTTAAATATATATAAAACAACAATAAACAAAAAACGCAACTCAACATTAAAGAGAAAATTAATGCAACTATACCCCGTCTATATACATTAACATCAAATCTTTTACTTTTCTTTATCAAACTCCAGGTTTCACGACTCATCGCATCCCCTATGCTACAGCACGTCTAAAGGTAATTTCTACTCGAGCATTTACTGAGTTATCACCACCTTGAGTATATGCAATTATAGGTTTATCACTCCCTAACCCTTCTGTAAATATAAATCGGCTATCCACACCTTGTGCCCAAAGATATTCGCTAACTACTCGGGATCGAGCTAAGGTCAATGCGTGCTCTCTTTGTGGTGATATATATTTACTGCTGTAACTTGCTATATTAATTGCTATTTTGCGAAATTGCTTCAAGAAAACAGCTATTTCATTTAGCAACGCATATGATTTCCATTTTAAATGGGGGGTTTCCGGTTCAAATAAATAACTCGCGGGGATACTAATCATATAATCTTGGCCTATAGTGATTACTTTTACCCCTTTTTTGTTTAAGTTCTTTGCGAGCTTCATAATAGTGGCATCGCAAGCCCCTAAAACTTTACAAGGGTATTTCGGCTCCTCTTTATCAAGGGCCCAATAATCACGACTACAGGAAGTTACCATTAATAAGGCAGCCAATCCAACAGCCCGAATTAGATTAATACGCACCACTCTCACTCGTTATCCTCATATTTCAAAATAATAACCATAGATTCTGACTGTAGTTCTATTGCATTTTTATCTTTTAGAAAAGTCTATAAATCATTACGTTACAATGAATTCAAGAAAATATCTATTTTTTTAAAAATTTATTTATTGCTTTACCATTTTTTGAAAAAAAACAAAGCACTTGGGTTTGTTTTTTTTCAAAAATCCATTACATCCTCCATTTTACAATTATTTTATTCCTATTCATAAGATCGAAAAATGCAAACAAAATAGAACTGTTGGCATTAAAGAAAAGAGTGTTGGGTTAACGACACAATGGATGTCTATGTTTTGAATATCGCAAAGAATTATGTTGCGGTGATGTTTAGAAAAAAATTTAGCCATGGAAAACATGGCTAAAATAAAATTCATAACAAAAGATAGAACATTAGGTCAATTCGTCAGAATTTTGATTTGCCCTTTGACGTTCGTTCACAAGTTTTTCAGTTAATCCTTTCACTATCCCCGTTAATTCATCTGGTGCAATAAAGTCCCTTTCTTCTGGTGGATAACTGGTTGCTAATTGAAAATCTTTAATCAGTTCATTAGAAACTGTTCCAGCATATTTATCTTTAGCTCCAGCTAGACGCTCAATATTCATCATCTGATTGCGTGTTTCATTAATAGGTAATAAGGCTTCAGAAAATGCCTCCTTATCACTTACCAAAATTGGTGGATCATTTGGATTTAAACGCAAAGGACTAAAGATGGTTAATACTCCCTCAATTTCCTCTTCAACCAAGTCCTCAACGGGTTCTGGCTCGTTATAGCTATGGAATGCAATTAATGCAGCCACACCCCGCTCTATCGGCTCCTCAACCACTGACTCTCTTAATAACTTACTAATCAGTGTTATTTCCTCATTTTCCACCGACTTCTCAATCGACAAATCACCGCTATCCAAAATCGCCTGAAAAGAGGTCAATTGTTTCTGTAATTTCATTAAATAATCATCAGGAGGAGCCTCTACTTTCAAAAATTGATTTATTTTTAATTGCTTAACTGGCTTAGGATTCGCATAAAACATTCGCGCCCGCACAATTTTTGATTTGAAGAATATATGTGATTCACCTTCTGTTTGCTCCTTAAGATCCAATAAGTCAACACGAGCTCTCTTTTCAAATGAAGAGCTTTTGCTATCCATATAAGTATTCGCCATACTCGAATCTTTCGCTTGGAATGAATCTACTTTAGTTACATAAGCTTCACCAGCTGTCTTTGTAAAGAAATCCCATGTTTCTGTAGGGTCTTCCAACTTCATACATATTTTAATGTTTGTGTTTGCGCCTATTGACGCAGCCTCTTCTTTAGATGCTTTTTGAAATGCGGGTAAATCTTGTCCTGCGAAAATAGCCGAAAATCCAAGTGACCGCGCTTGTGCAGGCACAACAGCAAACCCCTGTACCGCATAATATCCATACTCATCTAGAATACACATATAAGGGGTTGGGGCATTTGTTGGTTTTCTTAAAATCACATCTCGATAATCCCCCTCAACATCTTCTCCCAAGCCAGCTGCCATCATTGCCTTTAATGAGGAAACAATAATTTTACCTAGGTTGGATAATTCATCAGGGGACTTTTCCAATGCAGGCAATAGTACAACCAAAATTCTTCGATTCAATACTACGTCTTTAAAATCCACTTCTGCTAGATTAGTACGGACTATATGACCATAGGTATCTGCTAAAGATGAAAACGCTCTTACCAGCTGCATTGTGATAAAACCATGTTGCTCCAAAACTTGCGATACTTGCTTTCCTTTTTTCTCCTTATTATAACCTGGCAAGGTACCCAGATAGTTACGTAAAGGGTCTGTAACTAATTTAGGTATCGATTCAATGTTAACGCTTTCCTGGTTATCTCGGGGAAAAATTTTATCAACTACTATGGTTTCTAATCGCACTAAATCAAAATAGTTACGAATAGTATCCGCATCAAGAAGTATTGCTCCCTCATCACGCATATACACTAGAAGACGCATTAATGCTTCAACGAAGGCAATCGCACGACCTTTCCACATATCACCGTCTCCACCACCCTTAGAATCCCCCATCAAACTTACTACAAGTTGGGTTAACATACTGGAAGAGCCTTGAGAGAAAGGATTAAAGGTATTAGAAAGTCTTTTTTCCTGTGGACCGATAATATCTCGCGCACCCGTCATGAAATTAATCAAAAGTAAATCATCTTCACGCCCCATGCTTCTGACCATAGAAAAAACTTTAGCGTAAAGAGAGTTATCACCTTTACCATCTACATAAATAAAACCACTGGCTTGTACCAAAGCATTAAAGGCGATAGAAACCAAACATTCCGTTTTACCACTACCAGTAGAACCAAAAATTAATGCATGTGTACGCATATCATCATTAGCAAACCATAATTCATGGCCTGTTTTACGGTCATTACCAAAAAAAGTTATTCCGCGTGCGATATTGGGTTGGTTAATACCAGGCTTCATATCATTGTAATCTTTTACACGAGAAACCTGAGGAAGACGAAATGGTAAACCTTGTTTGCGAGTAAAACTAAAAAGAAAACAAGCCCCTCCAACCAGCATCAAAAGAGTTGCCGCTTCCGAAAAGTAATAGGACATCGCCGATAAAGTGAAAAGTACAATCGAAATATTGGTAGGATCACCAAAAAAATCTGCCAATCGTTGCGTCAGAGTTCGTGTATCTCTGAGTAACTGGGTAGGGTCTAATTCATGACGTGATTCAATACCGCGCATCATGGCTCTAATTCCTCCATTTGACGAGGTGTTAACTTAACTTCTTTTATGGCAACTTCCAATGCTTTTATTGCTTCATCAATCATCGGCACCAAAGAACGTCGCCCCATTTCTTTCTCAGCCTTCCAATGAGCGAAGGCCCCCGCAACTTCTGCATAAGGAGTTTGTCTACCGACGCAATTCAGCATATACCATAAACGTCTATCTACAGGTTTTAACCACAAAAACTCTGAAGCCGGCACGACTCCATCAAGTCGCGCTTTCTCAAGTAATGAAGCTATTACAGTTAAAGTATAGGCATGTTTTGCAGTAACTTCCTGCACTAATTCTGTATTTTTATATTTTTCTATTACTGGTCTTGCAACAAAAAAATCAGGCTTGCCAGCAACATAGGTTCTGTCTATAGTTGCTAAAATATTATTAGCAGCATCTCTATCCCGGTTTATTCTGGCAATAAATACGGCTGCTAACGCATACGCCTGTGGCGAGCAATGTTCAAAACCATCCCAGTACGGTCCTAACTGCAACGTAAAAACACGTTTTGCATCCCCTCTACGAATACCTGCTGTCATTTCTTGTCCAGGTACGGGAGTATCTAATAAAGCATCTTCCTTTTTTAACAAATTGTATTTTCGAGCAAATTCCATTGGCGTCATAGCCATAGCCCAGGGGCCTTTATTCACATCTTGGGCTACTAAATCCTCTTTAACAATAGGCATAATTGCTGGCCAATTGAGCTGTTCTTGTTCACATAATTTTTTCATATTATAAACTTTTCGAAACTTTAAAGTGATGTTAGATCGGTAAAGAACAACAGCCAAAGTAAGAAGTACAACAACCACGGGATAACGCATAAAATCGCCAACTTCTTGAGTAGTGGCCATTAGCTGTCCCCAGTCCACAGCATTAGGATCTACTGTTTGCATCAGATAAATCAGATTGGATAACTGCTCATTATGGACAAACAGATTAACCAATTTTGCTTGCCAAATATTCACTTGGAAAACAAAAATTACAATATATTTATGCCCTGTTTTCCAAATCATGAACCCGGTTATAAACACGAGCACCATGATCCAAATGGGAGCCATCGAATTATCGGAACCTTGTTGTTGACCACCTTGTTGTGCCATTAATAGTTACTTTAAAAAGTTCACTTATTTTAAGTATATACTGCTCTAGGCTAATTTTGCGAGAGATTGGCAAAGGATTATCTGCTTAATGTATAAAAAAAATATAACATTAAAGCAATATCACTGCTCTTTAGTCAAACGACCACGCGAAAATTGGTAAACACCGCTTATATGAACAAAGCGACTCACATTTTCCAGATGCAATGTTTTGTCTTTTAGGGTTAATAGAGTATTACCTAGCTTATCGACAATTGCTTTATCGGGATGAAGGGGAATAATGTCTGTAGAATTAATATAGATTGCTACATAAGCTTCATTTTGCTTATTTTCTTTGGTTTTTAACAATGCTTTCACTTGTTCTTCTTCTGCATATATTGGCCTAGAGATCATTTGGCGCGGTAGATTAACAATAATCCGCTCCCAAGATTGAAGATTCGAACCATCTGCAGAATATAGAGAAATAAAAATCTCTTGTTGATTGCTTCTTAAAGCAAGTCGACTTGCTAAATAAATATCTGTTTTAACTTGCTCTCTACTTCGCGCATTGGCTTTCTTTGCAAACTCATCACGAATTTCATTTAAATTCTTACCAATGGCCCGTAGAAAATTAGACTTATCCCAAGGTCCATTTTTAATTGCCTCATCCAATGCTTCAAGAATGGCTTTATTTTGCTCATCATTGAGTATATCTTTCATACATCAAACATAACCTCTAACTTATGAACCATTGTAAAATTATAACAGCAAATTATTATTTATTGTTTTAAAAAGAGAAAATCATAAGAAATTAATTTTTGCTACGAAAAATGCAATGAAATGATGAAACCCGTTTTAGCCTACCATGGACGTGGCGAATGGCTTATTTGAGCATTAGATACTACTTCTTGGCGACATTTTTCTAATTGTTGAATTGCACTCTCACAATCCGCTGCTTCTTCAGTATTTTGAGTTTGCAGTTTCACTTTCATTATTTGTGTGACTCGTTTTTCTAACGCCTCAAGAGTACTCGCCAAAAATGCGGCATCTTCGGTAGTAGCCTTCTCATTACTAGTTGCATTCGCTGAATTTGAAGACGCGCTAAAAAAACCTTTCGCATATGCCATCCTACTACCCCCTCAACACATAAATCTTATTTAACTCAAGAGTAACAAAATATATTACCAATATATTCAAGACTACAATTTCTTTCGATTTCTTTACAATAAACTTTAAAAATATACATACTAAAAAATATTTAATCGTACATTAACTCATCTAAAGGAGTATAATCACGGCTTGGCCCACCTTGAATTAACTCATTCACTACATCAGTCATACACAACAAACGTAAAACATTTGGTGTCACTTCATCAAAAACCACCCTCAAACCCAGTAACGCTCCTTCTGCTTCATCAAATGTAGCTCCCAAGCCATAGCCTAGGCACAGAGAACATAGTTGATCGGCACGCTTCGCGATTGCTGGTAATAATCCTGTATCTGCAAAAACCTCTTCAAAACTTACAAATCGATCATTAAGATAAAATTTAGCATTTAAACTTGTGGCAATTATTGCCATACATTTACTAATATCTCTTTCCATACCTAACTATCGCCACCACGGTTGTGAAGATTTGAGAGAGCCTGCCAAAAAGCTTCTTATCCATCGTAAAAAGACGGGTACAGTGAAGCCATAATGTTCAATAATACCGAACAATACCGCAGAAACCAAAACAAATATACCTGTCCATATCCTGATATGCATTAGAAATAAAAATAGAGGAAATGCCGCACGCGCATCAACTATAAAAAAACGAGCACTTCGTGCAGAATCTCTCCAATGTGCTGTTTCAGCAAAGCCCCCTGCCATACTTAATGCCTCAAAAAAATTGTTATCCTTTTAAAAAAGTATATACCTAAAAAAAGGGATTCGCATCTCTATTTCAGTAATATATTAAATTTACTGGGGTGCATGCAATCTGATAAAAATGTAATTTTGCAATAGCTTGTGTTTTTGATGGGTATGTTAATATTAAGGTTATTGCCCTTTCCAGTATCTTAGAAAGGG
Source organism: Legionella sainthelensi (assembly GCF_900637685.1). Classification (NCBI taxonomy): domain Bacteria; kingdom Pseudomonadati; phylum Pseudomonadota; class Gammaproteobacteria; order Legionellales; family Legionellaceae; genus Legionella; species Legionella sainthelensi. Next base: position 3,258,391 of record NZ_LR134388.1, read on the forward strand.
CTTTGTAATTGATACAGATGACTGCTTGTGGATGACTGCGTAATAAAATTAAAAATTAGTTTTTATCGATCGGAGAATAGCCTTTAGAAAAAGCAGCTCCTAGAATATTAGTAAGAACCTCTTCCATTTTAGGTTTCTTAGATGGCTTTAATTGCGGTACAGCAAAAGCCTCTCCTACATCTTCTGACTTTTGTTCTGAAACCGCCTCAGAACGAGGTTCGTTTTTTCCAACAGCTAGTTTTCCTAACATTGTAGAAGTGCTGTTTTTACTCATCTGAACTCCTCTTATCACATCTATAACTCTAACTTAACATAAACAACTTAAGAAATTATTAAGATAATTAAATATTTTTATAAAAAATACTATTGAGTAGTCACTTTATTTTCGTTATGTTAAAACAACCTATAAAAAATAGGTTCAATTGTCATTTATGGACGAATGCAATTGCTCAGCTAACATGGGGCTCTTGCCTAACCTGTAGAGATTTGCTTTAAATATGAAACTGTTGCCAGGATAAAGAGAGTTTATGCCGAGAAAATGACCACGCGCATAAATAGCGACTAGACAGCAACCCAGCAAAGAATACGGTTTATGCAAGAGCTCTAAATAAAGACCAGAGCAATTGAGAAACTATAGAGTCTCTATTTACATAGAGCTTTAGTTAAGGAGGAAATATGGCTAGAGGTGAAGTGAAATGGTTTAATAATGCCAAGGGTTGGGGCTTTATTATCCCGGAAAATGGTGGCGATGATATTTTTGTTCATTTTTCATCCATTCATGGTACAGGCTACAAAACATTAGCACCAGGGCAAATAGTCAATTATGATGTGGAACATGGTGACAAAGGTCTGCATGCGGCTAATGTTATTGTACTTAATGAAAGCGTCGAAGTTGAAATGGCTTAATTAAGTTAACGCAGTATCCTATGGTGCTGCGTCCATTAGTTGCAATTTATTTAAAGCTTGCATATTAATGCATTAAAAATCATCTTCATGTATGATCGCTTTAATTCATTTAAAAGTTAGATAAATCGTGAAGCGTGGTTTATTACTCATCAACTTAGGAACCCCTAAAAATACAGATATATCATCTGTCAGGAGCTACTTATGCGAGTTTCTCACTGATAAGCGTGTTATCGATATACCCGCTTTGTTTCGTTACGTGTTAGTGTACGCTTTTATCTTACCACTTCGTTCAAAGCGTTCTGCCCACGCCTATCAATCGATTTGGACCGAACACGGTTCGCCCTTATTATTTCATAGTCAAAATTTAATGTTACAGGTACAAAATGCTGTTGGATCACACACCAAGGTTGCCCTAGGAATGCGCTATGGCGAACCCTCTATTCTGGACGCATTAAATCAATTAAAAGACTGTGAATCCATCACAGTTTTGCCTTTGTATCCACAATACTCCTCAGCCGCTAGCGGTTCAGCAATTGCCGAAGTTTTTCGGATTATCAATTCTTGGGATCTGATTCCTTCACTTACTATTATTCGCGATTTTTTTCAGCACCCCGCGTACATCAAAGCCCAAGCACAAATTATTAAAGCTCATTTTGATGATAAGACCCATGTTCTTTTTAGCTATCATGGGATTCCTGAACGGCAAATCACTAAAAACAATTGTAAATCGATTTGTGTTGGGCCATGTTCTACCTCTAAAACACATATTCGGGATTGTTATAGAGCGCACTGTTATCAAAGCAGTCGATTATTAGCCGATGAATTAACACTATCTAGCGAAAATTACAGCACAGCATTTCAATCAAGATTAGGAAAAACCCCTTGGATTAAACCTTATACTGATGAAACTCTAGCTAAACTAAGTACTAAAGGTATAAAAAAACTTATTGTCGTTTGTCCCTCCTTTGTGGTCGATTGCCTGGAAACTTTAGAGGAAATAGGAATCAGAGCCAAACAACAATGGCTAGCTCTAGGAGGAGAAGAACTCATTGCCATTCCATCTATGAATACCGATCCCCTATGGGTAAAAGCTATTGTCGAAATAACGCACATGCAACCTAATTCCTGCATAGGAGCATCTTGTGAATCCACGATTCATTCTTAACACCCTATCGTCAAAACTTAAAATTATTGGGTTACTAAGTACGGTGCTTGTCCTCTTAGGAGTTTACTTTCTATACTACTATCCTAAACCCAAACTTCATCCCCCTTCTCCTAAGATAGTTGAAACCACTATTGTGTCTCCTGCTACTATTGAAAAAACAATAAAGCTTATCGGGACTATCCGCCCCAAACACGCAACCATTTTGATTGCCAAAGGTTCTGGAATGCTGGATACACTCATGACCTCAGGCCAAACTGTTCAAAAAGGTGACTTAATTGCAAAAATTACTAACCCAGATATTGAAAAAAGTTATCAGCTTTCCAAAGAGACTGAACAATTAGAAAGCATTCAATATCAACGCCTAAAAAGCTTACAAAAAACGGGTTTTGTCAGTGCCCGCGAAGTAGAGGAAAAAAAGAGGATTTGGATTGACGCCCAAAAGGAAAAAGCTAAAACTAAAATTGAGTTAAAAAACATGCGCTTTTATGCACCATTTGACGGTGTAATTGGTGCATTTAAAATCAAAGAAGGTGCGCAAGTCACCGAAGGTGCGCCAGTAGTAACCATTTATGATCCAAATTCTTTAATCGTTGAAATAGATATCCCTTGTACTCATAATAATTCAATTGAGGAAAATCAACCCATTTATATATTGAATCAACTGTATCATTTAAGCCATGTACAGAAAATGATAGATGATGAAACTCACATGTGCCCCGCAGATGCAGAAATACAATGCCCTCATTGTTTGGTAGGGACTAATGTTATTGGACAGCTCGTAGTGAGTAAAAAAATAGATGTGTTAGTTATTCCTACACAGGCTTTGTTTTTAAAGAAAGGTAAAACGCATGTTTATAAAGTGATTCAGAATAAGATAGAGCTTGTTGCAGTCAAAACAGGCTTACAAGAAAAAGAAAAAGTAGAAATTATTTCAGGTTTAAAATCGGGTGACCAAATTGTAAGTAAAAGTCCAGAACGATTATACCCAGGAATGGATGTCTTAATTTATAAAGGCTAAACACCTATTATGAAGTTTACAAGTTATTTTCTTAAACATCCGGTTATCGCGATTATCCTTAATTGCATGATTCTCTTTTTAGGAGTACTTTGCTTTCACTCTTTGCCTCTTAGAGAGTACCCTAATATCAGCTTTCCAGTAATCACCATAAGTACTAATTATCCTAATGCAAGTCCTGAATTAGTAGAGTCTGTAGTTACCAATCCTTTAGAGGAACAACTTGCTGGTGTTGAGGGGTTAGAATCAATAATCTCTCGCTCTAATACAGGAAACTCTTACATCACGCTACGCTTTCGTCCTGGAATGCCTATGGAAAAAGCACTTAACGCCACTCATGAGGCAGCAAGACTAGCTCAAGCTCAACTTCCTGTGGCTGTAAAAGCACCCGTCATTGAACGCCAAAAGCAATCAGATGGTTTACCGTTTATAGGCATAGCCTTAGAATCCTCTTCTTTAAATTTTGGCGAACTGACTCATTATGCAAACCTGAATTTAAAAAATGTTTTTCGCAGCCTTAAAGGCGTCTCCTCGGTGGAAGTATGGGGACAGCCATTTACATATACGATTAAGTTGGATCAAAAGAAATTGTATGCGTTTGGTATTAATGTTGATGAAGTGGCCCATGCAATTGCCAATAACCGTTTGTCTTTACCCGCAGGAAATTATCAAAATAAAATTCCTACCACGCTTGATTTTGAGTTGAAAACTCCTGAAGATTATGAAAATTTAGTAATCAAAACACAAAACCATCACCCTATTTTTCTTAAATCTCTCGCTCAGGTTCAATTAACAACGGATAATAATCAATTTCGCGTTCAAGTTAATGGCCATTCGGGCTTAGTGCTTGCCATTAATCGCTCTAATGATGCAAATCCTATTGAGGTATCACAAAGCGTACGTAAAGAATTACGAGCCATGGAAAAAAACTTACCTAATGATTTAAAGATCAATATTATTATCGATCAATCCGAATTCATCCAAGCTTCCCTTAAAAACATTCAATCCACAATTTTGGAATCTATTTTTTTAGTTTTAGCAATTATTTTCATTTTTTTAAGGAATGTACGTGCTACCATCATTCCGTTGATAGCTATCCCAATTTCATTATGCGGTTCTTTATTATTTTTGAAAATTGCTGGTTTTAGTATTAATCAAATGACCCTTCTTGCCATGGTATTAGCTGTAGGACTAGTAGTTGATGATGCAATTATTGTTCTTGAAAATATTTGGCGCCATATTGAAGAGGGTTATTCGCCACTCCATGCTGCAACACAAGGGGCAAAGCAAATAGGTTTTGCCATTATTGCTATGACACTCACATTAACTAGTGTTTATGCACCTATAGGCTTTATAGAAGGCATGCTTGGTCAATTATTTATTGAATTTGCAGTCGCCTTAGCAGGGAGCGTTTTTATCTCAGGTGTAGTCGCATTGACATTATCCCCTTTAATGTGTGCAACATTTCTCCATAAAAATACGAAACAGTTATGGCCAATAATCGACCGTGCTCTTAGCCATTTATCTCAACATTACTTCACATTACTCAACCTAATTATTTATCGTAAAAAAACGATTCTTTTTATACTGCTGCTTTCTCTTAGCTCCAGCTTATTATTTTATAAAATAATGCCTGGTGAAACAGCGCCCAAAGAAGATAGAGGATTAATTGGCGTCTATACTCCTCCTATATCCGGGGATAACTTAGATGCTATGGAGCGAAACACCAAACGGGTCCAACAATCCATAGGTAAAATACCCGAAGCTCAAAATACATTAACTTTTTTAGGGGATTGGGGCAGTAGTATTGTGATACCTTTAAAATCTCATCAGCAAAGAGACCGCTCTGCGGAGCAAATTATCCACACATTAAAACCTAAGGTAGATAAATTACCCTCCATAGATGCTAACGTCTGGAGTTGGGATTCAGGCTTACCGGGAATCGATGATGCCCGCAATAATTCGGAACTCGAGTTGGTCATCTCTACTACTGAAAATTTTCGGCAATTATTTGAAGCCACGGAACAGTTTAAAAAAGTTCTGGATCAAAATAAGGAGTTTGCCTCTACTCGTTATGATTTACGGTTAGACACTATGGGATATTCTATCAATATAGATAAAAATGCCTTGGCTCAATTAGATTTAACCCCCATCCAAGTTGCTAAAACCCTAGAAGTATTTTTCAGTGGTGATAAATCATTATCATTTCAGAAAGATGGCATCTCTTATAATCTCTCATTACAAGGTTCATCTAAACCTTGGACTTTAGATGAGCTATATATGACTACTCCTTCTGGAAAGCGAATTTCCTTGGGCTCCATAGCCCAAATGAAAAGACGTGCTCAACCCAGCGCATTAGAACATGTGAATCAGATGCGTTCCACCACTTTATATGCCCAATTACCTGAAAAACAGTCCTTTAAAAAAGGAATGGATAAGCTTTTAAAATCAGCAAAAGAGAATCTTCCCAATCAATATAAATTGAGTTGGTCAGGTGCCGCTAAGGCGTATAATGAGTCATCACAAACCATGATTCTATTATTCGCTTTATCATTACTCTTTATTTATGCCATTCTAGCTGCTCAATTTGAGAATTTTATTTATCCATTCATCATCTTGTTCACTGTACCTCTAGCTTGTTTTGGCGCTTTATTGTTTGCATACCTTTTGGGTCAATCGTTAAATATTTATACACAGATTGGCTTGGTCACTTTAATCGGTTTAATCAGTAAACATGGTATTTTGATTGTTGAATTTGCCAATCAATTACAAAAAGAAGGCTTCGCCATAGCAGATGCAATTAAAAAATCGTGTACGTTAAGATTGCGTCCTATCCTTATGACCACTGGCGCTATGGTATTTGGAGCCATTCCTTTGGTACTGTCACATGACGCTGGCTCAGAGGCAAGGCATGCCATAGGTATTGTACTCATAGGCGGTTTATGCATTGGTACATTGTTTACTCTATTTGTGCTCCCTACCGTTTATTTTATGATTTCGCAAGGCATTGCCAAGCTCGCTCCGAAACATGCAGAAATTAATAAAATTGATAAGAAAATGGTATCCTAATCAAACAAAAAAGCCTATTCCCGTCCTTTGAAAATGCATATAAATCTCATTTAAAAATTGCCTACTCTACTTTATTAATTTAATGTACTATGAAAAAGTTTGTCTTTATATATAGGAGATTATGTTGAAAAGGATCTGTTTTTTAATGTTATTTTTTTTTGTTTCTCAAGCAATGAGCTCTGTCTTTAGCCTAGAAGAAGTACAAAAGCTAAAGCAACACTTTTTCTCTAACATTCAGTCTAACGGTGCAATAGTAGCGTCACCCTCAAAGCAAAATCCTAATTATTATTATGATTGGGTAAGAGATTCTGCAATTGCGATGAATTTAATTGAAACATGGTACGAATCAACTCATGCATATGGGTATAAAGAGCGTTTATTGCACTATGTGGATTGGACACAACTAGTTCAACATCAAAATAATCCAAATTACGGATACGATATATTGGGAGAACCCAAATTTTATATTAATGGCTACCCTTTTAATGAACAATGGGGAAGACCTCAGAATGATGGCCCAGCATTGAGAGCTTCAGTATTAATTCATTTTGCACAACAGTTACTAGACAATCATGAAACTGAATATGTTAAAAGTCGTTTATATAATAACACCATGGATCCTCATAGCATGGGTGCGATTAAAATGGATTTGGAATACATAGCACATCATTGGCCAGACCCCAATTATGATCTTTGGGAAGAGGTTTATGGAGATCATTTTTTTACTGCGATGGCACAACAAAAAGCGCTCCTCGAAGGAGCAACTCTTGCTCGCCGTCTGAATGATAATAGTGCTGCTGTGTATTATGAACAGCAAGCGCAACAAATAGACTCCCGCCTTCGCCGACATTTAGATAAGGAGCATCAAATCATTCAAGCAACTCTTTTACCTCATCCAGGCCCTCAAAAAACATTAGAGCTTGATTCTGCGATAATTCTTGGTGTTCTATTGAATCCACAAAAAAATGGGGCTTTCTCGCCTAACAGCCTCTATGTTCAAAATACAGTCCAAGCCTTGCATGAACAATTCAATTTAATGTTTCCCATTAACCATAATCATCCTGGCGCTATTTTATTTGGCCGTTATCCCGGGGATACTTATGACGGATATCAAACAAACAGTATAGGGAATCCCTGGTTTATTTTAACGGCAACAATGGCTGAGTATTACTATACCCTGGCTAATAACTCATCGATGATAGAGGACAATCGATCTCAAATAGCAGAATACATTCAAGCAGGTGATAATTACTTAAAACTCATAAAAAAATATGCGCCAGATATGAAATTAAGTGAACAAATTAACTTAAATACTGGAGTTCAACAAGGAGCATCATCACTTACCTGGAGTTATGTAGCTGTTTTACACGCGATTGATTATAGAGAAAAATTAGCAAATAAATTTAATTCCAATTAAAGCCTATTCACAATTGGACTTCATAACTTATGTACTTTGGCTTGTCCTTAAAGAAGTCAAATAATTAAGCCAGTGAAGATCCAATTGTTATTTAGAACCCATCAAGAAATCTATTCTTACTCATTCGTCCCCGACTTGTTTGCGAGATCTACGAATCATCAACCATTATTTAGATCCCAAGGACAAGCCGCGGGATACCAATTTAGAGTGTTTCTCTTAAATTAAAGACAGCGACCCTGAGAAGGGTAAAAGCGACGTTCTGAAAATTTTTTTAAGACTTAGATGTTTTATATAAGAGCATTACAAAGTGGGGCTGTGATTTTAAATTCATAACATTTTGTAAATGCGATTTTGGTGGAAATCGATTTTAATGATTTATCCTGTACATTTAATTTGAGGATATGGGCAAAAAGAATTTTCCCCCATATCCTCTTTAAAAGTGGGGAATTACAATCCCCGATCCTCTTAAATTAGGTCGAAGTAATATAGGCAGATTTAGTTTTGCTAATTTCCTGAATGGGATGTACTCTCTCACGCCCCAACAGGCGTAATGGTTTACCTGATACTATATAATTTTCAATCTGTTCTAAACTGATATTTTTTGTCTCCGGCATGTACCAATAAGAATAGATTAATCCCAAAAGACAAATTACCGCATATAGGGCAAATGTATACTCAATGCCCATCATTTTTTCTAAAAGTGGGAAACTAAAAATAACCACGGTGTTAAAAGTCCAGTTACTCATTGCAGACAAACCCATTCCAGCACCACGCACATGTAAAGGAAAAATTTCCGCCATAGCAATATGGGGTATTGGTCCTACACTTACTGCAAAAGAAAAAATATAAATAATTAAACAGACAACAGACAAATATGGGAGCCATACAACTTGATTTAAGGAGAATACACACAAGGCCAACAGACTAATAAACATTCCGGAAAAACCAAATAACAACAATTTGCGACGACCTATTTTATCCACACTAAGTATCGCAATAATCGTCACCAACAAATTGACCAAGCCAATTCCGATAGTCGCCAGTATTTGTCCCGTAGTGCTGTTTAGCCCTAAATTTTTAAAAATTTCGGGAGCAAAGTAAATAATTACATTAATCCCACTTAACTGTTGTAAACAAAACAACATCGTTCCTAACAATAATACAGGCAATAACGGATTTCTAAATAACAACAGCCAACTTCCTTTTTTAGGCTCATTTGCTAAAGTTGCTTCAATATCAAGTAACTCATGTTCGATAGCGTGCGATTTACGTAACTTTCTTAACGCTTTGGACGCTGCGTCACGTCGACCTACACTACATAACCATCTAGGTGATTCTGGCATCAATAAAATACCCAGACTCAAAACCAAAGCTGGGAATGCACTTGAAGCAAACATTGCCCGCCAGTCATGGTTTTCAAGAAACAAATAATTAACCGAGTAAGAGCATACTATACCAACAGTCATCGCTAATTGATAAATAGCAACTACTGCCCCTCTTTTTTCATAAGTCGCTGTTTCTGCAAGATACAGCGGAGCCATTACTGATGCGACCCCTATTGCCAAACCAAGCATTAAACGAGAAACAATAAGTACTGTAATAGAATCAGCAAATCCGGCTCCTAAAGCACCCAAAAAGAATAAAATTCCCGAAAAAGACAATAAAGTCCGACGACCAAAACGTTTGGCTCCTTTTGATGCCGTAATTGCACCAATCAACATAGATCCTAATAAAGCACCAAAAGGTAATGCAGAAGCCATCACACCAACATGTCCTGCAGACAGGTCAAAATGATTTTTGACTAGCTCTAAAGAACCAGCAATAATTCCTTCATCATAGCCAAATAAAAAACCAGCAACTGAACCAATAATTGCAACAACCCATGTCATATTCAACTCCTTGAACCCTAAATAGTCCTTAATTCCATCCTCTTATACTCTGTCGTACAGAAAAGCATAAATCCGTAATGAGCGACCAATTTTCATTTTTAATTGCCTCTTCAGGGACAACCCAAGAGCCTCCTACACAAGAAACATTGGGGAGCATCAAATAATCAGCAAAATTTGTCTCGTTAATACCTCCTGTTGGACAAAATTTTGCTTGAGGAAAAGGTCCATGAATTGCCCTTAGCATATTGATTCCTCCAGCAGGAACTGCTGGAAAAAATTTAAAATGCGTATATCCCAAGGTTAATCCTTCCATTAACTCTGAAACACTAGATATACCCGGAATTAAAGGTATAGGTGCATAACACCCAGCTTCTAACAGGGCTTGAGTTTTTCCCGGGCTTAAGGCAAATTTTGCACCTATATTCGCGGCCTGATTTAATTGCTCTGTCGTAGTGATTGTACCTACACCAATTAAAGCATCTGGAAAAGTTTCTGTAAGTAACGTTACAGCATCTAAAGCCACTGATGTCCTTAATGCTACTTCCAGTATGTGAATACCTCCTGCAAATAATGCAGTAGCCAAAGGTACTGCATGGTCTAGTTCTTTAATAACAAGAACTGGAATCACAGGTGAGGCACAAAATACGGCTTCCGGTTGCACCATCCAATTAGGAAATGTCATAAACTTCTCCTTGTAACCCACTGTAGTCAAAATGAAGCGAAACCCAGATTTATATCATTCCGTATTCTGCTTTTCTACTTCTAGCCAACGATTGTTTTAAATAAACCGCAGCTCCCAATATTCCTGGTTGTTCGGCAGTAATAATAAAGGTTGGAATTTGTGTATTAAATTCACTAAAACGCCCTTTTTCTTCAAATCGAACTCTAAAGTCACTATGATGAAGCAGCGAAATAAACCGTGGAACAATGCCACCTGCTATATAAACCCCGCCAAAAGCTGCAAATGTTAACGCTAAATCTCCAGCATAAGAACCCAAAATTGCCAAAAATTGCGCTACGGCAGCCTGTGCAATTGCACATTCATTTGCTAATGCCATAGCAATGATTTGAGCGGCGGGGATAAGATCATCCTGTTTTTGATTTAAAGCAGCTAAGGCTTGATATAAATTTTCCAAGCCATGACCAGATAATAAGCGCTCGTAAGATATATGAGCATATCGTTTCTTTAAATAACGATAAATAAACCATTCTTGATCCGTTTTTGCACCCCAACTGACATGCCCCCCTTCACCAGCATGGGCAGAGTAACCTTGTTCGCTAGCTATTACATAAGCCACCCCTAATCCAGTGCCTGCTCCTACCACTACTTTGACACCCTCTCCGGCAGCATGTCCTCTACCTACTTGAAAAACTTGCTTTCCCGATAAAATAGGTAAACTCATTGCTATAGCATTAAAATCATTTAAAACCCGAAGCTCATCTAAGTTCAGTTTTTGTTTTAATGCATTAATGGAAAACCGCCAAGGAGTATTAGTCATACAAATCATATCGTCAAATACTGGGCAAGCAATAGCAATAACTACCTGCTTTATCTCTTGTAACTTATATAGCTCTTGGTAGGTTGATAATACGGACTCTAGGTTGTTAAACTGAGCGCATGCATAAATTTCAACATTTTCTATAGTTAAGCTTTCTAAATGGACACAAGCAAAACGTGCAAAAGTCCCACCTATATCCGCAACAATGGCATATGATTGTAAAGACTTAAAACTCATAACAAGACTCTTTCCCTTGAAACAAACTACAAGCTCCCTGCTCAGCTCCTGAAAATTGTGATCTCAAACTAGCAAATAGTTCACGACCACTACCCTTATAAAGTCCCTCATGATTGTGCGGGGCTTTTTTTCTGCGCTTGAGTTCATCTTCACTAATCAATAATTGCAATACACCTTCTTCGGCATCAATCAAAATGATATCCCCAGTTTCAATCCGGGAAAGAACTTCATTATCGATTGCCTCAGGAGTGACATGAATTGCTGCAGGAACTTTACCTGATGCGCCTGACATACGTCCATCAGTCACTAATGCAACTTGATATCCTTTATCCATAAGTACCCCAAGCTTGGGAGTTAACTGATGCAACTCAGGCATACCACATGCCTTTGGCCCTTGGTACCGTACCACAACAATACAATCTTGCTCTAATACTCCTTTTTCGAAAAGTTGATTAAACTCTTCTTGGCTCGCACAAACAACTGCTGGAGCTTTGATCTTAGTTTTATCAACAGCAAGACCTGAAGTTTTAATAATTGCCCGTCCTATATTTCCACTTAATACTTGTAAACCACCTTGGGTCTTAAAGGGCGTTTTTGCAGAAGTGATTATTTGTTCATCCATTGAGGTTGAAGGTCCGGCCACCCATACCAATTGTTCATTATCCAAAAAAGGCTGCTGGGTGTATCGGTGTAGGCCAAAACCCATAACTGTGTGAACATCTTCATGTAATAACTGAGCATCTAAAAGAGTATGAATAAAATAAGCCATACCTCCAGCCTGTTGAAAATGATTGATATCAGCATAACCATTGGGATAAATTTTAGCAATCAAAGGCGTCACAGCAGATAGCTCAGCAAAATCATCCCAATTCACTAAATAACCTGCCATAGAAGCAATCGCAACAAGATGCATGGTGTGGTTTGTGGAACCACCGGAAGCCAACAAAGCGACAATGCCATTAACTATATTTTTTGCATCCATCATCTGGCCTATAGGCATGTAATGTTTGCCTAAATCAGTTAAAGACAAAACTTGTTGTGCGGCAAATTTAGTTAATTCATCCCGCAATAATGTACCTGGATTAATAAATGAGGAGCCTGGAAGTTGCAAGCCCATAACTTCTATAATTAATTGGTTAGAATTGGCAGTACCGTAGAAAGTACAAGTGCCTGGAGAATGATAAGAAGCTGTTTCAACTTCAAGTAAAGCACTCTTATCAACTTTTCCTTCCGCATATAACTGCCGAATACTTGCTTTTTTTTGATTTGATATTCCTGAAGGCATAGGGCCAGCTGGAATAAAAATAAAAGGTAAATGTCCAAAACTTAAAGCAGCCATTAATAAACCAGGAACAATTTTATCGCAGATTCCTAGCATTAAACCGCCATCAAACATATTATGGGATAAACCAATTGATGCAGACATGGCAATAACGTCACGACTCAATAAACTCAACTCCATTCCGGGTTGGCCTTGAGTAATTCCATCGCACATTGCTGGCACACCTGCTGCAAATTGAGCTACCCCCCCAGCAGCAGAAACAGCCTCTTTAATTAGAGAGGAATAAGTAAGATAAGGCTGATGAGCAGAAAGCATATCATTATATGCAGAAACAATAGCGATATTTGCCTTAGTCATACCCCGTAGGTGTGTCTTGTCCTGTTTCGGACAAGCGGCAAAACCATGTGCTAAATTTCCACAATGAAGCGAACTACGTTGAGGTCCCTTAGTTCGTGCTTGCTCCATATCGTTTAAATAGGAAGCTCTACTACGCAAACTTCGTTCGCGAATACGCTCTGTAACTCCAGCTACAACAGGATGCATTCTCTTTCCTTAAGGTGCATACATCACCTGAACATTGGCATCAAGATTATTTAAAAAAGCACTAACAGGCATAACCTTAGGATCATGCTGAGCCATTGCTTGATGAAGTACTGCCAGTTTTTTATGGCCGACTAAATGAAAAAAAATCACGCGACTATTTAATAATCTCCGTTTCGACAAACTCACTCGTTGATGTGACGCATTTTTAGGGGTAATTGGTAATACCGCAGCAGCATTATCATCTAATCCCAAAGCAAGTTCCTGTGCGCAAGGAAACAAAGAGGCTGTATGTCCGTCTTCTCCCATACCTAAAACTACCGCATCAAAAGTCGGTAAAGAGGCAATCGTATTTGCTGTTTCTTCTATTGAATATCCTTCTTCATGATACAAACTTACAAAACGGGCTGTCGCTGCTTCATGTTGCAACAAATAGTGTCGAACCAGGCGTTCATTTCTATCCGCGTTATCCGGTGGAACACAACGCTCATCAGCTAAAGTTAGAGTAACCTTATTCCAGGGAAGATCAATCTTTGCTAAAGTTTTAAATAAATCAATGGGTGTTTTTCCTCCGGAAACCACCATATATGCATGGCCGCGTTTGGCAATCGCATTACAAAGAATATGCTTTAGTCGTTCAGCCAAGTCTTCTGTTAATAAATGTGCCTCACTGAAACTATGTAACTGCATTTTGTTCACCCCACACATGTGCTTTACCATTGTACAAACGAATTACTTCCAAAGGGCCCCACGTTCCTGAAGGATAAGTATAAAGTGGCATATCTTGTTTTTCCCAAGCTAGTTTAATATCGTCAATCCATTTCCAAGCTTGCTCTACTTCTTCACGGCTCACAAATAAGTATTGATTACCCAACATAACTTCGAGCAATAATCGCTCATAAGCATCTGCAATTCTTTGAGAATTAGACAAATGGTTAAAATTTAAATTTAATTTGCTGTCGCGTAATTGCATGCAATCACTCAAACCTGGAATTTTATTCATCATGCGCAATTCCACTCCTTCATCAGGTTGCAACCGTATAATAAGCTGATTAGGAGATAAATTTTGTTTTAATTGTTTAAAAATATTATAAGGTTGCGGCTTAAAGTAAATAACTACTTCACTTTGTTTTTTTGATAATCTTTTGCCTGTCAGTAAATAAAAAGGAACACCCGACCAGCGCCAGTTATCAATATAAGCTTTAATTGCAACAAATGTCTCTGTAGAAGAGCCTCGATGTGCTCCTTCTTCATCCAAATAACCCAATACGTTCTGACCATTAATAACATTTCCCACATATTGGGCACGGATTGTATGTTCATGCACTTGAAGATCACTAATCGGACGTAATGATTTTAATACTTTAAGTTTTTCGCTTCGAATACACTCGGCTGACAAGCTCATGGGAGGCTCCATTGCCAAAAGAGATAGTATTTGTAATAAATGATTTTGCAACATGTCTCTTACTTGGCCTGATTTGTCATAATATGACCAGCGCCCTTCTACCCCGACTTCTTCTGCAACAGTAATTTCTACTTTATCAATAGACTGATTATCCCAATTTGAAGAAAAAATAGCATTAGCAAAGCGAAGCACCAAAAGATTTAATACAGTTTCTTTACCCAAATAATGATCAATTCGATAGATTTGACTTTCAGTAAAGAAACGGGCAACTTCATTATTAATTGCGATAGATGAAGGTAGATCATGACCAATTGGTTTTTCCAAAACAATTCGGGAAGGTTGTTTTGTTAAACCTATAGTTGAAAGCCCCTGGCATGCTTGCGCGTACAAAGAAGGTGGAATCGCTAAATAAGAAATGGTGACTCGCTCTTCGGGCACAACAAGATCAATTAATCGCCCATAATCTTCGGGGTGTGTTAAATCAAGTTGGCAATAAACCATTTTTTCAACAAAACGTGACCAAATTTTTTCATCAAGATTTTTGTCCATAAAAATTTGCGTCTTTGTTTTTGCGAACTCAAGATAAGCAGTAAGCGTTAATGGTTCACGGGCGCAGCTAATGATGCGGGTATTTGCATGAAGTAAGTTTGAACACTCAAGCTGGTACAATGCAGGAATCAACTTGCGGCAAGAAAGGTCTCCCAAGGCACCAAACAGAATTAAATCACAAGGATAGGTTGCAGCGACTTCTTCGATCATGTTTTATCCTACAATCAATCATATTTTGAGGGTTAAATACTAAATTGAAAGATAGGACAGATCAACTTAAATCCCGATTATCTCTAAAAAAGCTTCTTCCTCTATTGCAACTGTTTAACACCCTGAATATTCGAAACTATTATTGCAAAAATTGATTTTTATGCTATATGAAATATTAAGGTAATTACTTACTTCCGCCTGCTACCCCCGTAGTTTGGCGTAAAATGATCCACGCGAATTTACCTAACCCCAAATTATTATTAGGAGAATCTGATGCTTAATAAGAGATTTTCAGAAAGACT
Source organism: Legionella sainthelensi (assembly GCF_900637685.1). Classification (NCBI taxonomy): domain Bacteria; kingdom Pseudomonadati; phylum Pseudomonadota; class Gammaproteobacteria; order Legionellales; family Legionellaceae; genus Legionella; species Legionella sainthelensi. Next base: position 3,273,876 of record NZ_LR134388.1, read on the forward strand.
GAATAAAGAATTGGATAATATTGGTGTGCCAGAATCAAGCGCAGAGCGGATTGAGGTATTGTCAAAATTAGTGAAAATTCCTAAATTTAAAGCAGAAGCATTACTCAATGGAGCAACAAATCCTGATGAAGAATTACTTAATGCCTTGGCACAAGAATTTGAGGTAAGCGCTGATTGGTTAGTAGGAAAAAGTGATGAGTCTTCTCATTAACCTAGCCAAAATTTGGGAGAAAGTGCTGAAATTAGCCTAAGTGTGTGTAGCAAGCTCTCAAAGAATTCCCCGTAAGATACGTAGCACTTTATACGGGGATCCGGCTCAAAAACTGTGTTATGGTTAAAAGCTAATTCCTTAAGGTTGATTCGATAGCTGATTTCCAGCATCCTGAATATTTAAAAGCTCACAGGTCTCATTGAGTTTACGAGCAATTTCCTTCTCTTGATGTGAAGCAAAAAACTGCGGCCTATAAAGAGGTTTTTCTTGTCCTTTAATGGAATAACCAATTGCAATGATAAATTCTGCTAGGGCGCGAAAGAAATTTCCGAAGTGGGTTGCACTCTCATGATTGTTAGTCAACTGTCTCACTTCTGTTTCAGTAACATTAGTGATTATTGCTTTAGCGGAGTCAATTTTGAACTGTTCTCGATTAATTTTAGATGCCAAATATTTTAATTTAATTTCCTCTAATTCAGATTTTAAATGTATTGCCCAATCAGGACTGCTATTAGACGTTTTCAAGGTATCGATTGCACTGAGCAAATTGTTAAGCTGAATAACTTCAGGCGAATTACTCCTTTCAGTATATTCTTTCTTTAGATATTCATATTGATTTTTAATAGTTACAATGCGTTCAGAAATGTGCTTTGGTATCCCAGAATAAATATCTTCTTCCTTCCTCAAGGAGGCCCAAATTTCATCAAGATCTTTAAAATCACTATCATATATTTCGACCAAAGGATATTCTTTTCGTTCATTTTCTAATTGATTCAGTTGAGTTTCTAATGCAGCTTTACTATTTAAAAAAATTTTTACTCTGTATATTTGTTCCTCTAATGTCCGTGTAATTACACCAAGGTTACTTACAGCTTCGCTTGCCTTTGTTTCTATCTGTTCTTTTGTTAATTTTTCTCTTGATAATTCCTTAATGATAGAGTCAGAATTGAGCAACACTGCTTGGAAGCGATTTTCATCATTTTTCAAATAATAGTTCAGTGTTGGCTCTTCAGCACATTTCTGAAGTAGATTCTTAAGCCTATTAAGTTGCATTTTTATAGAACTCACTGAGTACGATGCGTGATCAACTCTATTTTTTTCTGCAAGGTCTATAGCGGGGTTAAGTGTACTCACTAAAAATTCAATTAATCTTTCATTTATTTCCTTCAATGCTACTTGTGCATTTTTTGTAATGATAATTTGCTTCTGTAGTTGCTCAATAGAATAAGGAGTTTGAACCATAAATTCTTTCTCCCTTTCACCAATAACCTCTTCTACTTGTTGTAATAAAGAATTATATGGGCTCAAGAATACTTGTTTATCGAGCTGATTCCTTACTAAGGCGATCTTTTCTTCGAATTCTTGACGAAGTGCCCTAATTGCATTGACTTGTAAAACATATTGCTCTGAGAATTGAGCTAATTCAGAGGTAAGTTCAGTTAGGCTTTTTTTATGTTGATTGGGTTGATTTATATTATCGCCTGAGGAGGAATCTGTCGCTTTTGCAGCTGAAAAGCCCCCGTTTTTCTTTTCTCGTATTATTGCATAAGTATTAATAAGATCATTAAAATCATCCAACTCGATTTCTTGATTTGGCTCGCTTTTTTCTAGCCAGTTTTTAGCTTCTTCAAGACGTTTAATAAAAGAAATATCTTCATTGGCTTGCGCAGAAAAATAATTGATTGAATCCTCGATACTACCCCAAAATTTACTTAATAACGGATTTTCATCTGGCCTCTTATTATTTAATCCTTGAACCATGAGTTTTCCTTGTGCTTCGCTATGTGTTAGTTCCCTAAAATTTTTAATCATCAAATCGATTAGATCTAATTGAGCGCTTTTAGCTAGAATATGAGCGGTAGCAACCAACTGTTTTTGTATTGCCGCATTTTCCGTTCGTTCAGCCTCGCCAATCATTGCTATGACTGACTCTAACAATTGCTCATCTCTTTCCGGCTTTATTTTTTGCTGGGAGTTATGAATTGTTTCACGTAGTTTTACTAAATAATGGTCTGTTCTATCTTCTATCTCTGCTTTGTCTTTCATAGTGAATACCCCTGAGAGAAAATCTGCAAACATGTGAAACCTTCATGAGCGCGTTTCAGTAGTTTCATAGAATTAACTTTGGAATCCAGGTGTAAAATACCAGGAATCAATGATTAAAATTTAAACATCTCTTATCTTGTAAATCAAATTGATTATATTAATATAGGATATCAAATAATTTAATATCTTAATGATGCGAGGGAAGTTGCAGCTAATTTTAGTATCTCATTTTAATTAACATATAGGGTCCATTGACATTTAATCCTCGATGGCGTCGAGAGAGCAAATGTCAACGGCCCCTAAAAACCAGCTCAACTTAAATAGTAAGAAATGAAACTTATCGAAATGGATTTGTTCAAATTATAGATATAGGATTTATTTAACCATGAAATCGATCGTTGGCACTAATTGGTCTGGCATGCTTCGCGATATACTCAATAATTTTTCCAGCAATATTAATCCCTGTAGCCTTCTCTACACCTTCAAGACCGGGTGATGAATTAATTTCCAAAACCAAAGGACCATGATTAGAGCGAATTAAATCAACACCTGCCACCTTTAATCCCATAGTTTTTGCAGCTCTAATAGCAATAGTTCTTTCTTGTGGGGATAATTTCACTTTAATCGCGGTACCGCCCTGATGTACATTTGCCCGAAACTCACCCTCTTTTGCCTGTCGCTTTACAGCAGCAACAATCTTCTCGCCCACAACAAAACAACGAATATCTACTCCGCGCGACTCTTCAATAAATTCTTGTACTAAAATTTTGGCACGCATTTCTTTAAAAGCATTAATAATGCTCACTGCGGATTGATGGCTGTCCGCTAAAATTACACCTTTTCCTTGAGTACCCTCTAACAATTTGATCACTAAAGGTGCGCCACCAACCATCCGAACCAAATCTTCGGTATCATCAGGAGACTGGGCAAAACTAGTGAGTGGCATAGGAATTCCTTTACGAGCCAATAGCTGGAGTGAACGAAGTTTATCACGAGAACGAGAAATGGCAATTGACTCATTTAAAGTATACATACCCATAGTTTCCATATGGCGCAACACCGCCGTACCATAATACGTATTTGATGCCCCAATTCTTGGAATTACTGCATCAAAATGGGGTAGAGGAGCCCCCCCCTGTAATGAACCTTTGGACAGGAAGCAGCAACATTCATATAACAATATAACGGATTTATAAAACTTATCTCATGGCCAGCAGCTTCACCCTCAGCTTTAAGACGCTTATGAGAATACAAATGTGGGTTCGTAGCCAATATCGCAATTTTCATGAAACATGCATTCCTTAACTATTTTCTTATTTTTGTTATTTTTAAAAGCTTTTAATGAGTCAAAAAGCTTGTTTATAAACGATTCATATAAATAAAGCCTAGTCTAAAAAAACTAAAATCACATTCAGATTTAATAAAAAATTTGCATTAAAATTCTTAATTAAGATACCAATAACAAATAATCTTTTGCTAAAAGATCAGCATGATGCGGTGTAGTAAAAAATGCATTGAGCTCTCCTTGCGGATTAAACAACATCAATGCTCCGCTATGCTGCATATCATAATTTTTAGAGTCATTATTCGCTTCAATTACTTTTGTATAAGCAATACCCATTTCTCGCGTCATCGATTTAATCGATTCCTCATCTCCTCGCGCCCCATAAAAGTCAGGATGAAAAGAGGTGACATAATTGCCTAATTTTTGTTGCGTATCCCGTTCTGGATCAATAGATATCATGACTATCCTTGGTAAATTCTTAACTCCTTTTTCATCAAGGATACGATACATTTTAGCTAATTCAGCCATAGTCGTTGGGCAAACATAGCCACAATTAGTGAACCCAAAAAAGATTAAAGTCCATTTACCTTGTAAACTATTATTATCAAAAGTATTGTTATCAATTCCAGTCAGATTAAATTTATTGACTGGTCTTGGATGCTCAAGATAGGTTCCATTGAATTTGCTAATATCAATTTTCTTTTTAAAATGAATGTGCTGTCCTACAAATATTCCCGAAAATAGTCCTGCAAGAGCCAGCAAAATTACTACAGTAAAAGTAATACCCTTAGTTTTTAAACTCATTTTTCCCCCTTTATAGGAACATAAATGAAATAAGTCGCCTAACAAAAATTCAACATCCAATAATGGAGCTTAGTTCATACATATTTCTTATAGATAATGATCAATCAATAAAAAGACAAACAACAACATTAAGTAGACTATTGAAAATCTAAATGTTTGCATCGCAATAACTGGTTTATCTGTATGATATAATTGATACGCCCAGTATAAGAAACGCGCACCCAGCACTAAGGCGCCTATCAGATAAAATAAACCACTCATCCCAATAATAAAAGGTAATACGCTCACAACCACTAACAAAATGGTATACAGATAAATATTCAATTTAGTAAATTGGATACCATGAGTTACAGGCAGCATAGGAATTTGCGCATGTTGATACTCTTCATAGCGATAAATCGCTAGAGCCCAAAAATGAGGAGGTGTCCAAATAAAGATAATTAACACCAACAACAATGCCTCGGGATCCAATTGATTGGTTACGGAAGTCCAACCTAATAATGGAGGAGCAGCGCCTGCCAATCCACCTATTACTATATTCTGCGGGGTTGCTCGCTTTAAATAACCTGTATAAATGCCAGCATACCCAATCAAAGTGATAAAAGTGAGTAATGCAGTTAATTCATTCACAAAAACTACTAAAACAGTTAAGCCGATTGTCCCCATAATTAAAGCAAACCATAATGCTTGGCGCACTGAAACTTGGCCGCTCGCTACAGGCCTTTTTTTCGTTCTGGCCATAATAGCATCAATTCGTTTATCAACGAGATGATTAATTGCCGCAGCACTACCTGCACAGAGTCCAATGCCGAGCAAAGAAGCACTCAATAGAAATAAATTCACCCATCCTGGTGTTGCAAGATACATACCAACTACTACGGTCAAGAGCATCAATAACACAACGCGAGGTTTACATAACTCAATATAATTACGCCAAACGGATGATGTAGGTTGCGCTATCGGATTAACATGCATCATTTTGCCCCTTACGCGTAAAGTGCAATGTGCTAAATAGCGCTGCCAACAATAAAGCTGCAATCCCATTATGAGCTACAGCTACCGTAATTGGAAGTAAATAAATCACATTGAGAATCCCTAAAGTAAACTGAATTAAAACCAATAAGAGCAGCACTCCAGCCGCTGTTTTAAGATAATGAAAATGGCTTTTCAATAGGATAAAAAAGGAAAGCATCATCACATAAACCGCGGTTATCATAGCACCCAGTCGATGAATAAATTGGATAGTCGCTCGTACATCATGCTCCAGTAATCCACCTTGATAATTTGCGCCTACTGGAGAAAATAAATTAAAACCCTGCGCAAAATGCAAATCAGGCCACCAAGCTCCGTTACACGTTGGAAAACCAATGCATGAGATTCCTGCATAATTAGCACTAACCCATCCACCTAATGCAATTTGGATCAGAACAATAATGACTCCTAAACGTAACCATGGGCGCCATTGGGGTAAGTCTTGGCCGCTTAATGCACTGATTTGAAAACGAAATCTACTTAAACATGCAACAATTAACATTCCCCCGAGTAGATGCCCCATAACTACAACAGGTAAGAGCTTTAAAGTTACAGTCCACATACCCAAAACTGCTTGAAAAATAACCAATATTAATAAAGCAATAGGTAAATGCCAAGGTAAATGACTGCCTTGTGAGCGTTTACGCATAACATAAAAGCCAATAAAAAAAATCAATAACGCTAATGTGCCCGCAACATAACGATGAGCCATCTCAGTCCATGCTTTTCTAGTCTCAATAGGAATTTGAGGATATTGGGTTTGTGCAGCCTGCAATTTCTCCTTAGCGCTGGGAAGAACAATCTGTCCATAGCAACCAGGCCAATCTGGACAGCCTAAACCTGCGTCCGTGAGTCGCGTATAAGCGCCTAACATCACGACACATAAAGATAAAAGTACGGCACAGGTTACTACGCAGCGTAAAAGTTTATTTTGCATTAGATTTATCACCCTTATTCTCTGTTGTATTGAGCAACAACTTTAAATCCTTATATACATCATCAGGATTAACCTGTGGTGAATAACTGAGAATCAAATAATTATTGGGATCCGCTAAAAAAATTTTTGCCTTCGAAAACAATGCTTCATTGCCATTAATTTCAGTTGAGGAGAGTTCCCTCACCTTAAAATCTATTTCTCTTAACAAGGATTGTTGTTCTTGAGTCAACGCAGGTGATTTATTACCAAGAATTAACCACTGATCAACTTGATACAATTTACGCCCCAAAGCCAAACGAATCTTAGCTAAAACCTCTAGTTGTTGCATGCATGTTTTATCACAAATGCTTGGGTTCCAAAAAATAATACGCCACTTTGCTGATTCTTTGAAAGAATGCAATGCCACAGGGGGACTCAGTAAGGTTCCTTTATTGATTTTTGCTGTACCTAACCAGGAAGGATGCTTATAAAACATCAAAGCAGCGATCCCAGGAGTCGCAAATATTAGAACGAGCAGTAATAAAATGTAATGCTTAGAAATTTGTTTTTTCATTTTTTTTCTTCAGATTTAATGCTACAAATATAATCAGGACAACCAATGCCATAACAAACCACTGCAAAGCATAGGCTAAATGCCGCTGTGGAGGCATAGATACAGTCGCCCATTCACGCACAAATCCATTTGCATCTTGTTTGTCGAGGCGAATAATAAACGGAGAGACCGATTTTTGCAAAACTTGACTTATCAATTGTGTATCCAAACGTTCAAGGATAACCACTTTATTCCCTTTCTTTTCCAAAGAAGGTCCTAAAACCCATTGATTTTTACTTGGAAAATATACAGAGCCCTGTAAGGTTAAAAAATCATTGGGCGTTATAATGTTTGGAAGAATCCGACGGCTTAACTCTCCAGGAACCCAGCCTCTATCAATCATAATAATCGCGCCATCAGGAAGTACAAAAGGTGATAATACATCATAACCAAATTGATGTTGATGATGTTGGTTATCTAATAAAAATATCTGTGGCAAATAACTCCCTTCAAGGATAATACGCTCGTATTGCAAAGGCTGTTTTTGATTTTTAGTCCAAAAAAGAGGTTTTTGCAGTTCTTGTGTTTTTTGTGCCACAATCATTTTCTTTTTTTCATCCGCACGTTGGATTTGCCAAAAGCCAAGACGCATAAATAATGCAAAAAACAAAATGGTGAGAATTAACATCAACCAACTTGGGGTGAAACGAAATTTAAAACAGGTTAAACTAGGCATGGTTCATCAATTGTTTAAATGTTGGCCATAATCTGACGGCAATTTTCAGGAGTATAACAAATGATCACTAAAATTATCATCATCTTGGCCATGATTATTATCGCTGGTTCATTAGCAAGTGGACTTATTTTCCTCATTCGTGACTCTGGAAACTCGAAACGCGCAGTCAGAGCATTGACCATTAGAATAAGTATTTCTGTTAGTTTATTTATATTTTTATTAATTGCTTTTAAACTGGGATTAATTAAACCCCATGGCATTTAAATTTAAGGATTTATTATGCGTATATTATTCATCAGTTTTATATTTCTTTGTCACTGTCTCCATGCCGATACTATAAAAAATTACATGAATATTGCTGATAATATTCAACAGATGGAAATAAAAGCAGATCCACAGGCTCAAGCTTGGGCTCGTTCCGCACGACATGTTCTAACCATAACCTGTGAAAGTATTGCAGAAACAATGCTTCAAGCAAACGAAATTGCTAAAAACCAAGGTAATCCTCTTTTTTGTCTTCCTAAAAGCGTTCAGCTTAATGCAAGTACACTATGCCAATTATTGCAGCAAACTTATAAAGGGATTTCAAGTCAACAAAGTGATAAAGATTCGATGACGGTCTCACAGGTCGCTTGGCTAGGCGCAAGCAAGAGCTATCCATGCCAACCAAACACCGCCGCTAAAAATGAAATGGCCCATGTTTCTGCTGCGTTAGGACAATCTTAGCAGTTAGAGGACAACGATTATCATGGATAATTTATTTAAGGTAAGTAGTTTTAGCTCTGGGTTAAGATAACGAAAATAGGGACGTTTCACGAACAATCTTTTCCCAAGCAACACTACATTATTGCCCAAATTTCGTCATTAGCTAAAAAGATAGTGCTTTTTCCTGTTTATTTTGTTATTATAATGTTCAAATTTTATATCACCTTGCCTTTTTAGGCTACGTTTTACTCAATCAGGATTTTTATGTCTCAAGAAATCACCAGCTTCGCTGCCTTTAATTTTTCTGATGCCTTAAATAAAGCATTAGAGGATATGAAGTTTACTACTCCTTCGCCAATTCAAGCACAAACTATACCTTTACTCTTACAAGGACAGGATGCAATTGCTCTGGCACAAACAGGAACAGGTAAAACGGCAGCATTTGCATTACCCATTTTACAAAACTTATCTTCGTCTGTGCACGGCACTCAAGCTTTAATTTTAGCGCCTACGCGTGAATTAGCGATTCAAGTCGCAGAACAATTCGAATTATTAAGTGCGAATCAACGCAGTATTACCGTTGCTGTTTTATGTGGTGGCCAAGAATATGGTCGTCAATTAAAACAATTACGAGCTGGGGCCCAGATAGTAGTCGGAACTCCAGGAAGAATTTTAGATCATCTCGATAAAGGGACTTTAAATTTAGAGAATTTACGTACTTTTATTCTTGATGAAGCCGATGAAATGTTGCGTATGGGGTTTATTGAAGATATTGAAACCATCATGTCTAAATTACCCGAAAAAAAGCAAATAGGTTTATTTTCTGCAACCATGCCTTATCGTATACGGCAAATTGCTAACACTTATTTACATAATCCTGCATCGATTGAAATACGTGCAGATACCGCCACTGTCAAAAGTATCGAACAACGATTCTTATTTGCATCAGGCCATCAAAAAGCTGACGCATTATTACGGGTATTGGCTGTAGAAGAATACCAAGGTGTTATTGTATTTGTGCGCACTAAAAGTAGTACTGAAGAAGTAGCTGAGATATTACAGCAACAAGGGCTACGCGCGATGGCCATACATGGCGACATCACCCAAGCGCTGCGTGAACGAATTATTGCTCAGTTTAGACAAGGGGCAATTGATATCTTAGTTGCTACAGATGTAGCTGCACGTGGTTTAGATGTTGATCGGGTTACTCACGTAATTAATTATGACTTACCTCATGATAATGAAACTTATGTTCATCGTATTGGAAGAACAGGAAGAGCAGGTCGTTCAGGTGTAGCGGTACTCTTTGTAACTCCTAAGGAAGGCCGACTTATTACCAGTATCGAGCGCCATACCCGTCAGCGTATTACTAAAGTAGCTGTGCCCACAGATCATATGATCCATGTAGCACGTCAACAACGTTTCATGGCGAATATTACCGCACGCTTAGAGCATGAACACTTAATTTCTTATAAACGAATTATTGAAGAATATATCAAAGAGAATGATGCCTCCGCAGTCGATGTTGCTGCTGCACTTGCATTATTACTGCATAAAGATATGCCATGGCAAAAAGAACAAGCTTTGCCTAAGGAATCACGTTCAATAAAAGAAAACCGTTCCGAACGCAATGGCAAATCGGAACGTTCATTTTCTCGTTTCGACGAAAGAAAAAGTTTTACTTCGGATAAGAAAAATCCCAAGGAAAACCGTAAAAAATTTGGTGACATAGAACAAGATTTGTTCCGTCTTGATGTAGGTAAAGTTCATGGAGTAAAACCAGGAAATATTGTTGGTGCTATTGCTAATGAGGCAGGCCTACAAAGCAAGCATATCACTGGTCTTAAAATTCTTGATGATCATTCTATTGTACGCCTTCCCAAAGGCATGCCTAAGGAAATCGTGAGCGGTTTAACCAAAGCCTGGGTTTGTGGACGTCAGTTAAAATTAACTTTAATTAGTAATGCGTGATTTAGTGATCCAGCCTCACCACCTTTTATGAAGGGAGAGGCTCAACTAAAAGTTATGCTGCTTTAAGAGAGCTACAAATCCAACCCTGAACTCTATCGTTACATAAGCCTCCTGTTCTCGTAGGAGGTAGTATTTTGCCAATTCTTTCTCTCGATACAACCTCGAACAATAAAGTGGCTTCGTTTTTTCTAGGAAGCTATTTTATTAAATTTGTCTATCAAATAAACATAATTTTATCTTTTTAGCGATTTGCATAATAAGCAATTAAATGTAACTTGATGATTAATAACTAAAATTTTTAAATCACGCGTTGATGTAAAAAAATTGCTTATCAATGATTTTTCATACTATAATGCCGGTGTTTTTGTTTTTAAAACAATCAAATAAACTCTTCAAATTCAGTGCAGAAAGTCTGTCATCATTATAAAAGGCTACTGCTTTTTTAGGATTAAGATTAAGGGTATTCATGAGACTGTTAGCAACTATTAGTGCGTTTTTATTTTCTGGGATTATTTCAGCAACACCTCTTCATAATATCGTTATATTTGGAGATAGCTTATCTGATAATGGTAATTTGTATGAATTTATGAAAAAGCAAATTCCACAATCCCCCCCCTATTACGAGGGTCGTTTTACCAATGGTCCTGTCTGGATAGAACATGTAATCGCTTCTTATTTTCCTGAAAATCCTAGCGCTCATTTATTGGATTATGCTTTCGGGGGTGCTGGCGTTTCTGAAGAGGAAGGGGCAGATGATGTATTATTTACTTTAAGAAGAGAAATTAATAATTATTTATTGGCGCATCATGATAAAGCCAGTGAAGACAGCCTTTTTGTGATATGGATAGGCGCTAATAATTATCTTGGATTACCTTCTGAAGTGGACAAATCACTACAGGAGGTTAATCTCGGAATTGTAAATAGTTTACATCGTTTAGTAAAAAAAGGTGCAAAGCATATCCTGGTCGTGAATTTACCAGATTTAGGCCGAACACCAGCTGCGATTGAGTTTGGCACTATAGATGAGCTGACCTATTTTGCAACAAAACACAACAGTATGTTAAGTCAATCCATTGATAGTTTTAAACAAACATATCCAGATGTAGAATGGCTCTATTATGATCTGCATCAAGCTTTTGAAGAAGTCATTGACAGCCCACAAGACTATGGATTTACTAATATCACGAACACTTGTGTTCAATTTGATGAAAGTATCAGTAAAACATCGGTCTTAAAAATGACTGCTGCAGCTAAACCACAAATGCAGGAGGATGCTTGTACAGGTTATTTATTTTTTGATTTAGTACATCCCACAGGATTAGCGCATAAAATTCTAGCAGAAAAAGCAAGATTGATGTTAGATCAACAGGGTATAGTGTTTTCAGATTAAATTTAAGCTACTGGATTAGACATAATCACCATAATCCGTGAAGTATGCATAAAATGCCCAGATTACAACGTGTCTAATCTGGGCTGCTCATACATTTATTCCAATAGTAATCTGTTAGGATGATATGAATTACTTAATAAGGATAATGTTGCTATGGTGTGGTATGACCTCAGCTGCATTTACAAATATGCTTGAGATTGATATAGATGGTAAGCATATTCATCTGCCTTGTTGGTTTTCTCAAAAAAAACAGCTTGGAGCGATACTTCTTGTTAATGGAGAAAGTCATAATCAATCCTCAGCATTATTAGAATATTTAGCTCATCGTTTAGCAGAAAATGGATGGATGGTCACTTTAGTTCAGGATGATAAAAGCAATTCCATTCCATGGATAAAACAACTACCTGAGGCCATTGTAACGTTAAGGCAGCAGAAGTTCATGAAAATTGTGGTGTTGCATTATGGAGAGCAATTACAGCAAACTTTGAATTATTTCGGCAAACCGCAAGCCCCAAAAATTGAAGGATTAATTTTACTTTCAGCCTACTATGTACAAAATCCTATACATAAAAAGCCTGAAATAAATATGCCCATTTTTGATATTATAGGGCAATTTGATGGCGATTTAGTGAAGCAAGAGCTGGCGATACGTCAAAAAACGTTAAGAAACAATAAAAAGAAATACCTGGCAATAGAAATACCAGGGGTAGAACCAGATTACAAATACAGTCGGCAGCTGCTTTTTACTTTTATTCATGGATGGATGATAAAACTTCCAGAGTTTCAACCATCGCCCCCCTCTTTTATGTATACCTACCAACATCCTATATTAGATTTCGAATATAAAGTATAAGCTTTTGCTCATGTTGTAACACCATGAAATTATTCGCGCAATCCGATTCCTTTTTTCAACAAAATCATGTTGAGGATCGTAATCGAAACTAACATAAGACAAATAATACCTATAGCCAAAGAAATGCTTACTTCACTTTGGCCTATCATGGCATTTCTCAGTGCATTAACCATGTATAAGATTGGATTAAACCAGGATATTTTTTGCCAAGGTTCTGGTAACATCGTAATGCTATAAAATACGCCCCCCAAATAAGTAAGCGGTGTCAAAACAAACGTTGGAATAAGCATAATATCATCAAAATTACGAGCAACCATAGCATTGGTGAAACCTGCCGAGGCAAATATTGCAGAAACCAATAAAACGACTAGCAGGGTCATAGGTAAGTGACTTAACTCAATGGTTAAGAAAAAACTGGCGACCAGAAAAACTAAAATGGCGACAATTAATCCTCTGAATACTCCGCCTAAAACATATCCTAAAAGTAAAAGGCCATGATGCATAGGACTAACAAGCATTTCATCAATGCTTCGTTGAAAACGAACACTATATAATGAGGAAGAGACATTGCCATAGGAATTCACGATCACTGACATCATAATTAGTCCTGGAGCAATGAACATGGGGTAGCTCACCCCTTCAATGTTACCAATCCGAGGTCCAATTAAGCTGCCGAAAATAAGAAAATAAAGTGTAGTTGTGATGACAGGAGGTAAAAATACTTGTGACGCAATACGAAACATACGAACAAGTTCGCGCCTAACCAAAGTATAAAGTGCAATAAGTTGTTTTCTAATGGCCATTTTTTATGAGATCCAAAAAAAGCTCTTCCAAGCGGTTGGTTTTATTGCGCATACTATGAATCCTTATTCCTTGCTTGGAGAAAAGAGCAAATGCGTCATTTAAATTTAAGTGATTATCGACTCTTAGTTCTATAGTAGTACTATCAATGAGTGCTGGTTTGAAAGGATGTAAATCAGGCAAAGTAGTAATACGATCTTCAGTATTAAAAATAAAAGTTTGATGCCGCAATGTCTGTAATAAAGCTTTCATTGAGGTATTTTTGATGATTTCTCCTTTATCGATGATGGCAATGTTCTTACACAATTGTTCTGCCTCTTCAAGATAATGGGTTGTAAGTATAATTGTTGTTCCTTCCTCATTAGTGCGAGTTAAAAACTCCCACATACTGTGCCTGATTTCTATATCTACACCCGCTGTAGGTTCATCTAGGATCAATACCTTTGGCCGATGCACTAAAGCCCTAGCGATCATTAGTCTACGTTTCATGCCTCCAGACAAATGGCGTGCTATAGAAAACCGTTTGTCCCATAGACCTAATTGTTGTAATAATGATTCAACTTGGGGGCGCGCATCTGTGCGGGAAATTCCATAATAACCCGCCTGGTTCAATAAGATTTGTTCACAGGTTTCAAAAATATTAAGATTGATTTCCTGGGGTACGAGCCCTAAACAAGATTTGGCTTTTTCAGGCTCTTTTTCTAAGTCATAACCATAAATACAGATACTACCAGATGTTTTTTTAAGTAAGGTAGTTATTAACCCGATGGTTGTTGACTTTCCTGCACCATTTGCTCCCAACAAAGCAAAAAAATCTCCTGTATTAATGGCTAAATCAATGCCTTTCAACGCTTGAACACCATTAGTATAAGTTTTGGATAGCTTTTTAATCTCTATAGCGTGCATAAGGACTGAGCGAAAATAAAAATATCATTATACACAATAATTGTATTTATTCGAAATTGGGTCATCACCAATCTGGATCTATAACTGAGTTTTCTGGTGATGAATCCTCATTTGCTACAGCACTTCTGATTTCTCGTAATTTTTTAAAAAGGGCCACTAATTCAGGTGGTCCACTCTCATTGGGTGGATAATTTTTTTTTTTCTTCTTCATTTATTTGTGACGCTTGTGCTTCTTTCCTCTTTTTCATTTTTTCCAAGGCTCCATTTATTCCGTTAAGAAGTTCATTATTGTTGAGCGGAGCAAAAAAGGATTGATTCGCCAAAATTGGTTTTATCTCTGTTTTAGTTTCTTTTATAAGTGTTGATGGTTTTTCTGAAGGAAGAGGAATTGGAGGGGGGGGTGTAACTCTTGATTGGAGTTGCTCTTTTTGAACCGGTACCTCTATTTGGGAGGGTATGACGCATATTTCATGTTCCATGACCCTATCTTTTTCGACAGTTTTATCTGAAGAAGCTTGAGCTAATTGCCCTAATTCTGGAGTTTGGAGGGGCAGCATCATTGGAGCAGTTGGTAACGGAGAAAGGATTTCAATGACTGGTTTTTGTTTTGTGGTCTCATAAAGTGTACCCAGTAGCTGAGAGACAGATAATAATTGGTTTTGAGCCGTTATTATTTGAGCATGCATTTCTTCTACAGTCTTCCTATCCCCAACTAGAGTCTTTAATTGATCGTTTTGTAATATCAATTGATTATGTGATTGCTGTAAATCTGAAATCTGTTTTTTCAGTTGTTCTATTTCAACTTGATGTATTTTTTGAGTTGAAACAAAAGCTGCTTGCTGAGCAATTAAAGCGTCTTTGAGATTACGGATTAAATTTTCGGAAGGGGCCCCAGAAGGACCAATACTCATTTCTATAGTCCCTATTGGAGCATATTGTTTTGCTGCAATATTATATTCATCAAGAAAATTTACCCAGCAATTCAGTAAATAGGGATTACTTTTAGCAGACAGAAGGATGGTAATACTCAAATTCTCAATAATACTAGCATCATGCAGCGTATCTTGATTTAAAGTCACGATAGAAAGAATTTCTTCTAAGAAAAGGCTAATTATGTTGTGATTATGCTCTTTAGCCCAATTGTAAAATGCCGGGGTGCCATTTTGTTTGTAATTCATAACAAAATGACCAAATATTCTAAAAAATTCTTTACTAATTGCCATATTAATTCTCCCTCTCCTTGGAAGCATACAAGTCCATTTAATATTGATTGCGGTTAAAATTCAATAAATTTGTATCAAATTTCTCTGTAAATTACAAAAAATATATTGTGTAAGCAGTGTCACTTTTAAAAAATATTTCATAATTTCAATCTGAAATTGATTATTATTCTCATCACAAGTCTAAATCCATTAGTATTTAATCCGCGCAATTAAAGTGGAAAAAATAATAAGAAACGCTATTCTTTGGATAAGGAGATAATCCATGCTAAGTTCCCAATTAGAGTTATTTTCCATTAATGAGAAACAAATTGGATAACAATGAAATGCCCCTATTAGAGTCAACTCAACCTATAACGAGTATCACAATGAATCCTGTAACATTGTCTGATTACAGATTGTTAGCAAAACAAAAACTTCCCAAAAAAATTTTTGATTTCATTGATGCAGGTGCTTGTGATGAAATAACAAAAAGAAACAATCGAAAAGCTTTTGATAATATTAGCTTGAGACCGTTATGTTTAAGGGATGTTTCAACCGTTGAGTTATCGACTGAAATTTTAAATGAGAAATTAAGCTATCCATTGCTCATTGCGCCAACAGCATTTCATCAATTAGTAGATCAAGAAGGTGAAGTAAGTACCGCCAAGGCTGCTAAGTCCTGTGGCATCCCCATGATTGTCAGCTCCATGTCAAATGTCGCTCTTGAAGACATCGCAACTTACTCAAAGAATGAACGTCTTTGGTTACAAATTTATATTTTTAAAAATAGATCATTAACCCGAGAGTTAATTGAACGTGCGGAAAAAGCGAATTACAAAGCCCTACTTATTACGGTAGGCGCTCCAATTACAGGAAAAAGAGACCGGGATGTTCGTAACCAATTCGTACTTCCCAATCATCTGACTACGGGTAATTTTAAAAGCACAGTAAGCCATCAAGTTCTTTATAACTTTACTGCCCATGAACTTGATCCCTCTGTAACCTGGAACGATATCGAGTGGGTGCAATCTCTTACCAAACTACCTATTATTCTAAAAGGTATTCTTAATCCTCTGGATGCAGACAGAGCCTGTCAGTTAAACGTGTCAGGACTTGTTGTATCCAATCATGGAGGCCGCCAGCTTGATACCGCTCAGGCTACAATTACTGTATTACCTGATATTGTAAAAGCGGTTGCTGGACGCACACTCGTATTGATGGATGGTGGTATCCAACGAGGAACTGATATGTTCAAGGCACTTGCTTTAGGTGCAGATGCTTTATTACTCGGCAGAGCCGTTCTCTGGGCATTAGCTGTTGACGGAGAAAAAGGAGTTCAATCTATGCTGAATTTATTGCGCGAAGAATTTGAAGCGGTTATGAAATTAACAGGTTGTCGTACGCTTCAAGAAATGAGGGATTTAAATCAATATATCTGTATGCACTGATGTGAACTGATTAGTAAACTTATGAAAGATGAAACTGTAGACGATACTGAATCAATCTATCAGATTGGTTTAAATAAAAAACGTGAGGCTGTTATCAGTGCACATTTTATGCACGAAATTAACCATAAGTCTCATTTTAAACTTTATAGCACCCAAGAATTTACCCAGAAAGCTGTTTCTATAAGCGAAAATCTATTTTTCGAGCATCTGCTCCCTGCGCTTTTACAAGAATCGGAAAAATTTATTTTAGATCGGGTGTCTGCGGCTCAAACAAGAGCCAAAAAGAACTATAAAAGCTATGGCTTGCAGTCCCCAAAAAACATAAGTATTAGCGAAGAAATAACGGAAGTTATGTTTGATCGTCAATTTTTAAAAGGCTCCAAAGAAAATTCTTCTCGCATCATTTTATCTGAAAAAATAAGAACATTAGTGAATGAGAAACAGCCCATAAAAATGGTTATTCCTGCGTTGCCTTATAAATCCTCCTCTCCTCTGAAATCCAGGGGGCCTTTACCTGATTTATCTGAAATCAATTTTTTACTTGGTTTATATGAAATTGCCAGAACCATTGATTGTATTTATCGTAAAGATCTTGATGCGAACAGTACACTGTCTTCATTTACAGTCATTTGTGATGGCAGACGTTTTAATCATTTTTTAAATGAATCCGAAAATATAATTGATCTTTATCAAACTCAGCTAAGTTGGTGGCTAAAAAAATTAAATATCACAACTTATATAGAAATTATCGATTATCAAGATGTTATTTTGGATTTTCTTCCTTCTAAAATGCAATTAGAGAAAGCCCGGATTAGAACACATGTACACGACTTTTATTCTAATTTAATGCAGCCATTATTAGATCCCTATGATATGAAACACGTACTTTATAAAGCGATTGAGGCTGATCCTGATCCTGAATTATGTAATCCAGAAGGTAGGTATATCCCTTTATTTAAATCATTAATCTATACAATTAATTATGCAACCCTTTTAAATTATGCTCATACTCATAAAAAAAGTTATGAGGCACTTTATGTTGAGCTGACCAAACATTTATTTGAACCTTATACTCGGCTAACCACAACAGATTTTAAGCAAGTTGAAAAATTTATTACGAATACTAAAGCACTTGAACTACCCCAAGCAACGGTTTTCGAATATTTACGACAATCCATGATTCAAGAAGCATGGAACGCTACTATCTGTTATTTAGCAGAAGTTCGCAGTGACAGAGATTTACCTCAAGAGCCAATCAGCACCTGTTTTCCTGATCATATTAGATGGACCATTCATGCAAAGCCTGGACAATTGGCCGTATTAACAACTACAGCATTTGGTGATCCCGTTCAACCATGGCATGGTATAGGGGTGTTTATGCGGACGAAACATAATAAAATCAAATTATACACCCTACCCGTCTTAGCATTGGAAGGAAGTAATGCGATCCCGGTTATCATGGAAAATAAAATTCTTCGTCAAATCGCTACAAAAGTGCAAAAAGATACAGAGCATGGCGCCAAGATGCATACACAGACAGCAGACGAGGTTTTGAGCGCCATGTCGACAAAACAATTATCCTCTGAGGTAGGACTTCCAGAGCAGCCTAGTAAGGAGCAACCCTTATTTTATGTATATTCTGATATAAAATTTGAAAACATGGATGATCTTTTGGAAAAAATTAAGCAAGGATTGACACGCAAGAGAAAACATTGAACCAGGAGCTCACTGTGTCTTTATTTGATTTTATACGTCGCTTAAATCGAACCCTGACTCTACATTCGACTTTATATAGATTCAGAGATACGGAGCAAATGACAATTCAACAAACAAGCGATATGCTCGCAAAATATCAAGAATATCAGGATGCGCTTTTTTGTTCTGCCGAAACACTACAACAAATACGAGATGAACAACTTAGAAAATTACTCATCCATGCAAAATTAAATTCTCCGTGGTATCAAAAAGCTTTGGCTCATATTGATGTTGAGAATTTCACAGAAGCACGTTTAAATGAAATCCCTATTATGGATAAAATGACTTTCATGAAAAATTGGGATTCAATTGTTACGGATCGGAAACTTTCATTAACGCTGGTTGAAAAACATATTGCAAAAATGAGGCGTCAAAATAACCTATTGTATCTCCATGATCGCTATCATGTATTGGCTAGCGGTGGTTCTAGTGGGACAAGAGGCGTCTTTATTTATGATTGGGAAGAATGGAATAAATATTATTTATATATTATACGCCATCCTCTGTATAATCATGATCGCAGTCAAGTTTTAATTGATCCTGCACAAAAAACTACAATTGCTCAAGTTATTGTTACTAACACAGTTTATGCCATCTATTCACTTTCATTAACCTATAAATTTGATAATATAAAAACCCATTATTTTCCAATTACCTTGCCGCTTAATCAAATTATTGCCCATCTTAATACAACCCAGGCAGATATTTTACAAGGTACCCCAAGCACTATCCATAAATTATGTCTCGAAGCGCTTAAAGAGCATCTACTCATTCAGCCAAAGGTTATTTGTGTTGGAGGAGAACCTTTATACAAGCCAATCCGCGAATTAATAAAAAAAGTCTGGCCTAACGTCTTTGTTTTTAATACTTATGGAACATCTGAAGGTTTATTTGGAATGAATTGCTGTGCCGATAGTGAAGTAATGCATTTAAACGATGATGCGTGCATTGTTGAGCCTGTTGATGAATTAAATAGGCCCGTGCGCAAGGAAGTTATACCCTATAGACTGTATTTTACTAATTTATATAACTATACCTTGCCAATTATTCGTTATGAAGTATCGGATCAATTATTTTTTCTAGATAAAAAATGCCCTTGCGGGATCCAACATCAACTTATTGCCGAACCTCAAGGTCGTCCTGAATTTGATTTCATTTATCCAGGAAATATTTTTGTACATCACTTAATTTTTGTAACCCCACTTTTGCATGAAAAAATATTCGGGAATACCAAGTAATTCAAACAAAGAATGGAGTAGACATTAAAATCTTAACCACAGGTTATGTGAATAAAATCCAACTACAGAACCATATTGGTACTCAATTAAGTAACCTAGGTATTATCAAACCTCGAGTTAAATTGATTGAGGTATCCGAATTTGAATACCTACCTTCAGGTAAATTAAGACGATTTTTAAAACTTAATTCATCATGAAACTCATGGGATCACACGCCCAGGCTTCTCCTGCATAAATTTTCAATTTGCGGAAGAAAATCCCTGATTATATTGCTTCTTATAATGGTTTAATACTCACCGAGGATTGCAATAGCTCTTTTAATTGTTGATTTAATTCCGATAATAACTGTTTTGACTCATTAAGCTGTTGGTCAAGCCTCGTCAATTTCTCCTCTAGAATTTTGTATTCTTTTTTATGCATATTAATTAATTCCTGGGCTAAGGCTTGCAACCCTTCTTTTTTTTCTTCTATTGCTAATTTTAAAGCGTGCTCATCAACTTGTATTTGATCAAATAACTGCAACAATTTTATTCCAATTTCTGATTTATCTATATTTTCTTGGATTGTATTAATTTCATACTGAGTCCTATTGATAGCATTACTTATTAATTGGACTTTTTTGTCAATTACTGACTCTGATGTTGTTTTAATAGCCGCGCTAAAAAAATCATGTCTCTCTTGACGAGATTTCACAATTGTTCTCCTAAGTACACTAAGATAATTAAATTCAAGAATAGCGTCATTTTAGCACAGACTTGATAAAATATAGCACTTCATTTCCAGGTAAAGCATTCCACAGCTAAGCCTACTGATTAAATTGAAAAATTGGTTTATTTTTTATGTTAGATAATCAAATAAAATATTTAATACATGTGTTCAGAACGAGTCTTCAACCATCCGGCAATACTGTATCGCGGTTGATGCGTAAGGCCTACCTCATGGGGTAACTCACTATTAAAGCATATAAAACGATTTTCTTGCGGTAAAATAATTTCAATTAGTTGTTCTTCTTGATTGTAAAGCTTTAATTCACCCCCTGATTCAGCACACCAGTTTTTGTTCAAATAATACACACAAGAAATTTTTCGATTTTTCTTTGTAGCAAACTGATCAACATGCTTTTTGTAATAAGAGCCGGGTTGGTACGCTGCAAAATGAGTTTCGAATTCGTGTAACCCTAAATAGAGTTCCTGATTCAGGAGCTGTGCTAATTGCTTAATACGTTTTAAATAACTTTGTATTGCTGAATTTTCTTCATTTTCATCCAGCCAAAAAATTTCATCAGCGCGGATAGTCTTATTTTTATGAGACTCTAAATCGAGACCAATTTTTGCTCCGCGAAATAACCCTTGCGCATACATTTCTTGGGCTGTTGCTTGAATGAATTGACATTGTCCAAGCTCAAGAAAGTTTTCAATAATATGGAATCCTTGGGTGCAAAGATTATGGATAAGTAATTCCGAATCGTTCATAGTGCACGTCCTTCAAGTAGAAATTCATATTGACGCCATTCTGGCATAAATTGGCTCATTAATTGATAAAAACGTTTATTATGACTGGGCTCAAGCAAATGTACTAATTCATGTACAAGCACATATTCCACACAGATTTGAGGTTTTTTTATAAGATTAAGATTTAACCATATGCGAGCCGCTTTAGTATTACATGAGCCCCAACGTGTTTTCATTTTTTTTATTCCCCACTGAGATACTTTTACACCAACAACATCCTCCCACTGCCGAATTAAATCAGGCAATAGGATTTGCATTTGATACCGATACCAATTATCAAGAAGTTTCTGCTTTTGCTCATGGGAACTATTGGGTTGGATATAGCAGTACATCAATTCATTATTTATTTTGATTTGCTCAGGACCGTGATGCTCTTCAATAATAAGTAAATAGCGTTTTCCTTTAAAAACGACCGTAGCACCTGTTTCTAACTCTGCACTTTCAATAATGGCCCGGCTACGAATGCGTTCGCGTTGCTGATGGATCCATGCGCCCTTCGTATGTAGTGTTTGTCGAATTAACTGTTCACTAAATTTAATCGGTACACTCACCTTAACCAAACCATCGGGGGGGTAAATACGTAGATGCATGTTTTTAATTTTTTTGCGCGTTACTTCAATAGAAATGCCGTCCAATTCAATGATCATATTATTCGTCATATTTTAAGTTGATGTACCGCAAGATAAAACAAGGGAGCGCGACATAAAAGAGAAAGTGGTTTTACTTCGAACCGTTCGAGCTAAGAAAGCGCAAAGTGCTGCATCGGCACGAACAGTTAGAAATGGAGACCAGATTTAAATAGACTCTTTATCTCGAGGTTTTCGTTAATCCATTGTCTATTTTACTCTCTTTGTGCACCAATACAAGGACTGTCTATATATTCGCCATTAATATCTAAAACCATATTGACATTAGCACGTTGATAACGCGCAAGTATGTCATACTCTTGTTTTGTTATATATCCGTAAGAGTTACCACAATATACAAGTGATGAAGCTCCCGGTTTAGGTTTAACATGAATAGGTAAATCACATTCCCAACGAAAATGTGTCAAATCACAATTTGCCGCTAAAGATAAATGAAGGGGTAAAAGAGATAAAGCAACAGTCACATACCATTTCCTTTTCATAGTGGGCACCATTTCCATGTTTATGTTTTCTAATTATAGGATATGATTGAAAAAAAGTAGTCAAGGAATCTTATGCTTTCATCCAGTTCCGAATATATTAAAGCGCTACGTGAGGGAAAGTACCTTCTTTTTTTAGAATGGGTTGATTTTATTACAAAAAAATATACTCGTGATGAGTATATTCTTGATGCAGATGATACAACAAACTCCTTGATTTTCGAATGGTTAAATAATGGTTATTCAGAAGAAGATGCCAAAAATTTAGCACTCTTACACGCAGTATATGATTTAGAATCTAAAGCGTTACAAGGAAAATTAGATTATGCATTCAAAACAATTATAGTTGCTTTATTTCTATGCATGGTTTTTCATAAACATAATTTATATCTGCAATCTGATTCTCCCCAAATGACTTGTGAAGAAATCAATCAACTAATAGAAAAAAGCGGGAAACAACTTTCTCCTTCGCTTTACAGAAGCAGCTTAGCTGGAGTACAAACCGAGTTTTTTCAGTGGGTAGATAATAGTGATACACATGAAGTAACTGTTGTTTTTGATAAAATTCATGCAATTACTCGACTTAGGTATCTTCTTGAAGATTATATTTTACACCTAGATCGCTCAAAAAAAGACCAGGACGAGCTTCATACGGCACGATTAAGCTTGGCAAAACGTTTTCTTACCTATATCTACGAGCAGCTTGAATTTACTCCCAAAGTCGCCGATGAAATTAGTAACTATGTAAATGCGCTGCGTGAACTTCACCCTAATAAATGGGAAGAAGAGCGTTTAGATGCTCTTTCTCCTCCATCCACATTGGACAATACCTGGCGTTGGGTAACGGGAATAGGAATAGGCTTTTTTAATTTGGTTTTACATAAAAAATCCATTGGGGAGTTGATTTCGGGACAATCAGAGACACCCCAAATTTGATTCTACCGTTTTTTATCGTACGCATTATTTATTGTGTTTGTATCCCTCTTTTTAGTAAGATAAAACCATTCAATTGGTGCCTGTTGCATTTTGATTTCCACTGCCTATTTATCGCGATTTATGCATCACATCCAGCTCTGCAAGATGCAAACCCATCTCAAGTAGATTCTGTGTGCATCATGAGCTAACTATATGAGAGTAAAATCAATTGTCAGCCCCCCTAATAATATGAAGGTAGCTAGCTTATGAAACAGTACTTATGGACATTGGATGGCAGTAGATTGTCTTGTCAAAGCGGAGGAAATACTATAAATTGGTTATTCCTTCCTGGCGGCCCAGGTCTTGGCTCAGAGGCAATCGCCGGTTTAACTGGATTACTGAAAGATAAAATCCCTGGCACTATTTGGCATTTAGATTTACCCAATGATGGTTCAAATATTTTAAAAGATAAATCCATCGCAAAATTACATCATGCAATTCTCCAAGCTACTACAGCATTTGAAAAAGTAATATTAGTGGCACATTCTACTCCAGGAATGTATGTTCAAACGATGCCCGAGCTTGAAAATATATTAGAAGGTCTGGTATTGATAGGTACCGCACCAGACTCATCATGGCAAGAACCATTTGTTGAATACTGCAAAAATCATACGGACGAATCCATTCTTAAAGCAGAAGAGGAATATGCCAACAATCCTGATGACGAAAGTTTAAAGCAACTCTTAGTGGCATGCGCTAAGTACTGTTTTATCAATGAAAAATCATTATGTGAAGGAAAGGCTCTGTTTGAAAAGCTCCCTATTAATAATACAGCCCACATCCAATCATCCGAACTATATGATTCGAAAAAGTATAAAGCCACGTGGGTACCGCAAAAAACTCCAACTCTAATTATCACAGGATCTCATGATCATATTACACCTATATCACATTTTAAAAATAATACTCTTTACCAAAGAAATAATATACTCATAAAGGAAATTGCTGATGCAGGACATTATCCATGGTTTGAAAATCCTAAACAAATAATAGATTCATTCGAGTATTTTTGCCGTAAATTTTTAACATACAGACGGACAAATTAAGAACCGAGTGATTGACATTTAATCATAGTGTGATAATATTACGCTTCATTTTATGGTAAATAATGATGATATCTTCTCTGAGTAAGTCAGAGGACTGACATCACGCTACAGGTGTTTAGTTTAATCGCTTTCATTAAACGGGTATATCGTGATTTTCTGGTTTTATAAGCAAGGAAATAAACGATCTCGTACTTCCTTGTTTTAAAAACCTTTTTTAGCACAACCACCGGAGATTAGCATGAAAGCTAAAGAAGATATTTTTGCGAGAAACAATGCAACTTTGACTGCATTAATGGCTATTAAGAAAGTGATTAGTAAGCACGCCCAGCCCCCTAAATTTATTAAAATAAAAATCTTAGAGGAAGCCGGATTAGGTAAAAGTCCAGTGTACGTTGTGAGTAACAAGATTGTAGAAATGCAGAATATCAAAGGAGGCATCATAAGCAGCGTTCAATACCTTTATAATGAGGATCCAACAAAGGATATTATCAATGCTCTGCCTAAAGGAAGTGAAAAAGTTAAGATATTTGGCTCTGAAAAAGAGGCACAAGAATATGCGTTAACAATTTCCAAGCGACATTCAAATTTAAGCTTTACCTATGGTTCCTCTATGGATGGCATTGAAGGTAGAGATCCTGTTTGGCATACTCCTTTAATTATTAAGGCTGACGTTGCATTGAATGTAAAAAGTGATCTTATAGATAATAATGGTAAAATTTCTGCTAAGCATTTAAAACTGGTTTCGTTAATCCAGCCTCAAGAACTAGAAGAAAAAATGCCAACAATTGATTTACAAGAAGCTCAAAATCAAAAAAATATGAATTGCACTATTTTCTAAGCACTCAAAATTACCCCAAAGAACGACTAAAAGTTTCAGTAAGAGGTCACTCATTTACTGAAACTTCATCCATTGCCACGATAAGTCTATTTACTTCCATACATAACTTAAAAAGAATCTAAAAATATGGATGAGAATATTCAAATCTGCTCATGCATATTTTCTTTCAACTTCTGGCTCAGTAAGCATATACAAACCTAAATATGTCTTGGTGTTAAACCAAGCATTCAGAAACTCATTGCTCTGATCGGGAGGAAATTCATCTTTACTCTTAAAGTAAAAGGAGAAAAGAGTTTCTACAATTTTATCTTTAAGTGGTGCTAAATAATTTTTTGAATCATTCATTGCCAAAAAAAGTTCTCTAGTATCCTGATTTTCTGCTCTTTCTATGTTATTCGTAACAACAGCAATTCCGGTCGCTAGTAAAAACTCTAGTTGCGTTCTTTCATCTGGACTTAAAATGAATTTACCTGAGCCAATACTTTCTACAATGTATTCAACAAGACTGCTTGTTGGAGTGGCCAATGTTACAGCTAGTTCCATGGTATTTTTATAGGGTTTGGTAATTGCTTTACACATCATTGGGAAATAACTAATATTAATAAACTCACCAACCAATTCTATGTTTTTTTTTGAAAAGCCCCATTTTGCAATTGGAAATGGCCAAGCAGTTAGCATAAAGTCAAACAATATTTGGCTATTACTTTTAATAAACGATAACAAATCATGAGGAGTACTCATCAGAGGAATGCAAACTGGGACTGTATGACTTTGAAGGAGATGTTCATCCAGAAATAAATTAATTTTATTTTCCGGTAAATCAAGTAAATCCCCAGAAATTTCTTTTAAATGTGAAAAGATTTTTTCTGTAGGTGTTAATGTAATTATTGCACCTTCCTTTCCAGGCGCGCCCTGCACACTTCTACCTAGAGTCAGCGGCTTTAAAGTCATGATAAGTTTCCTCTGCATCTTAAATTAGTGATAATCTGGCCCCCCATGCTCCATTTGTTTCTCCATATGATGGACATGATCTACGAAAGTTTGTGAGATTGTGGCTTTAGCTGCAAAAAAACCTGACAACACATGATGCATAAACGCTCCTTCCGGTTCTTGCGATTTCATAAAAGCATCCCCAATTCTTCGTTGATTTGCTGATTGTTGTTTATAATGTTGTATCTTCTCATGGGCTGTAGCATCTGATTTTAACGATGTCGAATGATCTATATCATCCTTAATAGCGTGAAGAGCATCTTTAGATAATGGTATTCCCTTTTGATGCAATACAGTATTTACCGGAGGGACTGTCATTTGATCAAAACTACCTGCTTTTGTACAATGCTCATGTAATTCTTGTCGATGTGGACATGTAAATTCTTTAGGATGTTGTACAGGACTGATTTGATTACGAACAATCGAAAATGGCAAAGCCAAAAGTAAGCTCGGGTTTTCAAACTCATATTTTTTATGAACCGCATATGCCCCTCCACTAGCTACAGCAGCACCACCCACTAATACAGGAACAAACATATCTACTCTCCAAAACCAAACCCCTATATGATCAAATATATAGCATACAGATCATATTTGTTCAATTTTTAACCACTCAAACGACATTACTAAGCTAATTGATTCATCAGAATATATACATTTAAAACTAATTGTGGAATAATTAACCATCTATGACAAAAAAGAGCGTTACAATGTTAGATCTTCACCATATTCTGGTTCAATTACACAATGACTTGGGTTATGCAGCAAACGATGAAGGTGCTTGCGCCCTTTACGCCGAAAAAGCAATTGATGCATTTTTAGCAGGAGAAAGTGATGTTTTTAACTTTCGTAACCAATACATTTCAAAAAAATACACCCAATTTCCGGGTTTATTTTTTCAGGCAAAAGAAGAAGGAAAACTTTTAAGTAAGAAAGAACTTACCTCTGAAAATGCATTTCTTTCCGATGTTGAGCGACAAATGATCTTCGATGTTGCTGCATTTTTTGACCAAGGAGAACTTTATATGCAGCCGGAGAGATATACAGCAGTATTTGGTACGCCTATATCCCAAAATTCTCCAGAAAAAATAGCTCCTTATGCCCAGCCTCTTGCTATTAATCGCCACCAATTGGATTCTTTTTCTGGAATTTATACAGAAAAGGAATTGCATCAATACATCATCTCTATGCGCCAATTAGCTCAAAATTATGCCGGTGACTTTGCCTTAAGTTTGGGAAGCGACAATCATCGTATTGGACTTTGTTATTCTTATAGTGACAACTGTTGGCAATTGAACGATGTAAATCAACCTGATTTGCCTCCTATACCTGCTGTAGATGCGAATGATCAACTCATCGCGTATGCGGTACAGCTGTTATTTAATGACAAAGATAATAACTGCGCCTTTATCACTCGCCTCATAACAACTAACTCCTGTAAGGAGCGATTTAAAGCTCACGTCGATGGTTTTCTTAATGAGGAACACTTTAAAAACATCCAAGAGCTTACAACAGAACGACTTCAACGAGTAAATTCCAGGGGGGCAACGCTAGCCTGGATTGCTGCCAAAAACGGCGATGCCAAGACACTCGACTGTTTAACTCGATTTAAAGCGGAGAACGGTGAACACTTAGTTGATTTTAATCAATCGACTAAGGATGGTATAACACCTGCTTGTGTCGCTGCTAATAATGGGGATATAGCAATACTCCATATTTTAGAAAATATCAAAAAAGCTGATGGTACGCATCTTGTAAACTTTAATAAGCCCGCACTGAATGGTGTAACCCCCGCCTATATGGCTGCTTTAACTGGTCAGCCAGAGGCATTGCGATTCCTAGCACAAATTAAAGACGCTGATGGAAAAATATTAGTCGATTTCAATCTGCAAGCCAATGATGGAGCTACTCCTGCGTTCATCGCTGCGAATAAAGGCAATGATGAGGTATTGTCCGTTTTAGCAAGCTTCAAAACACCTGATGGCGCCCAGCTGGTGGATTTTAATTTGCCTACACTTAATGGTGCAACCCCTGCCTTCATTGCTGCTCAAGAAGGTTATACAAAAACACTTCGCGTTTTAGCAAACCTCAAATCATCAGACGGTATGCCACTGATTGATTTCAATAAATCCACAATTGATGGCGCCACTCCTGTCTTTATTGCAACCTTATCCGGTCACGCCGAAATATTGCGCCTCTTGACAGAAATCAAAACTGCAGACGGTCTACCATTAGTTGATTTTAATAAATCAGAAAATAATGGATTTACTCCCGTATATATGGCAGTGCAACTTGACCAAATAGAAGCGCTTCGTGTTTTAGCAAGCATTAAAGCACCCGACGGGAGGTTACTCGTAGACTTTAATGCACCATCCAATGATGGAATAATGCCTATATTTATTGCCGTAAGCAACGGAAACTTGGAAATCGTCAAACTGTTAATTGATGTTGGAGTAAAACTTGATTGCTTATTCGATGGAAGAACTCCATTACAATTTGCGGAAGGACAAGGTCATATTGAAATTGCCTCCTTATTACGAGCTGCTACTCAGGAGAAAGAACCACTAACATATCGATTTTAATAAGAAAATATGAACTTTCGGCCTTTTTTCCGACTCGATTTGCACCACTTGTTTTTAACAGCCACACTATGATGCAGGGTTAATTGATGAAAAAATTAGGCTTTTTTACTGTAACACAAATAACTGTCCCCACAATGTGGGGACAGAGCATAAAAATGATTTTAACGAAATTTTTGAATTAAAGAATAAAATCCTAGCCTTCTTTTTTGCCAGTTAATTTTTCTTTAATACGTGCAGCACGCCCAGCCAAGTTACGTAGGTAATATAGCTTAGCACGGCGTACATCACCACGTCTTTTTACAGTTATGCTATCAACAATTGGACTGTAGGTTTGAAACACACGCTCAACACCAACGCCATGAGAAATTTTACGAACAGTAAAAGCAGAATTCAAACCACGATTACGCTTCGCAATGACAACACCTTCAAAAGCCTGTAAACGTTCACGGGTACCTTCAATTACTTTCACTTGAACCAAAACAGTATCACCTGGATTAAACTCAGGTATTTCCTTACCTTGCATTTGCTCAGCATTCAGTTGGTCAATAATATTAGTCATGGACTACTCCTCAAATTGGTTCATCTTCTAGGATTCACCGTGCTCAAACTTAAACTCAACAAGCAATTGCTTGTCTGCTTCACTTAACTGTATTTTTTCAAGTAAATCCGGCCGCTTAAGCCAAGTTTTACCTAGAGACTGTTTTCTTCGCCACAGTTCAATATCTCTGTGGTTACCACCTAATAAAACAGATGGAACACCTAATCCATCTACCTCTGCCGGTCGAGTGTAATGGGGGCAATCCAGCAAACCATTCATAAATGAATCTTGTTCTGCTGAACCAAGATGCCCAAGGCTACCTGGTATCAAGCGAATAATTGCATCGATAAATACCGTGGCTGCTAACTCACCACCACTTAAAACAAAATCTCCTAAAGACCATTCTTCATCTACATAATGATGAAGAATGCGCTCATCAATTCCTTCATATCGTCCCGCAATAAGCAGCAGGGGTTGCTTCTCACTTGCCACCTGATTTAAGTCATTTTGGCGAATTACCTTGCCTTGAGGACTTAGATAAATCGTCTTACAATGGCTTGGCATTTGGCTTCGTGCCTGCAAAATGGCGCCACGCAAGGGTTCATACATCATGACCATCCCAGGACCACCGCCATAAGGTTTGTCATCTACTTGTCTATAAGGTCTGGAGGACCAATCTCTTGGATTCCAGAAATCAATTTTTACTAGCCCTTGCTCTATTGCTCTACCTGATACACCATAATTCAAGGCATTAAGTATCTCAGGTATTAAGCTAATGACTCCTAGATGAAGCACCACTAAAAATCCATATCCCAATTAACAGTAATTAATTGCTGGCCGGGATCAATATCTAATATAAACTGGCCAGGTAAGTAAGGGATTAAATGTCTTTTTTCACCTTCTACAACCAGCACATCATTAGCACCTGTAGGGATTATTTCAGTGACTTTTCCAAAAGATTCCTCGTGTTGGTTAATCACATTCATACCTATAAGCTGATGCCAGTAATACTCACCAGGCTTCAATTTTTCTAATTGATCTTGGCGTACTGCAATTTCTATATTAGTAAGATGTGCTACTAATTCACGCTCAGAATAACCTTCTATTTGGACAATAATAGATTTGTTTTGTACTTCAGCACGCACTAATTTAATAGGTTGCCATTTATTATTAATAAAAGCATGCCAATCAGTATACTTCAGAACATTGTCACGGGGTTCTGTAAAAGAGTGCACCGTTACAAAGCCTTTAACACCATGAGGCCGCCCAAACCGGGCAATTATTATCCAATTTTTCTGATTATCCACGTTATTTAAGCAGCTTCGCCTTTTTTATTAAATTCTTTCACCAAAGCACTGACTCGATCAGATAGTTTTGCTCCTACTTTTTGCCAGTGGCTTAATTTTTCTGCATCAATATGCAGACGAACTTCTTGCCCACGCGCTATAGGGTTAAAATAACCAATACGCTCAATATAACTGCCATCGCGGCGTTTGCGACTGTCAGTAACGACCATGTGATAAAAAGGACGCTTTTTAGCGCCGCCTCTAGATAAACGTATAACGACCATTGTTTTCCTCTATTTTAGAGTGGTTACACATACTTAGTAATCGCACTAAGCATAAAAATGCCGTGTATTGTACGAAAATTAATTCGTCATGTGAAGTAATTCTTGCGAATTATTTAAAATCGTCTGGTAATATTCCTTTTAATCCAGGTATACCACCAATTCCACGCATCATTTTTTGCATTCCACCAGGTTTAGTAAATTTTTTCATCATTTTTTGCATTTGTTCAAATTGCTTTAATAACTTATTTACATCTTGTATCTGTGTTCCTGAACCCTGAGCAATTCTCTTTTTGCGAGAACCGACAATAATTTTAGGAATACGACGCTCCTTTGGAGTCATCGAGTTAATAATAGCAATAGTTTGTGCCATAGCCTTTTCGCTGACTTGTTTCATTGCTTGTTGCGGCATCATTTGACTCACCCCAGGTAACTTGCTCATCATTCCAGCAATACCACCCATATTATTCATTTGCAGTAGTTGTTGCTTGAAATCTTCTAAATCGAAACTTTTTCCTTTTTTTAATTTTTTAGCAAGTTTTTCACTAGCTTGCTTATCTGCCTTACGCTCAACCTCTTCAATTAAGGTCAGTATATCGCCCATGCCAAGAATTCTTGAAGCAACGCGCTCAGGATGGAATGGTTCAAGTGCATCTACTTTTTCACCACTACCAATAAATTTAATGGGTTGCCCGGTAATTTGCTTTACAGAAAGAGCAGCACCACCTCGAGCGTCACCATCTGTTTTGGTTAAGATAACTCCTGTTAATGGAAGTGCCTCATGAAATGCTTTTGCAGTATTCGCAGCATCCTGTCCAGTCATGCTGTCTACAACAAATAGAGTTTCAATTGGGTTTACTGCTTGATGCAGCTCTTTGATTTCAGTCATCATATCCGCATCAATGTGCAGACGGCCTGCCGTATCAATGATCAATACATCCATATATTGCTTTTTTGCGGCTTCTAGAGCTTTACGAGCAATCGTTAAAGGTTGCTCATTAACTTCTGCAGGGAAGAAGCCAACCCCTATTTGCTCTGCCAACACCTTAAGCTGTTGAATCGCAGCAGGTCGATAAACGTCAACACTAACGACCATGACTTTTTTATTTTCAGATTCTTTTAAATAGCGCGCTAGTTTCGCAGTGCTGGTAGTTTTACCTGACCCTTGTAACCCTGCCATTAAAAATATGGCTGGAGGTTGAGTCTTGAAGTTGAGCTCGACACGCTCATCACCCATGACATGAATTAATTCGTCATGTACAATTTTCACAAAAGCTTGATCAGGATTTAAGTGAGCTAATACTTCTTGTCCTAAAGCATTTTGCTTAACTTGCTCTATAAATTCTTTAATAACGGGTAAGGCAACATCTGCTTCAAGCAGAGAAAGTCTGACTTCACGCAAAACGTGTTGTACATTCTCTTCAGTTAATCGCCCTAACCCTCGTAAATTTTTAAAGGTGCGGGTTAAACGGTCCGTTAAGGTTTCAAACATAATGTGCGCCCAAAAAAATATCCACTATAGCATAGAGAGGCTATGGTATGAAACTGGCAAATACTGTTTTTATCCAGCCTTGGCCAAGACGATATTTTAAATATCCTACGTGTTGTGCCCTGTCCGCTCCATTCATTATGCTCTCTGGATAGTGCGGACAAACCTCCGTAATTAAAAAAACAAAATAAAAAAACAATAAACTTTCTTGCTCTATTCCAGCCCTATTGCTCAGCATAGCGCTAAGAAAAAATGCAGAGATTTTCTCATGAAATCATGCTATTTTACGAGACAACCGATATGTAGATTTCATAATAAATGAGATTCAGGAACATTTTGTTTATTTATTGATCTATTATTAAGGGTTTCTTAAGCTTATTTTTATATAATAAGGCTTCTGCAAGCCCCAAAAAACTGCACTGAAGGACTGCGATGATTGAGAAAAAACATTCACTAACAATTTTCAGTTTGACTATGATTACAGTTGGATCTGTGGATAGCATACGTAATTTGCCTGCAACAGCCTTATTTGGTAGTCAATTAATCTTTTATTTTTTTCTAGGCGCGTTGTTTTTTCTGATTCCCACTGCCTTAGTTTCAGCTGAACTCGCCTCAGGATGGGCAAAGCAAGGAGGAATTTATATTTGGGTGAAACAAGCATTTGGAAAAAAAATAGGCTTTTTAGCCATTTGGTTACAATGGATAGAAAATGTCATTTGGTACCCAACGATTTTATCTTTTGTTGCAGGAACAATTGGCTATTTAATTAATCCGACGCTAACAAGTAATCCCTACTTTTTATGGGCTGTCATTGTCAGTTCATTTTGGGGTACTACAATACTCAATCTGCGCGGTATGAAATCTTCTGCAGCATTTAGCAATTTATGTTCTCTTGCTGGTTTGCTGTTGCCTATGTCATTAATTATTGGTCTAGGCTTGGTATGGGTGACTCAAGGTAACCCGTTACAAATTCAATTCGATATCCCAAGTATTGTTCCCCATGTAGAGGATAAATCCATGTGGGTATCTCTAACCGCAATTATTATGTCCTTCTGCGGTATAGAAATCGCTACTGTTCATGCAAATGATGTAAAAAATCCACAACATGCTTTTCCAAAAGTTTTAATTTATTCAGTAGGTATTATTTTAAGTACCTTAATTCTTGGTTCGTTAGCTATTGCGATTGTTTTACCAGGAAAAGACATTAACTTAGTAGCAGGAATTATGCAGGCATTTGAAGCATTTTTTTCAAGTTACCATATGTCTTGGATGATGCCTGTAGTCGCTGTCATGTTAGTGTTAGGAGGACTCGGGGGGGTAAGCAACTGGATTATTGCACCCACAAAAGGGTTATTGGTTGCTGCTGAGGATGGAAACCTACCAGATTATTTCCAGCGTACCAACGCAAAAGGTGCTCCAGTGGTAATGTTATACACTCAAGCTACCATAGTCACCGTGCTTTCAGGATTATTTTTGTTTATGCCTAGTGTGAATGGATCTTATTGGCTACTCACAGCATTAGCTGCTCAATTATACATGTTAATGTATTTTATTATGTTTATAGCCGCAATTAAATTACGTCTGTCAGAGCCCGAACATCCACGCCCTTTTAAAATTCCTGGTGGATTAGCTGGAATGTTATTTGTTGCAGGCATAGGGATTATTGGTGTATGTGCTACCTTAGGAGTAAGTTTCATTCCGCCTGACGGTATTAACGTAGGCGGTTTAGTACGTTATGAATTGACGCTAATCGGGGGTTTAATTTTAATGTGCTTACCACCGTTTATTAGTTCATGGGTACAAGGAAAGACAACTGAAATGGAGCCCATTTTGGATTAATCAGAGGCTTTATTGTTATGCTATTTGAACCTGATGAGTTGCTCAATAAATTAATAGCTCGATTACCTGAGTTAGAATGGAAGATAAATGGCTTAGGTATGTCTTTTTTAACTCATAGCTTGCCTAAAGGATTATTTCGTACTGCTTCTGAGTCAACCACTACACTATATATTGCTGAAATTAAAGCAGACATACATGCATTATCCACCCAAACTAACAAACGCAGCGCCTTTTACTTAGCAGAACGCATCCGTCAAAAGATCAATGTGCTAGTAGTTTTATGTCAAATACATCATCGGAAAAAAAAGCCTGACGGAAAAAATTTTTTTGGCATCAAAATGTTAAGTACCCGACAACAATGGATAAATGATCTTGAAATAGAAGTTGAAGCTTTGTCCAACCAACAGCAAGCGATGATACAAAGTTTAGCGAAATTACAGCATCGACAAGATTCGAATTCACTTTTGAATTTAAAAGCTGAATTAGGAGAAGTTGAACGACGTTTAACTTTGGCAAAAGAAACATTACATCGCGCTGTATCATCCTAGAAGATACTCTGCTGTATTGATAGAACAATCATTAAGCTCTTTTTCTAAATCATGTAATGAGTTAAATTATAAATGCCAATTTGGCGTTACATTAGAATAATTACTCGAACTTAATAGATTTGATAATCCATAAAAATGAGTAATTAAAAAAAGGAGCTCGTTCAAATGTCAGATAAGTTTACTCATATTACTAAAGATATCAGCACGCAATTAGCTAAAATGCGCAAAGAAATGCCAGAAGTGATGTCTGGATTTTCAGCTCTAGCTCAAGCAGCAACTAAAGATGGAGTTTTAGATAAAAAAACTAAAGAATTAATCGCCATGGCTTTAGCTGTTGCGAAACAATGCCCAGGATGCATTGGATTTCACTCTCAAACGTTAATAAAACTACAAACTACCCGTGAAGAACTTTTAGAAACTTTAGGAATGGCTGTTTACATGGGAGGTGGTCCCTCTTTAATGTACGCAGCAGAAGCTTTAGAAGCATTTGACGAGTTTAGTAAATAAAATAGAATCTTTATAAAGCCAGGAAGCAACTAAGATTTTTATAGGAACCTCTTAGTTGCCCTTCTTTTTGCGTGGTTGCCACAATATGAAACATACATAACGCAGCAAATGACACATTCCCATACGACGCCTTCGGCAAAAGGGAAGGTCTAAAACACAACAAAGCCTGATTATATACTTCACTCAGTAAAGACTACTGTTTGAAAGTATGAGCAAATACCTCAAATCAGCGCCGCCAAGCGACATGCTTGATCAATAGCATGGCGTGCATCCAACTCCAATGCTTTATATGCCCCACCTACTAAATGGACAATTTTTTTGGCCTCTTTTAATGGAGCGAATAGTTCCGTTAATTCAACTTGTCCTGCACAAATCACCACGGTATCGACCGCTATGACTTGTGAGGTTTCATCGATTCGTACGTGTAATCCTTGCTCATCAATAGCATCATAGCTCACCCCTGAAATCATTTTAACATGCTTGTGTTTCAGACTTGCGCGATGAATCCAACCTGTCGTTTTTCCCAGACGTTTACCCATTTTTTCTTTTTTACGCTGTAATAAATATACCTCACGTGGGCTGGGCGTACTCTCAGGAGGCTTGATCCCTCCTCGGTATTTGCCATATACATCAATACCCCATTCGTTATAAAACTGTTCTTTCGAAGCCTGATGTTCATGCGTTAAAAATTCAGCTACATCAAAACCAATTCCACCTGCACCAATAATTGCAACCCGTTTACCTACTTCCTTTTTTCCAGTAATTACATCAATATAACTGGCAACTTTGGGATGATCGATGCCTGGAATTTCTGGAGTGCGCGGCTTAATGCCACTCGCCAAAACCACT
Source organism: Legionella sainthelensi (assembly GCF_900637685.1). NCBI lineage: Bacteria > Pseudomonadati > Pseudomonadota > Gammaproteobacteria > Legionellales > Legionellaceae > Legionella > Legionella sainthelensi. The sequence goes on from NZ_LR134388.1 coordinate 3,310,133, forward strand.
TCATCAAAATCCAGCAAATGATTCACTGTTGCTTCTGTATTTAAATGAATTGTTACCTGAAATTTCTGTAATTGATAAGCAAAATAATCCAGCGTGTATTGAAAAATTTCTTTGCCTGGAATTTTTTTTGCTAAATTAAATTGTCCACCTAGTTGCGTATTTCTCTCAAATAAAGTCACTTTATGTCCACGCTCAGCAGCAACGGCAGCAAAAGCTAATCCTGCGGGTCCAGACCCTACTACAGCAATTGATTTGGGCTCTGCCGTCACTTCATAAACCAACTCAGTTTCATTGCATGCTCGAGGATTCACCATACATGAAGCGGTTTTATTCACAAAAACTCGATCAAGGCACGCCTGATTGCATGCAATGCAAACATTGATCGCTTCACTCTCACCTTTTTTGGCTTTTTCAGCAAATAAAGGATCTGCTAAAAAAGGCCTGGCCATAGAGACCATATCAGCAACACCTGACTCAATCAATTGATTAGCTAATTCAGGGGTATTAATTCGATTTGAAGTAATCACCGGTATTTTTACCTCTGGCTTTAAATGCTGAGTCAAATGAGTGAACGCAGCTTCAGGAACCATAGTTGCAATAGTCGGAATTCGTGCCTCATGCCACCCAATACCTGTATTAATTAAAGTCGCACCTGCTTCTTCGATAGCTTTAGCAAGGATAACGATTTCCTCCCAATTACTTCCATCAGCAATTAAATCGAGCATGGACAAACGAAAAATTATAATGAATTTCTCACCTACTGCTTCTCGTACAGCCCGTACTATCTCAATAGGAAAACGAATACGATTACTATAATCACCACCCCATTCATCTTGACGTTGGTTGGTGTGGGTAACTATAAACTGGTTGATTAAATAACCTTCACTACCCATAATTTCAATCCCATCATAACCAGCTAATTGGGCAAGCCGCGCACAACGAGCAAAATGCTTGATGGTTTTTTTAATACGAGATTGACTCATCACCCAAGGTTTAAATGGGCTAATTGGTGATTTGATTCCACTAGGAGCAACAATAAAAGGATGAAAACCATAACGTCCAGCATGTAAGGCCTGCAGAACGATTTTACTTCCTGCCTCATGCACTGTATGAGTGATTAATTCATGTCGTTGCTGCTCTTTACTGTTCGTCAACTTAGCAGAAAAAGGAGCCAAACGACCTACTCGATCCGGTGCAAAACCACCTGTAGTTATTAATCCTACACCGCCAAGGGCTCTTTCTCGGTAAAATTGAGCCAATCGATTTAAACTGTCCTTATCTTCTTCAAGACCAGTATGCATCGAACCCATCAATAAACGATTCTTTAATTGAGTAAAACCTAAATCCAAAGATTGGAATAGGGCTTTAAACGGAGTGTTATCAATTCTCAATTCCATGAGCATTTCGCCAAAAACTTCAAAATAAAAAGTATAAACCCAGTTTGAAGCTTTTTACAGAGAATTAATTAACAACTTTCAAGTTATAGAGAAAACTATTCTATTTTGAGCGGTTCCTTATAAGATAAAGGAGCCCCTGTTTGAGAGCGGCTGGCAATATAAGCACCAAACAAAGAAATACTGCATCCAATTAAAGAAAGAAATGAAGGTTGTTCATGTAATAATAGAAATCCCATTAACGTGGATACAATAGGAAGTGCGTATAAAGTAATTGAGGCTTTAGAAGCAGATAAGTATTTCAATGCATACCCCCAGGCCAGATAAGCAAGTGCTGCAGGAAAAATTCCCATGTAAACAACTGCTATATTAGTCTGAATATTGGCACTCTTAATTTCCATCAGTAAATCAGGTAGAAAAATAACCAACAATAAAGTCCCACCCCACATTACCCAAGCAATAATCGCAACTGGATGATAAACATGTACAAATTGCTTTTGTACAATTGTTAAAATAGCACCCATTAAGGCAGAAATTAAAATGGCTAAAACTCCTTGTTGCATTCCAGGAACTGAGTGTTCGCCAAGCATTAACAGCACAAGACCTAATATGCTAGTTAAGATACCATACCAAACACTGGGCTTTAGTTTTTCTTGTAAAAAAATAAGTGACAAAACTACAGTCATCACAGGCATGAAACCAATCACAAAACTGGCTATCCCAGCAGAAACACTAAGCTCCCCATAGTTTAAACAAAGATTATAAATCCCTATTCCAGCCATTCCCGCAAGAAGTAACTGAATTCTATCTTTCCATACAACTCGTTTATTTATGCCTAAACTAGAATAAATAATTAAAAGACAAAGTGATGCAATCATAAATCGCAATAATGCAAGTGCTCCTGGCGAATAATCAGCCAATCCAATGCGTATCCCAATAAATGCCGAAGCCCACAAGACAATTGCAATAATAACAACAAAAACCACTTTGAAAGACTGCATCAGTGACATCCGTACAAAATACATATTTTAGCAGAATTTAGAGTAAACCGTGCCACTCCCCTCTAAATAACCTACTCAGCATTGCATTATTTTCTAACTCTAATTATTTCTTAATCAAAATTACATTCCATTAAAGGTATTATTTTTGTCTTATTAACCCACTTATGCACAACCCATATCATGAGAAACAGCGGAATTTCAATATAAGAAATTATTAAGCCTGACCAATCTAGAGGCTTAGTAGTAAAAGCAGAATAATTTTGACCACTAAGCACTATGAAACAAACACTCAAAGCGCACAACGGCCCAAATGGATATCCTTTAGCTAAATAAGGAAGCTTAGTGAGATCTTTTCCCTGATATAAATATGCCTTGCGAAAACGATAATGGCTAATAGCGAAGCAATAAAACCAGAAAAACTTGTTGCACTCAGCAAGCAAAAATAAACGGTGCCATTACCGAATATGGACGATATAAAAGCAAATGCAGTAACTAGACTAGTCACCACCAATGCATAGATAGGTACGCCCCGTTGGTTCACTCTGGAAAAAATACGAGGAACATGCCCTTCTTTGGCAAGATACCAAAGCATTCTACTCCCTACATACATGCTTGAGTTTGCTGTGGATATGACCGCAATAAAAATTACCGCATTCATAATTACAGCTGCAAAAGAATTATTGTATTGTTTAAAAACTAAGGTAAAGGGGCTGGTAACTACATCAGAATTTCCTAATTGCGATGAAGTGTAAGGAATTAAAAGGCTAATAATAAACAATGATAAAATAAAAAATATTAAAATTCGCCAAAAAATCATTTTGATTGCTTTAGGAATGTTGGTCTGTGGATTTTCACTTTCCCCTGCCGCAATACCGATTAATTCTGTACCTTGAAATGAAAACCCTGCAGCTACCAATGCTCCAAGTATTCCAACCCATCCACTATGAAATGGCGCATCACCAATACGCCAATTTTGAAAACCACCTGCATCATACTCGGCAAATCCTAAAATCAGAAAAAAAACAATGACAATAAATACAATGACAACCGAAATTTTGAGAAATGAAAGCCAGTATTCTACTTCACCGAATACTTTGGTTGATATTGCATTAAACCCGATGATAAGCACAAGAAAGACTGGACACCAAATTAAAGAAGAGCTATCAGGAAACCAAAAATTCATAATCGATGCAGAAGCTGAAATTTCCGAAGCTATGTAAATGGCACAACTGTACCAATAATTCCATCCTAGAGCATAGCCTAAAGCATAAACGTAGAATGAGCCGCTCGTAGGTATAAAAGCAACCATTTCACCAAGGCCCATCATTAAAAAATAAACGATAATTTCCATAATGAGGCAGGCCAACAAAGCCTCTCCTGGTCCTGCGAAAGATAAAGCATTCCCGCTCGCTAAAAAAATACCTGTCCCGATAGAACCACCCAAGGTTATCATACTTAATATGCGAGCATTGAGTTTTCTTTGCAGTAGAGGCTCTTGGGCCAAATCATCAATTATTCAATCCTTGGATTAGAGTGGAATTATTTCCCGTTAATCTCAAAACATTAAACTAATTTTCCAAAGCTACTGTGTTGCATAAAGCAGCTGCCTCTCTTGCAAGAGAAAGAGCAAATCACAAAAGAGTTACTCTTTATAAATCATGCAGAAACTCACAAAGTAATCGTTGAAAGTGATGCGTTCCTTGTTCCTTTGTAGCTGAAAATCGCCCCGACTCATAAAAGCGCGAACGAATCCCCCTTTGAACTGATTCAACCACAGCCTCATCCTCACGCTCAACCTTATCCAAATCACCTCCTGCACCTTGACCTAATTTAGTCTCATCCAGGACATAAGTTAAAAATGATACTTTGGTCAATTCAGGCCCTAATGGTTTTACTACATTTACGGAGCATCCCCAAGGATAAAAATTAAGCATTGTATTAGGGAAAATCCAGTAGTAATACGCAGCTACTCGTTTTCCATAGTCTGGTGAGTCTTTGGGTAAAATAAAAGATTCCTGCCCATCACTTGCTAAAGCCAATTGTAAATTACAATAACGATAAAGTTCTGTTGTATAACTAGTACAATCAATCAATTGTCTCAATGAATGATGCACAAATGGGATATGCAATGCCTCAAGATAATTTTCACAATATAATGCCCAATGCGCTTTGACGAGATAATCGCGCGAAAGATTGCCATCAAGACGCATTTTTTCCATAGGCAACCAGAAAAGACGTTCTTTAATATCACTAAAAACATCACTAAAAGGCACTTGTGGCGCTAAAGAAACAAAAAGAAATGGATCAAGACAAGCAAACGGAATCTGCGGTAAACTATCTTTTGCTGATGGAAAATTACACGTTTTCTCAAATTCAGGCATATGCAAAAATTCACCACAAAGGTTAAATCTTCGGCCATGATAAGAGCATTTTATTTTTTCTGCTAAACAAGGGGCGTCAATAAGAAGATTACCTCTATGAGTACAAACATTACTTAGGCAATGCAGTTTATCCTGTTCATCACGAACGAATAATAAAGGCTCATCGAGTAATCCTGGTAATAAAGTAAAAGGAACTAGTTGTTTATTCAAACGCAAGCTTTCGGTACCTAAACAAAACTGCCACGTTTTTGCAAATATTTTCTCTTTTACTTGCTCATACCAATCTAAAGAAGTATAAAAATGTGCAGGTAAAGTAGATGCTTTTTCGATATCGGGATCGACAAACAGCTTATTCATAACCAATTTCCTTATAAATATTTTTTCCCTACTTCATTAATGTGACGTAACAATAAAAAATAATGTCACCTTTATCCCGAACTGTCCTCAACTCCTCCCTAGGTATCATCCACACGATCCTACTTTGTTTCGGATAGACTTTACGGGATAATCACTATTCAAATAACCTTTTCATAAAAATTATCTGGTGGCTATTCATAACACATAGCTAGCATCATATTCAACAATAAAACAGAACATCCCCTCGCTAGTTAGCGTCATTTTAAAAGAAGTATTTTTTTAAACCATGAAGACACGGAGAGGTCAATTTGAAAAAAATCTTGGCATTTGCGTTTTTATAAACTACTTTTAAATAAGGGCCTACAGAGGATAATTTGATGGATGACCCTTTTCATGCGCTAAAAACAGCATTGGATTCTGCATTTCATTCCGTACCAACGAGAAACGGTAAATTTACTTATCCTGAAATTCAGCATTTAAAAGAGGCCTGTGTCAGCTACAATATAGAACAAAAAATAACATTTATTCATTTAGTAAAAGCCATAGGGGCGGCATTACCTCACTTTGAAAAATTAAGGGTTAATTTCGAAGCTGTAAAAACCTCGATTGATCTTATGGCAGCAATGCACCAAATGCCCCGAGTCAATTGGGATAAATTTCTACCTCATTCTACGTCTTCATCAAGATTTCCCTTTAATGCTCTAGCTGTTAAACAGCAAGATGTTGAACTTATCCCCTGGCTAAACACCCAGTCAGGAAAAGTGTTCACTAAATTTGCATCCAGTGAACAAACTCTTATCTTAATTGCACATAGAGAACATCTTGGCTTTAGCCAAAAATTAAGAGCGCACTTAGAAAAAGATCCAGAATTTTTATTCCGTTTGATTATGAAATCAGAAAGTGATTTCATCAAAATTGCGAATACTCGCCTCATTCTGTACTTAACTGATGAACAGATAGCCAGTGCAATAATCAAATATTTGCCTAATTTACTCCCGAAGCATCCAGACACATTCATGCAGGTAGAACAATTAGTGGATAAAGTCAATGAAATATTATCTAACGGCCGCTCTATTTCTACTCTTTTGCGTAATGCGGAAGCTAAATCAATTTTGGAGCATTCTGACTTTTTTATTATTTATCAAACAGATGAATACAAAAATCGCCAGCCCCCCCCTATATTCGCAGCCGAAGAAGAGCATTTAAAGCCTAAAGTATAAATCCAAAGCACACCTAACACATCAATCTGAACAATCAGATTGATCTTGATAAGATTTTATATCCCGTAAGCAAGCCACAGGATATAGAATAAGAATCAGATGACCTCATTTAATTCAAGCATTGGTTTTCATGCAATGCTCGAATTAGAAATAGCTCTTAATCCAATAAACCTAGAGATTTCACGGTATCTCGTTCTTGTCTCAACTCATCCAGAGTTTTGTTAAACATATCGCGACCATAATCATTAAAGCTTAGACCTTCAACAACTTTTAATTGGCTTTGCTCACGACGGCAAGGGAATGAAAAAATCAATCCTTCATCAACACCATACTCACCTTGCGAACTACGACACATAGAAAATGATTCTCCTGCTTGAGTATCATTAACCAAATGATTCACACCAGTAACAATAGCGTTTGCAGCAGAGGCAGCAGAAGATGAGCCTCGAGCTTTGATTACCGCAGCACCGCGTTGTTGGACTGTAGAAACAAAAGTATCTTTCAGCCAAGTCTCATCAATAACCTGGGCTGCAGAGACGCCATTGATTTTTGCATTATAAAAATCAGGGTATTGAGTAGAAGAATGGTTACCCCAAATAGTCATTTGAGTCACAGCAGTAATATCAACACCTGCTTTTTTAGCTAATTGCGTACGCGATCTTAGTTCATCCAAAGTAGTCATAGCATAAAAACGATCATTAGGTACATCTTTGGCATGATGCATTGCAATTAAGCAATTTGTATTACAAGGATTACCTACGACAAACACACGCACATCATCACTTGCATGATCATTAATTGCCAAGCCTTGTTTGGTAAATATGCCGCCATTAATTTGTAATAAATCAGAACGTTCCATTCCTTGTTTACGAGGAACGGAGCCTACTAATAAAGCCCAATTTACCCCATCCATCGCTTTATTCATATCTGCAGTACAGACTACTCGCTTTAATAAGGGAAAAGCACAATCATCAAGTTCCATAGCCACCCCTTCTAAAGCAGGAAGAGCAGCTTCAAGCTCAAGTAAATTCAATTCTACTTCTGTATTTGCACCAAACATTTGCCCAGAAGCGATTCGAAATAATAAAGCATAACCAATTTGTCCCGCTGCTCCAGTAACAGCAACTCTTACTCGTTTATTCGCCATGTGATTTCCTTTTTATTAGGTATAACATCTCAAATTTTTATTCTATTTATGAGAAAAGTAAAATGAATAATTATAATTTTTGTGATAAATCTCGCGATATGATATACTTCGCTCAGCTACAATTTGAAGTTTTTCGAAATAGTAAATTAGACAAGAACTTCAAATTGTAGCTGAGCGAAGTATACTATTGCAGGTGCAAACAAGCCAGCCAAAAAATAATGATTCCTTTATCGTTGTACATTCATATTCCGTGGTGCATTCGTAAATGCCCTTACTGTGATTTTAATTCACATAAAAGCCCCGATATTTTACCGGAGCAAAGCTATATTCAAGCACTTATTGCCGACCTGAAAACTGATTTGCAGCGTTTCGAGATCAGAGAAATTTGCTCTATTTTTATTGGCGGCGGCACTCCTAGCCTGCTTTCTGCTCATGCCTATGAAACTTTATTCACTGAACTTCAACGCATTTTACCCTTGTCTCAAGATATAGAGATCACCATGGAAGCCAATCCTGGCACTGTAGAACAGCAGCGTTTTACTGATTACCGACAATTAGGCATTAACCGTCTTTCCCTAGGTATCCAAAGCTTTAATCACGAACATTTGCGCGCATTGGGCCGCATTCACGACGGCCAGCAAGCACATCGTGCCATTGAATCAGCACGAAACGCAGGTTTTAACAACCTAAATTTAGACATTATGCATGGCTTACCTCAACAAAGTACAATCCAAGGGATAGAGGATTTGCGTTCTGCATTAGCCCACCAACCCGAGCATTTATCTTGGTATCAATTAACCTTAGAACCCAATACACTATTTTATAAAACAAAACCTCCTTTACCCTCAGAAGATGAAACTTATCTTCTGGAAGAAGAGGGATTAGCATTACTCAAAGCAGCTGGGTTTGAGCGTTATGAAATTTCAGCTTTTGCTCGAACAAATCACCGATCGCGACATAATTTAAATTATTGGTTATATGGTGATTACTTAGGCATAGGTGCAGGAGCACATGGAAAGATAACCACTCAAAATGGAATCATAAGAACACGGAAACATCGCCAACCCAAAGAATATTTAGACACTCAGAAACCTTTCTTAGCCCACATGGAAACCGTAAATGCAAAGGACCTTCTTTTTGAATTTATGCTCAACACAACCCGTCTTGAACAAATCATTCCTTTAGCACTATTTTCACAAACTACAGGACTGGCACTCACGGAGCTACTCCCCAAGCTTAAAATGGCTGAAAAGAAAAATTTAATTGCTTTGACAGACACGCACTGGCAGGTTACCCCTTTAGGGAGGCGTTATACAAATGATCTGCAAGCTTTATACTTATAATGCGCATTAAATAATGACATGATTTCAAGTTATAGAGTGAAGCTACTTGCTTGTAAATAAAGATTAATTAATAATTAAAATACTTTCCGAAAAAGGAGCAAGCAGCGATGTTACCTATATTTTTGGTAGTTCTTGGCTATTTAATGGGGTCTATTTGCTCTGCAGTGATTATCTGCAAAGCGTGCTCTCTTCCCGATCCACGCACCGAAGGCTCAAAAAATCCTGGTGCGACTAATGTATTACGATTGGCAGGTAAGCAATATGCCGCATTAGTTATGGCAGCAGATCTTCTCAAAGGGACTATTCCAGTTCTAATCGCTAAAATGTTAGATGCAGATCCCGGCACAGTAAGTTTTACTGCTTTAGCAGCTGTGGTTGGACATATGTACCCCATTTTTTTTGGATTTAAGGGAGGCAAGGGAGTTGCAACCGCAATAGGTGCATTATTAGGTTTGTATTTTCTTGTTGGTATTCTTGTTGCTGCAACCTGGTTATTAGTCGCTAAATTTTCTCGTTACTCTTCATTAGCTTCGATAACTTCCATTGGTTTAGCTCCTTTATATTCACTTTTACTTATTCAACAATTGAGTGTTTTTCTACCTGTTTTTGCTATTGCTTTGCTTATCCTTTATAAACACAAAGATAACATTAATCGTTTGATAGATGGAACAGAATCTAAAATCAAGCTAAAACAAAATGTTATTGAAGAAATCATGGAGGAAGAGCATAAGCCCGCGCATAGGACACAACATCCTACTCCGACTACCCATCAAGAGATAGAAATTGAAATAGAAACTGTAACAATTACAGAAACAGTAATCGAACAGCCTCAAACAATTGAAGTAGAAACAACGCCTGAAATAAAGGGTAAACCAGCGGATGAATCGACAAAGAAAACAAAAACAGCAAAAAAAGCTGCTCCATCAAAACCTAAAATAAAGAAACAAAAAGAAGAATAGTTATGAGGATAGGGTAAGAAATTTTGATATCATGCCAATGGCCATCTTGCCCTAACTTCTATTCCTGAGTTTAAGTCCTTTTCTCCTCGCAGCATCCGCAAGCATCCTGCATAAGCAATCATAGCTCCATTGTCGGTACAGTATTCCAAAGCCGGAAAATAAATTGTTCCACCAATACTTTCAATCCATTCCTGTAAGCCTATACGTAATGACTTATTCGCTCCGACACCCCCTGCAACCACTAATTGTCTGTGCGAAAACTCGTGAAGTGCTCTTTTGCATTTAATCATTAAAGTATCCACAACTGCTTGTTGAAATGCTTTCGCAATTTCCGAGCGTGCATGCTCATCTTTTGTACTTTGATTCCAGGTATTTAATGCATAAGTTTTTAATCCACTGAAACTAAAATCGAGTCCAGGTCTGTCAGTCATAGGCCGCGGAAAACGATAAGGGGTTGATTCGCATTGATCTGCAAGTGCTGCCAATACAGGACCTCCTGGATAAGGAATCCCCATAAGTTTGGCGGTTTTGTCAAAAGCTTCACCTACAGCATCATCCATGGTGTCTCCAAGTAACCGATATACACCTAAATCTTTGACTTCAATTAATTGGCAATGGCCACCTGATACTAAAAGAGCAATAAAAGGAAATCCCAGAGAAGGTGTTTCCATTTTTGCAGCCAATACGTGGGCTTCCAAATGATGAATTCCCAATGCAGGAATCTGTAAAGCATAGGCTAAACTTTTTGCAAAACAAGAACCTACCAGTAAAGCACCAATTAAACCTGGGCCGGCTGTATAGGCAATTCCATCTAAAGACTTCTTATCAAGTCCTGCCCGATGAAGAACTTCATCAACCAAAGGAATCAGGTAATTGATGTGATCACGTGAAGCAAGTTCAGGTACCACCCCTCCATACACTCGATGAGTTTCAATTTGTGAATGCAACGCATGTGCTAACAAACCAGTATTTGAATCATATAGAGCCACACCAGTTTCATCACAAGAAGATTCAATGCCTAAAACAAACATAAAAAACCTAATCCAAAGAGAAAGATTAAATCAAACTTAGCATTGTAGCACATTAATTTGGGAAGAAAGCTTCTATCTTCTTTGAGAATTAAAAAATGGTTTTTGTAATTATGTATACCTTAGGATAGACTAAGCGTTAATAAATTTATCTATTTAAAACTTGACGAGTGCTTCAACTAGCACTAGAATTGCCCACCTAATAAGTCAAATAACCAGAGGATCAGTTTAATGCCTACCGTTCGCGTCAAAGAAGGCGAAAACCCAGAATATGCATTGCGCCGATTTAAGCGCTCTTGTGAAAAAGCCGGTATTTTAACCGAATTACGCCGTCGTGAATTTTATGAGAAACCAACTGCCGAGCGCAAACGCAAACAAGCTGCTGCAGTAAAACGTCATTTAAAGAAAATTTCTCGTGACGCTTCTGCGAGACAACAAGGTTCAAAACGCCGACGTAAATAGGATTTTTCTCTGTCCTGTATTATTACTAAGGTCACATATACTGCGCGTGGTCACATATAAATTGACTAAGGTGTCGCATCGAATGTGGCCTTTTTCTTTTTAAGGAATTAAAAAATGACTATTAAAGAGCGCCTTAATAATGACATTAAAGAAGCTATGCGTGCTAAAGAGAAAGAATTACTTGCTACATTGCGTTTAATTACTGCTGCGGTGAAGCAAGTTGAAGTTGATGAGCGCATTGAAGTGGATGACGAGCGTATGTTGGTAATTTTGGATAAAATGAGTAAACAACGTAAAGAATCCATAGCACAGTATGAAAAAGCAAATCGTGATGATTTAGTGGCACAAGAACAATTTGAATTGAATATCTTAAAGAACTATTTGCCTGAGCCATTATCTGCTGCAGAAATCGAAAAAATGATTCATGATGCTGTTGCAGAAACTGGTGCCACAAAAATGGCAGATATGGGCAAAGTCATGGCTTTGTTAAAACCGAATTTACAAGGGCGTGCTGATATGGCTCAAGTTAGCGTGTTGATTAAGGCTAAATTAAGTTAAGGAGTACCATGTCTGGCTTAATCCCTCAGCCATTCATTGATGATCTCCTACAACGCACGGATTTGGTTGAACTTATTGACAGTTATGTTCCCTTAAAAAAAAGAGGGAACAGTCATGTCGCATGTTGTCCTTTTCATAATGAAAAATCCCCCTCTTTTAATGTTGTTGCTAAAAAACAGTTTTATCATTGTTTTGGCTGCGGCGCTTCTGGAAATGCAATCAGTTTTGTAATGAATTACTTCAATCAGGGATTTGTTGATGCGATTGAAACTCTTGCTACACGTATTGGTTTAATTATCCCTCGAGAAAAACAAACTGAAAAAGACAACACATCCCGTGATCTTTATAAGCTCTTAGCTGCAGTGAGTCTTTATTATCGAAAAAAATTAAAGCATGAAGGACAAGCTGCCATTAATTATTTACGCGAACGAGGTTTAAGTGGAGAAATAGCTAAACTTTATCAATTGGGCTTTGCAACCGAAGGATGGCATCACTTGGAAAAAGCATTTCCTCGCAATCAACGAGAACTGATTGCAACAGGAATGCTCATTAAAAATGAAGAGGGAAAAATTTATGATCGCTATCGTAATCGGATTATGTTTCCTATTCATGATCGGCATGGACGTATAATTGGATTTGGTGGACGCGTCTTAGACTCAGAACAAAAACCCAAATATCTAAACTCTCCAGAAACAGTAATTTTTCAAAAAAGCCGGGAGTTGTATGGATTGCATCAAATTTTAAGCCAACAAAAATCAATAGATTATATAATTATTGTTGAAGGTTATATGGATGTCATAGCACTGGCTCAGCATGAAATCATGAATGCAGTAGCCACATTGGGCACAGCAACGAGCACTTATCATATTCAGTTGCTGACCAAACATACTAAATCATTGATTTTTTGCTTCGATGGAGATAATGCAGGAAAACAAGCTGCATGGCGAGGACTGGAAAGCAGCTTACCTCATTTAAATCTAGGTTTGGATGTGAGTTTTATGTTTTTACCTGACGGCCACGATCCAGACAGTCTGGTCAGAAAAGAAGGGAAAGAAAATTTCTTAAATCGAATAAAACAAGCTATCTCCCTCAATCGCTTTTTCTTTGACAGTTTGGCAAAAGATCTGAATTTACTTAGACCAGCAGGTAAAACCCAACTCATTAATCTAGCTAAACCTTTTTTACAGAAGATGAGTGAAGGATCATACAAGCAAATACTTATAGAAGATCTTGCACGCTTGACGCATATTGAACCTCATAGACTCAATCAACTTATTACAGATCAATCTAAAGATCTTGCTCCAGAACCTATAATGGCTCTTACACGCACCCCAATGCGTATTGCCGTAGCTCTGTTACTGCAACATCCAGAAATTTATATGCACATTATGTCGCAAATGAACCTTGAACTTTTCGATACCCAAGAACATGAAATATTACTCCAACTCCTAAATCAATTAGCCTCAAACCCAAAGGCAAATACCGCAACACTAATTGAAGCATGGCGAAATCATCCCTATTTTGATTTTATCAATAAATTAGCAGCATGGGATCATCAAGTACCTGAACCAGAGCTAATCAAAGAATTTATTGATATTATGTTCTTTTTACAAAAGCAAAATCGAGAATTGACCATCCGCCAGCTTATTAATAAATCACGCCTACATGGTTTAAACGAAGCAGAAAAAATGAAATTACAAGAAATGTTAAAAGAAAGACACTCATGATTGAGCAGGCTCCATACTTATTTAATTATAAAAAATTAGGGAAACGCCAAAAAAGCAATGAAAAATTACTGGTATGTTGCTGCTACCCAGTTTATAATTATAAGATTTTGTAATCCTAAAAAAACAATCAAAACTCAATCAATAGCCTTAATGCTAAGGATAGAGTTGTTTTTTTAGGATTTTTTCCAATTGTCCCTAGAGAAGTGCCTATGACCATAAATGATCAAGAACAGCAAAGCTCACAGATAACCAAAGTCATTAGCCTAGGAAAAGAGCAGGGTTATTTGACTTACAGTCAAATCAATGACTTACTGCCGAATATAGTCGATACGGAACATTTTGATGTCATTATTAGCATGCTAGAAGGCATGAATATCAAAGTATTTGAGCTACCACCTGGTGATGATGAACTAGCGCTTCTGCTGAATACCGAAGAAGTACCTGACATTGAAGAAGCTGCAATGGTACTCGCATCTGTGGACAAGGAAACCGGACGCACTACAGATCCTGTACGTATGTATATGCGTGAAATGGGTACAGTAGAATTATTGACCCGAGAAGGTGAGATTCGTATTGCTAAACGGATTGAAGAAGGCATTTATCAAGTGCTGAAATCTTTAGCTCATTATCCAGAAACAGTACAACTTGTTCTTGATGATTATGAACGCTTCAATGCCCAAGAAATTCGTCTTAATGAAATTATTAGTGGCTTTGCTGATGTTGAAGATGAAATAGCCCCTGCTTCAAGTATTGGCTCTATGCTTGACGAAGATCAACAAGAAGAAATTCTTTTATCTGATGATGAAGATGAAGATGGTGAAGGAGGCATGGTTGAAGTTGACGATGGTCCTAATCCGGAACAGGCAAAAATTTATTTTGATGATTTACGTGAAACTTATGAAACAGCACTGGTTGCATTAAAAGAACATGGCAGAACTCATGCCAAAACCAATAAAGCATTAGAGATAATGTCGGAGTCATTCTTAAAGCTTAAGCTCACATCAAGACAAGTAGATCGCCTAACCCGCCATTTCCGTCAATTACGTAATCATATCAGAGAACATGAACGCGGTATCATGCGTCTTTGCATTGAGAAAGCACGTATCCCAAGGAAGTTATTTATAGATACCTTTCCCGGCCAAGAAACGGATCTTGAATGGCTGAGCACAATTGTTGCGAAATACAGCAAAAAACTGGATATGAATCGTATTCAGGATAATACTGAAGATATTTTACGCATCCAATCCCGATTAGTTGCGTTCGAAGTAGAATACGGCTTATCAATTTCTGAAATTAAAGAAATTAACCGTAAAATGTCTATTGGTGAAGCGAAAGCACGCCGAGCAAAAAAAGAAATGGTCGAAGCAAATTTACGTCTGGTCATTTCTATAGCCAAAAAATACACAAACCGTGGTTTACAATTCCTTGATTTGATTCAAGAGGGAAATATAGGCTTAATGAAAGCTGTAGATAAATTCGAGTACCGCCGCGGCTATAAATTCTCTACTTATGCGACTTGGTGGATTAGGCAAGCAATTACTCGATCTATTGCTGATCAAGCACGTACTATTCGTATACCAGTTCATATGATTGAGACCATTAACAAACTCAATCGAATTTCCCGACAAATTCTTCAAGAGACAGGACGTGAAGCAACTCCAGAAGAACTCGCCGAAAAAATGGAGTTAAGCGAAGACAAGATTCGTAAAGTCTTAAAGATCGCTAAAGAACCCATTTCCATGGAAACTCCTGTTGGCGATGATGATGACTCACATTTAGGTGATTTTATTGAAGACAACAACATTGAATCTCCTATCGATATGGCTACTGCCGAAGGACTAAGAGAAGCTACTCTGGAAATTCTAGAAACACTAACACCACGTGAAGCTAAAGTACTTCGCATGCGTTTTGGTATCGAAATGAATACTGACCATACTCTGGAAGAAGTAGGAAAACAATTTGACGTAACTCGTGAGCGAATTCGTCAAATTGAGGCCAAAGCATTACGTAAACTACGCCATCCCTCACGCTCAGAAAAATTAAGAAGTTTCCTTGAAGGTGATGAAGGATAAACTCATAAATTCAAAATGAGGATAAAAGCAACTTAAATCTCTTATCCTCATTTTAAAATTTGAGGATAAGAATATATAAAAAAAATAAAAAAAAACTAGCACATTAAGTAAATTAAGTTTAAAATGACACCCTCTTCGGGCCCATAGCTCAGTTGGTCAGAGCAGCGGACTCATAATCCGTTGGTCCTAGGTTCAAATCCTAGTGGGCCCACCAATTAAAACCTTTAAAATCAATAAGTTACGTTGATCACCTGTTTTAGTACAAAAGTCCTTGCGTGACTTTTGCGTGACCTAGATCACGCACTTACAAACTTACCTGACTATCCCTTAGAGTATTTTGACTGGCAGGTCTACTCTTTGGATTTCGCAATAACGTTAATATCACTCCGCTTTTACGATTTTCACAAACCTTATTCGCAGCTTGATATAAACTTTGCAGCTCAGCTGAAGAATAGTGAGTTGTAATCCTTCCTGAACGATGCCCAAGTAAATCTTGCCTGTCTTCAAAACTTACCCCTGATGCTCTTAACCGTCTGCCAAAGGTATGCTTTAAATCATGCACTCTTACTTCAGGCAATTTCGCCTTTTCTCTAGCCTGTCGCCAACCAGTCGATAACATACGACTTAATGGTCGGCCTTTAAAACTAAAGACATGAGTAGGATGTTTACCTCTCTCCCCTTCTATCACTTCCCGAACTGTTTCATTACAAACAATCAACCGTTCTTCTCCGTTTTTAACCAGTTCCCCTGGTACAATAAAAACGATGATGTGTGGCAATTCTGGAATTTGTATTTCCCAATCCCAGCGCAATTCACAAATTTCGCGATCCCGACATCCGGTATTTACGGCAAACAAAGCCATATTTTTCAGATGTTCCGGTAACTGCTGAAACAGTTTGTGCTGTTCATCCCAACTTAATGGATAAGGCTTTCTTAAATCTGGTTCAGGCAAAAGTTTTATCTTTGGCGCTGAAATTAACCAGGTTAAGCCAAACTCATCCATCCATTCACTGGCTGCTAAATTTAATATACGCCTAACAATTTTCAAACCATGATTGATAGTTCGCATACTCACATTATCCTTTCTTCGGCCTTCAATAAAGGATTGCAAACTACCAATATGAATTGCTTCAATAGGCAAATCCCCGATGTACTTAACCACTTCTCGCAAACGGCCAGCATCATCACTGATACTGCGTTTGTGTTGGTTTTCTATCAGAAATTTAGTAGCGGCTTCTTTGAATGTTCTTTTTGGGCGAACACCGTAGACTGTTGCCAGTCTTATTTCTTCAAGACGCCTTGCGAGATACTTTTCCGCCTCTTCGAGGTTGTCAGTACCAGTGCTTTCGCAAAGTCGTCGTCCGAAGACCTTTTTGTCAATACACCAGACGCTGCCACGCTTTTGCAGCCCTGGTGTTCTTTTTCGTCCCATAACTCCAAACTCCTACGTTTAACTGCCGCGGGACGACCACTACACTGTATATAATCGTCTACCCAGGCATCTAAATCAAGTCGATCAAAAGCAATACCCTGAGTCCCCATTGGAATCTCAACCAGATTTGGCCTTACATCTTTATTAAATCGATGACGATCCATACCTACATAGGTCGGAGCGTCTCTTAAGCGAATTAATCGGGGGATTAGGTGAATATTGCTCATGATTTCTCAACTCCTGTAACTAATAAACCAAAATACTCGTTTCGAGTATTTATTAGAGCATATCGAGCACATTACTGCAAATATTTTTTTAGGCTATACCTATAAGAATTTTATTTGTACAATGGCTATCAGAATTTAATATAAGGTGACATCAAAATGAGTTTAATGGACAAACTTGAATATGCTGTAGGGAATGAGTATTTGATCAGCCACAAAGATTTATTTTTAGATACAAATCAAAACAAACAGAGCCAGGCTAATTCTAATAAAATAGTTTCAATACAAAAACAGTACCAGCCTGATAGCAATAAAATAGTGAACATAAAACAATTTAATGCATAAGCTTATAGTAGTAGGGTCGGGAATTAAATCGATTTCTCATCTGACCCAAGAAACTAAACGAGTTATTCAAAACGCTGATAAGGTACTCTACCTTCTCAATGAAGATAACCTAAAACAATGGATTCAACGAGAAGCGAAAAAGTCTGAATCGTTGGATTCTATCTACTTTAGCAGCGAAAAACGGATTGAAGCTTATCAAGCATTAACAAATCATATTATTGAAGAATATAAGAAGGTTTCAATTTTATGTGTTGTTTTTTACGGCCACCCTACCGTTTTTGCAGACTCAGCACTTAATGCCGTTAGACAAATTAAGAAAGATGGTGGTGACGCCATCATTCTGCCAGCCGTATCTACCCAAGACTGCTTGTTTAGTGATCTTGAAATTGATCCAGGTGATCAGGGATGTTTTTCAATTGAAGCTACAGAGTTAGTATTATTTGAGCGATGTATTGATATTCATGCACATGTAATACTTTGGCAGGTAGCAAATTTTGGTAGAACTGATGGAAAAAAAACTAACAACCTTTCAATTTTAAAAGATTATATAAGTGGTTATTACTCAACAGATTACTCCATCTGTCTTTATGAGGCCCCTTCCCTACCTACTTGCTTCCCCAGAATAGAATGGGTACAACTATGTAATCTTGAGCTATCAGTTATTTCCCCAATCACAACAGTATATATTCCACCGATGGAAAAAAAGGCCATTAGTAATAAATACTTGAAACTACTCGATCTAACAATTGACGAGTTAATACTGTAAATACTCTGATCGTTTTAATCTATACAATACGTGTCCAATAAGCGGGCTACCAGGCGGTACTTTTGGATTGTCAAAATCATCTTCTGAATTAGTATGTAAGCCAATCTTTTGCATTACTCGAATAGACGGTTTATTTAATGCCGATGTAAACGAAACCACTTCATCCAAATCTAATTTCCTAAAAGCATAATTAAGAACCGCTTTGGCGGCTTCTGTAGCATAACCTTGGTTCCAGTGTTTTGAAGATAAACGCCAACCAATTTCAATCGCCGGAGTAAAATGAGCCTGAAACGTTGCTGTATACAAACCTACAAAACCTATCATCTCACCAGTACTTTTTATTTCAGCGGCATATAAGGAAAAATTCTTTTCTTCTTGATGTGTGATGATTCTATCTATGAATCCAATGGTTTCTTCCCGCGTAGGTATGGCAGGGAAAAACTGCATTACTTTTTGGTCCTGGCTAATGGCAATTAATGATTCCACATCCTTTTCTTGAAAAGTACGCAGAAATAATCGTTCTGTTTCTAATATTCTCATCGAATAGCCTTATTGTTTGCTTAATCTAACGCAACCTCTAAATAACTTCGCATCACTGGCAAATTGCGTTTTATTATTGCAATAAGAAAAAGCAAATCTGTTATCTGTATATTCTAACTCTTCAGAACTATTAATGTTCTTATTACTAGAAGATTTATAGTGGTAAAAAGAAAATTCCGTTTGTTTGCTTACATGATAAAGCAGACTACCAAAAGCAGAACTGTTATCCTCAGTAAACTCCTCCTGATAAGCTAATAACACTTTTTTTAGCATTTCCAGTTCACTATAAGCACTATTGCTTTGATTGGTTTTAAATGTATTTATCTTGGCAAAGGGACACTGTAAAGGATAATAAACGCTATCAGACTGACCATTCAAGGCAGATGGAACCATAACTGTCGCTGTATATTCTAAGTCATAACATTCATGATAAATTTTCTGAATTGTTTTAACGGGAAAATATTGCTCATCAATGGCAGGTTTCACACCAATACCAGAGCCCATACAAATATTAAAAATGTATTTTGCTGTATCCATAATGAATGGTGTAGGTCTAAAACGATTAATACTTTTAGCACTGAGAAATAAATCATTACAAGAAGCATCATAGGTATTTTGCGTCAATTTTTTTCTTAACGACTCCGAGAAATATAGCTTTAGTTTGAGCCATTTATCATTATGTTTAACTTCATTAATAAATTGCTCAGAAAAATAAAGAATCTCGCTATACCAGTCATCGATAGTATTTTTATCTTTCAATATTTCTTTAAATACCTGGTAATGCTCATAAGGAGACTTGGGAGCTGTAACAGCAACATTAAAATATTTCTGAATTCTTGTATGCTTTCTTTTACAACCGATATTCGGTAATAAAAAGGACGAAAGAGCCCCAGAAGAAACAGAGAGTACATTGTTATCGACGGTCTGATCCTCATCAAAAATAACCTGCATATTAAAAATTGCACCAGGACCCTGTACACAGTCAGGAAAGATGCGATCATCTTCACCAAAATAATGCCACTCGCAAAACTTATCCAGTATTAAGCCCAAGGGCAAACTATTTTTTCCATAACCAAGATGGTTGAATAAATAATTATCGGTGTGCTTGCTGTCAATTTTTTCCATTTGACCGTTGGTGGTTGGGAGATAAGCATGATTTTTAATACCGAAATGTTCACCAAATTTATAACGAGCTACAAAGAATGGTATTTTTTTGTCAGGTTTAATTTCTTCAATAACACGATACATTGACTCATTGATTTTTTTTACTTTGTGTTTGATTTCATCCCATGAAACTTTAGTAATACTGTTCATTCCTAAACATCCATACAACAAATTAAATATTAATTATCCTGTCTTCAAAAGAGGATAATAGCAGAAAAGGATTAATTTTATCCATTTTAAATGTTAGAGTCACCTTCAAAAATAGTTTTAGGGAAAAATTATGTTGTCAGAAAAAATGCCTAAAGGAATAATGCCTCTTTATTTAATACAAGCTTTTTCAACCTTCTCCTATGCAATTCTATATTCCTCATTATCACTGTTTCTCACTAAACAATTAGGATTGTCCAATACCCTTTCAAACAGCATTGTCGGCTTATTTCTCGCATTTAACTATGTTCTACATTTACTCGGCGGAGTGGTTGGTGGACGATATCTAAGTAACAGATCTTTATTTTTGATTACCACAGCCATACAAACGATCGGTATTTTACTTTTGGCACTTTCGGTTAAGTCGTTGCTTTATATTGGACTGAGTTTATTCCTAGTAGGATGTGGCTTAAACACCACCGCATACAACAGTATATTGACACAACGCTTTGCGCCGGATGATAACCGCAGAGATAAAGCCTTTTTCTTGAGTTATTCTTACATGAATGTAGGCTTTTGCGCTGGTTACATCATCAGTGGCTTCTTTGATTACTCCAATCAATATCAAACTTTACTCTATACCAGCATAATTCCAAACGTAATTACGCTTTTGCTCATGTGGGGTTACTGGACAAATTTGAATGATCGTGACACTCCGTTGCTCAAAGTTAAAAGCAAGGCTTCACTAAACTTCAAAAAAACTATTGGCTGGGGAATTATATTATCTCTTATTCCATTCACCCTGCTTTGTTTTCATAAAGCTCAGTTTAGTAATGGAGTTGTAGTAGGCCTTAGCGTTATTATGTTTTTTGTCATTTTATATCTTGGCTACCAACAAAAATCGACTTTGGATAAGCAAAAGATAATGACTTTTCTAATACTGACAGTAACATCAATCTTATTCTGGATGATCTACTTCACAGGCCCAATGGGCATAACCTTATTTATTAAAAACAATGTTGATAAACATTTATTCCATTATAAAATGGCGACCCAATGGCTTTTGAATATCAATGCCATGGTGATTATTATCGGCGCTCCGTTGTTATCGATTGTGCTAACCCGACTGCAAGCAAAAGGATACAATGTATCAATAACCAAACAATTTGTTTGGGCATTTCTGATATTAGCAGGTTCTTTCTTCTTCCTATCCTGCGGCATCCTCTCTGCTAATAAACATGGATATGTTAGTGTGTATTGGGTGATGCTCCATTTTACCACGCAAGCAATTGCAGAGTTACTGATAGGACCAGTCGGCTACGCCATGATTGGTAAAATTTCCCCACCACATTTACAAGGCCTGCTCATGGGCACTTGGATGATGGTATCAGGCGTATCAGCATCGTTATCACATTATTTTTCTAATGCCATGACCAAAGGTGAGTCCACGAATCCATTGCTATCCAATAGCGATTACCAGCATGTGTTTAACCAGCTGGGTATGTGGGCACTGTTGGGCGCTGTTTTCCTTTACTTGATCGCCAAAAGAATTAAGCCTGTTATTGAGCCGAAAACAGATTCAGGATTACCAGAAGCGATAACAACCGCATAAAAAAGGAGTATCAAACGCAAACAATGATGCAAAATTGATCAGAATTGTATTTTACCTATGATCTTTTCCATGTAAAAAAACTAATTTTATCGATATCACGGCTATGGTTTACTGTTGTTCGACTGGACTATGTCGTAATAATATGAACGTGAGGGTGTTACATGGAATGTTTTATCGAGATTGCAGAACCCATTATTGATGTTAAGTTTCAATTAAAAAAAGATAGTCAGAAATATTTGATTGATTATATTCTGTCCTACAGTGAATTGGACTTTAAAAAACTAGCCCAAATACTCGAAGCCAGCCCCTTGATGCTCGGCCAAGTATTGGCTGGAAAAGAGTTCTTGGAACCTGCGAAGGCACATAACCTCTTTCACTATTTCACCATGCTGATTGCGCATTAATGGTAGGAGCCAACATCGTATTATTGTTAAAAACCATTTCAACTCGTTTATTTCCAGTAACAATCAATAGGTTGATTCACTTTATAAGCGGCTCCAACCAAAACAATGAAGCTCGTTTAATCCTATAGTTGAAATACTAATCCATTGAGAATATGGTAAATATTCATTGCTTAAGGCATACTTAAGTAAATAAAAAGCCACATCTCAAAATAACCGTAGATGTGTTATTAGCTATTAACAATACTAAAATAGTTAATATTTTATGCTTTATATCAGGAGGTAATTAAGGGATCGAAAAGCATGAAAATACGTGGTTTTATTCAATTAACTGCTATCATTTTATTTTTTGGATGGTGTCATCCTGTATTAGCGATCCCTCAAGGAAAACCACTGACCTTATCCGAAGCCGAGGCTCTTGCGCTTAATACCTCACCAGAGTTACAACGCTTCCAAGCTTTAAGACACGGTTTGCAACAACAAGCAATTGCAGACAGACAACTAAGCGATCCTCAATTAGTAGCTGGCATGGCTAATGTGCCTACGAATTCTTTTAGCTTAACTCAAGATGATATGACCATGGAACAAATAGGTCTACAACAAGCATTTCCCCGGGGACACTCCTTGTTAATGAAATCAAAACAAGACCAAGCTTTAGCACTGAGTGAGAAAAGAAAAGCCCAGGAAAAAGCGCTCACCTTGATACGAACCGTACGAGAAACTTGGTTGGATCTGTATTATTGGACGCAAGCGTTAAGATCCTTGCGAGCGAATCAAAAACTGTATAAAAATTTACTCAAAGTCTCCATATCGTTATATGAAACCCGCAAAGCCAATCAATCGGATGTGCTGCAAGTACAGTTAGAACTATCAAAATTGGATGATCAGGCAATTCAAATTCAACAACAAATAAGTATACTACGTGCACAGCTAGAACGATGGATTGGGCTTGAACAGGCCAGCCGTCAGTTAGCTCTAACATTACCACATTGGCCAAGCCCACCATCAATCAAGCTATTACAAACTCGCCTTCGTCAACATCCTATACTTTGTATTGATGCAGCCATGATAGCCGCAGCACATAGTGAAGTGGCTTTCGCTAAAGAGCAATATAAACCCGGCTGGGTACTCAATGCGGGCTATGCTAAACGACAAGGACACTTTGTTGATGGTATGTCGCGTTCTGACTTTGTGGGTGCCCAGGTCACAATAGACTTGCCTTTATTTACTACTAATCGTCAAGATCGGCAAGTCAACGCAGGGTATGATCGATTACTTGCCACCAAACTCGATCAACAAACTCATTATCGCGATTTAATGCAAGTACTAACAACTCAATACGCTATCTGGAATCGTTTGTCCCAACGTGAAGAGGTCTACAAAAAGCAATTGACTCCTGTAGCAAGACAAAGTGCTAAAGCTTCTTTAATCGCGTATCAAAATGCAACTACTGAGTTAACACAAGTATTGCGAGTTTATAGTAGTGAACTTACCATTCAATTAGAGCTTATCCAATTACAGGTTGAACGAGCCAAGTCCCGCGCGATCTTGCTTTATTTAGAAGGAGTAGTTGCATGAAGAAATACCCTTTATTGATTGTGGGATTAGCGCTTATTTTGGGTGTGATTTTGGGACGATACTCAGGGCATTTTACTCAAATGGATGAGTCGTCTAATCAAATAAAAGCTGAAACAAAACCGCTCTATTGGATTGACTCCATGGAGCCTACTATTCATTATTCAAAACCTGGTGTATCCAGAATGGGTATGAAATTAATACCAGTTTATCCTGATGATAATCAAAGCGAGGATAAATCGACAGTGCGCATTTCCCCTGCTGTAGTCAATAACTTAGGTATTCGAACGGCTCTTGTCACCAAAGGGGAGCTTGCAAAAGAAATTAGAACTGTCGGGTATGTTGAGGTGAACGAAAATGAAAT
Source organism: Legionella sainthelensi (assembly GCF_900637685.1). Taxonomy (NCBI): domain Bacteria; kingdom Pseudomonadati; phylum Pseudomonadota; class Gammaproteobacteria; order Legionellales; family Legionellaceae; genus Legionella; species Legionella sainthelensi. Next base: position 3,334,352 of record NZ_LR134388.1, read on the forward strand.
ATCACATATTCATACCTATGCCGATGGTTGGGTAAAAAAGCTTTTTGTAAAAGCAGTGGGAGATGTGGTAAAAAAAGGTCAAATTGTTTTGCAACTTTACTCGCCCACGCTCGTTAACGCGCAAGAAGAGTACTTGATTGCCTTAGCGAGTAAAAATCAAACTTTAGTTGATGCGTCTTATAAACGATTACAATCCTTTCATATTTCAGAACAACAAATTCAACAATTAAAAGAGAGTAGAAAATCAAGTCATTTAATTGATATTTATCCGCATCAAAATGGGGTAGTCACTATGCTCAATGTGCGAGAAGGCATGTATGTGACTAACGCAACTGAAATGTTGAGTATCGCTGATTTATCGTGTATTTGGATAATCGCACAAGTATTTGAAGAGCAAGCCAATTGGATAAAAGTAGGCGAGTCAGTTGAAGCCACATTAACGGCATTTCCTGGAACAGTATGGAAGGGGAAAGTAGAGTATATTTATCCTGATGTTGATTCGGTAACACGTACCTTGAAAGTAAGATTTCGTTTTAATAATCCCGAAGGATTATTAAAACCTAATATGTATGCCACGATTACACTATTAACCACGCCAAAACTAAATGTGATTAGCATACCTCTTGAAGCTTTAATTCGAAGTAGCGAAGGAGATAGGGTGATTGTGTCATTAGATGACGGACGTTTTCAGACGAAGTTAGTGACTGTTGGCATCGAATCAGGTGACAAGATAGAAATTCTTTCCGGATTAAAAGAAGGAGAAAAAGTCGTTGTATCAGGACAATTCTTAATTGATTCAGAAACCAATTTGAAAGTGGGTTTAGAACGCTTAAACACCTCCTCGATTCAGTCAAATACTAACCAAACTACTGCAGAAAAAAATACATCCATTCAAGGCAAAGGGATTATTAAAGCAATCAATGCTGCAACACACACAGTCACATTGCAGCATGAATCTATTCCAGCTTTGAATTGGCCAGAAATGACTATGGATTTTTCTGTCATTGAACAGGTCGATCTTATCCATTTTAAAGCAGGCGATCGCATTCAATTTATATTAGGAAAAGATAAAGAGAACCATTTTGTGATACAGGACATAAAAAGGTTATCGCATTAAAAGGACATGATGCATGATTGCAGGAATTATTCGCTGGTCGATACAAAATCGTTTTTTGGTTTTATTGACCTGCGTGATGTTAATGTTATGGGGAATCTACTCGGTCAAAAATACCGCTGTGGATGCTATTCCAGATTTATCGGACGTGCAAGTCATTATTAAAACAGATTTCCCCGGACAAGCGCCACAAGTGGTAGAAGATCAAGTCACCTATCCCTTAACCACGGCAATGTTATCCGTACCAGGGGCTGTTACTGTACGGGGTGAATCTGGTTTTGGTGTGTCTTATGTCTATATTATTTTTAAAGATGGCGTTGACCTGTATTGGGCACGCTCGCGTGTATTGGAATACTTAAGTCAGATTGCTAATCGCCTACCACAAGGTGCACAAACTGCTTTAGGTCCTGATGCCTCGGGAGTTGGCTGGGTATATGAGTATGCTCTTGTAGATACAACCGGCAAATATGATTTAGCACAATTAACCAGTGTACAAAACTGGCTTTTGAAATATGAATTACAAAAAGTACCAGGTGTTGCTGAAGTAGCTACGGTCGGAGGGATGGTTAAGCAATATCAAATTACCGTAGACCCTAATCAGCTGCGTGCTTTTGGGTTAACCATAGACCAAATCAAACAATCCATTCAACGAGCTAATCGTGAAGCAGGTGGATCTGCGATAGAAATGGCTGAAGCCGAATACATGATACGCGCCAAAGGGTATTTACAATCCATTAAAGATATTAGCCAAGTACCCGTTGGATTGGGAAAAAATGGAATACCTATTTTGTTGGAAGAGGTAGCCAACGTGCAATTAGGTCCGCAAATGAGGCGTGGTATTGCGGAACTCAATGGCCAAGGAGAGGTAGTAGGCGGCATCATTGTCATGCGCTTTGGCCAAAATGCCTTACAGACGATCGCTGATGTCAAAGCAAAATTGGCCCAACTCCAAGGAAGTTTACCCAAGGGTGTTAAAATTATTCCGACTTATGATCGGTCGAGTTTAATTACTCGGGCCATCAATACCTTAAAGGATAAATTAATCGAAGAATTTATTTTGGTTTCGTTGATTTGTCTCGCTTTTCTTTATCATTTTCGCTCGTCCCTGGTGATTGTCATTAGCCTGCCTTTAGGCATTCTAATGGCGCTTGTCGTCATGCATCTGCAAGGCATCAATGCCAATATCATGTCCTTAGGAGGTATTGCTATTGCCATAGGGGCTATGGTGGATGCGGCGATTGTAATGATTGAAAACGTTCATAAACACTTAGAGGACACGCCCGACACTGGTGAGAATCGTTGGCAGATTATAGAAAAAGCGATGCTTGAAGTAGGGCCTGCTTTATTTTTCTCTTTACTCATCATTACTTTTAGTTTCTTACCCGTATTTACTCTACAAGCTCAAGAGGGTCGCTTATTTGCCCCCTTAGCGTATACAAAAACGTATGCAATGGCTGCCGCTGCCTTTTTTTCTATTACCCTAGTTCCTGTTTTAATGGGTTACCTTATCCGTGGCAAAATAACACCCGAGCAAAAAAATCCATTAAATAGAGTATTACTCGCGCTATATCGGCCAATTCTTGATAGGGTATTGAAAGCACCAAAAACCGTATTAGCTATTGCAGGACTCGCGGTGGTTCTTGGATTGTTACCCCTCTTTTATCTTGGTGGGGAATTTATGCCTGAATTGGATGAAGGCGATCTACTTTATATGCCAACCACCTTTCCTGGGCTTTCAATCGGTAAAGCACAACAAGTCTTGCAACAAACCGACAAATTGATTGCAACCGTTCCTGAAGTAAAAACCGTCTTTGGAAAAATAGGTCGAGCCGAAACAGCAACTGATCCTGCTCCGTTATCAATGCTTGAAACAACCATTCAATTCAAACCAGTAAGTGAATGGCGGCCAGGAATAACCATGGAAAACTTGCGTGCGGAATTGGAATCACGTCTCAAATTACCCGGCCTCTCTAATGCTTGGGTGATGCCCATTCGTACTCGTATTGATATGCTAGCCACAGGCATTAAAACCCCAGTTGGGATTAAAGTTGCCGGCCCTGATTTAGGGGTGATTCAATCAATTGGTGAGAAAATTGAAACCGTACTTAAACCCTTACCTGGTACGGTTTCGGTGTTTGCAGAGCGCGTAGCGAGCAGCCGCTACATCACCATTGATATTAACCGACTGAAAGCCGCACGTTATGGATTAAACATCGCTGATATCCAAGATATTATTGAAACGGCGGTAGGCGGCATGAATATCACTCAAACGATTGAGGGACGCGAACGCTATCCAGTTAATATTCGCTACCCACGTGAAATTCGCGATTCATTAGAAAAATTACGCCTGCTTCCTATACTCACTTCATCCGGTGCAATCATTCCGTTAAGTGAAGTGGCCAGTGTCACGATTACTGAAGGGCCGGATATGATTCGAAGTGAGAATGCCAGACTGAATGGTTGGGTTTATGTGGACATTGCCGGACGTGATCTAGGCTCTTATGTTAACGAGGCCCAACAGCTTGTGAGCCAGAAGGTGAAATTACCAGCGGGTTATTCGCTGACCTGGTCAGGTCAATATGAGTATTATCAACGGGCAAAAGAACGCTTAAAGATGGTTGTTCCTCTAACGCTCGCTATTATCTTTTTCTTGTTGTATTTAAATTTCCAGGGCATTGTTGAGCCTATCATTATCTTGGCAACGCTACCTCTTGCGTTAGTTGGCGGCATTGGCCTCATGTATGTATTAGGCTATCACTTATCAGTGGCTAGTGGTGTGGGATTTATTGCCTTAGCCGGTGTTTCTGCCGAAACAGGCGTTATTATGCTGGTGTTTCTCAATCAAGCTCTACTCACACAGCAGCAACAAGCCCACCAAGAAAACCGTGATTTGACTGATGATGATATTGATGATGCAGTAATTGAAGGGGCATTGCTTCGGTTAAGACCTAAGATAATGACAGTAACCGCCATTATTAGTGGTTTATTGCCTATTATGTTATTAGGTGGTATGGGTTCAGAAATAATGCGTCGAATTGCAGCACCTATGGTCGGTGGGATGGTGAGTGCTACCGTGCTCACACTCATCGTAATTCCTGCAGTCTATCTATTATGGAAAAAAAGAACTATAGCGAAATAAATGGGCTTGGTTTAGAGCGCTAAAAAATGAGCAGGCCTAATATTGAGTTTTTTGCAATCAGCTTATGCCAACATAAATTTTTATCCATTAAGATAGAATCTTAAGCTCTGCCATGTCTACCGAATGCTTGAGGAATAAGAGTACGAGTTCCTAATGAAGATTCAGTCACTAAAAAAATAAGCAATGAGTTCTATTTTGCTCATTATGATCCTAATTATTCATCATCCACCCAATTAAATGATAAAACTATCACGCTACTCATTAACCCTTCATTTCCTGATCTTCAGAATGCCCTTTGTGTGAGTTAAGTAATCGCAGACCATTCCCAACAACAATTAAGCTCGCACCCATATCAGCAAATACTGCCATCCAAAGCGTTGCTAATCCTCCCAGAGCCAGAATAAAAAACACACCTTTGATTGCAAGAGACAAAGCAATATTCTGGCGAAGAATACGTGCCGTTTTTTTGCTTAAATCAATGTATAAAGGAAGCATGGCTAAATTATCATTCATTAACGCAACATCTGCTGTTTCTAAAGCGGTATCGGTACCCTTTCCCATCGCAAAACTAATTGTGGCTTTAGCCAAAGCAGGCGCATCATTGATGCCATCACCCACCATTCCCACCGTTCTATACTGTTCCAAAAGACGATTGATTGCCTGTAATTTTTCAGTAGGCAAGACATTCGCCTGCACTTCATCAATCCCCACTTCCTTCGCAATAGCCTTAGCCGTTAACGCATTATCACCCGTTAACATCGTTGTTTTAAGTCCTTGTTGGTGCAACATGTCAATCGCCCATTGGCTTGTAGCACGAAGCTTATCAGCCACTGCAAAAATCGCCAAAACTACTGATGAATTACTCAAAATAACGGTCGTTTTTCCTTCTTCTTCCAAGCGTTTAAGTTCTTGCTCTACTGCTAATGAGCATACCTTATTATCTTCTGCTAATTGATGATTTCCAACATAATATAATTCTTGGCCAATAATGCCTTGCACTCCCCGGCCGGGAAGGGCAGAAAATTGCTCTACTTCGAGCAAGGACTCATCAAGTTGATTTTGCCGCCAGTATTCAACCAATGAATGAGCAACTGGGTGTTCCGAATGACTATCAAGGCTTGCAGCAAGTGCCAGGAAGTATTCTTTGGGTTGATTTTTATCGTAGGAGATAAAATCAGTCACTACTGGTTTTCCTTCAGTTAAGGTGCCTGTTTTATCTAGAGCAATTATTTTTAACTGATGACCAATTTCTAAATAGCTGCCTCCTTTGATTAGAAGACCGTGCTGTGCTGCTGAAGCCAATCCGCTGACTACCGTCACTGGTGTGGATATGACCAAAGCACAGGGACAGGCAATCACCAATAGCGTCAAAGCCTTATATATCCAATCATAAAAGGGGTAACCAAACACCAAAGGAGGGATAAGTGCAATAAAGAGTGCAATCAAGACCATAATTGGAGTGTAATATTTTGCAAACTCATCGACAAAGCGCTGCGTTGGAGCCCGTTCACTTTGAGCCTGTTCAATGGCTTTACCAATTTTCGCAAGCAATGTATCACCTGAAGCTTTACTGACCCTAACTTCAAAAGTACCGTACTCATTTAAAGTCCCCGCAAACACATCATCACCTACTTGCTTGCTTACCGGCATGGACTCACCTGTAATCGGTGCTTGATTGACGCTACTTTGTCCCGATATTAATACCCCATCAAGCGGTATTCGCTCACCGGGTTTGACTTTAAAAATTGCACCAACTGCTATCCCTTCAACAGGCAAAGTCTGCCATTGACCATTATCCATCTTAATCTGAGCCTCTTCAGGTGCAATTTGCATGAGACTGCGAATAGCAAGACGAGCCTTATCTAAAGAATAACGCTCGATTCGTTCTGCAAGCGCAAATAAAACGGTGACCATTGCAGCTTCCGGCCAGGCACCTATAATCATAGCTCCTGTAATTGCAATCAACATCAAACTATTGATATTCATGGCTTTGGTACGCAATGCAAGCAAACCCTTTTTAAAAGTAGATGGGCCACTTAAGATAATGGCTAGCACAGCAGGAAAAATAACCCAAATTGATTGCTCTATTGCCAAAAAATAAGCAGTTAACTCAGAAAAAAGCGCTAAAAAACCTGCCACAGCAATAAATGGCCATGAGGAATCAACCCGCCTCTTCTCTTTCTTTGCTGATGAGATACTGCCCTGAGCGCGAACGCTCATGCCTAAGGTTTCGATTTGTTTTTGCAACACATCAATAGTAGAAAGACGATGATGCACAGTCACTTCTTCAGCAATGAAGTTAAAATCCAGCTGTTCCACTTCAGGAATCCTTTCTAGTTGCCGCCTGATTGATTGCTCTTCGGTCGGACAGTCCAATCCTGCAACAAAAAAAGTGGTTAAAGTTAGTGCCTTTGTCATAATGAGTCCCCGCATTGACCGTAAAAACGCACGCCATATGCCAGAGAAGCTCTACAGCATGGGCAGCTCAATCCCCTTAACTCAGGATTAATTAAGTAGTTACTTTGTTGGCTTGTTTGACCTTGATGAGAATTTCTGTATCCGCCATAATCTATACCAAGAACACCAAGCAGTCGTTTTAAAAAACTCATGTTAATTTTCCATCTCCTCAGTAAAGTGCTTGAGCATGTCCTCTAAAATACAACGTACATGAGCATCATAAATGCTATAGTAAATATGTTTCCCTTCGCGATTAGCGATTAAAAGTCGAGATGAACGCAATAAGTTCAAATGATGACTGGCTAAAGGCACTGAAAGTTGCAATTGCTCTGCCAATTCTGAAACAGATTGCGGGCCTGACAAGCATACTATAAGAAGCTTTAGGCGATTAGGTTCGCCCATCAAATGTAAAATATCGCTTAAGGTAGTAATTTGGTCTTGAGTTAGCATAGTCAATCAAATAGTTAAACAAGTATTTAACTATAGATATAGCCTGTTTATAGAAATTGTCAACGTTGAGTACGTTAATTGTTATGCTGCTGCTACGAATGTAACGAAAAGATAACTTACATCAATTCTATGCTCTCTCAAACCATTGTTGTAATTCCGAGTATAACTTAAGGAATCTAATCAACTTGATCATCAAGTAATACAAAATAGAGTTTACACTATTAATGATCTAACCAAATTAACTCCACATCCAATTATCTGGGCTTGCATTTCGCCGGAACCAACACGAACGTCTGCCCAATCTTCATTAAGTGCAATTAACTCAAACTGCTGAGCCTCTTTAGAGGCCGATAATTGCTTATACTTGCGAACAATGACTTCCTGTTCACACTCAATCAACGCCACTACAAAATCGCCAGGCTTATGGCTTGTTTCAGGATCTACGATAAGAACATCATTAATCCGGAATTCCGGCATCATGCTGTCATCTTTAATCTGCAGAGCAAAAGCATTTTTTCCAATACTATCACTGACAGCTGTACTGACGGGAATAAACTCAACTTTAGTATCAACATCCTCTTTGATTTTCTGGATGAATGCAGCTGGATCAATTGCTTGTTTGTAATCCAAGACAGGAATCAATGCCCCCATGCCAAGGGATTTTGTCATCTTCCCTTCACGGTTATCAGTTAAGCACATCAAATAAGAGGCAGAAACTTCCAATGCATCTGCCAACAATTTAATTTCTGTTGGGCCAGGGGTACGGTCCCCTCTTTCATAATTATTAATACGTGAAATTTTCAACTCACTGGTCAACTCAGCTAATGCTTTTCTCGTCAATCCTTTGGCCTTTCGTTCATTCATGATTCTTTGGCCGATTTTCTCTTTGATGTTCATACCCATTCCACGGTTTTTGGTTAATAAATTAATCCATTTACATATTGACTATAGCTCAATATGTGTTATTTTGAGATTTATTAACTACTCGTTTCGAGTAGTTAAGCTCGTTAAGAGCTACTTTTTATCTTAAGTTCTCAAAATGTTATCACATGTTTCATTGGGCGCTAAGACTTTTAGTTAAGGAATAACGGATTATTTATGTACTTTACAGTGAATGACAAAGAATTGGATGCGCTCTGTGGGCTTTCATATATCCAGCAAATTACCTACTTAAGAGGGATTCGACCCTACATGGATCGCAATACTTTCGTAGTAGGGATTAAGCGACGTATTAGTTACCAATCGCTGGCTGAGGTACTTTATATTGAACCCCATCAAGGCATTACAGAATCTGGAAGTCCTAGCCGTCAGCAAATTCGAAGAGCCGTTAAAGGGCTTGAACGCTCAGGTCTTATTGTCATTCAGTCTTTCGATAAACATCTTATTTTAAAATGTCTTTTAGCGGATATCAGTTATTGTGTCCAAAATAAACCCGGCACAAACCCGACACAGCAAGCCGACACAAAGCCGCATGCGAAACTCCCTATAAATACAGGGTATTCTGAGGGTGTAGGAGCAAAAGCCGATACAGATGAAATCCTAAAAGCCGACACACCTCTAATAAAAGAAAATAATTATATTTATTTATTACAACGCTTCGACCATTTCTGGCGTATGTACCCCGAGAAAAAGTCACGTGAACGTGCCTTTGAAATCTTTAAACAAATCAATCCAGATGAGCCTTTGCTGCAAAGCATGCTGCAAGCCCTGGATCAACAAATCATAACCCGTACAGCAAAAGAAGCTCATGGGGAATGGGTTCCAGCATGGAAATTTCCAGTCAACTGGTTGTCTCAAAAATGTTGGGAAGATGAAGTCAAAATCGAATTGACGCAGGAGAAACGGAATGAGAAGTGCGGCACAAATACTAAGAGCGGAGCCATTGATCCATTCTGGAACCCAGAAACAGGAGACGCAGCAATCACCGATGAAGACGAATACAAGCAGTCAAACGTCATCAACCTGCAATGCTACCGACAGTAGAAAAAAGTGTATTGAAAACTTGTTTACCCGCTTTGCAGTTTTTTATGGGCATTTGTGGCGTAGTCAGTTCAAGAGTGATGGTTTTTTAGAGTTTGCCAAGAAGGAGTGGTTGGAGGGCTTAAGCCAATTCAATGATGAGATTTTGAATCAGGTCATTATTGATTGCCGCGATCATTGCGAAATGCCTCCTACCCTGCCGCAAATGATTGGCTTTTGCCGGGATATTAAAAGGCGAAATGCTTTTTACGTCACGTCAAAGAAATATCAACCTGCCAGTAAAGAAGTGGTTGAAGAGAATATCAGGCAGTGCAAGGCCTATTTATTTAAATAACTTAAAGGAGACGCATTATGTTGGTTTTAACAAGAAAAGTTGGTGAATCAGTTGTTATCAGTGAGGAAGTTTACTGCACTGTAGTGGGTTATCGTGATGGTGAAGTTCGCCTTGCTTTCGATGCCCCTCAATCGATCCCTGTTCACCGTGATGAAATTCAAAGACGCATTTATCGAGAACGTCAAAAAGATCAATGGTTCAGCGACTCTCCTTCCAATAAGGAAAACATTGTTGACCGTTTAATTAGCAAATTCAAACACGGCCTGAAATCAGCTTAAAAACATCGAGGATTATTCGTATGAAAGCACAAGAAGAACAAGGGGTAACGGTTAAAGACCGCGCCCGTGAAAAGCTAAGGCGTGATTTGGGTGGCATGATTGAACAGGCACTAAGTGATCCTAAAACCGTTGAAATCATGCTCAATGCAGATGGCAAACTTTGGCAGGAACGTCTAGGCGAAACCATGCGTTGCATAGGTAGTATCACTGACGCCCGTGCTGAATCCATTATTAAAACTGTTGCGGGCTTTCATGGTAAGGAAGTAACCCGTTTTAATCCGATACTGGAAGGTGAGCTGCCACTGGATGGATCACGTTTTGCAGGGCAGCTGCCTCCGGTGGTCTCAAAACCCACATTCGCAATTCGTAAAAAAGCCATTTCGGTTTTTACACTGGATGACTACGTAAAATCAGAAATTATGACAGAAGCACAATGTGCGGTGATTAAAAAAGCCGTTATTGCACATCGAAACATTCTAGTCATTGGCGGCACAGGTTCTGGTAAAACTACTTTAGTGAACGCCATTATCAATGAAATGGTTCGTAGTTCGCCAGCTGAGCGTGTTTTCATCATTGAAGATACAGGTGAAATTCAATGCGCCGCTGAGAACTGCGTTCAATATCACACCACTCTTGATGTCAATATGACCCAACTTTTAAAAACCACTCTAAGGATGCGGCCAGATCGAATCCTTGTTGGTGAAGTTCGGGGCAGTGAAGCATTGGATTTACTCGATGCCTGGAATACTGGTCATGAGGGTGGTGCTGCTACTTTGCATGCCAATAACTGCCTTTCAGGACTTCATCGTTTGAAATCACTTATTACCCGAAACCCAGCAGCCCCGACTGAAATTGAACCTTTGATTGGTGAAACGGTTCATTGTGTGGTGCATATCACAAGAACACCGCAAGGGCGCAGAGTTGAAGAAATCATATCTGTTAAAGGCTATGAAAACGGTCATTACATCATCGAACAACTTACTTAAGGAGAATAGGTATGAACCAAGCATTTAATATAAATTATCGAAGTCTATTGATAATGGGAACTATTGTTTTATTGCTTCTGTTAATAACACATCCTGCTTGTGCATCAAGCGCAGGTGGAGGTTTACCATTTGACTCCTATTTAACCAAAATACAAAAATCCATTACCGGACCATTTGCCTTTACTGCTGCGATTATTGGTTTGGTTGGCGCAGGAGCTACTCTGATTTTCGGTGGTGAAATGAATGGTTTTTTGCGAACCCTTCTCTTTATTGTATTGGTGCTTTCATTCTTAGTTGCAGCTCAAAATACCATGACAGCAATTACAGGCAAAGGAGCCGAAATTGCTAAACCTTCCGTCTCAAAAACAGCTATGGAGACACAGCCATGAGTCTTCGTAGCATTCCTATACGCAGATGTGGTAACCGCCCAAGTCTTTTTATGGGTGGTGACCGCGAGCTGGTTATGTTTTCAGGATTACTTTCAGCAATCTTAATATTCGCAGCACAAGATTGGCTTGCCGCTATTTTTGGCTTTGCTCTTTGGTTTTTATCTTTAAAAGGTTTAAGGCTTATGGCAAAAGCCGATCCTAAAATGCGCGCCGTTTATCTGAGACAAAGAGGCTATCAGGCCTATTACCCAGCGCGTTCAACCCCTTTTCGTAATAATAAAAGGGGTTATTTATGATTGAGTTCATTACCTTTTTAATCAGTATTACTGGGCTGTTGCTATTATGTACTTTGTTTAGCGCTGCTAGAATGAAAAGTCGTAAACACCATGTCAAAAAACATCGAAGTCATACTGCAGGATTGGTTGATTTACTAAATTATGCTGCGGTAGTCGATGATGGCGTAATTATCGGTAAAAATGGATCGTTTATGGCAGCCTGGCTTTATCAAGGTGAAGATATTGCCAACACTACCGATGAAGCTCGTGAAATGATGGCTTTTCGAATCAATCAGGCAATGTCCTCTATGGGTAATGGCTGGATGATTCATGTAGATGCTATAAGACGTGCTGCTCCTAGTTACAGTGAGTGCAGTGCTTCATACTTTCCCGATCTTATGTCGAAGGCTGTTGATGAAGAAAGAAGGCAATACTTTGAAAGTATTGGTGCTTTGTATGAAGGCTATTTTGTTATCACACTAACCTGGTATCCACCTGTATTGGCTCAAAAGCGTTTTGTTGAATTGATGTTTGATGATTCAGGGGAGAAATTAAACCACAAAGAAAAAACCCATCAATTGATTGAAACATTCAAGCAATCATGCAGAAACTTTGAGTCCCGTATGAGTGCTGCACTTCACCTAGAAAGGTTAGGCTCAGAAATACTCATCAATGAAAACCATAAAGTCACTCAAGATAACTTTTTAAGACACATCCAATATTGTGTCACGGGAATTAACCATCCCGTTAATCTACCTAAAAATCCAATTTATCTGGATGCTCTGATAGGCGGTCAGGAATTAACCCCAGGTATTACACCCAAAATTGGCCGAAAGTTCATTCAGTGTGTTGCTATTGAAGGATTCCCCATGGAATCTTACCCAGGTATTTTAACGCTGTTGACTCAATTACCTGTGGAGTATCGCTGGAATTCTCGCTTCATATTCATGGATCCCCATGAAGCTGTAGCTCATTTCACTAAGTTCCGTAAAAAGTGGAAACAAAAGGTCAGAGGTTTTTTTGACCAAATGTTTAATACCAGCTCCGGTATCGTTGATGAAGATGCACTCAGCATGGTTAATGACGCGCAGGCAGCTATTGCCGAAACCAATTCAGGAATGGTGGGGCAAGGCTACTATACATCCGTCGTTGTATTAATGGATGAGGATAGAGCGAACGTTGAGAAAGCCGCCCTATTTATCGAAAAGAATATCAACGCTTTAGGCTTTAGCGCACGAACAGAAACCATTAATACTATGGATGCCTACATGGGTAGCCTACCCGGCCATGGTGTTGAAAACATCAGAAGACCTCTGATGAATACCATGAATCTGGCAGACTTGTTGCCAACATCCAGCATTTGGACAGGTGAAAATAAAGCTCCTTGCCCATTATTCCCACCTCAATCACCACCTTTGCTGCACTGTGTCACCAGTGGTAATGCACCATTTCGTTTGAATCTTCATGTCAGAGACTTAGGTCACGGCATTATGTTTGGTCCAACACGCTCTGGTAAATCAACCCATCTTGGTTTATTGGCATTCTCCTGGCGTCGATATAAAGATGCACGTATTTATTCTTTTGATAAAGGCATGTCTATGTATCCAACCTGCAAAGCAACAGGTGGAAAGCATTTCACTATCGCAGGCAAAGACTCTCGCCTTGCGTTTGCGCCCTTGCAGTTTTTGGAAACTAAATCAGATAGAGCTTGGGCTATGGAGTGGATTGATACGATTCTAGCTTTGAATGGTTTGAATACCACACCAGCTCAGCGCAATGAAATCGGTCATGCCATTCTAAGCATGCACCAAAGTGGCTCTAAAACCTTATCAGAATTTGTCATGACGATTCAGGATGAACCCATTAGAGAAACGTTAAAGCAGTACACCATAGATGGTTTGATGGGGCATTTATTGGATGCAGAAAGTGATGGGCTTGGTCTGTCTTCCTTTATGACCTTTGAAATCGAGCATTTAATGGGCTTAGGTGAAAAATTTGCATTGCCTGTGTTGCTTTATCTCTTTAGGCGTATTGAAACGTCATTAGATGGTCGCCCCACCCTAATCTTGCTTGATGAAGCCTGGTTAATGCTGGCGCATCCTGTGTTTAAAAGCAAGATTGCTGAATGGCTTGACTCCATGGCTAAGAAAAACTGTGTGGTGTTTATGGCAACGCAACATTTATCTCATGCAGCCAATTCTGGAATCTTAGATATTATTGTTGAATCAACCGCCACCAAAATCTTTTTACCAAATCTTTATGCAAGAGATCCTGAGACCCGACTCATTTATGAGCGCATGGGCTTAAATCCACGCCAGATAGACATAATAGCATCTGCTCAACCCAAACGTGATTACTACTATGTCAGTGAAAAAGGCCAGCGCCTTTATCAATTGGCGTTAGGACCTTTGGCCTTGGCATTTGTTGGTGCAACAGATCCCGATTCGATTGCGCGTATGAAGCAATTGGAGTCGAAGTATGAAGATGAGTGGGTCTCTCAATGGCTTTCAGAAAAAGGTATTCATTTGGCTCAGTACGGAGAAGCAGCATGAAAAAAAGTATAACGAATAACCCCTACCTCAACGCCAGACGCGCCTGGAATGTTCATACCGCAGGACTTATGAAATCACTACAAGTTTGGCAATTGGTAGGCTTAGGTAGCTTGTTAATTGCATTAGCGGCAGTCGGTGGACTCATCGCGATAGGTAGTCAATCCAAATTTATCCCTTTGGTGTTTCAACAAGATGCCAATGGTAATACCTTATCGGTTACCCGTGCTGATAAGGTTGGTGAGGCAAGCATTGATGATTATCGTGCTGCAGCTGCCCATTTTATTGAAAACGTTCGCATGGTAAGCCTTGATACGGAACTGCAAAAGAAAGCAGTTTTTCAGGTGTATTCCTATTTAAATTCCAATGATGCGGCTTTGGCTAAGATTCAAGAGTTCTACAGCGACAAACAGCAATCTAATCCCTTTGAAAGAGCTGCCTTTGAGATTGTAAGCATAGACATTCGCTCAGTACTTCAAGAGTCGGATGAGACTTGGCAAGTCGACTGGATTGAAACGGTGAGGAATCGTGATGGATCACTTAAAGAAAAGCCTCGCATGATGAAAGCGATGATTACGATGTATCAGGAGAATGAAATCAATGATGCCACCAGTGAGTCCATTTTGAAAAATCCCCATCTGATTTATGTGCGTGATTTTAACTGGTCCTACGAATTAAAGCATGGAGAACAGCAATGAAAAGAATAATACAGCTATTTTGTTTATTAACACCACTCACAAGTTTTGCATTGGACAACACTATTCTGGCCGAGCATTATTTTTCGGATACTGTACCCAAGCTATCGAGTCAGGAAAAACAAGGTTTAGATATTGCAGAGCGTACACAACAAGGAGAAAAAACAAGTATACCCTTTGCTTCTGCTGATGGCTCAGTCAGTTTTATTTATGGATCAGGGCAAATCAGGGTAGTTTGTGCCCCTTTGCAAGTGTGTGATATTGCCCTTCAACCAGGTGAGCAGTTTAACGACATGAACGTCGGTGACCCACGCTTTGTTGTTGAACCATCTCTCACAGGATCTGGGACTATGCAACAAATCCATCTGCTCATAAAACCTAAAGATGTAGGGCTTGATTCCTCTTTGGTAGTCACCACAGACAGAAGAACGTATCACTTTAGATTAAAGTCAGATAGAACCGAATTTATGCCTTACATTTCATTTACTTATCCTGATGAAGCAAAAGCCAAATGGCAGTTACTACAACGCATTCAGGCTGAAAGAAGAAAAGTAGATACCTTACCAGAAACCAATGAATATCTAGGCGATCTTAACTTCAATTATCGAATTCAAGGAAATGCCCGATTTAAGCCAGTTAGAGTTTATAACAATGGCGTCAAAACGATTATTGAGATGCCAAGAACCATGGCTCAAAGTGAAGCGCCTGCGCTGCTAGTTTTAAGAGGTCGAGGTCTATTTAAAAAATCAGAGTCTGTGATGGTTAATTATCGCCTTCAGGGTTGTCGTTATATCGTGGATGGGGTTTTTGATAAAGCCATATTGGTTATCGGTAGCGGTTCCTCTCAAGAAAAAATTACGATTACAAGGTGCTGAAGATGAAAGAATTAAGTGTTTTATTGCTCGCAGTCTTGTTATCAAGCTGTGCCAGCATGCGTTATGGCAATTTCACCCAAATGCCTCAGGGCAAAGATGCTTATCTGGCAGCAGATGCAGCTACTCAATTAACGCGAGTATATCCACCTGCTCAAAATACATTTTGTATTGGTCAAAGAGTAACAGATGGCTTTGGCTTAAGTCTTATTCAAAACTTGAGAAAAAAGGGTTATGGCATCAATGAAAATCAATGCCCTAAGAATAAAGCTAATTTTTTCTACGTGCTTGATGAGCTTAAACCTCAAAGTTACAGAGTGAGCTTATTTGTAGGAATACAAACCTTGAGCCGTCTGTATGAAAAAAACCATGAAAATATCTTTCCTGTCAGCGCATGGACTCATAAGGAGTGAGAACGATGAATCAAAATAATGATTATTTGTCACCAGACAATTCACCGCAAAAGCTTCAAACCACAGGTGTAAAACGAGTAAATAATGTGCCACTCATGATTGCAATTGGTATTTTAACTCTTTTTGTGGTGCTCATCGCTTTAGTTGCCAATAAACGGGCTAATGCGCAAAACCAGCCATCAGAAATAGTAAAGGTAAAGAATCCTAAGAAAAATACCATGAGCCTTGCCAATGATGTGGTAGGAAATCATAAAACAGCAGTGATTCCTTCCCAGAGTGACACGATAGCTAATAATGAAACAGGTCCTTTGCTCATTCCTGAACAACTTCCTCATCAAGAAGATACTCTGACACAAGAGGTATCTGAAGCTGAAATCGAGCGTATTCGTCAGGAAAAAACTCAAGAATTTGAAGAGGCTGTCAAAGCTAAGTCATCCGTAATGGTAGATAACCCACGATTGAATAATCGCGACACTACTAAAACTTCCATGAATAGCAATGAGATGACATTAAACATCGACCCTTCATCAGCATTTAAAGAGCAGCTCGCATTATTACAAGGAAGACAGGCCAAACCTATGCCACAAACATTAGGTGGTGAGGAAAATGAAATGCGCTGGCATTTAAATTCAACGCTGCAAAATCCGAACAGTCGATACGAACTAAGAGCTGGCAGCGTGATTCCAGGAGTAATGATTAGTGGTATTTCTTCAGAATTACCAGGTCAAATTATCGCTCAAGTATCACAAAACGTATATGACACCGCTACCGGAAAATATCTTTTGATACCCCAAGGCACCAAGATATTGGGGCTTTATTCCAGCGATGTCCCTTTAGGTCAGTCTTCCGTATTAGTGGCTTGGCAACGCCTAGTGTTTCCAGACAGTAAAGCTCTGGATATCGGCTCTATGCCCGGTGCTGATAGTGCTGGATATGGTGGTTTTCGCGATCAGGTAGATCATCATTATGCAAGAATTTATGGTTCAGCGCTTTTAATGTCAGGCATTATTGCGGGTATTACTTATAGCCAAAATACAAATCAATCTAACCAATTGGGTTACGCCCAGCCCACAGCTGGCAGTGTCATGAGTCAGGCTCTAGGACAACAGTTGGGCGAGGTTACTTCACAACTGGTTTCAAAAAACCTGAATGTGTCTCCGACTATCAATGTCCGTCCAGGTTATCGTTTCAATATCATCGTAGTGAAAGATTTAACGTTTAAACAACCATATAAGCAATTTGCTTATCAATGAAGGAGAGCATTATGAAATTTAAATCCATGATTATTTATTGTTTTGCTTTACCAGTATTCGCGGGTGGTGCGCCTGTGTTTGACATTGCGAACTGGATTCAAAATGGAAAAATGATTGCAACTCAGCTTAGCGAGTATAAAACGCAAGTCGATCAATACAAAAATCAGATGGATCAATATCAAAACATGTTAGACAACACCAAATCACTGACTTCCTTTGAATGGGATAATGCCAACTCGGTTATTAATAATTTGCTTGAGTCGACTGATACCATTGATTACTACAAGCAGGAAGCTGGCAGCCTCCAAGGGTATCTTGACCGATTCCAAAGTCAGGAATACTACCAAAAGACCCCGTGTTTTAATGGCACGGGTCAATGTTCTGCTGAAGAACTTAGAAAAATCAAACAAAGCAGATTAGCGGCTTCTGTTGCTGAAAAACGCTCCAATGATGCAATGCTCAAAGGGATTGATAAACAACAACAGAGTTTGAAAAATGACTCTGCAAAGCTGCGTACTTTGCAATCTCAGGCACAAGGTGCTGCAGGCCAAAAACAGGCTCTTCAAGCTGCTTCTCAATTAGCAAGTAATCAATCCCATCAATTGCTTCAAATCAGAGGCGTGTTATTGGCGCAACAGAATGCCCAGGCTGTCAAAGATGCCGCGAATGCCAACAAAGAAGCGATACAGACTGCGGGAGATGAGCATTTCAGATCAGGGGCATACCATAAAAGCTCAGGAAAAAAATGGTAATCCATCATAAAAAGGAGAGGAAATGAAAGTTATATGTTTATCAATTTTGGTTCTTACTTGTGTCCTGTCAGGTTGCGACAGCGCTGAAACCGCAGCTCAAAAAAAGGCTGAACATTTGGCTTCGCTAAGATGCGACAGTTCAAGAGAAGGTCGAACTAAAGAAGAACTCCAAGTGATTGGTGATGCGTGCTTCCGAGGAGGTAGTTATTCCAAAAGCTCTGGTCAGAAGTGGTGATGGTATGAACAAAAAATAACTCCTTATTTTATCCTTTTCTGTTTACTTGGGTTTTCTGCTTGCTGCCATGCTCAGGGGCATGGCATGGATAGTCGTGACTTACTGGATAATATTTTACAACGGTTTGCCAGCACATCCGCGCTATGGAGCAAAACCATGTTGAGTTACGCAAGATATTTGTTCTGGTCTTTGGCCTCAATCAGTATGGTGTGGACTTACGGCTTGATGGCATTGCGAAGAGCAGACATTCAAGAATTCTTAGCTGAAACAGTACGGTTTTTTGTGGTTGTGGGTTTTTTCTATTGGATTTTAGACAATGGACCTGCAATTGCAAAAGCGATCATAGACTCGATGCGGCAACTTGCAGCCAAGGCATCAGGAATTAATGAGCATGTCTCTCCTTCTGATATTGTGGATGTTGGGTTTGATATTGTTTCAAAAGCCATAGACAGCTCATCCATCTGGTCACCTGCAGCAACTACAGTAGGATTACTCGTTGCAGGGGTTATTCTGATTATATTGGCTTTAGTCAGTATCAATATGCTCATTATCTTAATCACCGCATGGATTTTAACTTATGGTGGCATTGTTTTATTGGGGTTTGGCGGTGGCCGTTGGACTCAGGACATTGCAATTAACTACTACAAAACTGTGTTGGGGATTGCATTACAAGCTTTTGCCATGATTTTAATTATTGGTATTGGTAAATCCTTTGTAGATCAATATTACGCTGCAATGTCTGAAAACATCATGCTTAAAGAAATGTTTGTCATGCTGGTAGTTGCCGTACTGTTACTGGTTCTTATTGATAAAATTCCACCTGCTTTAGCAGGCATTGTGTCAGGAGGTGGTTCTGGTGGTGGCGGTGGTCTCGGTCTGGGTGGTGCTATGGGAGCTGCTGGAATAGCTGGGGCTGCCATGACGGGGGCTGCAGGTAGTGTACTTGCCCAAAGCGGTGGTGGATTATCCGCACTCAATGCGGCATTTAAAGCAGCCAGCCAATCAACCAACTCTGGCGATACAAGTTCTCTGTCAGGGATGGATAAAGGCTCTAAAACCGGTGGTTTAGCCGAAGCCATGGGAACAGCTGCCAAATTTGCAGGTTCTTTTGGTTCCCATTTAGCATCAGGTACTATGGATGTGGCCAGTGAAAAAGCAAACTCGTTTAAAGAGGCCATTGCTGAAAAAATTGCTGACACAACGGGTGGGAAAATTGCTGAGGCAATTCAGAACAAGGTAGATTCACCCGCTTCTGAATCGCAAGAATCCAACGCACAAAATATTCTGTCTATGGGTACTCCTGGAGGTAGCTTTAGTTCAGGTACTGATACATCAGATGAGGTCAGTCAGTTTGTGAACCAAAAGGCATCTGGAGAGAGCCAATGAGCCAAAACAAACTGAATAAAGCCATAGGCCCTCAAGTCAGAGAAAAAAATCCTGGCAAGGCAAATAAAACGCATACCTGGTTAGTGATTTGTTCTTTTTTAATCAGCATACAAATTGGCACGCAGTTTTTCGCACATCAATTTCACTATGCTGATGTCTTGGGGACTTCATTCGCTCATATTTATATGCCTTGGCAGATTTTTAATTGGGCTATTAAATATCAATCTTATTACCCAGATTCGTTCAATGCTGCCTTTGGTCTGATTGTCATGATTGACTGTCTCTTTTTAATGATGATCGTGTTGGCTTCCAAATATTTTAAAAAGAACAATGTGAGTGATTACCTCCATGGTTCAGCCAGATGGGCTAATTGGGAGGACTTAAACCGTGCGAGCCTCATTGGACATGATGAAGGAGTTTATGTTGGAGCATTTGAAGATGACAAAGGAGAGATCCATTATTTGCGCCACAATGGACCTGAGCATGTTTTAACCTATGCACCAACACGCTCAGGGAAAGGAGTTGGTCTAGTGATCCCTACCCTTTTATCCTGGAAACAATCCTGCGTCATTACCGATTTAAAAGGTGAACTATGGGCAATGACCGCTGGATGGCGTCAGAAACATGCTAACAACAAAGTCATTCGATTTGAGCCGGCAACGTTAAAAGGAAGTGCACGCTGGAACCCACTAAATGAAATCAGAGTAGGTACAGAATCAGAGGTCGGTGACGTGCAAAACTTGGCAACACTTGTAGTTGATCCCGATGGTAAAGGATTGGAAACACATTGGCAGAAGACCTCTCAAGCCCTTTTAGTTGGTTTTATTCTGCATGCGATTTATAAACTGAACAATCAGGGAGAACCAGCTACATTTCCCAATATTGACCGTATGCTGGTTGATCCCAATATTAATATTGCCGACCTGCTCATTGAAATGACGCAATACCCGCATATTGAAGGAAAAACCCATCCTGTTATTTCAGCCTCTGCGCGTGACATGATAGACCGCCCCGAAGAAGAAGCAGGATCTGTATTATCTACTTTAAAATCTTATTTGGCGTTATACCGAGATCCGGTGGTAGCACATAACGTCTCGTCTTCCGATTTTTGTATTCGAGATTTGATGAACCATGAAAATCCTGTGAGTCTCTATATTGTTACTCAACCTAATGACAAGGCCAGGCTTCAACCTCTGGTTAGAGTAATGATTAATATGATAGTGAGACTATTGGCAGACAAAATGGAATTTGAGCGTGTATCCGATGACAAAGGATTATCTTATGTGAGTGCTAAAAAAACGTATAAACATCGACTGCTTTGCATGATTGATGAATTTCCAAGCCTTGGAAAACTCGATATTCTACAAGAGTCATTAGCTTTTGTTGCTGGTTATGGTTTAAAGTTTTACTTAATTTGTCAGGACATTAATCAGCTTAAAAGCCGTGAACGTGGCTATGGCCCTGATGAGACCATTACTTCTAATTGCCACATCCAAAATGCTTATCCACCCAACCGAGTTGAAACGGCAGAACATCTTTCCAAGCTGACAGGTCAAACGACGATTGTTAAAGAACACATCACCACCAGCGGTAAACGTTTTTCTACGTTCTTAAATCAAATATCAAAAACCATTCAGGAAATTTCGAGACCCCTTTTAACCGTTGATGAGTGTCTGCGTATGCCTGGGCCTAAAAAGGATTCAAATGGTTTAATTGTTGAAGCAGGCGACATGGTTGTTTATGCAGCGGGCTTTCCTGCAATTTATGGTAAACAGCCGCTTTATTTTAAAGATCCAGTGTTCATGGCTAGAGCCTCTGTAGAGGCACCTATTCACTCAGATATTTTACGTGTTCGTTTAAGTGAAGACGAGGTGATCCGGTTATGAAAAAACTGTCCATCATCATCGCTATTGTTTTGATAAGTACTATTGCTGCAGGCTCATTATTCCATTCTATGGACTTTAGGATAAATCTTACTGAATCCATTCCTGTAGGTTTATATCGCATCACCGGTGCAGAGCCGCTAAGAAATGCTTATGTGATTTTTTGCCCAGATGATAGGCAAACTTTCAGATTAGCCAAGAACAGAGGTTATATAGACCATGGTCTTTATTGTAATGGATATGGCTATTTAATGAAAAAAGTGGTGGCTGTATCTGGCGATATCCTCTCTGTGACAAATGAAGGAGTTTTTGTAAATCAAATGCTAATTCCTTATTCAAAACCAAAATTACAGGATGGGATGAACCGCGCTTTACCTCAATGGCAGGTAATGAATTATCAACTTAAAGTAAATGAAATCATGACGATGACCAGTCAAAGCGAATGGTCATTCGATGGTCGATACTATGGTCTTGTTCACACGAGACAAATCAAGGGAATGATCACACCCATATGGGTAATTAATAAACGGGAGAAAACCACATGAGTCATGAAACCGAGTTAATGGATGTGATTTTTGAAAAAATCGATGATTTAGTAATCCCTGGCTTTCTTGTCGAGGTCAGTCCAATAGAAGCAGACATCATGGGCGCATTTTTTGAAGATGCACTCAATGAAGAGGATGCGATGGAGGCTATTTATGACTAAAATGCCTTATCATCAAGTCGTTGCCAATCAAATTATTGAAAGCCTGAAAGCAGGAACAGCACCCTGGCTAAAACCATGGGAACCAGGCACAGGTAATGGTCAAGTTCCTTATAATCCAATAACAGGCAAACGTTATCGCGGGATTAATGCATTGTATTTAATGCTAAATCAAAGTGATGACAATCGCTGGTTAACCTACAAGCAAGCACAAAGCATGGAAGCTCAAGTACGCAAGGGAGAAAAAGGAACGACGATTCAATACTGGAAATTTCATGAAGAACAAATCAAACAAGATGATGCGGGTTATCCTGTGCTTGATGAGCAAGGTAATCCATTAAAAGTGCAGGTGAATCTTGAACGACCCAAGGTGTTTTATGCAACAGTATTTCATGCATCACAGATTGATAATATGCCCGAACTCATTACAAAAGAGCCGCACTGGTCCTTAATTGAAAGAGCAGAAAAACTACTGCTTAACTCTGGCGCCACCATTACTCATTCTGAAGCGGACAGAGCATTTTACAGATTATCGACTGATAGCATTCATCTTCCACCAAAAGAGCAATTTAAATCTGCAGCAAACTATTATGCCACTGCCCTGCATGAGCTTGGACATTGGAGCGGTCATCCTTCAAGACTGGATAGAGATTTAGGTCATCCCTTTGGTTCAGATGCCTATGCCAAAGAAGAATTGAGAGCAGAAATTGCAAGCATGCTTTTAGGTGCTGAGCTTGGTATAGGTCATGATCCTTCTCAACACACGGCATATATCAAATCGTGGATTCAAGTTCTGGAAGATGAGCCTTTAGAAATATTCAGAGCATCTGCAGATGCAGAAAAAATAGTTAATCACCTGTGTGCTTTAGAGCAAACCCAAAACATTCAACTAACAGAACTTATTGAAATCAAGGATGAGAAACTTAAAGAGGTAGCCGTTATGACTTCGGAAAACATCACTTCTGAAAAGGTCTGGTTAAGCATCCCCTTCAAACAAAAAGAGATAGCTAAATCCACAATAGGAAAACTCCCTGATGGAACACCAGGTATTGCCTGGGATAAAGTTCAAAAATGTTGGTATGCAAATCTTGGTGTCCCTGTTGAGAAAATCAAAGCCTGGCTTCCTGAAAATCAAATACTAACCCAGGATAAAACGCTTCCAGAAGATGAATTTAAAGCGGCATTGGTGAGCCTTGGTGCTATTGTTTCAGGTGAGCATCCAATTATGGATGGTAAACCTCATCGTATCTCCACAGAGGGTGATAAAAACGGTGAGAAAGCAGGATTTTATGTAGCTCATTTAGATGGCATTCCGGCTGGATATATTAAAAACAATCGAACGGGTGCTGAGCTTAATTGGAAATGTAAGGGTTACATTTTGACTGATGAACAGAAGACAACGCTTAAGACTGAAGCGCTTGAGCATCAACAGACTCGCCAACGTGAGCTTGAAACTAAACAAAAAAATACTGCATTAAGACTCAAGGAAAAATTATCAATAATGGCAGAGATTGTGGAACCCACACCTTACATGCAGGCTAAGGGTATTGAAGTTCATTCTGGCGTATATACTGATGAAGAAAGAAAACTAACCTGTATTCCGGCAATAGATTGCGAAGGAATACTTTGGACTGTTCAGTACATTGCTGAAGATGGCACCAAACGGTTTGCAAAAGATTCAAGAAAGGAAGGTTGTTTTCATGTATTGGGTGGTCTGGAAAAACTTTCAGGAACACCTGTCATTGTTATTGCTGAAGGTTATGCTACAGCTGCAGCTATAAAAGATGCAACTGGACTACCTGCTGTGGTCTCTGCCTTTGACTCCGGTAATCTCAAACCAGTCGCTAAAGCGCTACATGATAAATATCCCAATACTCCAATTATTGTGGCTGCAGATGATGACAAACACCTTGAGTTAACAAAGGGTATTAACCCTGGGAAAGAAAAAGGAAAAGAGGCAGCAGATTCAGTTAATGGATTCATCATTCTACCGGCCTTTGCTCCAGGAGAGCAGTTATCAAACCCTCGACAGTTTAGCGATTTTAATGATCTGGCTAACAACAGTAAGTTAGGGCTCGAGGGAGTGAAACGACAATTAAAATCAAAAATTGATAGATATGCTAAGTTAAATAGCCGTATGCTATTATCGCAAAAGACCAATGTGGTTCATATTGCATAAACTCATTTCAAATGGCAACAGATCAGTTCAATTGTTGCCAAAACTACCCATATCCTCATAATATGACGCATCTAGGTAATTACTATTCTTAGTTATGAGCGACTAAAACACTCTCTAAAAGCAGCTTAATCCTTAAAGATAATGTTTAACGTCAATGATGGCTTGTTAAGTCTGGTAATTTAATATCCTGATAAGTCATCAGAGTCATCATCCCAGTCTCTTGATGATAAAGCATATGACAATGCATCATCCAGTTGCCCGGATTATCGGAATCAAATTGAACCTTAACAGTTGATTTCGGCAACACCAAAACCGTGTCGTGCAACAGACCATCACTTATCTTTTCCCATCAATCTCAGTCACTTCAAAGACATGACCATGCAAATGCATGGGATGAGCCATCATCGTTTTATTATTGAAGACAAGTTCAACCCGTTTGTTTTTCTGAACCGTTAATGGTTTTATTTCAGGCCACTTTTGGTTGTTAATTGTCCACACATAGGACATCATATCGCCTTCTAAATTGACTGTAAGCGTTTGTCCAGGAGTTTTAGCTGACATTGGCTGTAAGGCCTTAAATTTAAATTCCTGATCATAGTTTAAAGCGCCAACTTTGTTTGACGTTTTTTCATTTAGTTTAGGGATAGGCGCTTTAGGTGTCGTAAGTATTAAACCGGTTTGCATCGCAGTCCCTTCTCCTTGTGCAAGAATAGGATATGCGTTTTCACCTTGGGGAATGGTCACCAAAACATCAATCCGCTGTCCCACGGCCAGTTGAAATTGATTGGATTCTACTGGTTTAATCGCTTGCCCATCAATAGCAATCGCCTTACCTTTTAAAATGCCTGTATTGATAAAAAAATTAGACATTGCAGAGCCTGCGATAAACCTTAATCGAACAGTATCTCCTTGATGAACAGAAACAACTTCTGGATTCTTTAACGTTTTATAGTTGGTTAGGAATGCATCATAACTGACATCATTTAAATCAGCTTCCGCTTGGCTCGTGGGCATAGAAGACATACCACTACTATGATGCATGTGAGTCATTTGTCCTTTCTTTAGCTCACTTAAAATCACTTCTGGTTTTTTATAGCTAAAATCGCCAATGAATAAAGTAACCTCTTTATCACTTGCCTTATCTTTTGCGTCGGAGATAATCAAAGGTGCTGATAAAAATTGTTGTACCTGCAAATCATGATGCGAATGCATCCAATAGGTCCCAGATTGCTTGAGCAAAAAATGATAATGGTATTCACCGCCTGGGGGAATGGGTGCCTGCGTCACATAAGGCACTCCATCTTGGTTATTCGGTACAACGAGGCCATGCCAATGCAATACAGTAGGCTTATCAGTCTGATTTTTTACAACTGCATCAAACATGTCGCCTTTCACTCCGTGATATCCCCAAGTACCGTCAGGCTGCTCGATTCGAAACAACTCAGTAGGTTTACCATCCACTTCGGTTTGATATTTTTTAATCAACAACACGGTGGGTTTAATCGCTGTATGTAGGGTTGGATTTTGAACCGCAAGGGCTTGTCCAACATACAGGGCATTTAATGCAAGTATTGCTTGAACGCAAAAAGATAATTTCATAAAAAACACTCTTAATTAGATGATGCGATTTAGTAAAGGGCACGTAATTGGCTTAATATTTTTTCCAATTTATCCCAATTGGCTTGAGTTCCCTCCTTATCGTTTGCATCCCCTGTTTTATCAAGACGAGTAGCCAATTGCTCTACATAGCTTAAATTTGTTTGCAGTGTTTTTTTCTGCTCTTCAGATAAATCCTTGCTCAAGCCGTGCAGTGCATTAACTAAATCGCGAATAGCAAAAGCATGCTCATGAATGGATGCAAGTTGATTGTTTTTTAATGCCTGATTAATAGAAGCCGCTTGCTCATCAATGGCTTTCCAGATAGCTGGGATGGTTGATGGAATGGCTACTTTGGACGCTTCGCTGGTATCGGCAAAGAGTTTCAAAGGTATTGTCCAAATAAAAAAGCTCATTATCAAACTAAACCACTTCAACTTACGGTTGCATTGTACCTGATTCATGGTGTTTCTCCTTATTGATTTCATCTAAAGATTGGTGTCTTTCCCGCCATTGTTCAATGGCGTTATAGACCGTAGGAACAACAAACATATTGAGCACAGTGGAGGTGAATAACCCACCTAAGAGCACTTGCGCCAAAGGACGTTCTAATTCTTTACCGGCAGGTGAACCCCAAAGCAGAGGGAAAAGCCCAAGGGCGGCAGTGGCTGCTGTCATAAGTACCGGCACTAATCTATCGAGTGTCCCATCAATGACCACTTGATCTCGAGTTTTTCCCTGCAAACGCAATTGATTGTAGTGACTCACTAAAATAATCCCATTGCGTGCCGCAATCCCAAATAAAGTAATAAAACCAATCATGGCCGCCACACTCATCTCACCACTAGCGATAAAAAGTGATATCACCCCACCGATTAACGCCAAAGGTAAATTAAACATCACTAACAAAGCTTCTCTTAAGGTACCAAAAGCTTTATGCAGCAAGACCAGCATGATGAAAATAACTAAAGCACCGAAGGTAATAATCACTTTAGAAGCTTGTTGCTGGCTTTCAAATTGCCCGCCGTATTGGATAAAATAACCTGCGGGTAGTTTTATTTTTTCCTGTACCTCTTGTTCGACATCAGCAATTACACTGCCTAAATCACGCCCTTGTACGTTAAAGCCTATCACTAATAACCGCTGCACATTTTCCCGATTAATAGCAAAGGGTTGAGGCTCCACTTTAATCTCGGCAACAGCTCGCAAAGGAACTTGACCAGAAGTTCCCTCGGCTTGACCATGCGCGTCAATCAACATGTTTTGAATGGCCTTAATGCTATCTCGTCCAGGTTTATTCATACGAAGGTACAAATCAAAGGTACGCTGTCCTTCTAAAACATTCGAAACACTGACTCCATTTAAAAGTACTTGTACGTCTTCAGAAATTTGCCCTACATTGACCCCATAACGTGCCGCCTTTTCTCGGTCAATTTTAATGATGAGTTGCGGTACATTAATCTGCTGCTCTTTATTGACATCAACAACACCCGGAACAGATTTTAAAACCGTCTCTAAAGAGTGACCTAATTCATTGAGCGTCGTTAAATTATCACCAAATAACTTCACCGCCACTTGGGCACGAACCCCTGAAAGCACTTCATCCATACGATGGGCAATGAACTGACCCACATTAAACACAGCACCTGGAATATTGGCTAAATCAGTACGAATTCGTCGTAATAGCTCATCAGGCGGTATCGATTTGTCTTTAGCAAAATCAAGTCGCACATCAAACTCACTAACATTAGGTGGCAGAGCATCCTCATCCAACTCACTGCGACCTGCGCGTTGCGAAATCGAGATGACTTGTGGGTAGCGCATTAAGGATTTTTGCACCTGTTGCCCTAAGCGCATCGACTCTTCTAATGAAGTTCCTGGCAAGGTGCTCATGGCGATAATGAAATTCCCTTCATGAAACTCCGGTAAAAAGGACGTACCAAAAAAGGGAAGTAAGGTTAATGCAAATAAAAAGGCGGCCAGCGCCATGGCAACTACGGCTTTAACGTGTGCTAAAGACCAGTGCAGTGTCGTTAGAAAATGCCTCTTAAGCCACAGGACAAACCGGGTTTCAGACTCTTTCTCATGCTCCGTTTTTTGCTCTACCCCATAATGACGCTCACCCTGGGATAAGGCATGTAGGCTCACTTCAGTGTCCTCTGCTTTTTCTTTGCCACGAACTAATAAAAGGTAACACAGTGCTGGGACCATAGTAATCGATACCACCAAAGAACCCAATACTGAAGCAATATAGGCAATGGCCAAAGGGCTAAAAATACGCTCAGCAATCCCTGATAAAAAGAAAATAGGCAAAAAGACAAGGCTGATAATAATGGTGGCATAAACAACTGAACTTCGTATCTCAAGTACTGCATCAAACACCACTTCAATGGCAGGTAAAGGATGGGGTTCTTGGCGGTTTACTCTTAAACGGTGCACCACATTTTCAACCGTGATGATGCCATCATCTACGACCTCTCCAATTGCAATGGCCATCCCGCCCAGTGTCATTGAATTAATCCCGATGCCAAAATAGTGAAGTACCAATAAACCAATAACAAAGGATACTGGCATGGACAGAAAGGTAATAAATGATGCACGCCAATTCATTAAAAACACAAAAAGCACCGCAATGACAATGATTGCCCCTTCAAGAAGAGCGCGAGATAGATTATGAATCGCTGATTCAATAAAATTGGCTTGACGAAAGACTTCCGTTTCTAACGCCACACCTGCGGGAAGAGTGAGTTTGATGTTTTTTAACGCCTGCTCCACTTTAGTCGTGGTTGTCACCGTATCCGCACCATAGGCTTTGGAAATGGTACCAATCACCGCAGGCTTTCCATTGTAAGCACCATCACCGCGCTTTATTTCACCGCCAAAAGCAACTGTAGCCACGTTATTAACCGTGATGGGAATACCTTTTCGTACCACAATAGCGGTTTTTTTAATATCATCTAAGGACTGGATTCGTCCAATAGTTCCGACCACAAGCTCGCTACCGGCTTGGTGAACAAAAGCGCCTGGTACGTTTTGATTCGCAGTGGTTAACGCCTGGCGTACTTCTTCGATGGTAATCCCATAAGAAAGCATGCGCTCAGGAATTAAGCGCACTTGGTATTGCTTGACCTCACCACCAAGTGACACGACGGCCGCAACCCCACCTAATGCCAGAATTCGGGGTCTGATGGTCCAATCTGAAATGGTGCGTAATGTTTCAGGACTTACCGTATCACTGATTAAGGCATATTTGACAAGCCAACCCACGGCTGAGGTTACGGGCAACATGACTGGAGAATTAACACCTGGTGGGAGTCGATTACTGACTTGTTGAATACGCTCATTAACCAGTTGTCGGTTACGGTAAATATCCGTTCTGTCATCAAAAACCACGGTAATGGTGGACAAACCTACCGATGTTTTAGAGCGTACACTGGCCACACCTGGTGTACCATTAATCGCACTTTCCAAAGGATAGGTAATCAGCGTTTCCACATCTTGGGTGGCCATGCCAGGCGCTTCGGTTTGCACCACCACCTGCGGAGGGGCAAATTCCGGGAAGACATCCACCGGCATTTGTTTTAAGGTGTAGCCACCCAAGAGACAAAGAACCAGCGTTAGCGCTAGAATTAAAAGACGATTATGAAGCGACCAGGCAATTAAGCGTGTAAACATTAGTGTGGCTCCTCATGACCGAGTTTTTTTGCACCGCCGCCACTAAGAGATAAGGTGTATAACTCGCGATTCCCCTGAGTCACTACCTCATCGCCAGGAACTAAACCTTCTTTAATTTCAGTATAATTATCATCACGAGTCCCAAGGCTAACCACCGTCCTATCATACTGGGTACCATTCTTCACAAACACAAAGGTGGCATTATCAATTTCCAATATGGCGTTATTAGGTACCGTAAGCGCTGCCTGAGTAAATCGTAATACCACGTTGGCGCGCACAAACATGCCGGGTTTTAATAATCCTTCTTTATTATCAAGACTAACTTGGACATTCACGGTGCGCGTTAAGGGATCTAAGTTTGGTTCAATAAGCGTTATTTTTCCTGGAAAAATACGCTTGGAATAACTTAAGACATGCACATTCACATCCAACCCTACTTTAATCTTGCCCAAATCCTCTTCATACACTTGAACAATAGCGAGCACTTGCTCACGATTACTGATGTGAAATAAAACGGTGTTGGGTTCTACCGCCTGCCCCAAATTCACATTGCGTGCATCAATAACACCTGAAATAGGCGCTTTTACCGCGACACTAGGTGGTGGATCACCAACTAGGCGAGATTGTACCGTGGCCAATGTTTGTCCTTTGGTAACACTGTCCCCAAGATTGGTCACAATATCGGTTACCGCGCCACTAATACGCACATTCACATCGGCCTGTGCATTGGGCAGTAATTGGATTTGACCATTTAATGCCAACAAGTCAGCCATGGGGCGCGGCGTGGCTTCAGAAACCTCAATGCCAAGCATCTTGGTTTGTTCAGGAGTTAATGTAACCGACTGGGCTGGACCTGACGTGCTGACTTCAATTTCGTCTCCATGCGCCATTAGCAATGACGAATGAAAGAGAATACCCAGTAAAACAATAACCCACACTCTTTGGCGGATAGAATTAAATGTATGAATCATTTGGTCACGTCCTTGGTTAAGGATAAATACGAGCAGAATCCGTTTGTATGTGGTGCTCCAATAGCCGTACATAAGGCAACATAGGATTGAAAATATTGTCCCATGGTCGTTAAGTAGGCCATTTGTACATCATTTTGCTGCCTTTGCACCTGCAAGACATTCAAAAAAGAAACTTGCCCATTTTGATAGGCTTCACGAGCAAGTTTCACGTTTTCAAGCCCTAAACGAAGGGAGGTGCCTTGCGTTTGCGCGACACTAGTTTTAAGAGCATTAAGCTGGCCATAATTGCTCGTAACCTCTGTTTCAATCGTGAGATTTAAAGCATCTACTGAGATCATGGCTTGAGTTCCAGTTGCGGAGGCCTCCATAATTCGCCCTTGATTGCGATTGAGTAAAGGCAGAGGAATGGATAAGGAAACCCCTAATGTGCGATCAGCTGGTTGCGGTAACCCGCCTTCCACAACGATTTTATCTTGTTGCACTCCAGCACCAAGAGTCCAATCGGCAAAGCGCTCAGCTTGGGCTAAACGTCTATCGGCCATGGCGCGTTGTCCAGCAAGTAGCAAAGCCCTCCTGTCAGGACGATTACTGAGGGCGTGATTGATTAGGTTTCCTAATGGAGGAATGCCTTTTGCTATCCTAATCGTTTTTTTAACGTTCAGTGGCGAATTGGGTGTTTGACCAATGAGTTGATTTAAAAGGGTATATTGGCTAATTAGCTGACTTTTTAACAGTTGTTTTTCTTGAGTAATACGTGCGTATTCAATGCGAGCCGAATTATCATCCAATTTAGAAATTTCAGCGGCATGGTAGCGATTATGAATAACACGCACCAACTCTTGATTTATCTTTTGTAAATAATTTAATTGTTGCATGCGGTTCTCTGCGATGACCACCGCATAATAGGCATTAGCAACTTTGGCACTTAACTGCCGAGTCGCCTCAAAAACCTCAGCCTGGGCGCGAAGAATATCAATGCGTGCCACTGTTTTTTGCTTGGCAATACGACCTGATATGGGAAAGGCCTGGTTAAAGCTGATACTTCGCGAATATTCACCCTCGTTATTAAATAATCGGTCGTCGTTGTTATTTAAATTAATATTGGGATTTGACCATAATCCTGCTTGTACCAAGCGTGCCTCGGCAATAGAGATGGCAAAACGCGCTGCTTTTAAATCCTTGTTCTGTTGAATTGCCAGTTGTGTCAGCTCTTTGAGATTCAACGGGGATTTTGCATGTGCTAATACAGGCATTAACAGTGTCAGCCCTATCACAAAATACTTAAAGCCCCTTTTCTGATTCATCATGTACATTCTGTCCCTAATATTAATTAAATTAACTTAATTATTTTTCCTATCATGTCAGCTTCTTGCGCAAACGCAAAGCATTGGCAATCACCGACACAGAGCTTAATGCCATGGCAGCACCAGCTATCATTGGATTGAGTAATAAGCCTGTTAACGGGAAAAGAGCACCTGCCGCTACTGGTACGCCCAACGCATTATAAATAAAAGCAAAAAAGAGATTTTGGTGGATGTTCTTTACAGTACGAACCGATAATTCATAAGCCTCTACAAGCTTATTTAAATCGCCTGCTAATAAGGTCATGCCGGCACTCTCAATTGCTACATCACTTCCAGTTCCCATCGCAACACCAATATTGGCTTTTGCCAAGGCAATGGCATCATTCACCCCATCACCAACCATGGCAACCACGTGCCCTTCCTGTTGTAATTGAGTAATAATATTGCTTTTTTCATCCGGCAAGACTTCGGCAATAACTTTTTGAATACCTACTTGTCGAGCTACTGCTTTGGCAGTAATGGCATTATCACCGGTGAGCATAATGACTTGTATACCTTTTTTGATAAGCGTGTCGACAGCATCGTGGCTTGACTCTTTAATGCGGTCAGCAACCACAAAAACACCTGCGAACTGCTTATTAACCGTCAA
The DNA here is from genome assembly GCF_900637685.1 of Legionella sainthelensi. Taxonomy (NCBI): domain Bacteria; kingdom Pseudomonadati; phylum Pseudomonadota; class Gammaproteobacteria; order Legionellales; family Legionellaceae; genus Legionella; species Legionella sainthelensi. The sequence goes on from NZ_LR134388.1 coordinate 3,366,869, forward strand.
ATAAATCAGAGTAGCCCCTTCTTCTTGGGCTTTTAATGCCGCATCAGGAATTTTGTCAGCAGAAACAGACAGCCATTGGGCATTACCAATGGCAACGCTTTTTCCATCGATTTTTGCTTGAGCGCCTTTTCCTCTAACTGCAATAAAATCCGTAGCTTCTCTTAAAGTAATTTGACGTGCTTGCGCTTCATCACGTAGTGCTTTGGCTAGTGGGTGCTCACTGTGACGTTCAAGAGATGCCGCGAGACTCAAAAGCTCCTGCTCCTGCCAACTAGCAATTGGAATAACTTGGGTTAATGCTGGATGGCCTTGGGTCAGGGTCCCTGTTTTATCGACCACTAATGTATTAATTGTTCGTAACTGCTCCAAAGAAGCTGCATTTTTAATTAAAATACCGCGTCGTGCGCCCTCTCCTATCCCAACCATTATGGACATAGGTGTAGCAAGGCCCAAAGCACAAGGACAGGCAATAATCAGCACGGAAATGGCCGCAATTAAGCCATAACTTAAGGAAGGCGAGGGACCTACTAAAAACCAAACAAGAAACGCAATCAATGCGATTGCTAAAACAATAGGCACAAACCAAGCAGAGACTGCATCTGCCAAGCGTTGAATAGGGGCCTGGCTGCGTTGGGCCTCACTGACTTGGGAGATAATGCGGGCAAGTAACGTGTCTTTGCCTACGTGAGCCGCTTCGATTATAAGGCTCCCTTGTTGATTTAATGTCCCGCCAATCACCGTATTGCCCACTTCTTTAGCGACAGGCATGGGTTCACCTGTGAGCATGGACTCATCCACATCACTTTGACCTTGAATGACTACTCCATCAACCGGGATTTTTTCACCAGGACGTACCAGCAATCTATTGCCTAGCACTACCTCATCAAGAGCGATGTCCTCCTCATTTTCGCCATCATTTAATCGATGAGCAATTGTTGGACTTAAATGAAGCAATTCACGAATGGCATCTCCAGTGCGCTCACGCGCTTTTAATTCCAACACTTGGCCTAAAAGCACTAAGGTAGTAATCACTGCTGCGGCTTCAAAATAGACTGGCATCATGCCATCGCCTTGCATATGCAGAGGAAGTAGTTGTGGAAAAAGAACAACTGCCAAACTATATCCCCAGGCAACGCCTGTGCCCAAAGCAATCAACGTAAACATATTCAGATGATGGGTATGAAGAGACTGCCATCCTCTTAAAAAGAAAGGCCAACCACAACCCCAAACCACCAGCGTTGCCAGTATGGCTTGAGTCCATAACGATAGAGACATTGGAATTAATGGACTTAACCAACGCTCACCCATGCTCAAGAAAATGACTGGAATACTTGCTATGCATGCAATGATAAAACGCCAGAACATATTGTGATACTCGGGATTTTTTTGTTCTGTTATGCTCACCTGCTCTGGCTCCAGCGCCATACCACATAGTGGGCAAGTTCCTGGTTTGTCTTGGCGGATTTGTGGATGCATGGGGCAAGTATAAATTGTATTTTCTAATGCTGTCTCAGATGCAGATAAGGGGACGTGTTGATGCTGATGAGCGCAACAACCATGCCCTTCTTTGTGGTGTTTTGCATCCTGGTTTTGTGTGTTCATCATCCACCTCAATCGTATTTTTTAAGCAAAGCCATAATCTCATCCATTTTTTCCTGACGCGACTCAGAAGTTCCATGGCAGGCGACCTCATTAAGGCAGTTTAAAACATGACGCTCAAGCACACCCAATTCAATAGTTTTTACTGCATTACGAACAGCGCGTAACTGAGAAAGGATATCCACGCAGTAGCGTTGTTCTTCAATCATCCTCTTAATGCCTTCGAGTTGGCCGGTTACTCGATTAAGTCGAGACAACTCTTCATGATGCTTAGGATGTTTTGACATATAATTCTCCAATATACCCCTATAGGTATATACCCCCAATGGGTATATTGTCAAGAAAAAAGCACAATTTGTAGTCTAAACAATGATTACTGAATTCAAACTCTCAATAGGAACTTGGTTTAATTTGGTTCTTGTAATGCTTTCTATTTGTCTTTAATCGAGAAACTTCCCGTCGCACATGGTTATCAAATTTGAATCCTTGCCGCTCCAGGTGATCATGTGCATTATCCGGCAATAACACTTGACCTCTTCCGGTGAGCTGAACCAGATCGCATTTGGACAAGTTTCGCAAGCTGTGGTGATCTTTGGCTGGCGAGCCTTGTCTAATGCTGAAAGAGTTGGGCTTTGTACTACCCCTTCTCTTTCCAGTGGCTGTTCCAGCAGCCTCATGGCTTCCTGAAGTTCTTCCTCGATGACTTTGTCGGTTTGCTCTTGATTGCTCATGGGATTTCTCCTGTTCAAAATTTAGTTTTTGACGTTGATTTTCCAAATCCAAATCAGCAAAAGTGATTGGCATTTGATATTGAATAACAATCTGCAAGATAATCTTTTTAAATAATGGAGACCCATTCACACAAATACAGTCACCATAGCGCTGTCTTGCCATTTCCAATGCTCTTTTAAGTGTAGGAATAGACCCGCCTTTAGAAATTATAATTTCCTTTCCATTGTCCCTAATAACACTGTTATCTTTTTTATAAATCTCAGTACCTTCTTTAGTAATAGAGTCGATTTGTCCAAAATTTAAAGAAGAAGAAAAAGAAGAACCTAAACCTGATATGGTGTAATCATGCTTATTTTTACGATTACGATACCGCATAGCCATTAAAGCATCCTGATCGCCACCTTGTGCTTTTTGTTTCAGCCAATCAGCCCAGGTTTTGTTTTGATGAGAATCTAATAACTGGCTACGTTCTTTTGCATAATTTTTTCTTATGTTATCAATCTCATTAAGCAGCGTTTTGTTTATATGCTGATAGATGTACTTTTTCTGTGCTTTAGATAGGTTCATTAACTTCAAAGCCGCTCGTTTAATTCGTCCTCGCTTTTTCGCCTTTTCAATAAGCGTTGTTCTGGCCTCACGCAATTGTTTAAGTTTGTTTGAAACAAAAGATTTATTGTGTGATTTTTCGTACTGATATTTGGCATAGAGCTCGGAATTTAGTACCTTTTTATTTAATGGCTCATAATGATAAACATTTGATACAGGTCTATGGTCTTCTGAGCAAGATGGTACGAATGAACCGAGCTTGGATTCGAGATTTTTTTTAGAAAAAGTTCTGGAAATTGAACTTGCTTTAACAGTAAGCCCTTGGACATTGCAGAACACAAAACCATTGGCTTTAATACGAACCATCAACCCATGTTCTGCCAAAATACTATGAATCTCCTTCCAATTCCTCGCTGCCTCTATTTTTTCTTTGCAGTGACGCTTCATCCAATTAATTAAACTTTCAATACCTGAGTGATGTTCCATATCGTCAGCAAGATTTTCTGAATGGTTTTTTCGGGTTTGATGATTGGTTATTTGAAGACCTAATTCAATTTCTAGCTTGGATGCGACCTCAGCAAAAGTCTTATATGCTCTGAAAGGTTCAATCATATTAAAGGTTTGAGGATGAATTTTATTAATCGCAACATGAATATGAAGATTGTCTGTATCATGATGAACAACTGAGAGTCTTTGGTGCTCTTTAAATCCAATCGATGAAGCCACCGTATCTTCAATTTCCTGTAAAACTTGAGCCGAAGGATTTTCTCCTGGAGCAAAAGAAATAAGCATATGATAAGTTTTATCTCCAGTGGCTCTTTGATTTTTAGCTTGTGTTGCCAATACCTCATGAACGGCCCAAATAGGATCGAGACTATTACAGTTTGATAATCTGATCTTACCCACTCGCTCCTGTTTGTTTTGTTGATTACATAGGTATTGAACAAGGCTTGAAAAACTACTAAGCCTTGTTTTCTTCATAGGAATATGGCGAATAATCATAGTTTTTTCACCACTTCAAACATCGCATCCTGAGTAGTTTGAATACGAGCTAACAAGGTTTTTATTGTTTGGAGGTCGAAGTGTGCAACACGTTTATCCTGAGTCAACCATAGTTTTAACAGTCCACCAAGCCGTCCTAAGTCTCCATTAATCTTGGCTAACTGCAGTATATAATCCTTATCAACATTACTTTGAATTTGATAACCGAGACTAATCCTTCTTAAATACTCGGCAATTGAAAGCCCAGCTGTAGCTGCATTCGATTTAATCTGAATTTCTTCAGAAGGCAAAACAGGTACGCGAAGATGGCGACCATTTTTTCTGGTGGGTGTTTTAAGCTTCTCGTCCATAAGGATGCCGACCTCTTAATTAAGTGGTTATGCAATCCTTTGGGTATTGATTTGACCTTAAAACATAAGGTTTTCGTTGAGCACCGAAGGTGCGAATAAGACTTGTGAGGTTGGGTAGCCAGCTTGCTGGTTAGCTAACTTCACCTATCTTGCCCTGCGTTTTAAGTTCATCTAATAGCATACTATCAGGTAATTTTATGTAATTTCAAGGCTATTTGTTTTGAAACCAAATTAATTTCTAATAATTACCAATAATTACGATAAATTACATATTTATGCACTTTAGAGAAGGTTTAATTACGCCAAAAGGAAATAAAATAACTCGACTCATTGCACAGCAACAAAATAGTTTGTACCATCAGAAAGAGAACAATAATAAGTTGATGGTATGACATGGGAAACTCCCTCAGCGAACGAATCGCAGCAAAGCAAATGTTAAGAAAAGCCTCTGCTAAATCTGTAAATAAAGCCGCATTTCTTGCATTAAAAAATGATATCGCTTCAGCGCTAGCTGACGGCTGGTCTATAAAGCTTGTCTGGGAAACCTTAGTTGAGGAAGGCAAAATCTCATTTTCATATAAAACTTTTTGTGGCTATGTAGCACGTTTGATTGCTGCAGAAACAAAGCCATCTATGCAGGAAAAAACCAAGGATGATGAAAAGGCTAAAAGTAAGGAAAAAACCGAAATTAGGGGCTTTACTTTTAATCCCAAACCCAACTTGGAGGAACTCTTGTAATGGCAAAGATACATATCACACTGCAGGGAAAAGGCGGTGTCGGCAAATCATTTATTTCAGCAACCACAGCTCAATACAAACAACACAAAGGCCAAGCCCCGCTTTGCATTGACACCGACCCTATCAACTCCACCTTTCATGGTTTTAAAGCTCTTAACGTTGATCATATTCAAGTTATAAGTGGTGATGAAATTAACCCCCGTCTTTTTGATGCACTCATTGAAAAAATTGCCTCTGCAACTAATGATGTAGTCATTGACAACGGTGCCAGCTCTTTTGTACCACTATCTCATTACCTCATCAGCAACCAAGTTCCAGCTTTATTACAGGAATTGGGCCATGAAATGGTGATTCATACTGTCATCACCGGAGGCCAGGCTTTATTCGATACCATTAATGGATTTGCACAACTGATTAACCAGTTTGCAAATGAAGCTCAGTTTGTAGTCTGGCTCAATCCCTATTGGGGAGCTATTGAACATGAAGGCAAAGCATTTGAACAACTGAAAGCCTATCGAGATAACAAGGACAGAATATCAGCCTTAATTCAAATCCCCGATCTGAAAAAAGAAACCTATGGCCGGGATCTAACCGAGATGCTTCAACAGAAACTGACCTTCGATGAAGTTTTGGGTACGCCAGAGAAAAGCATTATGACCCGCCAACGCTTAAAAATCGTTCGCGATCAACTGTTTGGACAGCTGGATAGCGCCAGGGTGATCTAATGTCAGGGAAACTCGATAAAATCGTTCAAGACATCACCGTCAAACACGGTGTTCTTTTGGGTAAAGATGATCCCATCCTCATGCTTCAGACTATGAATGAACAACTGGTTGAGGAAAATCGAAAAGCCCAACAGGATTTGCTGGTACAGTTCCGAGAGGAAATGGAAGACATTTCCTCTCAATGGAAAGATGATGCCAAAGAAAAAGCTGAAAAGGTTCTCAATGCGGCATTAGCTAGTAGTAAAGAAGCTATAGTTAGGTTACTGCAAGAATCTACTAGAGAATCGGTTCAAGCGATGAGGAAATTGATCTCGGATTCATTGATTGAGGCTCATTCCTTAACACAAAAGACACAAAAATTCAGCTGGTTCGCATTGGTATCATCAGTCACATTGTTTGCTGCTTCTTGTATGATTCTCTTATTGTTTTGTAGATAAAGCTCTTCTGTTATTAAGCCCCAGTATGGGGCTTCCCATTTTTATCAACTAAAATTAATAGCATAGATATTTTAAAGATATTGCTGATGAACATGCTCCACTTCTATTAGAAGTACACTTAGTCCCATAAATGCAGTTTTACGCAGTTGCTGATTCTGGTATGATTTAATCATTAAAGTGATCTTAATATAGGGTCTCATGAATAATACCCATCTTTCTACAAACGATCATCATGCAATAGACCGATTATTCGAAAAAGCTACGTCTTATGTTGAAGAAGCAAGAAATCGTGTTCAACGTTCTATTAATTCTGAAATGGTGCAAGCCTATTGGTATATTGGAAGAGATATTGTTACAGCGGAACAAGAAGGACAAGCTAGAGCAGCATATGGAAGCCAATTACTTCAAGAACTGTCTAACCGATTAACAAAAAAATATGGTAAAGGATTTAGTGTTAGTACACTCCGAGATATCAGACAGTTCTATCTTGTTTATCCTGACATTGAAATTCACCACGCAGTGCGTGGTAAATCTTCTAATGACTTATCACTAAGCTCTAATCTAGGCTGGATCCACTATCGCTCATTAATGCGCATTGATCGCCCAGAAGCGAGACAGTTTTATACAGTAGAAGCTGAAAAAAATGCATGGAGTGGTCGAGAATTAGAGCGACAAATTAACAGCCTGCTATTTGATCGCCTAGCTAAAAGTAAAGATAAAGAGGGATTATTAGCCTTATCTCGAGATGGGCAAGAAATAAATAAACCTGAGGACGCCATCAAAGAGCCTTTGATTCTTGAATTTTTAGGCTTGCCTGAGTCACACCGTTTGGTAGAGTCAAAGCTAGAAGAGGCTTTGATCAATAATCTGCAGAAATTTTTGCTAGAATTAGGCACAGGCTTTTCATACATTGGAAGACAAAAGCGACTAACTTTTGATGGAGATCACTATTACGCTGACTTAGTTTTTTACCATGTCATCTTAAAGTGTTATGTCATTATTGATTTAAAAACCAGAAAGCTAACTCATGCCGATCTTGGTCAAATGCAACTTTATGTAAATTATTTTGATGCAGAAATAAAACAAGAAGATGACAACCCGACTATTGGCTTAGTCCTATGTACACAAAAAAGTGAAACAATGGCTAAGTATTTACTTGGCGAAAAAGCAAAACAAATCTTTGCTAGCAGATATCAATTACATTTACCTTCAGAAGAAGAGCTTAAAAAAGAGATCAAACGAGAAATCGATGTAATACAAAAAACAGAGTCCGACGACAAAATCATCAAAAATTGATTATCAGCATTGGCAATCACCAAAATTGAGTTACGTCTACAAATTGATTATGACTATGCACTGGATAGGAAAATGCCAATATTCCACCAAAAGCATTATACTGTAAATTGATTTTTACGAAAACAAACGTTTCCTCAACCAAAATGCAACATTGACTAGCAAAATAAGCACTGGTACTTCAACAAGAGGTCCAATGACAGTCGTAAAAGCAATAGCGGAATTAAGTCCGAAAGTCGCAATTGCTACCGCAATAGCCAATTCAAAATTATTACTTGCTGCTGTAAAAGACGCAGCTGTTGTTTTTTCATAGTTAGCCCCGATAAGTTTGCCCATTGTAAAACTAACAAAAAACATAACAATAAAATAAATCGTTAATGGAATGGCAATGCGAATCACATCAAATGGAAGTAGTAGAACTATTGCGCCTTTTAAAGAAAACATCGCTAGAATAGTAAACAGCAGAGCAATCAGGGTAATAGGAGAAATTTTTGGTAAAAAATGAGTTTCATACCAAGACAACCCTTTTTTCTTTATCAATACAAAGCGGGTTAGAAATCCAGCAAAAAAGGGAATCCCAAGATAAATAAAGACACTTTCCGCAATTGTCATAAAATCGATGTGAACTATTTGCCCAGCCATACCTAACAGAGGTGGTAAGACTGTGAGAAAGAACCAGGCATAGATACTAAAAAACAACAATTGAAAAATGCTGTTAAAGGCTACTAAAGCTGCAACATACTGATTATCGCCTTCAGCAAGCTGATTCCAGACAATCACCATCGCGATGCATCGTGCCAAACCAATAAGAATAAGTCCAGTCATGTATTCGGGATAACCATGCAAGAATAAAACAGCAAGCCCAAACATGAGAAATGGACCAATAAGCCAATTTTGGATTAAAGACAACAACAAGATGCGCCAATCTTTAAATATCAGCGGTAACTCTTCATATTTAACCCGAGCCAAGGGAGGGTACATCATTAAAATCAACCCAAGTGCAATAGGGATATTAGTTGAGCCAATAGATAATGAGTTGATAAATTGTGGTGTTCCAGCAAAAAGCGATCCGATTCCAACACCTGTGGCCATGGTCAGGAAAATCCAGAAAGTTAAATATCTATCTAAAAAAGAAAGACGCTTGGTGCTGCACGTGCTCATGCCAACAGCTCCTTTTCTATCCATTGTTTAAGTTGAATAAATACATCTTCAAATGCGGTATTTATTTGCATTTCAGAACCTTTTACTTTAGCTGGATCTGGGATACTCCAGTGGAGTTTCTTGGGATGTCCCGGAAAAATGGGGCAACTTTCGTGAGCCGCCTGATCACATACTGTAATCACTAAATCAATAGACTCTGACTTAAATTCATTCCAAGATTTGCTACGTGGAGCATTTGGCTTTATACCATGATTGGCAAGCATTTCAATTGCTTTGGGATGTACCCTTCCAGTTGGGACGCTGCCTGCGCTAAAGGCCAGATAGCGTCCATTAGAGTAATGATTGGTTATAGCCTCAGCCATAATAGACCGACAGGAATTACCAGTACAAAGAAATAATAATCTCATCGGCTTGGTATTCATCAGCCACAACATCCTGTTGTTTTTGTATCACAACAAGAGGTTTTTGTGGTTTTTTCTGGCATACAACAAGAACCTTCTGTTGCTTTTCCACCAGAAAAAAATTGGGCATCCTCCATAGTATGATAAGCCTCCCATGCAATTCCACTTGGATCATTGATCCAAGATTTTTCTGATTTAGCATAACAACAGGTTGTTTCACCATCGCTATGAGTTGAAATATTAGCCTCTGAAAATTGTTTTCTTAATGTCTCTAACTCATCAGCATCATCTACTTGAATACCCAAGTGCTCTACCCCATGCTTGCCAGCACGTGTTGAAATTGCAAAATTGATGCGCGGATCTTCCAACATCCATTTGGCATAATCTGATTTTACTTTTGTAGGCTCGGTTCCAAACAGGGCATTATAGAAACTGATGCTATCAGCAAGGTTATTAACGCCAATATGAATATGAAAACGTTTCATGATTTACTCCTTTGTAGAAGGACAGCAACTATTTAATTCAATAACCAGGCAATTTGTTGTATCAGGCTGTTGAATTTTGACTTGTTGTTTACTACAGCAATCCTGAATCATGAACGCGATAAAATCGCGCATTAGCTCAAAATTAGCTGAATAAAAAACATAACGCCCTTTACGGCAAGAAGCTACAATCCCAGCATTAGACAAATGGCTTAAATGAAATGACAAGGTATTGTGTAGGATACCTAATTCATCGCCAATTGCGCTTGCTGATAAGCCTTCAGGCCCCGCCTGAACAAGTAATCGAAATACTTGCAAACGGGTTTCTTGCGAAAGAGTATCAAATATTTTTAGAGATTCTTTTATGTCCATACTTCTAGAATAGTAGAATTATTCAATTTGATCAAGTGATCTTGATAGGCCAATCAATAAAAATAATTTTGAATCGTTTGATTCAACCAATTTATCTTTGCGTGAGATTTGCGTGTTTGAGTACGACACTGTTATACTCTGTACGACATTTGTAGTGGTATCTCGCGACAGATTATTTTTTTAAAATCAACGAGTTAATTTTAAGGCTGGGGGCTCATAATCCGTTGGTCCTAGGTTCAAGTCCTAGTGGGCCCACCAATAAAATCAAGTAGTTACAAGTAATTGTAGATAGTTTAAAAAAGTCATGTAGACGTAATGTAGACAAAAAATTAAGTAGACATTACTATTTGTTAATCTCAAACCCAAATCAATAAAAGTACTTTCCCATGTTAATTTTCAACTGTACTAAAGCTGCTTCAGATTTTTTCACAACTATCCGTAAAGGTAACAAACTATCTCCTATGTCACCAACGCCACAGAGTGAGCTTGCTGAAGAACCTGTCTTGCATGACCACCAACAGTGGCACTGGATGGTACATGTTAAAAAATTTGGTCACAGAAATGTCTTACTAACAATGGATACCGATTCACGTTTCTGTATGATTTTTTGGGGATTAAAAAAGGGAAACATTCAACACTTCCTTGAACAATTTCATGACCGATTTAGTCTCCATATTGTTGCTGTTATTAATATGGGCGGACAAGATGAAACGCTATTAACAACCAGTATGAAGTCATTCTTAGAAAATCACCAAGAATATGCATTTGTTCCACGAGGTGATCGTTCAGTGCAGGCGCATATCAATGATGCACTCATGAATATCCAATATGAACAACATCGCTGGGAAGATGATATACCGACTGAAGAAGAACTATTCATCAGCGATTTAAGACACAACGATACTCCGCGAAAACGTAGACAAGATAAAGACTACATATTTCCAACTGAAATACTATTTAGTACCTGGCTATCTAACTATGCTAATTTAGATGAACAAACAATTAAGCATACTATTAGCAAATATCGACAAACTAATAGTCAATTATGGAGATTTCCATTTGATATCGATGTTGGAGATCTAAATTTTGACGAAATGGACGCCTTAATCACTGAAGCACTATCTGATAATATTTTATCATTTGAAGATTAATCAAAAAAAATTGCAAACAAGTTTTATTTAATTTAAGCATGCCTGCCCACTGAAAGAGCTACGATGAGCATTATTATGAGAATAATTCAACCACGAACAGTTGCAGAACAATTACTTTATAGCACAGTACGAATTTCTGGAGATAACGGAACAGGTACAGGTTTTTTCTTTCATATCCAATTAGATCAAGACAAACAAATACAACTAATATTAACAAATAAACATGTTATTAATGGCAATAAGAAATTATCTTTTTATTTTCACGAAGCAGTTACTAATGACAAAAAATTTGAACCAACAAATCAATTTTTTTCTATAACTGTTGAAGATTATGCAAATCTCTGGATACCTCATCCTAAAGAGGAAGTTGATCTCGGTGCTTTATTATTTGTTCCAATAAGAAATCATGCAAAGGAGAAATTAGGTAAGGAAATCTTTAACATTTCGTTTGATGATTCCTTGATACGTAATGACGATGATCTTGCAGAAGAATCAGATGTGGATAATAAAGTGTTAATGATTGGTTATCCAATAGGTTTATGGGATGAAGTCAATAATTTTCCTATTGTTAGAAATGGCATAACAGCATCACATCCATCATTAGATTTTAATGGAAAGAGCGAAGGTATTATTGATATGGCTTGTTTTCCTGGTTCATCAGGATCCCCTGTTTTAATTTGTATGCAAGGATTTCATGATAAAAATGGCACCTATCATATTGGTGCTAATAAAAACATTTTATTAGGGTTGTTATTTTCAGGGCCTTACCTCACTCAATCAGGAAAAATTGAAATTAAGGAAATACCAACAGCAAATCTAGTTCCTGTTGCCTCTTTTAACCAAATGATACATTTAGGATACTATGTAAAAGCCAAAGAAATCTTGGTACTTTGTGAGCATATTAAAAATCAAATAGTGATTAGCAATAACAAATAATTGATCAAGTTAGCAGGGTTCTATCGTCTACAAAAAGAATTATCGTGCATACAATAGACTTGGCTGTTTGTTGTTGCATTTAACTCTTATAATCATATGCTAATAATAAAGACTCTTAGTATAAAATAAATCGACTTCTTGAGCTTCAATAATCTCAGGAAGACTTTCTAACACTTCATTGTCGATTATATTAAAATTATTTATTAGATTAATTAGTCCATTATTTAACCAACTCGACTCCCACAGATGTATGCTTTTGTTGGTTACTTTGTTGCAGAGCTTTTCATTATAAGTAAATTTTTTACCTAGCTGCAGAGAAATTCTTTGAAGCCAAATTTCGAGATGGCCTGTATTTGGAATCATATGAAATTTATGATGAATCTTGTCTATTAGCTCTATTTTCTTTTTTTTAGATTTAATTTTTGATATCAAAAAACTGATAATAGCGGCACAGTTAGGATATGCTCTGGGGTTCTTTTGAGCAATATCAACTATAATCCCCAATAATGGTTCAACATGATTGATGGCCTTATTTTGACTGATGACTTTATGATAAAAAGAGGTTAGTGCTGTTATTAGGCTACCCGAATTAGGGTGTAGTCTAGCTAAAGTATGAATAATTAATAGGTGCTTTTGAATATCACTATTACTTTGTTTTTGATTAAGCCAATATAGTTTATCTTTTTTAAGAGATTCTTTAATAATATCGTTACTCACCGATGTTTTTTCTGGGTGCAATTTTAATCCTAATGTTGAGAGAATTTCACATAAAATCTTGATTATTATTTCACCTGCAATCGGATTGTTAACAAATATACTATAGTCATCCCTATATCTCAGAATATAATAGTCATCGAGATAATTATTATTTTGCCCCTCACTCTCCAGTCGCTCACTTAAAAGAGAATCAGCATATCCTAAAACAATTTCAGCAATAAAATCCATCAATGTTGAGCCTTGAGGTATACCATTTGTTTGTCCATGATGCATATCTTGCAGAATTAAATCTATTGCATTCCCGATTAGCGCTTCATCTCCCTTTTTAGCTTTTGCATGTTTTTTTCCATGTAGAGCCCAAGCTATAGAATGAGTATAAAAGGAGCTATAACAATCCGTAATATCTGTTTTGATTATATACTGGTAACTCAAAGCCAATTCCAATGATTTTTGCTCAATAGAGTTCCACCAATTTTTTATTTGCTCTGCTTTATCAGAAGTATTTAAAGCTGACTTAAGAGGCATACTAAAGCAGCTGATTTTTTTATTAGACTTAAATTTTTTAAATAGATCTTGAATATGATTCCAATTATTTTCAGCTGTGATGGTATTAACTAAATAAACATATATTACTGGATGAATAAGCTGAAATGGTCTCCAAGCATATTTCCCGTCTTTATTGTTTAGAATGCTATGATTAACATTTTCGAAATCTCTTGGTCTGTTCGGTTTACTACCATTATAAAAATTGGATAATTTTTTTCACCAAGTTTTTTTTCAATCTCTTTTAACAATCCTTCAAATTTGAAATAAGTTGGCAGATCAAAATTACAGTAGCTTTCTTCTTTCAAGAAATATTTTTTAGCTTGGGCCGCCGATAACTCTAATATAGGTTTTATTCCTTTATTCTTAACCATAAAAAACAACTCCCTCTAAATTTTTGTACTCTCTGATATTTATTCTAGACTATCCTAACGCTGCGCCACGTGTAGTTTGTTTACTTGCAAACGGGCAAATTACACTATCTCCCTAAGCAAAAAAGTAATTTACTTTGTGGATATACAAAAATACCTGGGATAATCGGGACAACTGGGACACGCGCATAAATAAAGGATAAAAGCGTCCCCAACTAATAAATTGAAGATGGGGCACAAGGGACAAATGATTATTTCGGTAGATTAACAAAGCCCGGCTCTTGTTATACAAGACAAAGCGATCACAATAACTCTTTTATATTGGGGATAGGATTATATGTAAATGAGGGTTTGGAGATATCCTTTTTCTTACTAAATTGATTCTCTACAAGCTTCTCAGTTTGAACTGCAACAGATTCCTTTGTCGAATATCCAGGCTTCTGGCCATTCAGGTATTTCAATACATATAACCTGAAAGTATTGTAAGTTGCGGTGAATCTTCCTTCATCCCTGAGCGTTTCCCATATGACAGTAATCGACCATCCTTTTTCCAAAGCTTCAGAAATATCTTCGCGCATAGCAAGGAATTCCACTTTATGTTTCCTAGCGTTCGTTCTTTGTTTACAAGTCACTATGTTTTCTGTTAAGGATTTTTTCATGGTTAACTCTCCATAATACTGTTTATCCAATCCTTTGAGGTTATTGTTTATTGCTATTTATTTTCGACCCTTTCAGTCACTGGCAAAGCCCTTTTTGGTAACTTTCGGTAATTTATTGTTTATTTCTGTTTATTCATGATTATTTTCGTCATTAATCGTTATATAACGAACAATTACGAATAATTCCCCAAAGACGGTTCTAAAATAAATTTCAAAATACAGGGCAAGATAGGTGAAGTTAGCTAACCTGCAAGCAGTTTGGCTAATTCACTTAGCTTATTCGCACCTGCGGTGCTCAATGTATAAAACATAAAATCCTCCCCAAAAGTGCCCAAATAATTAACTATTCAGCATCCAGTACTTTTTTAGAGAAGACGTACAACCGTGGCGTACCTACCCCTTTGATTCTTGGCTTGTGGGATGCCTTACCGTCATTGGTTGGAATCAGCCAACCGCACTCTAATAATATTTTGGTTACTGTTCGTTGATCAAAGCCCTGACAAAGCTCATTTTTATACACTTCAGTCAATACCGTAAAGCGGCGAAAACCTTCATCATCAGTTCTATAAAAGCCTGCTCGATTAACTACTTTCTCATTATTAGGAGCGTTAGCGTTATCAAACCGGCTGGCACCATGTAGCTCAAAAAATGCCCTTACCTGCGCTTTAATGGCGCGGTCTTCTCGATTACCCTTATCCCCAAAGGCAAGCAACCATGCATTAAAGCATTTCTTTGCTGCGGCGTAGGATTCACCTTTCTGCCAACCGGTCAGATTAAATTGAGTAGCAAGCTCACCCGCCGCACCCACCAAAGCAAAACGTCTGGCAACGCGGATGACTTGACCGGTTACATCCGAATCAATAACCGTATCGACAAACTGCTGAATCCCTTGGTTAAGAAACCGAGCAAGAACATCTTGGTTTGTGACCACAAACTGTAGCCATGCTTCACCCACTGCCCCATAATATTTGCTTGAATAGTTCTTAAGCGTTAGTGCAAGGCTGGCTGGGCTTAGTTGTTGATGTAAGGTTTCAAATAGTCCCATGCCGCAACCAGCATCCGCTTCAATATCCGCTAAGCGAATTTCTTGCCCTGCATTACAACGCTGGCCAATTCGTGCCATTAAGGTAGCAAGAGACTCTTCACCTGCTGATAGAAATATCAAAGCCCATTTATTCGCTGCTTTGATCATACCTAACTTTGAAGCTCTATTTTTACCTTGGCCATTTGCAAGCAGATAAGCCGCTTCACCCGCCTCACGAGGATCGAGCTGACTAAGCTCATCAAGAATCAATAAACCATCGTTATGCATTGCTGCCAATCCCTCTAAGCCATTAGCAGTGGCACGCCATAAGCGTATATATGAATTAGGTTTACCCCATACCGATGCAGCCACATTCAGTGCCGTGCTTTTGCCAGAAGATGAAGCACCCCGAAAATGAAAACCACCAGAGTCTTCACCAGCAAGTCGTGCAATGGTTGGAGCAAAGGCACTGGCAATAGCAAAAACCAGTCTTGAATTACCTATGGCAAGCTTCCCTATAGAGTTTTTCCATTCTTCAGCACTCCCTGAGGTTGATAGTGATGATTCAATGGCATTAGTATTTTGAAAAACGATTTTTTCTCCCGATTGACCAATAGCTTGCTTAGGTGTAACAAATACTTTGTTATGCCAACCCAGCTTATCTACACAACGTGCTCGCGCTTCTACTGGAAAGACTTGCACGTAAGATGTTAATAAATCCCGTGCATGATGGCCTGGCGAAATGGTTAAACCTAATCGAACTAACTCACGCCGTACTTCTGAGGCATCCCCTTGCAATAAGGCCAGTGGCATTGCCCATTGGTGTGTTATACCATCATCATCCTGCCATTCTAATAAGCGACCCCATTCGCCATTATGCGCATCACGCGTTTTTGCAGTTACGTACAGTGGCGAACAGATCCACCGTGGTGCAAGTTCATTGCCATCTTTATCTATACCCAAATAAAATACGCCCTGATTGTTTATCTGAAACTTGCCACCGGCATAGTCACAGTAGGTTATTTGCGATTGATGGTCTGCTTGTTTGACTTTTGCATCAAAAGCGATGATTTGATTGTTGCTCATAATATTCTCCAACATATGCTTGCAAAGACAACACAAGGCAACCTTTGCTGATATTTAATTCCAGACAAGTTGATGTGTGCTATGAATAGCTTTGTTGACTTGTTGAGCTATAAATTTTATGTTGAATATATTCGAGAACATCGCTTTTGCGATATAGAACTTTACGACCAATTTTGATGTATGGGATACCTCCACCCGCCCAACGATTACGTTCAAGCAAGTGAGTAGAACAACTTAGAACTGCGGCAATGGTGTGTTGATTGAAAAGAGCTGATTGAGGGGCTAATTCAAATTCATTTAATAGGTGTAACCGAGATGTTTTTGGTGAAGACATGGAAACCTCCGTTTCATAATACATTCAGCATAGAGCTGACTTTTTAATGTATTTTTCATTATGCAATCCTTTGATTAATATTATTTAACAAACACAGCACACTGTATTAAACAATTGAGCGATGCTTGCGACTATTTCCTGCCCATTAGGAATGGTTAGCAGGTCTGGCTTTAACTTCAAGCTCGACCAGAGTATTGCTGGTTTGCTAAAACTCTGTCAAGAAAAAAAGCTCGAATTAAAAGAGGTGTTATCAAATGATATTGATTGATACTGAAAATCTCTTTAAAAATGAAGGTGTCCCATACGTCCCATGGTTGAAAAATAAGATGGGGACGTGTCTAGCCCTGTAATGACGAGGATGTCCCACTTGTCCCCTTTGTCCCTCACATTTTTCTATTTCTGAATAAATGGTGGATATAACTTACTAATGCAAGATACTATTTATTTTGCATTTTATAAAACTTACACTCAACGCCATGCCCAAAACCAGTTTTGTAATACTCCATGCCGCTTTTTTCCATCACGCGATGAGAGGCTTTATGATTTAATGGGGCAAAGGCAAGAATATAATCTTTGTTAATATTATTTTTGCTCCATGATAGCAAGGCATTTAATACTTCCGAGGCATATCCTTTTCCCCATAATTTTTTAACTATTAGATACCCAACTTCAACCTCACCTGTATCCAAAGGGCCAAATCCACAACGGCCTAAAAACTCACCACTTTTCTTATCTAATATAACAAATCCAGGAAGTCCTTTTGTTTTATAAAAAGATATAAACTCTTTAAGCCGCTCTGCAGTTTGTTCCCTATTTTGAGTACCATCTGGAAAAAACTTCCTAACTTCAGGATCTGAGTTTAACTCAGCAATATTATCTAAATCAGAAAGTTTTATCTGTCTGAGCAAAGTCCTCTCAGTTTCAATTTTTAGAATCATGCTGGCATCCGGTTGGTCCCTACATTTGTCACGAAGTATAATATAAAACGTGACAGCATTAAATTTAGACTTGTATTAGTAAGTAATTGGCTA
Source organism: Legionella sainthelensi (assembly GCF_900637685.1). NCBI lineage: Bacteria > Pseudomonadati > Pseudomonadota > Gammaproteobacteria > Legionellales > Legionellaceae > Legionella > Legionella sainthelensi. The sequence goes on from NZ_LR134388.1 coordinate 3,384,559, forward strand.
GCTATTCATATTTTTTTTCAGAAAATACCTAATGGCTATAAAATCAACGAATGTCCCCTACGCCCCACACAAGCAAATTAAGTTGGGGACGGCAATAGCCCAGCAATGACGCGGGTGACCCACTTGTCCCCTTCGTCCCACCTTTTTCATCGTTAAAAGCCAAGTGGGTTTTTAATTCTCTTATATTCCAATTTAGACGAGGTTATATTCCATATTAGACGAATGTAACCGTATGTTTAATAATTATTTTTACTATCTTTACAAAAATCATGACGCAATAAACTATAATTTCAACAACCGAATAAACTATAATCTTAACAACATAATATACTATGATTTCCACAACATGATATACTATAATTTCTACATGAAACTATAAATTGAAATATTATGAAACCTTCAGAAAAGCTAGCGCAGTCACTAGAAGTTTTACACAATCTACAAAAGCAAGGTAAGTACGCTATCCAATCAAAAGATATAAGTCGTACTCATAGGGAGCGACTTGTAGAAAATGCATTTTTAGAAGAGGTTGTAAAAGGTTGGTATGTACCTATAAAACCTGATGAACAAAAAGGCGAAAGTACGGCTTGGTATGCTTCTTTCTGGAGTTTTTGTGCTTCCTATTTAAATGAACGATTTGGTGACAAATGGTGCCTTTCCCCAGAACAATCTTTACTTCTTCATTCAGAAAATTGGACTGTGCCTAAACAACTCATGATACGCAGCCCCAATGGAACAAATCGTAATATGGAGTTGCCTCATAATACGGCCTTATTTTCAGTACAATACAAAATGCCTGCTGCCCAGGATATAGAGATTAAGCAGGACATGCGAGTATATGCAATAGTGCCAGCATTGCTCTATTGTTCACCTAAATTTTTTCTCAATATCCTACTGAAGCACGCTCAGTTTTATCAATGTTTAATAGTGCGTCTGATTTTCTGCATTATCTATTAGAGGAAGGACATTCTTGGATAGCAGGAAGGATTTGTGGTGCACTTCAAAATATCGGCAAATCTCACGTGGCAGAAGAGATCAAAAAAACCATGGAGAGTGCCGGTTATCAAATACGGGAAGAAGATCCATTTTTAACAAATACACCGATAGATTTTTCCGCAACTTATAAACCAGCCTATCGCAGTCGTTTAGAAGTTATGTGGCATGATATGCGCGATATAGTTCGAGAGAACTTCCCTAAACCCCATCCTACGACAATTGATATAAAAGGATATCTAGAACAAGTTGACGAAAATTACATCTCAGACGCTTACCATTCTCTATCTATTGAAGGTTATCAAGTAAGCCCTGACTTAATTGAAAAAGTTCGTTCTGGACAATGGAATCCCGATGCTACAGAACAAGATCGAAATCACCGTAGTGCATTAGCTGCCCGTGGATACTGGCAAGCATTCCAAGCAGTAAAAAAGAGCCTTATGGAAATATTGAATGGAGACAACCCCGGAAAAATAATACAAAAAGAACATGGGGATTGGTATAGAGAATTATTTCAACCTAGCGTTGCTGTAGGTCTTTTAAAACCAACTGATCTGGCAGGATATAGACGAAGCCCTGTATTTATACGTCAATCAAAACATATTCCTCCACGTTGGCAAATTGTTAGTGAACTAATGGAAGAATTTTTTCAGTTAATAACCCAGGAAAAAGAACCTGCCGTTAGAGTGGTTCTCGGGCATTTCTTTTTTGTTTATATCCACCCTTATTCAGATGGTAATGGCAGAATTGGACGTTTTCTGATGAATGTTATGCTAGCGAGTGGCCATTATCCATGGACTATTATTCCTGTGGAGAGAAGAAACGAATATATGGAAGCGCTAGAGCAAGCTAGTGTTCATCAGAATATTATTCCTTTTAGTAAGTTTATTGCTAGCTGTATTAAATGATAAATTAATTGGCATAAGGATTTAATTCATAGAGCTTTGAGCATAGAGCTCTACCATATTTTAATGTCATGTTAAGAAAATCCAAAATATTTAACACGTCTATCACCTCATGTTAAAAAAATCGTATTTTGTTAACATGAAACGTGCTTAAGTACACAAAAATACTATATTTGTATAGTATTTCTGTGTACTTAATTTGCAGATACAATAATTCTCGTAGGTAACTAATCAATAAAAGTTGCAGGGGATACTTTAAACCGCTTGGAAAGTTTTCTTATCTGTGTAACATTCAATTGACGCTTACCATTTAAAATCTCCGAAACAACTCCCTGACTTCCAATTTCATTTTTCAAATCATTTTGATTTAAATCATGTTGTTCCATCAAGAATTTCAAAGCATCAATACCAGTTCCTCCTTCTAAGAACTGATAGTGCTCATCATCATAAACAGAGATCATATGACTTATCACATCTATAAGCCCCATGAGCTCATGAGATTCATCTTCTCCAACAACATCAAGAAGGTTATCAAGTAAGCTAGATAATTTTTCATAATCATCAGTATTTTGAGGCTCATGAATAACAGGAGAAATTTTTTTCCAGCATTGAATAGTGTCTTGTATAAAATCATTATGTGCTAAAGCAGTCATATTCATTTCCTCCAGTCGCCCTTATCATATTCTTTATGGGTTAAAATGTGGCGAATATATAATTTCTTTCGATTAAAATGGATGCTTGCTATGAGTCTCAGCTTGTTCCCCCCAATATCAAAGACATACAGATCTCCAACTTTATCAACACTATTAAAAGATGCTTTTAAATCAGCATAACTTTTGAACTCGTTGTTTTTCACAATTTTATGCCAGCCAAGCAAAGCAGTCGCACATTCAGGATGCAAGACACTTGCTTCTTCAATTCTTCTTTTTGTTATTATGTGCATAATAATTAATCACCACTACTAAACTTAAGTTTATCTCAAAATGAGATATTTTGCAATTATATACAAATTTATAGTTAAACAAGAGAATGCGTCACAGATTCATTCATATGCTTAAGCAAAAAATTAGTAACCTGTTGCATTGGCTTACGCAACCGCTCAACATCTTTCATGATATATCCTGCCGTAACATCATTATTCATTTTATGGTTAAGCAAACGCTTTAAAGCATAAGCAGGTAAATCAAGGCTATCTGCGATAGTCGCAAAAGTTCTACGAAGATCATGCAAAGTAAATGGTACGCCGGATAACTCAACCACCCTATTCACCGCTTTTTTAGGTTCATAGATGTAACCGGTTTTGCTTTCAGCCGGGAATACAAACTCACTGGTTTTATTCCGGCTTCGGCGTTCCATTAACTCGTATACAAAATCAGACATAGGCAAGGTGTGGATTTCATGATTTTTGGTATCTTGCAGAGTGATGGTTTTGGATTTGAGATCAATATCCACCCAACGCAAAGAGGCAGCTTCCATTTTTCGCATCCCTGTGAATAAGAGTAATAAAAAATAATCATGCCACAATAAAGCATTACGGTAGTTATCGGTTTCCACCAATATAATAACCGCTTTATACCAGTCTGCTAATTGATGCGGTTTGATGACCGTTTGTTTTCGATCCACCCGATACCATGCACGGGTATGCGATAAGTATTTGACTGGATTAATGGTGATGATTGGATGGCCATTGCCGTCTTGATATTCATACATGGCGTAATTAAAAATAGCTCTTAATACCCTCATGGCATTATTAGCGCGAGCTTTACTATTCCCCTGACCATGCTTGGAATGTCGTTTGGCAATCATCTCTCGTGTAATATTAACCAAGGGTTTATCAAGCCAGTCTGGTACCACTTCATGCAGCACACATTGATAATCGTTTAAAGTACGTGGTTTTAAATCTTTTCTTGCTTTGAGGTAATCATTCAACACCTGCTGTAGGGTCATGGCGTGAACTTTCTTGGTTTTCTTCTCCGCTATAGGATCATCGCCTCTGGCCACACTACCCAAAAGACTTTTGGCTTGCTTTCTGGCTTCTTCAACCGTCAAGTTGCCGTATTTACCCAATGTCACTCTTTTAACCTTGCCGTTGATTCTGGTTTCAATGATGAAACTTTTGACGCCACCGGAAGTAATTCTTAAAGCAAATCCTTTTAAATCATGATCACGATAAAACGTTTGGGTTTTTCCAGCGATATGCTCGAGTTTATCAACGATGGTTTTGGTTAATTTAATCCCTTTTTCAGCTTCCGCCATAATTTACCCCTAAAATCCCATGTAGACGCCATGTAGACACTTTATTTAAAACTAAATAAATTTCAATATGGCAAATTATGGCTTATAAACGTTGATTTTAAAAGGTTTTTGAAAGAATTTAAAATTTGATAAAACGTGCTAAAAGCCCTATTTTACAGACTCATAATCCGTTGGTCCTAGGTTCAAGTCCTAGTGGGCCCACCAATTAAAGTCATTAAAATCAACAATTTACACTTGATAACTTAAATCCCTAGAAACCCGCTTCGGGATTTCTTCGGGACCTGCGTGCAAAATCTAAAGCGAAATTGCACGGCTCTTCCCCATTTCCGGGGGCACTAATCAAGAACACAAGGGCTCTTCCCCATTTCCGGGGGCACTAATCAAGAACACAAAACCTTAACCCTTAATCTGTAGTTTTCAAAATTTCTAAACCCATAAGCACGTCTTTGAATCAGCTTCATCTTGCGATGGAAACCTTCTGTAATGCCATTGTTTTTAGTAAACCGCCACATTCTAACCACTTCTTCCCGCCATTGATATAATGTTTTACCTAGAGTCTTTAGTGATTCGAAATGACTTTCCTTCAGACTGGTAACGAGTTTAAGAAAGAGAGGGATTAAACGCGTACACTGTTTTGCGGTACGATGTTTTCGCATGAGTAATCGATGTAATCGCTGTTTAAAGTAATATATTGCAGCAATGACAGGCTGTTGTTGCAAATAACGCTCTCGTCTATTGAGCCGCTTTACAGTGAGGTTATTAGGATTGGTTCTCAATGCGGCCAAGAGACCTCGCTGATATTTCATTTCAGGGTCAATCTGCTGATAAGTCTGTAAATGCCGTTGTTTTTAGTAAACCGCCACATTCTAACCACTTTATTTGGGATAGAGCCTGATTTTTTTGTTACTCCCCCACAAATTTACCGCGATAACAGTAATTTTTAGGAATTTATAAGAAATAAATATGGGAAAATCAGGAAATCAATCAAATTTACCGCCATAACAGTAATTTATGGTGAATTAATGCAAAAAAATGCAATAATAAATTTATTTTACTCATTTTTACTGCTATAACAGTAATATATAATTAATTTTTGGTGTTCCATGCCCACACACGAGATTGCCAATTTAGTCCATTACTACCGCAAACACAGCGGCTTATCGCAACAAGAATTAGCCCGGTTAGCGGGAGTCGGTAAGACGGTTATCTATGATATTGAAAAAGGAAAAGAATCAGTGCGATTGAACACATTGCTAAAAGTATTAGATATTTTAAATATTCAAATGAAATTTGAAACGCCTTTTCCTCAAACAACGGATAATAACTCATGAGGAAAGCATGCATATCAGTGAATGGCATCAGAGCTGGAATATTAGAGGAGTTAGAAGGTAAAAAATATCAATTTACTTACCTTAATGATTATCAGGGGGCACCTGTTTCTCTCACCATGCCGTTAACCAATAAGGTCTATAATTTTGACGTGTTTCCCCCCTTTTTTGAAGGATTACTCCCTGAAGGCATTATGCTTGAAGCATTATTACGCAAATATAAAATCGATAAAAATGATTATTTTGGTCAATTGATACTAGTTGGCCAAGATGTCGTAGGTGCAGTGACTATTGAGGAACTAAGATGAAACGCTGCCCTATTACTTATGACGTAATTAGTGACCAAGAAAACTATTCTCAACGTGGATTGCATTTGCTTTCCCCTCAATTAAAAAACCTTAGCCCATTAGATTTAAGTGCTGATGAGCAGCGACAGGAAGCAATTGCTCGTGTAGGAAAGATGTCTATTCAAGGCGTCCAAAAGAAACTAAGTGCCAAACTAAAGATTAAGGAAGGAGGTTTTGAAATCGTTGATCAAAAGGGTCAGTACATTTTAAAACCACAAAGTGATATTTACCCAGAATTGCCGGAAAATGAAGCCATTACTATGACCCTTGCAAAGGCCATTGGCCTCGAAGTTCCGGTTCATGGTTTGGTTTATTCTAAAGACAACAGTTTGACCTACTTCATTAAACGCTTTGATAGAATAGGCCATAATAAAAAGTTAGCTTTAGAAGATTTTGCACAGCTATCAGGTGAAGATCGACATACAAAATATAAAAGCTCTATGGAAAAAGTAATTGCAGTCATACAGCAGTTTTGTACATTCCCAAAAATTGAATTCGTGAAATTATTTAAGCTGACGTTGTTTAACTTTCTGATTGGCAATGAAGATATGCATCTAAAAAATTTTTCCTTAATTACGAAGGATAGAAAAATTTCCATATCACCAGCCTACGATTTACTTAACTCAACCATCGCTCAAAAAAATACTAAAGAAGAACTGGCTTTACCTCTAAAAGGAAAAAAAAATAATTTAACAAAGAGTGATTTTCTTAAATACTTTGCCGTTGAAAAATTAGGATTAAATCAGAACATCATCGATGGGATCGTACAAGAGTTCCATCAAATAATACCTGAATGGCGAAAACTTATTGGTTTCAGTTTCTTATCTCAACAGATGCAGGAAAAATATATGGAATTGCTCGATCAGCGATGCAAGCGATTCAATTTTTTTGATTAACTGAAATCAGCCGTAAAAATTATCGACAGCGATGCACTCCATAATGAGCTATTACGCTTTATTCCTTTAGATGTTCAGGAAAGAACTCTAAAGAAAGATAAATTTAAAGAGTTTTTGATTAATGAAACTCAATTATTGTTATTCGAATTGATGGCGTTATTAGATGGCAAATCAGAACAAGAGGATTTTTAATGACAAGAGTCGTTTTGACCCCTGCCTAACTTTATACATGATTATTGCATGGAGAATTCTCTATTTAACTATATTGGGGCGAGAATGTCCTGATATAAGTTGGGAGTTAATCTTCTCGACCGAAGAGTGGAAAATGGCTCATCTCATCGTTAAAAAAGAAGCACCTCCTGCTGAACCTCCGCCATTAAAAGTAATGATCAAAATAATTGCTTCTATGGGAGGATACATGAATAGAAAAAATGACCCAGAGCCAGGTTTATTTTGATTTTTGCTCATTTTATTCATTTGTGCGTTTTTATACATTAAATAGAAATTGTCAACTATAAATGGGGAATTCATTTTCTCTCTTTGAGTCTTAGGGTCTGTTGACAATTCATATTGTTTTATCAATTTTTTCCCGTAGTTCTGACAATTTTAAAGCCATTTTTTCACAAGATTGAATTACGTCTTCACGATGCATTTCTGTAGCTTTGATTGTGGAGACAATCTCTATCTGGATGAGAATAATACAATTCAAAAAGAGCTTCAGCGATTAGGAAATAAATATATCGTATTAGATCCATTATTTGGAGTAGTAGCAACTGGCGATAAGTATCTTCAAGAAGCAGAAATAGCGAAATTTTTTGCTCTTTCTAAGCTAGACCGGATTAACAAGGCTAGAGACATATTGTTTAAGAAAAATAATACAACAGTTGAACAAGAAACCGCTAATATTTTAGAATCGGTTAAGCAAGAGCTAAGGTAGCCGGATGCAGGCGCAGTCGTAATCCGGGATATTGGGCTTCGAACATCCCGGATTTCGTTACACTTCATCCGGGCTACGCTAGATCAGAATCAGGAACATCTTTTTTATCAAGCTCCTCAAATATAGCCTTCATCGTTGGATTTTTACGTGTCAGCTTCTTGATGGTTATGTCCTGTGCCTTATCGTTTGCAAGGCGAAGATTTCGATCAGTCCCGAGCAGCGCATCCCTGGTCCTCTGTAGATGATCAATTGATTTATCAATCTCATCAATTGCAATTTGAAATTTCTTAGAGGCAAGCTCATAGTTTTTACCAAATGCGGACTTAAATTGTTCAAGGTCTTTTTCGAAGTTTGTTATGTCAATATTTTGTGATTTAACAAGCGCAAGTTCTGTCTTATATTCTAACGACTTGATCGCCGCGTTGCGCAAAAGTGTAATTATAGTAAGAAAGAACTGTGGTCGAACGACATACATCTTTGGGTATCGGTGGAACATATCAACAATCCCAGAGTTATAGAATTCATTGTCAGGTTCAAGCAATGAAACAAGCACTGCATACTCACAGCCTTTTTCAGTACGATCTTTATCTAGCTCCTTTAAGAAATCCTCATTTTTTTTCTTAGTTGCAGTGGTGTCTATTTCGTTTTTCATTTCAAACATGATTGAAACTATCTCAGTACCAGCATGGTCTAAGTCACGAAAAATAAAGTCGCCTTTACTACCAGAACTTGCATCGTTATCTTTTTCAAAATATGCATATGGAAATGCAGTTGCACGAATCCGATTGAACTCTGTCTCGCAATGCTGTTCAAGGGTTTCTCCAACCATTTTAGTCGAAAGACGAGCTTTCATGTCTCGTAATCGCTCAATAGCATCGTCACGATCTTTGAGCTGTGTTTCATACTTGTCTTTGAGAGATTTTTCAGAAAGTTGCTTTTCAAGCTCTGCTTGTTTAAGACTGATTTTTAGTTCATCCCGCTCTTTCTCAACTTTGCTAAGCGCCTCGGCAACAGCAAGTTTCTTCGCAGATTCGCTTGTCCCAAGCTTTTCCTCAGCTAGTTTCAGAGCAGCTTCTTTATCTAGTTTCGTCCTTTCCAGTTCGTTAGCTAGTTTATCGCGTTCTTTCTCAATAGCTATCAGAGCTTCAGTCACAGCTAGTTTCCGCGCAACATCACCAGCATCTAATTTTGCTTTCAGTTCTTTTATCTCGGCATCTTTATCTGAAGCGAGCTTCTGCATGTCATTTCTGATATTGCTCTTGGCAAGTTCCACTGCATTCAGTTTCTCCTTCTCAGCCAATTCGAGTCGATCATGCAATTGCTTATCAAATTCTTTATCACGAACCTGCTTCAAAATATCTGCATACCCAGCTTCGTCAACTTTGAATGCCTTTTTGCAATGGGGGCAGATGATGTCATGCATATTTAATTCCTCTATCTATCGTTATTTACAGCTAATAACTTTTTTGTAGTAATGAATAAATGTTAGTGGCAAACAATTGCTTTATAATACAGTTTATTTGAACGACTAGGAAAAGAGCATTCCGCAAATAATGCTTGAGTCTAGGGATAATATTTCAAATAAACTGCTTTTTGAAGACTTATTTAATCAACTTTATAAATCCGTTGGTCCTAGGGTCAAGTCCTAGTGGGCCCACCAACAAATTGTCATCCCGAATGTAGTGAGCAATCTCCAGAGTTCAAGCACAGAGCCACATTCGGGAGTTTCTTCGCACTGTTTGGAATGAAGTTGCCCGGACTATTGAGAAGCTACCAAATTACCTCAAAATAGTTAATGAGAGGATTTCTCAGAATGAGGTTTTTACTCATTCACTTATACCCAAACTCAGCTTTTGTGCTTACAACAACATCAGTTTTTGTTGCTGCAAAGGAACCAAACCGGTGCAGTCCGGAGGAATTCCTTTCTATTCTACTAAATGCCCTCTCTGCCTCCAAATCAATTCGCATTTGGCAGTTATCACAAACTTCTTGAATTAAAGGCTGAATATTAAACCAACTACGCCGCTGTCTCAGTTTTATTAATTCTAATTCGAGCTCAAGCCGATGTATCTGAACATCAACTGGATGTTTCAGATGGACCCCAAATGATATTTTTATATCATTAATTTCTTTAATTCGTGATTCAACTTCTCCTTTCTGAAGTTCATCCAATCGTGTTTGGGCAGATTCTTTAATTGCCTGCTTTTTCTTATTTATGGCTTCTAAAATAACCTGAGGATCTTGTCCTACTGGAAAATCGAGAACTTGCTTTGCTTGATCTAATTTTTTAGAGTGAATGACAAATTCTAAAAGCTCCTTAACAATTTTTTGCGAATGAGACGCTACATTTTCGTGAAAAATATCTTCCTTAAATGATACTGGAAAAGCAGCGATCTCTTTAGCGCATTCAATAATGGCTCTTTCCGCCTCATCAACACTCATTTTTGAAGCTATCGCTTGGTCATGAGCAGCCTGGCCGTATATCAATTCAAATATACGGCTATCTAAACCAGGATCAGCTAAGCGCAATGAGTTAAGGAATGCTTTTATATTGCCATTATAATTAAGAATGCATGAAAACACTCTCCCTTGTTTCTCAAGAGACAATGAATTGAACACAACCGGGAAATGAGGCATCTGCTCATGTAAATCAACACAGTTGACAATAACATTCGAGGGCAATGAACCATTACCTTCTCTTATCTTAAATAGCATATGAAGCAGATGAGAATGACTATAAACAGCTTTTCCAATATTTTCGTGAAGACCTAATAAAGTGCGTGTTATATCAAGATGATAAGGATTGGAACTAAACGTGGCAAAACGACTTCTTCTTTGTATGAGATCATGAAGTGAAAAATATTCTAGCTTCTCGTTGTCCCAGGGATTTACCAAAACCACATCATATCCGCCTGGGCTCATCGCATTAGGAATAATTTTATCTATTCTTAGTGCATGACATCCGTGTCTTTGTCCATAAACATCAACATCACCCCAATCCAGAGCAACATAAACCGGCTCTTCAGGTCTAATAGCTTTTAACTTAACAATGTCATAGATATTTGAATAATCTTGAGAATTAATGCCGAGTAACTTTGCAACAAATTCTGTTTCATAACCTACGTGTCTATAAGGCATATTATGGGCCATCACACTCGCTGCCGGATCTTGGGGATTCCAACCACGATTTAAATAATAATAAGAGCTGAGTCGCTCCAAAATTTTTATGGCAAGTGAATTACTTTTTACCCCCTCAGGTGTCTGGTCAATTTGATTGAGTCTATTATAATCAATAAAAAAAACATCTTGATTTGTCTTTGGATCATAATAATAGGTGAATTTACCGGGGATCTTATCCAACTGTAATAATGCACTTTGGTCTGTACGTTTGATTCGTACTTCAATACCACCTACTCTTTCAACAAATAATGATTTTAGCGCGGCATAGCCTTCTGGTCCCGTACTTAATAAACAATCGACAGCTGCTAAAAGATAACAATCCCCACCTCTGCCTTGGTGTATCGTAATAGGGCCATCATTTGGGGGAAATAAGGGGGTAGGCATAATAAAAATCTTCCTGTTTAGTAAAAAATATTAAGATATCAAGAACAGCTTATTAGAAAATTAATCAATCTATTACATTTACGTATAGGGTATGTGAAAAATGATCTCTTTTGTGGGGCTTCACGATCCTCTGAGGCGTAAGATACTGTCTTTCAAACAAATCTTTCGATGTGTTTTCATTACTTAGTTTCACACTCATAATTTTAATTAAACCCAGTAACGTCAAATGGGTTTCAAAATTAAAATCACCAATAAAAAAACTATTGTGGGGAATTTGCGTATTTGAGTACGACACAGTTATACATCGTAGTACATTTTTAGTGGCTTCTTTTGATAAAATTTTCAATTAAATCAATTAGTTACTTTTTGATTAAATGACTCATAATCTGTTGATCCCAGGTTCAAGTCCTAGTGGGCCCACCAACATAATAATTTAAAATCAATAAGTTACGTTGATATCCTGTTTTACTATAAAAATCCTTGCGTAGCTTTTGCGTGACCTAGATCACGTAATTACAAACTTACTTGGAGATCCCTTTGAGTATTTTAACTGGCAGGTCTACTCTTAGAGTTTCGCAATAAGGTTAACATCAAACCGCTTTTTTGATTCTCACAAACCTTATTAGCAGCTTGATATAAACTTTGGAGCTCAGCTGAAGAATAGTGAGTTGTGATCCTTCCTGAACGATATCCAAGCAAGTCTTGCCTGTCTTCAAAACTTTTCTGAACGACCCTCAACCAAATCAAATATTTTATGTTTGGCCAAGTCACAAAAGGTTGTGGCATAACCTACTGCTCTATTAAATGAACGCTCATCCACACCAAGAACTTTTATCTCTCTCCTTGAGATATCCAAAAACGTTGACTGTTTATGACCTAATATTTTCTATATCATTTAGGCGGAGAATTGGTCTTTCGCCATAGGTTAGGAATAAATAATCCTAAGTAGTTTAGGCATCATACCCCTTAAGCAGTAATGAATTTTTTTCTCGCCTTGGCTTTCACCTATCCTTGGCGAAAAGTAAAAGATTCAAATAAATTAAGTTATCTGCTAAGAATAGGAAAAGTAGAAGGGTTATTTATCGACTAGGGTTTGTTTATGACATCTGTAAATAATTTTATCAGTTGCAAGATCTAAGAGCTCTCCTCTAGCTCCTGAAGATTCCAAATCACATAATAGAATCAAACGAACTTTCATCTCATGGAGAATTTTTCCAGTAATTTTAGATATAATGTGGTGTCCTATTTTAACTCGAGCTTCATAGGTATCTTTCACAACAGAAGTTAACATATACGCACCTCTAGTTTACAGTATTACTTAGACTATAGCTCAAAATCCATTGCATGGACAATATTTAACCAAATCTCGCTGCAAAGCTAATATTTCCTACATTAAATTGATCATATTTAACATTACATTCTTTAAAAAGTGATCTAATTGCTCCATAATATTTTCTGTTTTTGATTCAAGTATGCCAACAGAATTACCTTTTAAATACTGACTGTTAAAATATCTACGATAAGCAACAGCTGAAACTGGGCTTCTGGAAAGCATTTAATGGTGAAATCAATGGCTTTTTTACTGGATTTTGAAAAATCAGCTGCAGCAAGTATTCTTTTATAAGAAAAAAAGGGTTACTTTTTGATGAGAAAAACAGGAGTTTTCCCTTGCTCTACAAGATAACTCGATGTTGTTCCTAACACATACTCATGGACATAATACTGTCCATGAGCTCTTGCAATAATTAAATTTTCCTTGACTTTGCTCCGTATGCTGAGTGCTTTCATTTGCAGCCTTTCCAGCAAGAACTGATAGTTTAACTGAAATATTAATAGTATATTTCATAATTAGGGCAGACAGTTTATCCAGCGTGTCCTCCTCTAATGAGAGAAAATCTTTTTGTTGTTCACTAAAGTATTGGCCAAAATCTACCAACTATGGCTGTTGTAAAACGTGTATAAAATGAAGAGGTCTATGATGTCGCTCAGTTTAAGATATGGCTCTTTGTAGTACATATTCGGCATATTTAGAAAAATCACTGGCAATGATTATGCGTTTTAGTGGCATCATCCTTGTCCTCAGAAAGAATAATAAAGCTTAGCAAAAGAATTGTCATATCAGACGCAACGGTTTAAGTAACTCCCGTGCACAATGCTTAGTTCTTGGCATCACAATTCGGTACCAGACTCAACAGATGTCTATTTCAAATAGGAACTCGCCTGTAGTTCATAGATATGAATATAGAGTGCAATGAAGCTAATCGTTTGCTAATCTTTATATAAGCTTAAATGCAGAGAGTTTAAAATGGAAATAAATAATATATTAATTGCCAGTGACTTTTCAAAGCATTCAGACTACTCCCTTTCAAGAGCAGTTACTTTAGCTGAACAGCATAAAGCAATACTCCACTTTTTACATATCTTAATCCAGCCCAGGATTGGTAATTTTTCACAATATTCAATTGAAGAGTTGGAACAAGATTATCTTGCACAAAAAAATAAAATTGAAAAAAAAATTTTAAAATGCATAAAAAAATACTCTCATAACATTGAAACCTATGTTTCTGTATTAGCTGGTAGAGCAGCTGATGAGATTGTCAGATACGCTAAAGAAAACAAATGTAATATGATTATTGCTGGTGCGCATGGCGAATACTACATCAAGGATTACATCTTAGGCACTACTTCAAGTTCTATGATAAGTCATAGTGATGTTCCAATCCTACTGGTAAAAAAAGAGCCTTCTTTTGCGTATAATCGGATAATTATAGCTACCGATTTTTCCGAAGTAAGTAAAAATGCAATTGAATTTACATTCAAATGTTTTCCTAATGCAACCTTTCAATTACTACATATCATAGATATATATTTCACTAAATTGTTACTAAGATATGAACAGGAAGATACAAAAGATATCACATGCAGGTTAGATGATTTTCTTAGTAAGTGTAATGTAGATCAAACTAAATTCCAGAAAAAAATCATGGGTGGATATATTGCAGACACTATTGTCATTCAGTCTGAAAAATGGCAAGCTGATTTGATTTCATTTGGTACTCAAGGAAACTCTAAATTACAGTATTTACTGACAGGAAGTGTGGCTAAACGATTATTACAGCTTAGCACCACTGATATGTTAGTTGTTCCGCCAAAACAAAAATAGAACATTGATAACTATTAAAAAGTTAATGTATTGGACTACAACTATAATGCCAGAAAACTTCATGATGTTCCGTGAAATTTCGTAGCCTCCAGCAAATTACCTTATAAAACCCACCTGTTTTGATTTTTAGAGTAGTTATTTATATTGAGTGGAGGTAAAAAATCAATTTCTGATCCTATAAGAACTATCTGAGTAGGATTAATCATAGCATGACTATAATAATAGTGACGTTTGATATGATAGAAGTTGACCGTTTCACTCACACCAGGCCACTGATATTACTCACGCAGATATATACGAAATATGGGTGGAGCAGCTTAATACCGCAGCGATCGTCTGTTGATTAAAAAGCGCAGAATGTGGCGCAGATTTAAATTCGTTTAATAGATGTAACCTAGATGTTTTTTGTGCAGGCATAGGACTCTCCGCAATTGATTATTCACTCAGCATAATGCTGAACCAGTCAATCCTTTGAATGAATCCCGGTCTAGCCAGAACGAAACATTGTTCTTCTCTTTTCCTTCACCGTTCTTAGCTCCTGCTAATTAGTTACTATTGGTAAAAAACAGCTCATACCTCAAACTTGCAAAAAATATTGCGCATTACTTCAAAGTTTGTCAAGCACACAAGATCAATTTCAAAGATGTGTTATCGAAGGATATTGATTGATACTGAAAATGAAGTATCGCATGCCATAAATTCGCAATTCGCGAATTTATCATAACTTTTGGTATTATTAGAATCTGTAGTTAAGTGTAGTTGTAGAACATTCGAAAAAGTCATGTAGACGCAATACCCCTAAACACCCCACATGTTAGTTGGCTTGCAGCAGCTTTCTTTTAGCGAAAACACTCTTAAGGCAACTTATGGATAATGATGTGCTTTTTGATGCCAAGTCAATTTTTTAATAGAAATAGATTAGATAATTAGCAATAAAGAATCAATAAATTCCATAACTTATCACTCTTAAACAATCTGCCAAAACATCGAGCTGCATTCCAATTTAGAATATACAGTTTCGGTATTTCATAAAAGGATAATTATCCCTTAACCCCATTTTTTTAAAATTAAAGTGTAAACACAATTTTAACAACCAGGCCATCAAATAGATAAAAGGAAGGCCTGTATTTTAAATAATTTTGATTAAATGATGAGGTGACCATGAACCGCACGAAAGATTTTTTTACAATCGTATCTACTCCAAGAGAAGAAAATGGAAAACTATATTTTAGAAGTTTTCCATCCATAAATTATAACGGGATGTGTTTAATCGCAGACAAATATAACTCAAAATATTTTAATAATGAAAGTCATAAACGAATCCTAGTTGCTGCCTCAAGAATGGGATTCGAGCAACAGCTCGAACCTTACCTCAAGAATAACAAGGACTGCATGATTGGTTTTTCAGTGCCACAACGGGAAAGCGCTTCGGGGCATCCCACTCCTGTAATTTTCGAAATTCATCACGGCAAAAAATACTTATTTATTAATGATAGTGTTGGCTATGATACTTTAGCAAATTCATTACAATTGTTTTGCGAGAAAAATAATATCGATTTGTACGAAAATCCCTATGGGAGACAAGTGGATAATGGCTCATGTAAATCAGATTGTTTGGCTTATTTAAAGAACTCTTTGCAAATGGAAAGTATTGCTGCATCTGTAACTTTGCTCAATAAGGAGGAAACCACTCAATATTTGTCTCAGACTCCAAGTGACAGGCCTGGAATGCCAAACCATAAAATATTTCTTCCTACAGGAGACATGCTTAAAACTACTCAAACAGGTAAGGTATTGGGGCAAAACAAGCTTGATGTTAATCAGCCCTTAGTCAGTACGAAGTCAAAAAATACCTATGTGGAAAAAATGTCGGGGTATCATAAAGGTGAAACCTATTATGAAACAATTGATAGAAACACCCATGTTAAATCAGGAGATACAAAAGTCTGGAAAGAGCGAACCTATTTAAGACAAAAAACTGAAACTCATCATAAACAAATTGTCGATATCTTAGAAAACAAAGAATCTGACTACATTAATGCGGCAATCTGTAGAGCAGCAAATGTATTTGATTTAAATACCGCTATAGCTCAAAAAAACTATCCTTTAATTGATATTTTCAGAGAAAAAAATACTCAAGAACCCATTAAAGAGGAAAATCAGGAGCTCTATGTAGACTATTTTAAATTTAAGCTAAGAGACCTACTTAAAGAATGTATTACCGATTATAAGAAGAATGTTGAAAATTTCAATGAAGAAAAATTACTGCCCATCCTTGAGAATCCGAAGATACCGATTGAAGAGAAACTCAATAAATTACTTTTTCCAGAAATACCTATAAGTGATAACTTTCGGGCTTATTTAAAATTGCACTCGATTTTTCAAGAAAATAGCTCTCCTTCAATATTACTCGAACATGCTATTCAAATTTTTAGAGAGGATGCCCAAAATAAAGAGAACGGGAATAAAAAGGAGCAAATTAATAGTATCATCGATAAACACCTCCGCCTATTTACTACAAAAGCTAAATGGATGGCTCTTCAAGGGGCTGAATATAGCAATGCATCCTGGGCAATGGATGAAGTTATTAGAACAATCAAAAGAGAACGTGAACTTTTTAATCAGGCTCCTCTGAATCAATTTGACCAAGCCCAACAATGGCTACTGGCATCCTGTACTGATATAATTGATCGATCAAAAGATATTCTTGGAAAGCATCGTGGATATAAGGAATTATTTGTTCAATTTTTAAGTGGGGTAACTTCTGTATCGACTCTAGGAGTAGCTAATTATGCCACTAAAAAATCTTTTTATGGATTGTTTCCAGCCAAAACAGATTCGGCAGAGATGCTGGATAATTTCACTGAGGAAATGAAAGGTTGTTCACATTAATTTCATAATGAACCCTCCCGCCCCCTGAGTTAGCGTGTACTAACAACCAGCTTAATACTCAAATTTACTGTTTGAAACTGGATGGGAAGAAACCTCATATCAAATGTGAGTTTTTAGCAAGGATTAACACGTCCGGAGTCAGGCCTTGAATTTTGAATTTAAATTCGATAATTCACAATTCAAAGCTTGACCCTCTCGGTTCAACGATAACTGGCTTTGATAAAAACAGAGGTCTCTCCACTCACCTTTTTCATAGAATATCCAAGCAAATTTAGGATAAAATTTTTCTTAAGCCTGAGTTTCATTTTGCGATAAAGCCCTTCTGTTATATTCCATACTAGCCTAACCTTTAATCCATAATGGACGTATTTTTAGGTTGAATATGACTTTTTTGTTATTCCCCCATAAATTTACCGCGATAACAGTAATTTATAGCGAATGACTGTTGAGGAAATAAGATGAAACACTGTCCTATTACTTATGAAAAAATTAGTGACCAAGAAAACTCTTCACAACGAGGATTACATTTGCTTTCGCCTCAATTAAAAAACCTTAGTCCATTAGATTTAAGTGCTGATGAGCAGCGTCAGGAAGCAATTGCTCGAGTAGGAAAGATGTCTGTTCAAGGCATCCAAAAGAAACTCAGCGCAAAACTAAAAATTAAAGAGGGATGTTTTGAAATCGTTGATCAATATGGTCACTATATTTTAAAACCACAAAGTGATATTTATCCAGAATTGCCGGAAAATGAAGCCATTACTATGACCCTTGCAAAGACCATTGGCCTCGAAGTTCCCCTTCATAGTTTAGTTTATTCTAAAGGCAACAGCTTGACCTACTTCATTAAACGGTTTGATCGAATAGGCCATAATAAAAAGTTAGCTTTAGAAGATTTTGCACAGTTATCAGGTGAGGATCGACGTACAAAATATAAAAGTTCGATGGAAAAGTGATTGCAGTCATAGAACAATTTTGTACATTCCCAAAATTGAATGTGTGAAATTATTTAAGTTGACGTTATTTAACTTTCTGATCGGCAATGAAGATATGCATCTAAAAAATTTTTCCCTAATTAGGGTCTGTTGACAATTCACCTGCCGCCTACGTGCCGCTTCTTGTCCGCGGCATCCATTCGATCTAAATCATTGGCAAATTTCTTCATACAGGTCACGCGATTGAGGGTTTAGTTTCTCTATTAAATTTATTTTCCATTGTCTTGGCCAATTTTTGAAACGTTTTTCACGTCGTGCTGCTTCAACGTATAATTCATATGCTTCATGATAGACCCGCATATGTACGTTATACTGAGCAGTGAAACCAGGACTGACTTTATTTTTGTGTTCCCAAGTCCGTTTAATGATGTCTGACGTAGACCCTACGTAAAGAGTACCATGATGCTGACTCGCAAGAATAGAAACATAAGCCAGACTCATCGTACTTCCTTGACTGTTGGACAAACACGAAGATAATACCGGAAGCTGCGCTACATAGGTAGCCATAAAAATGCGCATGCCATAGCAACAAGAGAAGCATCGTTTCGCTTTAATTTATCAACTCTTGTGGCGATTGCACGAACGTGTTTTATTCTGACAAAAAAATTTTCAACTCGATGTCTGTATTTATAAATACCCCAATCCATATCTGCATTACCAGTTTTAGAATTGCTCTTTCCTGGAATCACGGGAATGGATGATTTTTTTCGAATGGGATCTCGAACCTCTTCGCTATCATAACCCTTATCTGCAATAGTATGTTCTGCAGCAGGTAACTTTTCGATAAATTCTGGTGCCACTTTGCAATCATGCACTTCGCCACCTGTTATTTCAAAATCAATAGGTAATCCGTGAGCATCAACGGCCATATGAATCTTCGTTGTATTTCCAGCAGCCGACTTACCAATGCTTGTTCTTCCTTATTAGGCGCGCCAGCACTATGTTCATGAGCTTTGACAATACTGCCATCAATAAACTCCCATTCTAAATCGGGCTCTTGCACAAGCGTTTTAAAAATTTGAATTAACTTTTTTTGAGATGACCATCGATTAAATTGTTGATAAATTCAATTCCAGCATCCAAAATCTATCGGTAGGTCACGCCAAGGGCACCCAACCCGCATGCGATATAACATTGCCTCAACTATCCTACCAAGATTGGGCTTGTCATAAATTCTGTGCTGTAGCATGCTCTCCCTCAGCTTTGACCAACGCTCGTCATTGAGCATAAGTCTAAGCATTGCAAACTCGTTTTATACTTGGTATCTGAGCCGTTATATTATGAGTGTGCTTCCATTAATCAATCAATTAGGTTGTTCAGCTTTTAATTTGACCATCTACTGGATGCCGAGGACAAGCCGCGGCACGTAGGCGGCAGGTGAATTGTCAACAGCCCCTAATAAAGATAGAAAAATCTCACTATCACCAGCATATGATTTGCTTAACTCAACTATCGCTCAAAAAACACAAAAGAAGAAATCGCTTTACCTCTGCAAGGAAAAAAAATAATGTAACAAACAATGATTTTCTTAACTATTTTGCCGTTGAAAATTAGGATTAAACCAGAACGTCATCGAGGGGATCGTACAAGAGTTCCATGAGCTAATACCAAAATGGCAAGAGCTGATTGGTTTCAGTTTTTTATCTCAACAGATGCAAGAAAAATATCTCCAGTTGCTCAATCAACGATGCAAGCGGTTGAATTTTTTCGATTAACTGAAATCGGCCGTTTCCATCCCATGTTCCGACAATAAATTAGAAGCTTGTTACTGCTGTATGAATGCTTCCTTAGACATTTAAAACCCCAAACTTTTTCTTGAGTTCATTTTATCAGCGAATAATTGTACTACCCTTTATTTATACTGGATCACCCAGGGCAACCAATCACGAAGCAAACTCAGATTTGCCCGAAAATTCTGCGTTACGAGACCGTGGATGAACCTTCACATGCCAAAGTGGGAGCATCATCAATAATGGAATCAAGCAGCAAATAAACAATGTGAGGAAGAAATTATCCCACCCGTAATTTTTGATAATTGCCCCCAAAGGCGCACCCGCCAGAACAGCACCTAAACAATAAGCGAAAAATCCGGCAAAGCCAGTTGCAGTCGCCGCTGCTTTTTTATGTGTTAACTCCGCACACGCCATACCAATCATCATTTGTGGGCCAAAGATAAAAAAACCAAAGAAAAAAAGAAACAAAGAATCGAGGAATGGTATATATTCCTTAGTCAGTGTAAATAGTATCAACGTGGCAAATACGCCTGCAGTAAAAAGCACATTGATTGGATTGCGTTTCCCTTGAAATACTTTATCGGAAAGCCAGCCTGCAACCAGATTTCCAAAAAAACCACCCACCTCAAACCAGATGATACAACTACCTGCGGTGATTAAGGAATAATCTTTCACTTCCGTTAAGTACAGCATGCTCCAATCATTAATGGCTGTTCGGACAATGTAAATAAATAAATAAGAAATGGAGAGTATCCAAATATATTGATTGCTTAACACATAATTCCAAAGAATTTCTTTGACTGAAAGTTCTATTTTTTCTTGGTGGTGATTTGACGAACCGGAGAAATCTTCTTTATATTGTTCTATTGCAGGTAAACCAAGCGACTGCGGAGTATCTCTTAAACGATTGATTAAAAAAATACCTCCTAAAATGCAGATGATCCCCGGAACAAACATGGCTGAACGCCAGCCGAAATACTGCGCGCACATAGCAACAATTAATGGAATTAATGCACCACCAACGTTATGAGATGTATTCCAAATACTCCACCAACGACCGCGTTCGGATTGAGAATACCAATGAGTTAATAATTTAGTACATCCTGGCCATCCCCACCCTTGGAACCATCCATTCAATCCCCAAAAAATAGCAAACAACCACCAAGTGGAAGACAATCCAAACAAAATATTAACAATACCTGTCAAAATTAGCCCAATCGCCATTAAATAACGAGGATTTGACTTATCACCTAGAATTCCACTCAAAAATTTACTGATGCCATAACTCAAGCTCAAAATACTAGCAATCAATCCTAACTCAGTTTTGGTCATCCCCAAGGCGCTTTGTAATGCAGGCATCGCGAATGTAAAACTTTTTCGCGTAAAATAAAACAAAGCATAGCCTATATACATTGCATAAAAAGTGCGAATACGCCAATAACGATATTGCTGTTTAACAACAGTTTTATCCTGAATTTCATCAAGATAAGGAGCAGGTTTTAAAAAATTCAAAAATGCCATGATGGTCCGTATCATGATAAAAAAATCAGATTAGAATGTAACTTGCAAAGTATGTCAATTCTTTCTAATGAAAATAATAGCCATATCATGCCTATTGATAATTAATTTAAAAATTTAAATGGAATTCTTGTGAAATTATAAATAAGCTACATGACTTTCATTAAAGAGGGATTTGTAGGAATGAAAGAGATAGTTAGTTTATTAGAATTAGAACAAGATCAAATCGATTTTGCTATTCATAAGCGTGAAGTGATAATGGTTTTAAGAAGAAAATTTCGTACTCAAAAAGATTGGATTATTGCCTCTTTCAACCAATATCAATTTACTAAAGAAGAATCGCAAAAAGTTCAACAAGCTATTTTAAATGGAGATCTTCGAATAACAGATCTTCTAGAACGTCCGTTTTCCCACTATTTTTGGAGTTTTCTTACCTTTAAATGGGGAGAGATACTTTCGGGTGGAAAAAGATTATCGAAGCAAGAGGTCTTGCAAGTTGCTACCTACTCAAGCAATGGTCAAGAATTTGCAAGAACCCCCATTCAAAATAGAAACAGGCTGATAAAAGGAGTGCCGTTAGTCATTGGCAAAGTCGTTACTTCCATGGCGCTTTGTATGGTATTTTGCCTGGGATTATTAAGTACTTTAGGAGCTCCCTTTGCCCTTAGCTTCGCTTTAGCAATAGTACTTTCCTTATGTAACGGAATAGTGTGTTTATTAAGTCGCGGACAAGCCATGCTTGATAGCGCTGGTTTTCAGCCTAAAAAACAAAAAACATTTAAGACCCTTGAGGAAAATTTAAAACAAAAAACAATATTCGATAAAGGTCAAAAATTATTTTTTGGTATCGTGACCTTGTTGGCATGTATTTCTGCGGGCATTTCTGGATATGCTGGTCTCGTAGGACTTCTCACATTTTTGGGGGCCGGTATGCTCGCCTCTAACCCCCTTGTTTTGATAGTTACGATTGGGCTATCTCTGATTGCAGCTATCTCCTTTTATTCATTTCAGGCTGTGGGCATACGTGAAAATTATGAAAAATTTAAAAATCTTTTTATTGAAGATTATCAAAAGCCCTATGGTCTTTTGCGATGTATCTTGTTAGGGGTCGTAAGTACAGTCTTTTTAGCTGTTTACGCGACATTAACTTGGTTTACTACTGTATCGGGGATTAATAAGCTTTTCAATGCGTTAGGTTCGAATCCTGATACTTTTTTAGCACATGTCCTTTCTATGATATGTACTTCGACAACCATGGTGGTTAATACTTTTTCGCAAGTATATAAAGTTTTTAACCCAAAAACGTATGTCGATCTAAAAGAAAAATTTGAATCAATACATCAACCACCAGATGAATACCAAACAAAAGCACAAAAAATAAAGTACGGAGCCATCAATGTGCTCAAACTATGTGCTTTGATAGGTGATTCTCTTGCTTATTCTGTTGCCGGTGGAATCCGAAGCGGAATTCATGTTGGTGAAACACTGGGAGAAGCAATCGGGGCAAAACTTGCATTAACCATTACCATGGCAATATTGTCTCCAGTCATTTTAGTGTTCGTCTCGATAGCTTTTACCTGGCCTACCGTTTTCCAGAGGAAAAAATCGACTCAAGATCCTTCACAGATGGAGAAGCCACTGATAGAAAAAGTGAGTCAAAGCCATAATCCAAACGCACTTCCAAATAATACTCTATTATCAAGATCGGAAAAATTTTCCAAAACGAATAATTCTAAAATTAAACAAGCTGGGCTGAGATTTTTTGATGCGAGTTTGAATGAAGAGCCTATTGTTAAGCCCAATTGTAGCTCAACTTTAGAGAGAAGAACCGTTGTAACATCCTACTCACATAAGTGAAAAGTTGATTTATATGCTTTTACAGGAAGTTAAATTTGAAAAAAAATATTTTTTTAGGATTGTTTCCTTATATGACTCTAGCTATAACGACTTCTTCAGCTTGGTCTAAAAATATTCAATCAAGTTCTAGTTGCGATCCTTATCGCAACTATTCATGTTTGGATAGTTATTTAGGTGAAGATTTTATTACACGTTTTTTTCGTTATTATAAGTTGGAAACAGGTCATGCAGCTGCACCGTCCGATCCTCATGCCCCCACTTCACATCGAGCAGGTTGGCCTGCAACCCCAGAGTCGCCCCCCCCGATGCCTTTTACTGAATGGCCTTACGGTGCAACCACTTCATTAGGGGTCAGCCTTCCTAATTCCGTTGATAGCCCCCTGATGGTTGGTGTTGCGAATACTCCTGTTGGAAAATGGTTACAAAAGAACCATATTCAAATTTACGGTTGGGTTAATGGTGGCGGCAATCTAAGTACCAACACGGAAAAACCTGCCGGGAACGCCCCTATGGCCTATCTATATACACCTAATACTATTCAACTGGATCAAGCAGTACTTTACATGGAACGTGTTCCAGATACAGTGCAAACAAACCATGTCGATTGGGGTTTTAGACTATCGGGGATATATGGAGAAAACTACCACTATACCACGGCATATGGAATTGCCAGTTATCAGCTTTTAAATAACAACTCGGTTTATGGCTACGACTTCCCCATGGTTTATGGTGAATTATATATTCCTAATGTAGCTCGAGGATTACTTTTTCGCGTTGGACGTTATATTTCTATTCCTGATATTGAGGCTCAACTTGCACCTAATAATTACATGTATTCGCACTCTATGACGTACACTTTTGATAACTATACCAATGAAGGGATAGTAGCGAGTCTAGCTGTTGCTAAAAATGTCATTTTTCAGTTAGGTTTAGTAGGAGGGACTGATACCGCGATTTGGAATATAGGGAAAAAAGTTAAGAATCCTGCTCCAAATCCTTTGTATCCCAATCCAACTTTTCTAAAAGATCCCGGAGCAAGGATATCAGCAGTTGCTTGTGCTCGTTTCACCTGGAATGATGGCAAAGATACATTCTATCCTTGTATGGATGGCATCAATAATGGCGTATGGGGTTATAATAATCTTCAGTGGTATGGATTTACCTACTATCATAAATTCAACGAGCGTTGGCATATTGCTTATGAAATTTATACACTCCATCAAAACCACGTTGCCAACATCAATAATCCCATTGCGGCTGCACTCATTGCTACTGGAGGAACACCTTTTTCACCACAATACATACCATTTAATGCGCCAAATGCTGCACAATGCAATAGTACATCAGCACTGAGTTGTACTGCATCGGTATTAGCGACGGTAGCTTATATTAATTATCAATTCTCCCCTCTTGATAATATTTCCTTTAGGCCTGAATTTTATGATGACAAACAAGGACAACGAACGGGTGTAAAAACTCGTTATCTTAACTTTGGACTTGGTTGGCAACATTGGTTATCGCCGCAAATCGAACTGCGCCCAGAAATTGATTACGATTATGCACTGGATAGGAATGCATTTAATGGCAACGCTAATGCAGGAATTTCCCCAAGCAAACGTTATACTGTATTAGGTGCCATGGATATTATTGCTCATTTTTGATACGCTTCTAAATCAATTTGATCAATTCATTACAGCTTTTATTTTGTGATGACAGGGCTGGCCCAAATCACCTAAAAGGCAAAGATACTGCGTATATCAAAAACAAAGAAAGCCAAACCACCTACAATTAAATGAGAGATTGAAACACCAATAAGTGTTTTATGCCTATAATAGAGCCAACCCCAAAAAAAACCTGGAATTAATACTGCAATAGCCAAGCTGATGGATACATGAAGATGGGTTACGCTAAATAAGATATTTGACATTAAAATAGCCCACCAAATACGATTTGGACCAATTAAAAATTCCTGCAAAGAGCTTTGTAAGGCACCACGAGCAATTAATTCTTGGATAGGAGTAAAGACCAAATAAGCGAGTACCAATGCAATCAATGAAGGAAGATTATGGTTTGGATGCATATCATTCCCAGTTAATATTACTGCATTAATTAATGTTAAATGACTAAATTGAGGAACAAGATTTATTACCAACCATTTAATTAAAACTATTAATAAAATAAGAGGTATACTCAACCAAATACCTTCCCATAGCGCTCGTCGCCAATTGTTAAGGGTTAGACCATAAAATTGTAAGGGATAACTACTATTTTTCATCATAAATAAAACGATAATCCCAAAAAAAATAATTAAAGGAATACTGACTATACTTGTTGATTGGTGGCTATGCGCTAACTTTGCAAGTACACTAAATGTATACATATAGATTACAACCACTAAGAGAACATCAATCATGAATTTGCCCATCGCGATACGAGCTTTTGTATGCTCAAGATCGCTTCTTAACGTATCCACGGTCAATTGATTTGTTTGACGGATGCGATTGCTGAGTGTGCCCGCAAGATTAGAAATTAGTGTAAGATATGTTGGCTGCTCGTTAATATAAAATTGCAATTCATTGATAACATCAGACAGCTTACTAATTAGCTGATTGTAAAAAAGAGTATTCTTCGTGAGGTTCTTGAGATCGGCAATAGAGAAAACAAGCAGTTTAGTTGGCGCTATTGTACGAATAGTAGCCGATCGTGGCGAATTATCAATTAATCCCATTTCTCCAATTGCTTCCCCAGATTGAAGTGTGGAAATACGTAACTCGGTTCCATCTTTCGCTTTTTTCAAGACCTCGACTTCGCCTTTCCAGATAATATACAAGTCAAGAGGGTTATCATTTTCATAAATTATTAATTTATTCGCATCAAAATCGATAACCTTAATGAGCGGTATTAAATCATTTAGTTGTTTGTTTGATAGCGAACTAAATAGATTATTTTTTTGAAGTATTTTAATTATCTCTTCATCTATTATTTCTTCCATGATTTGCTGGGCATCCTTAATAAAGAATTACAAAAAGTATAGCGTAAATTTTCAAAAGATGAGCCACAATTGAATTTTATTAATGAATTAATCTATTGATTTTATCTAATTAATTTATTAGCTTTTTATAAATAGATGATTCTTCATAATGCAGGTAGGAACATGAAGGTCTCTCATTTCCCGTTTTTGAAAAGCATTGTTATTTATATTTACTCCGACACTGATGCTACTACAGGGCTCTATTTTCCAAGCTATAATTAATAACCAATATAAGTAGCTGCCATCTGTATCTTTGAACTGAAGAGTTAAGAAAGGAAATATTAACTATGAGCAAATATATTAAATCTTTGTTACTTTTTTCATCCCTTAGCTTTACAATCTTTACTCCAGGCATTTTGTTTGCTGATGATTGCGATGTTGATTGTGCAAAGAGCTCAAACCAAATTGACTGCCCTGGAAAGGGATGTGGTTGCTGGTGTGACAAAGACCAGAATGCTAAATGCAAATGTACGCAACCTTTGGATGAAAATAACACTAACACCAAGAATAAATAGATAATCATTCAAGTAACTAACCTGTGAAACCACCCTTGTCAGTGGCGTCATTAAGCGCTCACTAAATGAATAGATTGCTAGATAACTCCCTAACAGAATCGCAGTAACTGTTGCAACTATGAATTCGTGTAATACAGGGAATATAGTTCGAGAAATGTTAAAAAACTCTCGTTAAATATGTAACCTTCAGCCATGGCCCCTACATTATCGACTTGACAAAGTGCTGCTGTACATCAAACTTTAATAAGTAGAAAGGGATAAATTATGGAACTGTAATAAATGGAGTTTACTATGAGTAAAATAGCAAAATTAAAACATATTCACCCAGCTGAACATCCTTCCTCGCCTTTTATAAGACTGCACAATGAAGTAGACAGATTATTTGGCGAGTTTTCTGATTTTTTCTCACCCACTCGCTTTAGAGGTTTGGAGCAATTTGAGCAATTAAATCTTGCTCCATCTATGGATGTGGTTGAAGATAAAGATCACTTTAGCATTCAGCTTGAAATGCCAGGAATGGATGAAAAAGACATCCATCTGTCTATAGCAGATAATGTACTCACCATAAGTGGCGAAAAATCTATATCTAAAAAAAATAAACATAAAAAATATGTTTCTCGTGAAATCAGTTATGGAAAATATGAGCGCTCCATTTCATTACCTTCCTCCGTAAATGTTGATGAAGTGAAAGCAAACTTCAAAAAAGGAATGCTTTGGGTTCAACTTCCTAAAAAAGAAGAGGCGAGAAGTGGGGCTCGCGACATCAAAATTGAACAAGCCTAATTTTATTGCCCTATAGCTTAACTATAGGGCATTCCTAACTGTCTTTCGATTCAAAAGAGATGGCATCTAAATAGCCATTAAAAAACAATATATCTATATTTTGTTCACGCCAAGAAAAATGGTTCTCGATGTGTGCTGTTCATTTTTGATGAGAAAAGATTACCCTCGATTACACTTTGCTGCATTTCCATTGGTTTCATTTTGAAAATTCTGGTAAATCAATTTTAATTCGAGAACCTAAAGCCAATCTTAAGGCATTAACAATTGCAAGAATGTCAATTACCTCTTGAATTATCGCGCCACTGACTGGATTGATAAATCCTCCTGCTGCAAACCCCATTCCTATGATACTAAGGAACATTCCGCCAATAGCACTTTGTGAAGCAATTCTTCGAGTATTTAAGCTAAGATGGATTAATTCATCCACCTTGGATAATGTGTTTTCCATAATAACGGCCCCCGCCGCTTCAGCGGTTACATTACTGTATTGCCCAAAAGCAATGCCAACTGTTGCTGCTGTGAGTGCAGGCGCATCATTAATGCCATCGCCCATAAAAACCGTTGGCGCTTTTTTTATTTCCTCTCGAACTATAGCCAGTTTTTGCTCTGGACTTTGTGACGCACGAATTTCTTTTATATTTAATAAATTAGCTAAATAGACAACTTCTGACTCACGGTCTCCAGAAACCAACATAATTTTTTTAAATTGATGTGATGGGGCTAAATGACCTAAGAATGATTTACTTTCAATACGTGGAGCATCATGGAAATGTACCGAAGCTGCATATTTATTATCAATCATGACGATACATTCTAGTCCAGGTGCAATGGGTGGTAATAAATTAATACTCTCAGGATTTTCTTCTAACATTTTTTTTCGGCTAGTAATGAGAATTTTATGTTTACCAATAATTCCTCGTAATCCTTGCCCAGGTTTTTCCGATACATTTGAAGAGTCAAGAAGAGTTATATTTTCTTTTTTTGCGGCACTTAAAACAGCACTTGAAAGAGGATGTTTTGAATAGCGTTCCAGGCTTGCCAGATATTGTAAAACCATTTCTTTAGTACAATTTGACGTCACATGAATTTCTGTTAAAGCAGGCTTCCCATAGGTGAGTGTGCCTGTTTTGTCAAAAATGGCAGTTTTGCAGGTCGGTAATTGTTCGAGAACGGTTGGATCTTTGATAACGATAGCCTGTCTTGCAGCTCTTGAAATAGCACTAATAATTGTAATAGGAATAGCGATTAATAGCGGACATGGTGTTGCAATCACCAGTACAGAAAGAAAACGTATTGCATCCCCAGTGACATACCAAGCAACGATTGCAAAAATAAGAGCTATAGGTGCAAAGATTGCCCCAATTTGATCACCTAAGCGTCTGATCGAGGGACGTTTTTGCTCTGCTTCCTCTAATACTTTTACAATTGCAGAATAGCGTGAATCTGAGGTAAGTTTAGTTGTTTTTATAACAAGTAAAGTTTCTCCATTAATAGCGCCAGATAAGACGAAGGTCCCTGGTGTTTTAGAGATTTGATAGGGTTCTCCTGTCAAATAAGATTCATCCATAGACCCATGCCCGTCAATAACAATACCATCTACAGGACAAGTTTCATGCGGATAAATAACAATTAAGTCCTCTATTTTAATATCTAATAATGGAATATCTTCAATATGACTGTTTATTTTTCGGTGAGCTATTGACGGCATACGCGCTACAAGAGAGCGCAAAACAAAAGATGCTTTCCGCATAGCGTAATATTCTAAGGTTTGCCCACTTGCAAGCATAAGAACGATTAATGTTGCTGCCAGGTACTGATGTAAAATAACACCAGTGACTAATGCGATCGCAGCCAATGAATCTGCGCCTAAATTTCCTTTAAATAATTTAAATAAAATTTGTAGAAATACAGGAATACCCCCAATAACTATAACAAACAATAGGGGGATATTAGATGCTGGAATATGGAAAGCCAGCATCACAAGATATACGCCAATTGCAATTAATGCTACTAGTCCAACATATAATTGCCACTTTGACTTTACTGAGATTAAAGATAGGCTCATAAAATATCATAGAATTAATGTTATTAGTTTCATCGTAGATGCTTTAAGTTTTTTGTCAAACTGATTGAGTTCCATCAAATGCAATAGGTTATGAACTATTAGCTAGTCTCTAAACCGCCACATTTCTATTGACCTACGTATAAAAAATGACAAAAACAAATATTTAACCAACAGCCTACATAAACCAATCAAATTTAAGCACCAACAAAATTGTCTATAATATAATCAATTATGGATGCTGCAGTATTAGCTTCAAATTTCTTGATAATGACATAGGGAGCCATAGCAGTATGGCATAGGATAAATAAAGGAGAATTACGTGCTACGTACCATTGTTGCTCATATTTATCCACCATTCGTTTTCTTATTCTGGATAACTTTTTTTTTGATTCTTACTAAGGTACTTTTTTATTATAAACGCCAGACTATGCATATTACGGCCGAGATGCACGGTACACGATTGGTAGTCAGTCTTATAGGAGGTCTTTTTAGTATCTTTCTCGGATTTGTAACCTTTATCTCCTGGACCAATTACAAAGAAGCAAACAGTGTTGTTGCACAAGAAGTGACACAAATATATACAACTTGGGAGAACAGCAGAGGATTTCCATCTCCTATTTTTCAAAATATTGATAAATTACTTAATGCGTATGTTTTATCGATTCTCAATGATGAATGGTTCTCCATGCAAAAGGGAAAAGCATCATCAAAAACACAAGATGCAAGTAATGCACTCTATTCAGAATTCTTGAAATATCACCCATCAGACTCTTACACTCAATCCTTTTATAATAGAGCGATTACTTCTTTAAACGCAGCAACTGGAGCAAGAAACCAACGTATCAGTATGCTTGATGTCATTATCCCTACCGCGTGGTATCTGATGATCTTAATTGGAACATTTACGATTATATTCGTTTCAATTTTTTTGCTGGAAGGAATTTTTGTGGAGTATTGTATTCACGTGATGCTCTGCATATTTCTGTCATTTTATCTTACTGCAATCATCGTCTTAAGCAATCCTTTGTCTGGTTTGATTACAATTTCTAATCAACCCTATAAGGCTCTTATATCCAGGATAAATGCTTGACTTTGGAAACGTTCGGAGTCAGCTTTTCCAATCGATAGAGAATGAAGAGACCTCGGACTCAAGCATTAAAAATGGGACTAAAATAAATAAGTGACTCAATTTTTGATAAAAAACAAAACAGCATGATACAATATTTCGCCAAAAAAGATACCCACTGAGGAAGAAATGATTACACTACGCGAACCTTCCGCCCAAGATGAAACTGTTTTTATTTCTACAATGAAAAATAGCCGTGATATTCATTTTCCCTTTATAACTGCTCCTTGTACTTCTGAAGAGTTCCAAGCTTATTTGAGTAGGAGTAGACAAGAAAGTGAACAATACTATATTGCATGGAATAATAACCAACACATTATCGGTGTTTTTAATATTAGCGGCATTATACGCGGCTCATTTAAAAGCGCTTATTTAGGTTATTATGCCTCTGCAGAATGCCTAGGCAAAGGATTAATGAGCAAGACACTTAAGCTTGTTCTAAAAGAGATATTCACGACTCTAGAGCTTCATCGAATTGAAGCCAATATCCAACCTACAAATACTGCATCGATACAACTGGCAACGAAAAACGGTTTCATTAAAGAAGGGTTTTCACCTCGCTATTTGAAAATCAATGGCATCTGGCAAGATCATTTTCGTTTTGCACTTACTTTCGAAGATTGGCTAGCAAGGCAGCTGCCTTCATCCCCTCCTAAAGGAGAAGATCAGACAACATATCCCATAGTTATTGAAAATCAAACCTTTGCTCTACGCTCGCAAAAACGGTCCCTTTAGGCCCCGCTACTTCACCACCGCTTTCACCGAACATTGTAGAGCTAACTACTCCCAAGAAAGAGGGAAGGAACAATAACACTGCAGAAATAAACACCAAAGCTATTGGTGTTCCAATCGGAATTTGGGTTGGGTTATCTTTGTGTTGTTTAAATTTCATAATAGCACTAATAGAGAAACCTAAACCAGCTATATACGAACCAGCAGTAATTAATTTGGCCAGCTGTTCAAATGAATTTGTAATTTGTGAAGCCATTTGACCAAGAGTAAGGATATTTTCTGCAACTGCATTTTTGCTAACACAAATTAATAAACCCAAACAAGCAATACTGCATAGCCGCAACCAATTATTTGGCTTCCCTACAACCTTATTATTATTCACAGGTACTCTCCAATTTAAAAAATTAATTAAAATCATAATTTTTGCCACAACTCCCAATTTAAAAATACTCATAATAGAGATGGGACAATTATCGGAACCAAAGGTTTTCTACATAAAAAATCACAAAGCCAATAGCGCGAAATTCAGTGATTCCTGTTGTCCTTTTGACACATCTTTTGATAATAACTTCCCTTAAGCTGGCTTAGTGAGTTAATTGTCATGTATTGATTCATCTCCTTCTTAACTTCATCTGAGGAAAAATAGTCGAATAACCTCTTGGGACAACGTGAAAAGCTGATAATCTACCGTTTTTATAGGGTATTTTCAACTCGATAGTGGATGTAAGGT
Source organism: Legionella sainthelensi (assembly GCF_900637685.1). Classification (NCBI taxonomy): domain Bacteria; kingdom Pseudomonadati; phylum Pseudomonadota; class Gammaproteobacteria; order Legionellales; family Legionellaceae; genus Legionella; species Legionella sainthelensi. The sequence continues at coordinate 3,416,922 of NZ_LR134388.1, forward strand.
TTTGACAATACATCATCTGTATAGCCCTTTTAAATTTTCATCATTTGATTCCAGTTGAGATCCATCCATAATTGACTAAAAAACGAGGCGACTTTCACACGCACCCATCTCTTCATCAGTCCCATGACAGTTGCCCTTCTTGGTATACGTTCGTCAAAATTTACTCATAATTACATTCATTCTATTTACTTTTCGTGATAAAAAGTATTTTTTATCTCAGAAAAATATCACTTTTATAGGATATTCACTGTTATTTTTCAGAAATTGTATCTTTATAACATGACCGAAAATAAAAAAAGTTCCTCATGAAACGCTTTACACGTTTCTTGAGGAAGAGAGGATTTAATTAAATAGCGTGGCTAGGTTTAGTAGTTTCTTCTTTAGCTAACTCTCCATTTTCTCTTAGTTCTTTCATTAGCCCTTTCATTTGGCTAATTTTTTGTTTTATTAAACATTTTTCATGGTAGATCCCAAAGTCAATCAAAAGATTGATATCAAGCCTGCCACCTTCTTTGACAACAGTTAACTCTTCAGTTAGTCCCACATTTTTTCTCAGCGCGTTTATTTGCTCTTCCGAAAAATTGCATTGCTGCTCAATTTCTAGTGTTTTAGGTTGATAGAGTCCATATTGAACTAAAAGATTCTTATATAACTCATCTTGTGCTTCTAAAGTATCTTCTATTTTTGTTTGAATTTTTTTTGTTTTTTCATCAAGTTGATTCTTTTCTGCTTGTATCAACCTATCCTTCTCTTCTTGTTGACTTTTCAAATCGATAGCTTTTTCTTTTAAAAAATTTTCTGTTCCTATAAATCCTCTTCCCCCTTTCAGTTCCAAAAGCTTAGCAGCATTAGGATCTTCATCGCCCAGGCTTAAAAGCTCGCGTTGAATTTTTCCGTCTATCAGTGCTCTTTCTATGGGCTTATCATTTATAAAACTATCCAGTTGTGCTTGAAGCATATTTTTGAATGCAATAATAACTCCAGGAGAATCATTTTGTGATTTAGAACACTTATCCAGAAGCTCCAGTAGTTTATCAACTTCAATTGTTTTTTTATCTACTGCATCTTTGCGAACAATATGGGCGACAATATTTTGCGCCATAAGCAGCGATTCATTATAGAGCCGCTCGACCTCGGAATAATTTGCGACAACTCGAGCATCCAGACTCTTAACCTCATCAATTTTCGTTTTGGCATATTCGTAAAGGGCTAACCCTACTAAACCAATCACAATTAGGCTCGAGCGTTGTATAATTTTATCCACTTCTTTTTGAGGTATTTCTCCTTTTTTATCTTTATGTGCCCAATATAAGATTTCAAATAAATGCTGGGATGATTTTCTAATAGAGGGTTCTATCGTATTAAATCCAATTTTGAATGCCGCATAGTCAGGCAACGTAGATCGTACTTTTTCAATAGTCGCTGTATACAACGAACCTCCCGAATTAATCTTTGGTGAGATGGATACAAACTCTAAATCCTGATTACCTGACAAATAAGGCCTATCCAGAACACCTCTTTCCATAAGCTCCTCGATTAGATTACTCAATAAGTTAGAATGACTTAATTCAGAATAATTTTCTTCCCTCGTTTGAGTTTGTTGATCAGATAATTCAAGTTGGTTACGTAGTAATTCCATATGTAAAGAACTTCTTTCAAAAACATTATCTTGCCTAAAACTCATTAGAGTTGGTCTGGTTGTTCTCACTACATCAGATGTTCTTGCTACATCTGTTGTTCTTGCTACATCTGTTGTTCTTGCTGCTTCAGCTATTCTTGCTGCTTCAATTGCAACTTTAGTAGCTCTATATGCTTTTCTAGTTCCGTTGAAAAATTTACCAAATGCCATCATACACCTTCCTGTAAAAATATAAGTCTCTTGGTATTTAATTTAAACATATTGATGTTAACAGTAGGTGATATGGTAATGAAAATGAGATTTAATTAAGATTCCAAAATGGAATAAAAAATAAATAAAAGATAATTCCCCCAAATTTTATTAACATTTAGGGAGCAACTAGAAAAAGCTCAACTAAAGTTCGATTTTAATTTAATCTTGTTTCAAACAAGCCCAAGATGCATGAGCACATTTTAATGCCTCTATAAACTGATTACTTTTAATATCTTCCTCGTAAATTTATACCGGTTTTCTAATAGATGTGCGTAATCTTGAATAAACAAAGCCTTTTAAATGCGTTGATAAACTTTTTCCTGACTTTCTGCAATTGGTCTTTTTCGGTCTTTATAAATTTATCCTATAATTTTAGTGCAATCAAACCACACTGAGTACATAACACAGAGTATTTGACAAAAAAATATAAAAGCAATAGGTTATACTTTATTTGAATGAGGAAAGGACATGCCAAATTCTAATTTAGACCAACCTTTGCCGTCGCTCCCATCAGGTCCCATCAACCCTATTCCGGATCATTACTCAGGCAGCACTTTTAACTTTGATTATTTATTGCATAATGGAAAAATTTACCTACGAACACGAGCACCTGAAGATCCAAAAGCTTTAGTTCGAGGTGATCTCGTTTCAACCAAAGACCACCCCAACGCTCTTGAATGGACGCTTTTTGATAATATAGGGATACCTTATAATAAACATATGGAAACGCTTCTTGCTCCGGAAGAGCACATTGTTGAGATTGGTGTTGCCAGCGAGATCGTAGTGGCAGTTTCGAATCTTGATCGTGTTTACCTATACAAACCAACCGAAAACAACAGACCTATCCACTGGGAAAATAAACTAGGTGCTCCCGATTTTATAAGTAGCGACAAACTTTTTCTTCCTCACAATCGGCGAGCTTGGGCTTTTAGCTGCAGCGTACGCACTAAACCTGAAATAAGAAGAACCGACTTTATCCACCCGAATGAAATCGTTTCCTTCTTCAGTGATGCTAACGGAATCCGTTTTGATTTTGGATTTACACCAACGCTTTACGCGCTTGATAAGGATGGACTAAAAATAGTCTATTGGGATACAGGTTTACCCGCCAGTTTTTCAAGAGGATTTCTTGTTCCGGAAGGGACACAGGGTCAGTCTATCAGTGCAGCTGGATCCACAGTCTTTCTTTCTGTTATAGACTCAGAAGGAAAGCTCCATTTTTTTACCCGGATGATTGATTATGAAATCAATGGTGCTTGTCCAGGGCTGAAAGTAAGTTATACGGATATTCCTGTCGTTGAGCCTCCAGATGGCCCAGAGGGCAGTTTCTTTCTTGGACATGGCGTTCGTAAATTACCTTTACAAGGCTGGGTGGAACACTCAGTAGATGACATACTCCCTAATATTACTCATAAGGTTTGTATTCGTTTGACAGGACAAGGTGACGAGGCTCGAGAACTAAGAATTCAAGGGAAAGACCCCGATTTAGGATGGGGTTATTATTTCAAACATATCTCTGAAACAAGTTGGAAATTTCATCCTGAGCCAGCGGCTGAACCCTCTAACCTTGCAGAAAATACGCCAACTCCTTTTAATCCGACCTTGCTTAAAACATCAAAGTTATCTTATACAGGCAAATTGTATTATAGAAAATTACCCCATATTCTCAGGATAGAGGACACCTCAGACATTACAATAGAACTTAAAGATTTTCATCCTTTTCTTACTGATGCTGAGCCATTTTCCTTGGTTATTAATCACCCTAACGAACCCTCTCAGCATTTGAAAATTTACGCCGTGGATGCCTGGGGTTTGCATTACCATCATTACCACGACGAAGAATTAGTTGGAACGGTTGATGGTGAACCTAAAGCCCTTATAGGAACCCTCGTGCTAACCCCTGAACAAATAGCACTTGCCCGAGATAACAAATCCCACATCGGAACTTATTTGAAGAATCATTTTTTAGATTATCAGGGAAAAACCAAAGCCATACCTATTATTGCAGATAATGGGATGGTTATTTTAAAATTTGGTCCGGCCAAATGCAGCTTTAAACGTTCATTGTCTGAAGAAGAAATCGCCGGTTCTTTTTACATGCGAAGAGCGATGGATCCCGAGCTGGCAATCACCTTGGATAGTCAACAGAAATATGCTCATCTCCTTGATAAAAATAAAGCGTGCTTACACGAAATAAAATCAATTTTTTCAAAGCGCCAAAAAAAAGATCGTCGCTATGCCTTACTCAATATTGATATGAGTTTTATTCGTCCTCTTGCGGCAGGAGTGTTTAAAACGATCATCAAGCCCGAAGATCCCACTTATGAACAAGCAGTGGAGGATCTGGCGTTACTCTTAAACGCACATAGAAAAGCGACTGCTTATTCGGGACTAGGAAAAACACAAGCCACCGGTTATGAACGAGCTGTTGCTACTTTAAACGAGCGCATAAAGCAACTACATGAAATAATAAGTCAAGCGGAACATAAGCCAGCAAAAGCGTTGTATTAAGCGGTATAATTGGGCTTCCTGTACGCTCAGTCCATAAGATCAGGACCATAATGCGCAATTTTTTGAGAAGGGGCAGCCTTCTTATGGAGGGGCTCCGATGTCCCTAGTAAATCGCTCACACTTGATTACAATTAAGTTGACATACGTTTCGCTCTTTTTCTGGATTAGCGGATACAATTATGCAAAACTAAATATTTTCAGTATACATAAGTGTATTACAATTGCGTGTGATGGCATTTTCAAATGGTTCAACTGCGCTAGAATCGTTTGAAAATCAAAGGCATAAGCCTAAAGAGCATCTACTTGGGATTAAATCAAAAACGGCTGATATGCCCCAAGAACACACGCTCCAGATACTTTCTTAAAAATTGGGGTTTTCGATGATGAATCAAAATGTCTCTCATCTGCCAAGAGAACTCAGTCATATGGTTTCTTGGTCCCTTACTCGTTTAGGGAAGACCATTGCTGAAGTTTATGGAAAAGAAACATACGAAGTAATTGAACAAATTCGAGTATCCATGCAAGACACCATTGGGAGTAAAGCACTCGAACTTAGAAACGCGCTTCTTAAGCTCCAAATTGAACTTTCTAAGTTGGATAAAAATCAGCTTTATCAAATTGCTCATGGGTTTTCTCTCATGATGGAACTCATTAATGCCTGTGAAAGTGCTTACCGCATTTTTCGTATCAACCAAAGAACAGAAAAAGTCTACTCTGACAAACCGCAAGGCATTCATTATGTTTTAACAGCCCACCCAACTGAAGCCCGCACCAATGAATTTTTAATACTGTTCAAAGCAATTCGTGATTTTCTTATCGAGGTACTTAAATCCCCCTATCTGATGAATGAATCGCATTTGGATCAGATGCTTAAAATCTCACTCCAAATTAATATTTCTCCTCATAAAAAACCAAGTGTAGAAGACGAAGCTCGGTATATCTATCAATATGCACTCAGTCCTTTCAACATCGAACTGTATCATTCCTTTTTCACCAAAGGTGTTCCTATTCAATTACGTACCTGGGTAGGAGGGGATAAAGATGGACATTCGGGTGTTAATGAAAAAATAATGGTTAAAAGTCTCGAACTTTCTCGATCTTTTTTTGTTGCCTACATTCAGGAGTGCTTAAAAGAAGTGCTCGAAATTGTTAAACTCTCAACCGGATTGAATGCAAACAAAATTTTGGCAAATCAGATCAATCAACTTATTAGAAAAACACTCGACCTTAGAAAAATAAAACCTAAGGATCATGAAAAAGTTTCTGCGTTCAAAAATGAATTAACTGCAATACAAGCACACACCCTAAAATTTTTACATTTTAAACTCGAACAATTCTCAATTATTTCCAGCATTTTTCAGCTTTATCCTGCCTTAGTCATACCCATAGAGCTTAGAGAGGATTCAGCCGTCGTAAGAGAAAGTTTAACCAGCATCAAAAAAAGCACGATCACCAATATGCTTGAAAAAGTCTATTTAATAACCCATGGAACTGATCCCAAAAACTATATACGCGGTTTTATTCTCAGCATGGTTGAATCTGCTGAGGATATAAAAAACGGGATTAAATTAGTGAAACAAGTTTTTAGGAGCTACGCTTTACCTGTTGTACCCTTATTTGAAAATCAACTTGCGCTCACCAATGCTGATTCCATTTTAAATACTTCCATCACAGAAGATATTAGGGAGAAGCATCTTAAGCAATGGGATGGCAACTATGAAGTCATGCTGGGTTATTCCGACTCCTCTAAAGAAAATGGTGTATTACCTTCTCGGCTCATGATTGCTAGAAGCTTAAGAAGTATTCAATCTACACTAGAAAAAAAAAACCTGCGGCCCATTTTTTTTCATGGCTCAGGTGGCAGCATTGAGAGAGGCGGTGGCGACATCAAAGAACAAACCGCCTCTTGGTCCAAAGAAATGATGGCAAATTATAAAGCAACGATTCAGGGAGAAATGGTTGCACGACTCTTTGGATCGAGCTCTATACTCAAAAATCAAATTGACAAATTTCTTGATATTTATTCACAACAGGTAAAAAAAACGGATAATGATTATCCTGAGGAACTGTTATTATTTGCCACAAAAATCAGCCAAAAATATAAAACCCTGATAAAGAGCGAATGGTTTTGGTCAGTAATCGAACAAGCATCTCCCTATCATTTTTTGAAAGAACTTAAGATTGGCTCTCGTCCAACCAAACGAAAATCAGGAGCGGATCAAAGAAAACTTCGTGCCATCCCATGGATTTTATGCTGGACTCAAACACGACTTCTTTTCCCAACCTGGTGGGGAGTTGGTTCCACTTGGTTAGAATTAAATGCTCTTGGAAAAAATAAGCTTAAAGCTCTTTACCAAGAAAATGCTTTTTTTGCTTCCTTTGTCAAACAATTAGGAGTTACCCTTTCCAAGGTTTATCTCCCTATCTGGGAACAATACCTGTACCAATTGACTGGTTCCAATCAATATCTTGAACCTTTTCAATCAGAGTTGGAGTCAACAATCTTATTTTTCTACCAAATAACAGGTGAAAAGGACTTTTGTTTTCATCAGCCCTGGCTTGGAGAAAGTATTCAATTAAGATCAACCATGGTTCATCCTTTGAATCTCATTCAGATTGAGGCCATAAAAAGAAAAGATTTACCCCTTTTAAGAAAAACCGTCACCGGCATTTCTTGTGGTATGTTGACAACAGGATAATAGGAACACGTGGCTTAATTTATAGAATTTTTAATACTGTGTTGCATGCCACGTTTCGTCAATACTGGCCTTTTTTCTTCTTGCCGAGAAAAGGTTGTCCATTTTTCCATTTATTAAATAAGTTTCATTATTTAACTTAGCGTCTAAAAAACCAGCTGGTCTCTGCAATACCACTGAAATACTGTATCCTCTTCGCTGAACTGACTTCAATACTTGCAGCTTCCCGCAATTATTCGTTCTTTCGCCGAGCAAAATAGGCTATAGCTAAAACAGCAAGAATTAAAATAGGAATAATGAGAAGAAATAGATGCGTTTCCATCCAAGCAATACTTATTGCGAATAAACCTAGTGCAATTCCAATCAAAAGAAAAGTAGATTCAATATAAATACCGGCTAAAAAAATCGCTTGAGCAAGAAGTGCAAGCACTCCTAATGCGCCGATAAATGAACTTATAATTCCTATATCAACATAAATTGACATGATATAAACAGAACCCATTAGTCCTAACCAATGCAAAATTTCATGCCAAATGAGAACTGCTGTTGGAATTTTCTTCACATGTCTATGATAAAGACTTAATCCTAAAGCAAGCAGCGCAATGATAACCGTAATTATCTGCCAAAATCGCCATGCACTTGTCGCCTTCATATTTGTCAGGATTAATCCAATAAAAGCGAGTACAAGGATGATAACACCGACAATAAATCGTGCGCTCCAGAGATGTCTTAAGTTCTGATTTTCCATTGATAAATTCCTTTTTATTCTTTATTTTTAACAATATACCAAATTTTTTTTCAATTGCTACCAAGAAACAAATATATATCAAAGTCTTAATACCGAAATTCGCCTTTAAGAGAAGATAAATAATTTTGAATCGCTTCTGATGCAATTACATAGGAGCGAATAGGAATATCCAGAGGTGTTTGTTGGATAACCTGCAAAAAAGCATATATCGACATATCAACAATTCGACACTTGCCTTGTTGACGATGAATGATAAATTGCTCAATCGCTTGTAAATCATTAATCCCTTTTTGATAAATCTGCTGGCGATTGTGTCGAGCAATTCCTTGTAAATAGCCTTGTTTTCGAAGTTGTAGCCGAATGATAGATAACACTATCTTTCCCATCCCTTTGGGAAAAAAAGATTTAAACGCATTTTCAATCTGCACCTTATTTTCTGAGTCAATCCATCGCGAATACAATATGATGAAATAAAGATGCTCTTCAATTAACCGTCTGATAGGTAAATCATCTATATAATCTTCAATATCTACTTTATATTTTTGTCGACAATGATTAATAATGAATTCTGAATCAGCCACCAATAAACCATTATCATCAATCACAGGAAACTTGCCCTTAGGTCCCTTATGCGGATTAGAAACCTGAATAACCTCAAAGGGTAAATTTGCCCAGGTTAGGAAATAAAATACTTTGCTGCAAAATGGAGACAAGCTCGGCATATCCCAAACACCCGGATACTGATAGAGTCTAATCATAATGATGTTTCCACATAAGTTTGACCAAAAATTTTGGATTTAATAAATGCCATAGTCCTTTTTTTTGATGTAGTACCTGAATAAAGATTTTTCCTACGGCAGGATCAATCGTTGCCTGTTTTAATAATTTTTGTAAAACCCATTGGCACAATGTGGTTCTATTGTAATCCCGGTCTTGTTGAGAAGACATAAGCCAAGGCAACCAATTACACCGGTGCAATTGTTTCTGACTTAACCAATTTAGTTGATCAGACCGTCTTAATATTTGCATCTGATTCAGTATGACTGTTAAACCTTGCCCATAAACTGGATTTTGGTAACAAATACTGTCACCAAGCGCTAACAAATTTTGAGGCCACTCCCTGCGTCCAATAATGAGACGTTTATTATGCAAATTAGCATAGGGTATCCATCCCTTATGCTTGCAATCAATAACACCTAATTGATATTTTTCGAATAAACTGTTTACTATAAATTGTCTTTGTGCATCGGTTTTAATGGTTCCAGTGGTATCAATTAATGTCAAAATCATTTCCCGCCCCTCAATGGGAGACAATACCAAACCTATGGGTTGTTTTTTAGGGCAGGCTTGAATATAAACTTGTTGTGCTGCAAGTTTAGTTTGCCAAGTTTCTTGCTGCAATCGTGTAGAAAAATATCGATATTGATTTTTAACCTCTAAGCACTTAAGTCGCAACTGCCTTTGCAGGTTTGAAGCCCTACCCCGGGCATCAATAACGTTTCCTGCGATAGATATATAATGACCCTCTTTAAAGTGCAATCGCTTTATTTTTCCATCAATCGTCTGCCAATCATCTACTGTCGCAGTCAAGGTCTTTATATTCTTAAACTGCTGGCACTCAGACCATAAAACCTGATTGAACCATTGCCGACTAAATAGATACGTTTTTACATCACTGTCATTTGGCATAAGCACCCCCTGAGGAGTTTTCCACCAAGTTTCCTTACCCCAGTCTACCAACGGCAGCAGATCAACGGTTAATTTTAGCCATACTTTTGGTAATAAAGAAGCCAGTAGCCGTTGTCCTTCGGCTAACAATACATGTAAGTGATGGCTTTGAGGTGTTCCCTGACTTACCCCTTTTTGATCAGGCCAGTATCGATCGATTAGTAAAATTTCTTCATTGTGCTCAGCTAAAACCAATGCTGATAATAATCCACTAGCACCTGCTCCAATAATTGTAAATGATGATTTCATATGACGCCTTGCATATCATCATGCAAGGCTTGTAACTGCTCAAGCCCTTTCACATAGTGTTCTATTGAAAACGTTTTTAACGATTTATGACGTATTTTTTGATACAATTCCATTCTTTCCTGCTTTAAAAATTCGATAATATCGTCTTCATTCCCATTATTTCCATGGAGTATCCTTAATAGAATTTCATTGCTGATACACTCTTCTTGTATTTCTCTATCCACCGTGGTTAAAGTATTACAAATATGTCCACAACGCTGTGCACTATAAAATATGTCACGCATAGCCGCCATTTCTTGCCATTCAATGTACTCACTGCAGGCTAAATCCACCATTCCTGCAATCACAATACCCATGTTATGAGGCGCATGCCAGAGATACTCTCGTTTACAGATCAATAAAGGTTCACTACTAAGAAATGTGCTGAAATGCATATTAAGAAAGTATTGTTGCATGTCAAATTCGATTAAAGGAATAAGTCTCGGTTGCAGCGTCATTTGAGCGATAGATTGTTGTATCCATCCATATAATTGACAAGACAATTGCAATGCCTGTTGCTGTTTCGAAGAGAGAGGTTCAATAGGACGACAATTTTGAATAGCAGCAATAAATCCTTTTACCCAAGACATGCTCCTAAACTCTGGATTATCAGTGAAATCATCAGTTAAAGTAATAAGTGCACCTACCATCCATTTGGTCAATTGACATCGTTCATAAAAAGAAGAATTGACACAAGACAAGGTCGTTTGCGTGTAGCCCAATGGTAAGAATTGAGTAAATAAGCGTTCATCTCTGCCCATATCCAGTTTTAAATAATCACAAAGCCACTGACTTAGCGAGGCTCGCAGTTCAACCATATTTGACTCCTTGGATGAAGTGTAATCTCTGTATTCATCATCGGTTTGATAATATTGGGAGTGGTTAATTGAAAGTGTTGACATATTAAAGACAAGGTCAACATACTTTCAGTCATCGCCAAATGATGCCCTGTACAAATGCGTTTTCCTAATCCAAAGGGCATAAATGCTTTGTTAGCAAATGGAGAGTTGTTTAAATGACGCCTCACATCAAATGCTTTGGGCCTACACCAGTAATGCTCATGCCTATGAATACCATGAATATTGACAACTATTAAATCATTATCTTTAAAAATCAAGGTATCCTGAAGGATATCTATTGTCGGTTGACGAGCAAGCATATATGCGGGCGGATACATTCGCAGTGTTTCACAATAAAGCGCATGCGTCCACGACCATTGCCTCATTGATTGTACTGACAATTTACCATGATATCCCCCTTCTTCTCGTATCGCCTCTTGCAACTCGGGATCTTGAGCCAAATAATACAAGGCAGTGGTAATTGAACTTGATGTCGTCTCAAACCCAGCAAACAAAAAGGTACTTAAATGGTCGATGCATTCACTGCTAGACCAATGCAGTTGTAACTGATGTAATGGTGAGTTGGCGCGAATACTTGCTGTTTGCAACAAAAGCCTTAATTTCGTCCTCAATGCATCGGTCTTCTTGCTCATGGTTCGATGTGACGGTAATGGCAAAAATAAAGGCCATCGAACGAGTTGCCGCATTCGGTTGCCGCAGAGTTTATTTAATATCAGCATATCGCTAATAATTGGTGTTACATCTGGCCTACCCTCGACCCCCAACATTCCCAATATGTTGTTCATCGTCATTTTCATAATAAGGGGATAAATATTGACGAGTCCCTGATTCAATTGCTGCAAAACGTTTTCTATATTATCGATGATTAATGGTAAAAAATCGTTTAGCCCCTGAATAGAAAACGGTGCTTTAATCGAAGGGATCCTTAGTTGCCAGCTGCTATTATCCAGCTGAACTAATCCCTGCCGACCAGTAACAGGATACAGTTGTTTAAAAATAAGCGGCGATTTAGCAAAGTCGCTATTTTTAACTAAAGCAGCAGCAAACTCTGGCTGGCGAATTATCCATAAATGTTGATTAAAAAATTTGAAACTTGCTATATCTCCATAACGATAAGCAACTTGACTCATGAAACGAATAGGCGCTTTGTGAAAATAAGAAATCGCTTTTAATGGTAACCATCGTGGTTTAAATGAACCCTCTCTTAACATGCCTAAATCTCAATCCATTTTGGCTTGTCAGCATAACAGTAATTGTTAAGTAATAAAACATCTATTCTTTCGTTGAAGGAAGCTTTTTGTATATTGGAATGGATTGAATAGATAAGACTAATGAGAGGATCTTCGATGCGTTAGAATCCTAAAATACACACCGCATTTTGCAAAAAACATATGCTGCAAATTGTTAAAGTTCATGAGAATCGATCGCTCCGTATCAGAGTCTAATGTCCCATCCTGTGCGAAAGAGTGTAATAATGATTTGCAAACATTAAAAGACTTATTAAATTGTTGCCGTTTTTCAACAACATCTTTTCTACTGCAAAGCGTGTGATAATCCTCTTGAGCACGCTCCAAAGAATACATATGGACAAGTTCTTTTAAATCATCCAGATTCCTTTTGAATGACATATAGCGCTCATGAGTAAGACTATTAACTCCATTATCTTTAATTTGCTTAAGAATTTCGTCAATAAAATGTAATCCCCCGACTTCTGTAATGAGAAGTTGGCCGCTTATTTTTAAATTAAAACATTTTTTTATTAAACTTTCTGTATGCTCTATGTGAGCGTTAATTAGTTCAAGGTGATCATTAGGTGCCCCCTCTCTCATGTGCATTAGTTTTGTCTTTCTCTCATTCAATTTAGTAGAGACCATTCGAAGTAGTGCCTTATTGGCTTTTAAGGCATCTTTTTTAAATATCTTTTTCTCTACATGACCATTTTCACAAGCAGCTATAAGTTCTAAATCAATTTCATGGGTTCTAAGGGGGCCTTTATCAGGAATGACATCATAGTAATTGATCATATGCTCCTGACTTAACATCATTCTCCATTCTGATTCCACATCACCATTTTCTACTAAATAAGCAGCAATTGTATCGAGTGCTTCCAATGCTAAAGTTCTTTTAGCTCGCAGAATGTTTTTATGCTCTTCTGAAAAAGTGGTCAAATTTAATTTCATAATATAATATGATATTTATATTTTAATTAATTATAGGTAATTTTAGGACCTATTGCTAAAACCAATAACCTCATCAACTCTGCGCCACAAGGTTTGATGATTCCCTCCTTATGCGAAAAAATTTATTGGATTTTAAGTGAAGATATTTCTAATTGCTCAGAGATAAAAAAGACTTATCAGATGAAATACAAAACGTAACTCTTAACATTTAATGCGGCACTTTAAGTGCCGCATTAAATGATGAACGACACTCACAGAAATACATCACTTAATATAGCATGGGAAGGCACACCTGCAAGAAAAATCTGCCTTTTCAATTTATTGGTTGTCTCTTGAGGACCACAAACATAGACACGCGTTGCTTTAGAGACATTTAAATGAATCAATACGCGTTTTTCTACCGAGGCTTCCGGATAACGTCCATGGCTTTGGAGTACGCAAGGGTCATAGACAAAAGAGTTAAATACCGCTGATAGCATTTCCAGCTCTTCTCGATAGTATATGTCCTCATCGCTAAGACCACCATGTACCAATGTAATTAATCCTTGGTGGTTTTGACTTAATGCGCTTTTAATTATCGCGATAAGTGGTGCAAGCCCTGTGCCTGTTCCGGCTAATAGGATATCAAAAGCTAATTGATCGGGATTATAATAAAAACAACGACCAAAAGGGCCCCTAAGTTTGACATCGATATGTTTTGTTGCCTTATGCAAAAGCCATTGTCCCATACTGCCATTAGGATAAATTTTAACGTGTAACTCAATAAATCCTTCTTTTATAGGTATGTTCGCAATGGAATAACTTCGCATGATGCCTTCAGGATTAATCAGACTTAGATATTGGCCTGGAATCCACCCATCTAGATTCTCTACACCAAGCTTGATTTGCATTACATTATAGTTAAGTAGTTTCAGATCTATTATTTTTGCCTCTATTTCACACTCCGCACTATCAGGTGCTACTACCTGAAGTCCGGCTTCTGGTTTTGCAAGACACGCTAGAAAGTAACCTTGGGATTTAAGAGTCTCCGGTAATCCCTCTTGCCAGGAGGGATGAATTACACCATTTTTGGCTTTAATCAAACAAGATTGACAAATACCAGCCTGACAGGAGTTAGGGTAATTCACGCCATGACGTAAAAGGCACTGTAACACATTTTCCTGAGGTGCTAAGCGATATGATTGATTATTAAAGTCTATACTGCTCATGAGCGCCCCAAAACTTCATCCCGTACGCTATTGGCAAGAGTAGCGACTTGTTCGATATCTTCTGCCCCCACCCCTAATTCATTGAGGGTTGCACCTAGATGTTCGATGACAATATCTACATGTGTATCATTCAATCCACGTTTGAGCAAATGAGCATGTCCCTCACGCATATTTTTTCCACTGTAGTGGTTGGGACCTCCGAAGACCCAAGTTAAGAATCCTTTCTGCTTTAAGATTTGTTGATCCATATCAATATCATCAAAAAAATGGCTTACTCGTTCATCCATCAACATTTTGCGATAGAAAATGTCAACTGCACTATTAACAGCCTCTTGGCCGCCAAGACGCTCAAATAACGATTTATGCATAGCCTCCCCCTTTCTTTTTATAAGATGTATTTGCAATACATCTTATAAAAAGAAATAATCAGAGTCAACTAACTATTAGGAATTAATAATGCAACTCACCCAATTTACTGATTATTCCTTGCGTGCTTTGATTTATATCACTTTGAGAAAAGAATCATGCACGATTAAAGACATTACTGATGCATACACCATTTCGAATAATCATATGGTTAAAATCATTCATAACTTAGCCAAACTGGGATTGATTAAAACCAGCCGTGGCAAGGGAGGAGGGCTTTTAATAGCGGCTGAACCCGAAACCATTAATTTGGGGAAACTGATTGCTCAATTAGAGCCTCATTTTGATTTAGTACCTTGTTTTAATAAAGAAAAAGCAAACTGCTGCATTGCTCCAGTATGTCGATTAAAAGGCATCTTACATGAAGCTCAAAGTGCATTTATGAAGGTTTTAGAGCGTTATACCTTAGCTGACGTTTTACATAATCCAAGAGAACTGTCTGTATTATTAAATATGAAACACATAACTCAACCGTGAACGAATATTCCCATATGGAGGGTTTAGCCAAACAAAGTACCTTTGTAAGGATATAAGGTGAATCACTTTCTCATCAGGATTGTATTCAGATTCATAATGAACCTTTAATTTCTAAGATAGAATTAATGGTGACTGAGTTCACACCTTTTTACAACTAATTTTTGTGTATGAGTATTGGACTTTCTGGAGAATATAGCGCACACAAACATGATTAAACTGAAAAATAGTAAATAGACTAAATCCCAATACCGCGGTAGGATAAGTTTGCCGCCATAATTACCAAGATAAGAGAAAATACTAAGCCCCAAAAGATATAATATAAACCAAAGAGAATGTTTGCCATCAAGATCTCGATGCGTTTTTTTCATGAAGCAATAAAGGAAAGAACCTGCCACCCCCAAAATAGTGATCACCAATAACTTTCGGACACTATGGAAACCTGCCCAATAAACACCAACCGTACAAACATAAAAGCCAATAAAAGCAATAATGCTACACCCTTGCAAACGAAAAGGTCTTTTATAATCAGGCAATTGTTTACGTAAACAAACTAATCCTACAGGTCCTATGGAATAGCTAATCATTAGTATTGCCACAAGAAAAGCAGACATCTCCTGCCAACCATGCAACACAAACGACATTGAGGCAGCAAGTAAAAAATTCACGCCTAAACTAACCCAAGGCACTTGATACTTATTACGTTTAGCAAAAATTCTTGGGGTGGAAACCACGGAATCCATACTGCTTAACATATGCGCTGCTGTTGTTGAATACACCAAACCCGTAGAATAAGGGGATATAAAAGCATCAACATATAATAAAATACTCAACCAAACCATTCCCACTAACGCTGCCAAAGCTGCAAATGGGCCTGCATCACCAGTAAACGACAAATTCACCCAGCCTTTTTCAAGCGCCTGTTCGCTCACACTACCAATAAAGGACCATTGTAACCCTGTATAAAGTAAGGTGACGAGTACTAATGAACCACCCAAAATCAGAGGGACAAATTGTCCTGGTTTTTCGAGCTCTCCCATCATAACAATCACCTGTCTAAATCCCAATAGGGAGAATAGTACCCCTCCACTCGACATTGCCGCCATAATGCCCTCCCAACCATAAGGCATGAAGCCACCGTATTGAAAAAAATTATTGGGGTGGTAACTCATAGTGACTAGGCTTATGATGGTAAGCGTGGGAATTACTATTTTCCAAACCGTAAATGCTGCATTAATACGGGCAAAAAAACCCATGCCAAAATAATTTAAAAAAACAAAACTCATTAATACCACCAAAGATGACACATAACCCAAGGGAGTATTTTTATAGTAAATACCATTATGGATAACCAGGCCTGGTATGTAGTTACTGGCGTATTGAAGAACACCTTGTGTTTCAATGACAGGCAAAATGGCCAAAGAAAACCAAGCCATGCTGCTCATAATGATCCCAGTTAAGCGCCCATGAGTATACAAAGGCAGGCAAGCTAAGCTATCTGATTGTGGAAACATTGTACCTAATTCAGCATAGGATAATGCTACAAATAGAAGTAAAAAACCTGCCAATGGCCAAGCAATAATTGCGGCAGGACCAGCAAAATGTGCGGAATATAAAGCACCAAACAACCAACCGGAACCTATCATGCTGGTAATTGAAATCCACAGTAAACTCAAACCGCTTAAATTTTTATTCATCTATTTTTAGCACGTCCTAATGATGTTGATAGACGATGAACAACTTCTTCAATCTAACTCTTTGTTCCTTTAATGCATTCCTAAAGATTTACCTTGGTATTTCTCGGACTTTCCTTTGGACTCTTCTAATTCTTTTAATACGTCTTCCACTGAAGCAATAAAGTGACGGGCCATCATAGAGCTCATATTTTCTTTAATAACTACCCGTAAAGCTTCAACTTCATCTGCCGCTTCTGGCAGAGTGTATGCAGGGACTATCCAACCATATTCTCGCAACTTTCTAGAAACATCAAAAACTGAATAATTCGTATTATCTTTGAGTGCAACAGTTACGACTGGCGCCATGCGTCGCTCGCCTAGTAAATCAAATTTGCCAGTAGCAGTTAATCCTTGAACCACTACGTCACTAACCGCTAACATATTGCTGATAATTTTTTTATATCCCTTTTTTCCAAGCCTTAAAAAATTATAATACTGAGCAATGACCATCGAACTACTTCTTGAAAAATTAAGCGTATACGTTGGCATCTGCCCTCCCAAGTAATTTACTTCAAAAATCAAATCCTTAGGTACAACCGCCTCCTCTCTAAAAAGTAGCCAGCCTACACTTGGATAAACTAAGCCATATTTATGGCCAGAAAGATTAATTGACTTAACTTGTTCAAGGCGAAAATCCCATTTAATGGCGTTATCATAAAACATGGAAATAAACCCACCACTCGCACCATCAACATGTAAAGGAATGTCCCAGCCCTTTTCCTTTTTTACTTGAGTAAGTAAATCATTAATTTCCTCGATTTCATCGTATTCACCAGTAAAAGTACTCCCTAAAACAGCCGCAATACAAATAGTATTTTCATCAATTAGTGACGCAACATCCTCAGCACTAATCGTAAATTTATTTTTTTTAAGAGGAATAATACGTGCTTCAACATCAAAATAGCGAGCAAATTTGTCCCAGCAAACTTGGACATTTGCTCCCATAATAATATTAGGCTTACTGCTCTCAAGACCTTGCATCTTGCGCTTGTTGCGCCAACTAAATTTATGCGCAAGCCCTGCAAGCATGATTGCTTCAGAAGAACCAACTGTAGCAGTCCCAACATAATCACATCCCTCTGGAATGTTTAATAAATCGGCAAGAATATGTACACATCGTTGGTGGATTTCTTGCACTCGCGGATATTCTTCATAATTAATAAAATTTTTATTGATGCTTTGCTTAATTAATTCTTCAGCCTCAGGCTCCATCCATGTGGTAACAAAACTTGCCAAATTTAAAATAGGTGTGGCCTCTAAGCATAACTCATCTTCAATAAGTTGCTTGGCCACAGCAGGTGACATGCCATATTCATTACAGGTTGCTACTGAGAAATCATCTAAATCGTAACGGCTTGCATAGACAGAGGTTGAATGGGTACTCGCTTTTGATTTTTTTTGGTCCTTTTTAACGATCATAATACCACTCCTTTATTTAGGTATTAACATTTCTATTCCACGCCAGATAATTTGCAGTCCAATACAAATATTAAGGAAAGCAGCCAAACTCATCACTACATTTTTGCCTGCATCTTTTAATTTATCAAAAATATAATAAGAATAACGATAGCAAAAAAATACACTAAGACCAATCAGCACGATACCAATGGAATATCCTAACATGGCTAAAAATTTGCTTTCCCAGACATTTTGAACACCATGCGCTCCCAAAGCGATTGTAATTGCGATGCAAGTAGGGCCTGCAGTTACAGGCAAAGTTAAAGGATAAAATGCCCTAGGATCTTCAATGTCTTTTAATTGACTTATTTTTTTGTTCTGGCTTGCAGATGAAGACAATTCTGTTGATTCATCATGCGGCTTATGCAGCATTTGCCAACCTACTTGCGTGAGTAACAACCCCCCGCTGATTAGGACTATAGGTACAGTTATGCCAAATATAGATAATATTAATGAGCCAACTACAAGAACGAGCAACAACATAACGACTGTATATATTGAAATTTTCATGGCCAGTGCATTAATTTGTTGTCTTGAAGCACCTTTTACTAAAGTCAGAAAAACAATAGAAGCTCCCACAGGATTTACAATAGGAAAAAGTGCGGCAAAAGAAAAGAAAATTGCCTGTATTAACGCCATCATAAGCAATGACTCCTTGTCATAATTTTATCCATAATGAACAAGTCCGTTAAATAGTTTCTGCTATTTATGTGACTTCAATATAAAGCGCTTAATGTTCTTCGTTTATCGAATATGCATGCTACATGATAGTGGTTCTTCAGGTATAACTTCCAATACTTTTTTGAGTAAGGCAATTTTACCGTCAGTAAGTCTTTGGCTCATTAAATCATTTGAGGACATTAAATCTATCACCTCCAATTCTTGAAGTGGGATTATCTGGCAAAGCTCCTCACATTTTTTATCAGATAAGTATTCCATTAGCACTACTAATTCATCCAATGTTGGCCTCATATCGATTAAATCTTCTTTAACAGCATGATAGATGATTTTTCGGTGTTCATACGTTGGAAGTGTTTTCATGATCAAAAGTACATCAGCCATTGTTGTAATTTTGTTATTTATCTCAAGCACCTCTTTTAACTGCTTTGGAGTTAAAAATGAAGTAATATTAGCCAAATCAGTCGCATTGGTTATCAATTCTCCTAGAGAGTTCTTTTTTTGCTCAAATACTACTGTACGTTGTCTTGCAGAACTATGAAATAATTTTTGTGATAACTCTTTGGCACTCGTTACAACACCATCAAGTACCGGTTGATCAGCAGTAAGCAAATTTGCAGAAAAAGTTTCACTTTCATCAATAAATTTTATTAAGTGTGGATGCATTAAAGTATTTTCACTTAATAAATTTGCGGTTAATTCCTTCAATTTATCATAAACCTTGCTGGGTAGGTCACGTTTTGCAAGGCTAATGTTTGCTTGGATTGCTTGGGCAAGAGACTCCTTCTGTTTCAAGCTTGGGTTGTCTAATTTATAAAAATCTGCAATCAGTTTATATATATTTTTTTCTAATTCAGTCATTGCTCGTTTATGATCTGCTTTTAAAGTGCTTTGCTCTTTACTGTATTGAACGATACTATCAAATTCCACGATAAATTCTCGCAATCCTTTAGCTTTATCTGTATTTTTTAAAACGGCTTTCGATAAAGTCTCAAAAACTGATTCGTCCATCGTTGCATGATGTAATGCTAAAAGTGCCTGCGCCCATTTAAATCTGCTATCCTCGTCTAAAGGACAAAGAATTTCTGGTTCATACTGGTTTTTCAAATCTCGAAGCACGCTCCTTTTATAGGAGGGTAAGTATTCAGCCCTCCCTACAACGCCAAAATGAAATTTTTGTTGCTCTACTTTCGGAATGACATAGGCGCGGTCATTCTCTTCTCTCCAGGCAAGACTCACAGCAGTTAAACCTCTATTATATAAAAAGCTTGAGGTATATGTTGCGGTTCTTCGATTAAATTCGACATGCATCTTTTTAGGAACCATAAAAATATGGCTATCAGTGGTTGTGTTAAACTTAGGAGCCATTTGTCTAAACCACTTATTTTCCCAACCTTTATTATGTTTCGAATAGGTTCCGAGTAATATTTCTCCTCGAGCAATATTACTACAATGACTTAAATCAAAATTTTTGCCATATAAGGAATCATGTTTATATGTATCTTGACGATCATTACCTGGGACTGGATCTTCAGCTAAAATCGACAAAGGAGTATCTAAATCATCGAGCGCTCTAGCCGTTGCAAAAGTAGCCACTGCGCCACGACTGAAACCATTTAAGGTAATGTCATTTACTTCTTCCACATCCATTAATCCTTCTTTTGGTTCAATAATGACTGCACTGCCAAATTCTCTTTTTAACTCAGAAAGATTCAACGTGACTACTCCATCTTTAGAAAAAGCTCGACGCACCTTATTTGCGACAACATCAAGATTTGGATCTAAATATCCCTTAAGTTTTGAATGGCCTCCAATATGTTTGTCTTGGCAACCATTAAAATACACCCGAATCACATCATCATTAAATGTTTCACCAGTATCTTCTGTTCTACCTTCGGTGAAATCACGAATCATTTGTGCATTAACTCCTGTACCAGCAAAAACGAAAAGAATTTTTTTAACCATATGGTACCCTATGTATTCCCAATGAATACAAATTAATCTACAATGTCAATTATAGAACACAATTTAAGGTGCTGAGATGCCCGGATTAACGTCAATTACAGTAGATAAGGATAGCGAATTTTTTATAACTATTGCAAAAGAAGGAATTCATAGCTTTGTTATGTTAGGAGTCATGGTCGACAATAAACCTCAACTTTTAGCCAGAGTAGGTAAAGGAAATCTCATCGACCCAAGCTTTGGTACAAGTTGCGGGAAACAATTTACTATGTTTGGGAAAGCTCTAGGCTCTCACACAGAGGCTTCATTAGTAGATGAGGGTATTAGCACCAAGAATCAAGATACTACTTCAGACATTAGCTATCAATCATACTCCATCTCCTATGAACAATATCTAGAGTTTCTAGCACTCACAAAAGAGATTCATGAGAATCAATTAAAGTACTATCAGGAGAGAGAACTTCCTGATGTACCCTATAAAGAATTGACTTATCCCCAAAGAGGGATACACGATCTTAGAAGTGGCATCGATTGTTATATCCCTACTCAAGAAGAAGCAGGAAAAGTTACCTTCGAATATAAACCAATTAAAACTTTTGAGCATGAATGCGCTAACGATAAGCAACAAATACGCGAAGAGATAATTAATGGCTCCAAAGAAATTAAAGCATCTAACACTTGCCGCACTACAGCACGCGCTCTTCTTAATTACACGTTGCACTATTCTCCAGATGTTCCTGCTTTGTTTGCGATTGGACTAGATTACAAAACAAAGCTGGTTGGTGGAAAACCAACGGCAAATTCATTTTATGTTCTGCCACAACCACCCAATTGTTTTGAGGTAAACTCAACGCAAATGAAAGTGCTTAAAGAACTCTATAAAAAACTTGAGAATTTGCCTAAAACTAATCCCGCATCTGACACTACAAGAAAAAAGTTTGATGAATTAAAACATCTATATCAAGAAATAGCAGGAAAACCCCAATTACCGCTCACTGTTCTTCTAGACAAAATTACAGTCCACCGTGTTGCACATAACAAATTGTTTGATATACGTAGAAGTCAAAGTCTTATTAGCAAATTTGCTGAAATGTTGGGAATCAAAACAGGAACGCAACAAGCCTACGACCGAATGGAAAAAGCGGTGAAACAAGAAATCGAACGAGTGAATAAAAAGGAAATGAAACAAGGCAAAGGAGTCGATAAAGATGGGTTTCAATCCGATGATCATCGACCTCCTCACGCAACAACAGTCTATCGTAAAAATTCATAAACACTATCGGTCTTAACCCCCAAAGGCTGTGCTTATTGCTGACTTTTTCTGATAGTGCAACATGCTTTTAAAAGCGAGCGCACTATCAAAAGCACTCCATTATTTTCCCTTAGACTCAACTTACAGATTTGCCATAAAGGGGACAAAGTGAGGAAGATTTGGTGAGCCTACTCCAACTGCATCATTCCAAAATTGACTTTCTGGAGCGATGGTTAGTGAAGAATCCCATCCCCAAATATCCAAATCTCCTTGTTTATTCGGTAACACAAAAGCTGTTGAAGGCGCTGTTGGATAAGTCAATGGATCAGGAGCCGTTGCCCCATCAATAACGTTAACCGGAGGAACAATGGGATTAAGGGCGCGTTTGAACCGTAATATAGTATTCAGTTGATATAAATAAGGTGCTGTATGTCCAATGCGAGGTTTATTTAATAATGCACGGGCTTGATTGACTAAAAGCATCGTAGCAGAATATAAAGGACATGCTAAACTAGTACCACCATCTTGCAGATACGCCCCATCCAGTACGATATTTAGGCCCGTGCCTGGATCACCCAACATGGATACATCTGGGACTGCACGGCAAGGTTGATTCCCTTCCGTCCCGCAAACAGTATTTGTTGCATCATTTATATAGCCATATCCGCCAGCATAAAACGAGCTGATCGAGCTTTGCCAAGTTGGTGCTTGATAAAATTGGCTAATACCACCTGTAGTACCTGAAACAAATCCATTCTTTTTCACATCGTAAGTGCCCCACACATTTTCAAAAGCATAATTGTAGAAAGCATCTACAAATACGGAAGTTGCGCCTACAGCCGTAACGTAAGGAGAACTTGCTGGATAATTCACTGCTTTTGCATCACCTTTGTTTTGACATTTTATTTTTCCATCTGCACCTTTACGAGGGCTTGTATACGTGTTATCGCCACAATCTCCGGATGAAAATTGCACGCTGATTCCAAATGCAGCGGCAGTTTGTAACGATTGTTCCATTGATGTATTGGGATCAACATTCGCTGACTCAGGACTAGTCCAACTGTTAGAAATAACGTATGCGTTAGAAAATCCAGCAATAGTGAAGTTATGGGAAGTTAAATAACCAATCACACTTTGCAAGGCTACGGCTTGATTATTGTCATCTGTAACAATTAACACAGTGTTATTTTCTGGAGCCAGGGTGTGAGAAGATTCAATATCCAGGGCAATTTCACCAGTAAAGCCATATTCTCCAGGCCTACTGGGCGTGCATAGGGTAGTATATGGTGTGAAATTTTGATTAAGCATTGCAAAATTTCGGGAGGAGCCAGAAGTAAAAAACGGCTTGATACCATTGGCACTAAAATATTGGTTCGCATCACTCAAAATTTGTTGGGGTTGCGTTGCACCACATCCATCAACGATGATTAATGTTTGTCCTTTCCCATCCAGGTGGGTGCCATTTACAGAAGGAATATTATTGATGTTATAGGTATATTGCAACTGCTTCCCAGAAAACCCATGCACCGAAGTTGTAGTTGGAATGGCGTTGGGGATTAATGAATCCCAGATGAATGTTTCATCCTGAGGTCTGACACTTGTCTGGCTTGACGCATTGTTAGGGAAGTAAAGTGGAATATTGTTTAATCCGGTAATATCAACAATGTATTGCGCCATTTCAGATTGCAACGAAGGCTTGCTTGTACTGGCATAAAAAGTGCCATTATCATAGAGATAATAATTAAGACTTGTGTGCAAAGTACTTTCAATTTGCTGTACAGAAGCTGCTACATGCACACTATGGTTGACTACATCTGCTTGCATGCCTTGAGCAATGAAATATTCTTGTACGGTATGCTCTACTTCTTGAGTTGGCGCATAGTGCCCTTCGAAAACATCCTGGGTTAAATAGTGCTGATAGTTAGGGCTCTGGGGATCGTAAATTTCTTCCACTAACTTATCTAATTGAGCTTTATTTCTTAGTTTTAACCACACTATAAACTTTAATTTTTTATGAGCTTCAACTGGTTTTATAAAAACTGCTTTTTCTACTAAAGCAGATCCCGGGCTAGGCAAGCTTACAAGTCTGTCGGATTTTCCTGCGTAGGAATCAGCTACCATAAGACTCAATGACACTAAAGCCAACAAGATTGATTTTAGCTTTAACATGAATTATCTCCCTATAAACTTAGTTTGCGCCTAGTAAGAAAACGCTATTAATCTTCGTATCTGTTATAAATCCATATAAATCGCCGGTCATTAATGAGTAAATGAAACCATCTTGTGTACCTGCTAACATGGAAGTGCCATCTGCACTCACAAAGAGGCTGTAAACTGCCTGATCCATAAAGGAGCTCCAAGAACCGTTTGTGGTTAAATCATAAGTATAAACGTACTCTCGTGGTCCCCTTCCATCTCTATCTGGTGGTATTTTAATTGGTGCAGTATTGGCATAGAGCATTGTATTAACCACAAAAATATCACGTATCGCCTCAACATCTGCAGGACCAGGAATTTTTATCCAACTACTGCCATTAACCGGCGAATAATAAACATGCCCCTCATTAATGTCTGTACTGCCTATGTAAATTGTATTATTTGTGACATAAATACCATTAACAGCAGTTACAGCATTTGGTAAAGGACGATTTGTCCACGATTTCCTATCATCCGTAGAATAGAACAAGTTGCCATTCTTTGTACCTGCATACACAGTTGTTTGAGTCGTTTCCGTAGTAACAAAAACACTCATTACTTCAGAGTCATCGGGAGACTTGCCTTGATCCCAACTTCCACTACTGTTGCTATAACGATAAACGTGATGGTCTGCACTACCTGCATATATATCTGTATTGGTGGCATAAATACTGTTAACCGCATGATTTTGTGCCGGAATAGTCCCACTCCAAGTAAGACCATTATCACTGGAGGAATACACCTGGCCATTCTCTGCACCGCCAAATATAGTTGCTGCCTGATTAAATGTAACTTCCACGGTATGATTGGCAGTAATGCTGTTTAAACTAAAATTTAAACCGCCCCATTGAGCTGGATTACCATCCACATACCATTGATAAACCTGATAACCACTATTTGGTGTCGCAGTAAAAAGCAGGCTACTGTGTGCAACAACGGTTTGCGGTTTTGCCGGCGAAATTATCCCATTTGCTCCTGCACTTGGAGTAATGACGAAACGGGCATTGCGGATTGTAATATCTAAAGGATTACTCGGTTGATAACATTGTAAAGGGTTGCCATGTTCACACACAGCAGGACCTCCTTTAATATTACCAAGGAGTTGGCTCCCATCCACAAACAAAGTGAGCGTACAGTATTGTTGATAAGCCAGTGTAAAGGGATTAGAACAGTTTCCTGGCGTGGTCATTTGAGTAACTCCAGGAATGGAATTCATAAGTAAAGTTTTTGTTTTTCTTGATTGATTTGTTACTGTATATTGCACATAAGCGTATCCAGACTGCGTCATAGATACATTAGGGGGAAAAGCAGGATTGGGTGTGAATGTCCACATTGGAGTTCCTGCTTGAGAAATATTGTTCATAAAAAAAGCTGCTGCATAAAAAAAGAAGCGCAGGATTATGCCTTGCCATTTAATTTGCATTATCAAGTCCTTTTGTTAATTATGGGATGCTTAATACTATTCCTGTGGGATTTTACTGTTCGTGCTTTCTGCTGCTATTTTGAAAAAATAGCAAGTTAACTTTGGCAAGTATACAGAGATATAATCTCAGCAACAAGAAGAGAAGAGGAGAAGAGCTATCTTCACCAAAGTATGAAAAAATTAACATAAGGAAAGGGAACTCGAATTGATTTTGAGTTGCATACATGAATTATGAATAAGGATAAATAGATAGGGATTTCAAAAACAAAGTAATTGAATCGTTATTCAATATAATCTAAGTTTTAGAGGAGTTAGATCTATCGTGAATCAATATCGTATTTTAATCCAGGCTCCAGATCGAGCAGGTCTTGTATATAAAGCCGCTAAGATATTTTATGAGCATGGGCTAAATATCATCACCAATAATGAATTTGTAGATAATACGAACCATCAATTTTTTATGCGTACCGTGGTAGCTGGAGAAATTGATGCATCACTTTTATATGATCAATTAATAAAGGAAATGCCTCAAGAAACCATGGTAGTCATTAAACCACCTCATAAAAAAAATATTGTCCTTATGGCCACCAAAGAAGCCCATGTTTTAGGTGACATTTTAATTCGTTACCAAGAAGGGCTTCTAGATGCCAATATTCTTGGTATTTTATCAAACCATAATGTTTTATTCCCATTATGCAGTCATTTTAATATTCCTTATTATCATATAAGTGCAGACAATATCTCTCGGGAAGAACACGAGGCACAAATAATCAGTATCCTGAAGCAATTTGACTCTGTTGATTATATCGTACTCGCTAAATACATGCGTATTTTAACACCCAATTTTACGCAACAATATCAAGGACAAATAATCAATATCCATCATTCATTCTTACCTGCTTTTATTGGAGCCAATCCTTACAAACAAGCTTACGATCGCGGTGTTAAAATTATTGGAGCTACTGCCCATTTCGTCAATGAAAATCTTGATGAAGGCCCCATCATTGAACAAGATGTCATTCATGTAGATCACGCTTACGATTGGCAAAGTATGCAACAATATGGCAGAGATGTTGAAAAAGTAGTTTTAGCTCGTGCATTAAAGCTTGCTTTAGAAGATCGAATATTTGTGCATCGCAATAAAACAGTTATCTTTTAAATATAATTAAAAGCGCCTACAGTGTAATGGCCCTAAATTAAAAGAAAAACGTGCTGCGAAACAATTCTAATAGCGATAAGCTCTTCGAGCTTTACATTGTCATTGGGCTATGAGCCCAAAATTTTTTTAAATACTCGAGAAATAGAGCAATTGATAAAACGGTTATTTGTTTGACAACTTTCGGCAGTACGGTGATATTGGCTGACACCCACATCATCAATTACATCCATAATGATATGAATACGATCCGCGTTACCATGATTGTATGCCCTATGTAAGCAATTGACCGCAACAAGATAACAAGACCCATCAGCTGGCATATGAAACTTGCCTTCTTCCGTTTCAAACGCACTTTCCAGGTTGGTGAACACAGGAATATGCAACCGAACTTTATAACAGTTTTCCCATGTATCTCGATGCCAAATCGTGGTTCCGTTCGGTGAAATCCGTGTCCAACGAGCATGATGGGGTTGTAGTCCCAACTTGTAAATAGTCTCGATAATCTCGGCAATGTATTCAGTACCTACTTGAGTGGGATTAACATGCATCTTAGGCCATGTATAACCAATCTCACGATGGGCTCTTTCATAGTCAAACTTATATTCACCACTCTCCTGGTCGAAAATGTAGAAGCGCTCTTCTGTTTGTTGAAAACCATCCCGATAATCCCCACTTGTACTTAGTATACTCCAACCACCGAACATCTCATTTTGTTTGACGGGCTCTAGTTGCTTGACGTATTTATTAAAATAATTTTGAATGCGCTCAATATCAAACTTGATGTGTAACTTTTCTGCGATCATTAAAATAATTCCTCTCGTTGAATGCTACCAAGATCTCTTGAATATGAATATCCATTGAACTCTTTTCACTTTAATTTAATCAAGTTGATATTTTATTACCATCATCCAAAAACAGAAGGATATTATTAAATATTTTACTAGATGTTTATCGGTTGTGCTATTTATGCGATAAAAAATCTACTTTGCCAGTAAAAATCAATCAATTTTAATATTTTGTTAAGTTGCGCGAATTAAAATTTCTCAAAATGAACTTTAATTAATCTCGCTCCATGTGATTAGATAACTTCATGAATCATTTTATAGTGAACTTAGAGGCAAATTTTATGAATGATAAAGGTATTAACGACAAACTAAAAAGCATCTCAGAAGGAAGTCAAAAACAAAAAAAAGCTGCCACTTTATATGCCTCAGCAAAACCGATTGAAGGTACATTAGCAGAAAAATATCTTGTGGAACATCGCCATATTCCAAAAGAAGTTTTACAGCACACCACCTTCAAGTATGATGAAAAATCTAAAAGTCTTGTTACTCCTATTTATGATTCGAGAAATATTTTGACTGGAGTTCAACTGATTCAATTAAATGAGGAAGGTCAAAAAGCGGCTCCTGGAAACGATGCTAAAAGAGTCACTGAAAATAGGCACCATATGGATAAATTTGGCAGAGTTGCCATGATTCGTCAAGGTACTGATTTGACACGTATCTACATTGCCGAAGGAGTAGAAACTGCTGCTTCATTATTATCCATTATTCCAGAGGAGTTTACTGTCGTCGCCTCACTTGGGATACAAGAACTTACAAGTTCGATTCCTTACATTCGTGCATCGCTCATCCCTGGCGCTCAAGTAGTTTGGCTTGCTGATAATGATAAAGGAAATAAAGAGGCTGAGAAGCAACTTTTAGAATCAAAAGAGCATTTTATTAAATCGGGCTTTAAAATTGGCCACGATTTATTTATTGTCGCCCCAATTAAAGAGGGAGAGGACTGGAATGATGTCTTGTGTGATGGTTCAACAAATCTTAAAGAGTCTTTTGAACTGTCGCAACGTGCTTTAGAGACAGAATATAGCCATATGGATACAGAGTATATTATAGAAACACCACTAACACTTCTTGACCGTGCGCCTTATGAAGATGTCGAAGAGAAGGAAACGATTGAGCAAAGTTTTTCCGATACAGAATCGGTTCGTCTCCATATTATAAAAATGGAAGAACAATTGTGCCAAATGGAAGACTGTAAGTCTTTAGTAAAAATCCTGGAGAAACTTAATGTTGATTTGGAAAAATTAAAAACGCGCAAATTTGAAGAGACACATTCTTTAGCGCAAGCTGAAAGAGATTTAAAAAAATAAATCGGATGATTTCTGATATTAAAAAAGTTTTATCTATTCGCCAAGAAAAAAGCACACATCCTACCCCAGACAATTATAAGAAAAAATTAGAGACAAAACTCAGTGAAAGAATGCTTGAAATTCAATTATACGATCAAGCAATTGGTACAATTTCAAAGCTGACAGGCACTAATTCTAATATTGAGAATTTACTGGTAGACGAACCCGCTTTTGCTCAATATTTCAATGAATTTGAAAAAGAGCAACAAATAAACTGTCGTGAAGGAAAATTGCAAAGTTATCAGATAAGACAACTTATTTTAGAGGTTCATAAAAATAATCTAGCTCAATTAAATAGAGAAATTAACCTAATTAAAACCAGTCAACTGCAAGAAAATACTGTATCTTTTATAAATGACGTTGCAGATTCGTGTGCAGTTTTAGGCCAATTGAAAAATATAGTAGCAGGGCGTCAAAAAAAGTTAGAACAACAAAATGAAGAACTTTGCAAAGAGTTAGAGGAACTGTATCTAAGGTCTCTTGACCCCAAAAAAGACTTCTTTTGCAATATGACCTTACAATGGTGGTATAATAATTTATCTGCATTTACGTTTTCAAAACCTATTACTTATACTTTAGAACCATTCGGGCATTCAGTTGAATTAGCTAAAGTGGAGTACTTAGATAATGAAGAGCCAGAAATTGAGGAAACTATAGAACAACTTGCACATGACATTTTGCAACGAAGTGGGATTGCGAAGCAATTAAATCACCAAGAATCAACTTCTGAACAAGATATTTCTTTATATGAACGCTCAGTCAAAGATTATGCCTATAAATTAGCTATGAATATGCATCGTTCGTTCAATGTTCGAATCCCTCTTACAGATTCAAGACAAGAACAGGAATTTGATGGCATTGCCAAACGACGTTTTACTAAGACCAATCCATTAACTGAAGAGTCTCACAGTACAGAAGAATATGTCATCCTGGAACGAAAAACAAATACCGGAACCGGGCAGGGAGCAATGCAAACTGCGTTCACTCAAGATAAAATCAACTCTAAGATGACTTTTTTTAAGAGAGGAGCGGAATATGAGAAATTTACTCATACGATAAAAAATCGTCCCGTATTCACCGATAGAGATATCGTATTATGCAACAAAGAAGAACCTGGCGAACTTAAATTATCCGCATGCGATTGGTATCATGTCAATTCAGATGTCCTTGAACGTATGGATAAAGCAGCGAAAGAGATTTTAGCAGAGGCTTTAAATACACGAAACATTGAGTTTGTTTTTAATCACCCCGGACATAATGTAGGTCAAGCTACAAAGAAAAATTATTTTAACACCAACTTCATTCAAAGAGCGATGCTTAGAGTTTCTAAGTATAATGCTGGAGAAGAGGATGAGATTTTAAAGCGTTTACAAAATTTTTATCGAGGTTGGATGGAGAAAT
The DNA here is from genome assembly GCF_900637685.1 of Legionella sainthelensi. Taxonomy (NCBI): domain Bacteria; kingdom Pseudomonadati; phylum Pseudomonadota; class Gammaproteobacteria; order Legionellales; family Legionellaceae; genus Legionella; species Legionella sainthelensi. Next base: position 3,447,391 of record NZ_LR134388.1, read on the forward strand.
GTTCGTCTACTTCTCAAACCTCATTAGTTTCTGTTGAAGGAACAGCAAAAAACTCCACGCATGAACGAACTACTGATCGAAACTATTGTGAGTTTTTTGCACGCAACTCTACTAAAAGTTCCGCTAAAAATACAACAGAACCAATGCTTAATAATTTGCATGGAGCATAATTATTAGGTTTGTAGGCGATTGGTATTATTCTACTCCATTGACTCTTCTGCAAAACGCTTGCAGGAGAGTTTCTTAAGCTATTACATATAAAAGATGTGGCTCCATTTTGGAGCATCAACGGCATCTCAATCCATAAATCCAATATATTTACTTTAAGAAAGTGGAGTAATTTTTTCATTCGGTGTTAAAGTCAAGAAGGAGAAAATTAAATCCTAATTATCTTTGGAGATAGAACATGTTTTCAAACCAAATTTTTGTTGTAACAGGGGGCTCCACAGGAATTGGTCAAGCTACCGCAGCTCTTTTAGCAGAGAAAGGAGCTCGCGTTTATAACTTGGATATACATAAACCAACCCAAAGCCATTCTTTAGTTCATTATGTTCCTTGTGATATATCCATTTTTTCTGAAGTAGAAAAAGCATTCCAGGATATTATTTCTCGTGAACACAAAATCGATTTATTGTTTGCAAATGCGGGTATCCATTTATTTGCAAATTTAGAAGATACCTCTATTGAGGATTTGGATCGGGTCATTAATATTAATTTGAAAGGAATTTATTATGCTCTTAAATGTACAATTCCAGTGATGAAAAGACAAAATAGTGGAACTATTGTTTTAACAGGATCAGATCAATCGCTCGTTGGTAAAGGGGAAAGTTCTATATATGGGGCAACCAAAGCTGCTATAGCTCAACTCACTAAAAGCACGGCCATTGATTACGCAAAATATAATATTAGAATCAATTGCGTATGCCCAGGAACAATTGAAACACCTTTATACCACACTGCTGTCAGTGCGTACTCGGCTAAGTCGGGAGTTCCCAAGGAAAACATTTATGAATCATTAAAGTTAGCGCAACCTATCTCACGGGTGGGTACGGCAGCAGAAGTTGCCAATCTTGTGGAATTTTTACTGTCAGAAAAGTCCTCATTTATTACAGGCTCATTATTCAGTATTGATGGTGGTTTTGTAGCCCAGTAAAAGCCGTAACTTCCATTGCAACATCTTCTAAATTCTCTATCAATAAGTAGGGAATTTCCCTACTCATTGATAATTTATACAAATAGCCTCATTGAAGATCTCATTTAGGCCACTGCCATTACCTTACTCGTATCCCATAAAACTAATAAACTCGTTCTTAATAAATTCTTAATCTTATTACATTACAATTGTGATCATTTATTGTTCTTTTTGATTTGTTTTAATGTAGAGATTTACATGAAAAGAAAACATGAGTTAAGCAAGTATGAACAACACTATTACAAAGAAATCAGCAAAAAAATTGTTCCTATAAAAAACGAAGATGAACAAAGAAAAATCGATAAGTTTATGGAAAAACACTCCACTACCCCCCATCGAACAACACGGGAATCAGGTTATTCAGCATATTTGTTCAGAGGGAAAAAAATTGAAGTCAATGCGTCCATGGTCAAAAAACGAAAGATTGATAAGGACCATGTTCTCATTACGAAAATCAATCAAGCGCCTACTTTGCCCGTCTCTTGTTTAGCCTCAACAGAGCATGTAATCGCGATGCAGGATGAGGTTGATGATTTTAAATCAGAACTTGAACCGCAAACAAAACAGAATGTAATGTATCTGATCCAGTTAACATGTCATACTAAAAAAATTAATGTCTCAAGCGAAAAAAAAGCACTCTTAAATCTTATGCATGAATATGATGACACATTAAATAAGAAAAATGTCCGCATTATTTATAATAAAGGCAACGCTGTATTTGAAATTAAAGTAAGCACTCAAGTTGCTGATATTCAATTACTTATTCGTGCATTGACCAGCAAAAAAAAATACAACATCATTAATTGTGACTTTGAAGATATAGGTTTAAATCAAGGTGTTTGTCTGGTTAAGAAAGATGCTTCTAATCCAATTCATGCTTTGGTTAATATTGCAAACTCTGATTCTGAAAAAGGATTTCTTGAACGTGATGCCGGTACAACAACAGGGCTTTACACAGCGAGTTATCAAGATCGAAATTGGACATTTAATTTCTTTAATAGCCTGGATAATATGCGAGAAAAGACGGAATATCCGGAAGATACTTTTGCGATAAAAATTTTTAATGCCAATTAAATGCGGAAAAACCTTTTCCCAAATTTGTGAGAAAAGGCGAGCAGTTTTACTCCAGTATCTTTCTTTAGAAATTCGACTGCACGATAATTTCGTTTAGATGATTTTTAATTTGATTCCACTGTTCAAAGAGCTGCTGTTGTATGAGTGGATTATTTTGAATTTCCAACTCTTTGGTATTCTCTTTGGTATAAAGGACATTCAATACCAATAAATCGTTACGATCAGTGAACGCTTTATCGATTGATACACTGTTTCTTTTTGCATCATCAACAAAAATAATAGTCTTAATCTCCGTTTTTATTTTGGATAAAACACACAGTAATGCTTGTCCTTTATCTTCTCCATCAAGAAACATAATACCTCGTTGATAAATGACTTCTTTGCTAAATTGTGGACATTGAAAATTATCTGCGAGTGATGTTTTATTGTTTCTAAATTTCAATCCTTTTTCTTGGAACAATAATTTATCACCAACCGTGAAATTATTGTCTTTCAGTTGCATCATGGTTGCACTTAAATGATCTTTGCCACGAGCAGTTAATCCCAAAATAATTGCACCTTGATCTGTTACGTGATTAAGGAAAGGCAATACGTATTTATCGGTAACCTCCATTTTGATTAATTGAAATAAGATATTTTGAATACGTACCAATTGTTGGTAGTCAGGAGTAAATAATTTATCGGGATCCTTTCCAGTTTTTTGTAATTCAGCTTGCCAGTCCCACCAACCCACACTACCTAATGGCTGCGTCATGGTAATTAGAGTGTCATCTAAATCAAAAACCAGTAGGGTTGATCGAGGATCACTTCGCATCTCCTCATATAAAGTTGCAATGTCTGCAAAGCTATCCAACTCATAATGAATCACCCTGGCAAATATAGGGTTAATAAATAATGAACAAATTAAAAATAAAATAAACGGCATTATCGCTCCTTGAAGTTGTAGATCAGGAGTTAATGGTATAGATTAGCCAATTAATTGATTAGATAGAAAAATAAAAACATATTGTTCACTATGATAAACAATCAATTGAATCTCAATGATTTAGCAATTTTTGCTTTGGTAGTTAAAAATCAAAGTTTTACCCAAGCAGCACTTGAAGCCGGCATCTCTAAAGCCTGGGTCAGCCAAAAAATATCACAACTGGAAAGTGTTCTTGGAATTAAGCTACTCAAAAGAACGACCAGATCATTAAGTCTCACGATAGGTGGGAAAATTTTATTTGAACATTGTCAAATCATGTTGAAAGAAGTTGCGAATGCAGAAAATCATTTACGAGAGTATGCAAAAACCCCTTCTGGAAAACTAGTAATTACTTGTCCTGAGATCACTGGCTTAGAATTATTGCCGACTTTATTAAGTGAGTTTAACTCCCTTTATCCTCAAATAAGAACTCGTTTAATAATTACGGATCAGCTCATGGATTTGACCCAGCAAGGAATTGATTTTGCCTTCCGAACTGGTAAGCTCACTGATTCAACTCTTGTATCTCGTTACATCGGTAAAGTATCTCGTTGTCTCGTTGCTTCTCCTGCATACTTATCCAGCCATAATTCGATAAAAAGCCCTGAGGATCTAAAGGAGCATTCTTTGTTAAAGCATAGTTCTCTGAGTGATTGGCCCTTAAAAAACGGAGAAGACGTTTTTAAAGTTCCTATTAAAAATGCAATGATTGAAAGTAGTTCTTTAATCTTTTTACACAAAATGGCTTGCCTTGATCGAGGTATCGCTTTTCTTCCCTATTATTTATGTTCTGATGCATTAAAAAATAATATTTTAATCGAAGTGTTACCTGAATGGTCAAATACAGATAATCATTATTACCTGGTTTTTCATAAAGACAAAAGTGTCCTTTATATAAACCAATTATTTAAAGCATTTATATTGGGATCTGATTTAAAACATAGGATTGCTCGATAGACGCTGCATCGAATTTCGATTCAACTCACGTTATTCCATTCTTTATGCTCTTCAAAAATAGACAAGTCCCTATAAAAAAAATATTATGCGCAGTGTGAATATATTTAAAACAACAATAACAACGTTTCAGGAGTAAACATGAAGTTTTTTGGTAGGTCAAAAGACAAACAAATTTATAACAAGCTAGAAGATAAAACTCAAAAACAAAATAAAATTCATCATGAAGATCCTTCTCTCAAACAAATTGATGCAGAATTAAAGCAATTAAAAAGCCGAAGAAAAAAACTGACCTCGCCTCATGTTTCACAACTGGCTGCAAGCTCTTTTTTCGTAGGAATACCAGTAGCGATACCCGCTTCTTATTTTGCTACTACTAATGTTTATAATAGAGAAATTATGTCATTAGATAGACAAATTGATCAATTAGAAGAAACCAGATACAGAATGACTCACCCTGGCACTTCTCCCTCCAAATAGGTGCTGGTTTACAATAAAAACTTGAATGCGCAAGATGCCAATCCATAGAATTGGGCGTGCATCAAATTTTCTGTGAGGTTTCTGCAAACAAGCAGAAACCCCACATATTTATTCCAATTATATGACATATAAATTTAATTAATTGTAATTTATTTAAGCAAATAGATAAAATTAATTATCGTTGGTATTAATTAATACGTTTATGCAAGAAGACATACTCACCAATTTGGAAATCAAAAATACATTAGAAGCTTGTAATATAGAACTTGAAAAATTTGTACTCAATCTCCTTAATTCAAAACATCATAAATTTTCCAAAAAAAGTTATCCTCATATTTTTGATGTGTATGAAAAACATCAAGGTTTATGCGATATAGTCTGTAATTATTTTACAATTATGGATGTAGGCTCAATTAAAGACATGGATCTACTTGTTGATAATTTTAAAAATTCAAATAGTGATGAGTTTGATTACAGTAAAATGGAAAATTTATCTAAAACTCATATTCTCTCCTTAGTAACCTTTGTCGAAGTATTAAAATTTATTTTCCTAAATATTGTTCCCTATAATATTTTTAAAAAATCTGAAGAAAAAAACCTACGCACAGAGGAGAATGGGATTAATCGAGAGTTATTTAAAGAAAAAATGGATTCATTAGAAAATGGGGCATATATTAAATTTGTTGCATATGAAACAAACTGGGCCCTCCCTTTAACTGGCCATTCGATGCTTATTAATAAAATAGAAGCTGACAAGTATTTATTTTTTAATCCTGATGCGCATTACCCTGAATGTAAATTTCTCAATGGCACCCAATTGTGTGAAAAAGTGGATGATATAGCCAAGGTTTTTGAAAGAGTAACTTTTATAGATAACATGAAATTTATACAGAGGGTAGAAGACACATTATTTGCAGCCCCAGCAAAGAAAAAGAGTGAATCCTGTGACTTAACTTCACCTCCTAGAGTACCGATATTCGACAAAGGCTTATTAACTAACAAGCTTAATTGTTTATCCCCAGGAACTATGATTCAATTTGATGATTTTGAAACGAAAAATGGACTTAAGTTGCCAGGTCATGCGTTGCTTATCCATAAGCTAAGACATAATGATTTCGTGTTTTATAATACGGAGGCACAACCAGAATGTATATTTTGCACTAGTGAACAACTTATTGAGGAAATAGACAAGCTTGCGTTTTCTCATGGTAATGTGCTTATCAATTGCGAAAAGTTAATCCAAAAAATAGACGATGTATTCATAGATAAGGCTAAAAACTTAAAATTAGAGCTTCAAGGCACAATTTTGCACGCTTTAAGCGAAGAATCATTATCCCCAACTTCCCTCTAAGGAGTGCCTGCCTGGATTGGCACTTCTATAACATAATAAAAAAATTTAGTTGGGTGTTGGACACTTGCAAGGGACGTCCCAAAAGTTCAGTGCTTTATCCTCAAAGCGTTAAGTTAGCACTATCAATAAAAGAATCTTCCTCCTTTTTACTTCCATTTGTAAAGAAACAATGTCTTTTCTGTATGATTTTAGGGGCAGAAAACTGAAAATTGCTTTCGGTAAAATATTCTAATAATTTTTGAATATTTTTAGGTGTAAAAGTAATAGCGATTTCATTTTCATTGGTAACTCTGTATTTTGCTATATCCGTTATTGATAACATTTTGTTTATGACATTCATCCCCTGAGGATCATTTGACACAAATTTTATAATTAATTTTTCCTTACCCCCAGAGGTAACCAGACTAAAATGAAGACTTTCAATGCCCGTTCTTTTTAATTCACTCTTAATTAATTCATCGTTTACTACACGATTTAGCACCTCAATTCTTTCTTGAAAATATTGCTTATTAATGGCGGGTAAAAAATCGATGAGTCGAGTTATTTTCTTCTCATTTTCTAACGAAAACTCAATTTCTGATCGTCCCTCTCTAACCCAGGCACGGCATTTAATCTTGTCATGGCCTGGATGAGTAAACGTATATTGATATGGATCTAAGCCCGCTAATTTTATATTTTTTATTGTCTTTGTTTTCAATTCATTTACTAATTGATTCCCCAAAACAATATCTTCCAAAAGTATTGAATCGGATAAAATTTTCTCTAAATCATCAAGTATTGCTTTGACAAATTTATCTCTGAACCGTGAGCCTTCATCAAACGAATGAATAAATACCTTCATGCCCTTATCCGTATTGCTGACAATTACATCGAGAACAAAATCAGCATAATTCAAATTTATTGGTTTCAATTTTAACAAGTTATTTAATATAAATTGTATTTTCTTGATTGTTTCTTGATCAAGTCCTGTATAATTACAGTGAATAGTGAAATCAACAACAGGCATAGTAAGATTATTCCATTCCTGAATATCTTTCTTATAGGTTGTCGTTTGAATTGAAATCGCATTAGGGGGCAGCCTAAGTTGCTTAATCCGACTCTCAATTTCAGAGATATAAACCCCATGTGTTGTAATACAAGCTTGAGCGAGGACCTCTGTTGTGCTAGTGATATTTAGGCCTTTTTCTGGTGAGTATCTATAAAACTCACGAAGAGGATAACCTAATTTTGATTGTAATAATAAAGCATCTTTCGCCGATTTTTCCGTATTGCCAACAATAATCCCTACAATACCTTCTTTCTCATAAGTGCCAAGAGCTTCATTGTGGCTAAGAGCGGACTTTCCCCAATAATGAAGCCCCTTATCGGGAATGAGATCCGCGGAAATTCCTTTTCTACGCGTCTCCATCTCTATCATCTTTTCACGAATACCCTTTATATCTTTCTTATCTTTATTAAAACCAGTTTTAGCATCATATTGAAATACACCATCAGCTGCGCTATGACTCATGACATTTTTTTTATACAAATAAGGTACCAAAGTCCCTTGATGGTGAGGATTAATAATAACAAGTAAATCACTTCCAAAAAGCTCTGTAGCGACTTCTTTCATCAAAAAAGAACATGGACGCCATTTGAACCCTTTTGGTGCCCAAACCTTGTCATTATCATATTGTTGCTCAAAAAATTGTTTTAATTCGCGTGTAGAATGAATACCACACTGATTCAATACCCTTTGGTTTTCTTTTAATACTTTTAACTCATCATCGAAGACAGTACTTTTTAATGCACGCACATAACAACCGTCTTTCTGATAAAGTTTCATGCCTAACTGTTGCTCCGAGGTATCTTTAAGCAAAGGATTCATTTCAGCAACAATACGTTGGACTTTAAGGCTGTTTTTGCGATTATAGAGATCCAGTAATGACAAAGAAGAAATATCTATATCAGAAAAAGCAACATTTTTTCCTTCACGTAAACAAGCAAACAAAATTGTTTGCAATAGCATATTTTTTTCTGCTTCCACCACACTTAAATAACAGTTTGAAGAGTATTCGCATTCACTGTGAAGATTGCCTACCGCACCATCGCCTTCAAAACTCTTCAGTGTTTCTAAGTGATTTTCAATGATTTCATCAAGCTCTTTTAAAAAATCAGGGAATTGTGATAAATCATTAAAAATATCAAGATACTCTCTATCAAAATTGCCTTCAGCCACAACACGAATAATATCAAGACAATCAGCATCGTGGATTAATTTTTGATAAATATTTTTCGTTTCTTTTATTTCCGAAGGTTTATTATTTTTACCAGCTTCACCATCTTTTTTTTCTATTGCTAATGCAATAGGGGCGATAACATCAAGTGTAAAGCCAAGCGATAACATATCTCGTTTAAAATTTTCCCCATGGGCTTTCTCATCACCTTCAACTTCATTAATATTTGCAGAGTCATGATAAATAGCTGCTAATTTAAGTAATTTAATCGTTTCCGGATTCAAAGAAGAACCATCTTGTGTTTTTAACTCATTTAAATCGCCAGGAGCATATTTCTGATACAATTCAATGAACATTTCTAAGTTAAGTGCGGCGCTACTGACATGTAAACCGCCATGGCGTGGCCTGTTGATCTGTGGCTTTATATCTTTTTTACCAGGATATGGGATTAAATAGTAACTTTCGATCGCTATTTGAGCAAGTTCATGAAAATGGCTCTCTTTAGTCACATTTAATTGTTGGCATGTCTCAATAAAAGTCATGGAATAAATCTCCATATTTAAAAAATATACTGATCTAAGAAATGCTCCAGTCAAGTTAAAAGCAAACTTAATTCATTTCTCTAATCTATTGGTGGGTACTTTTATTTACTTGCTATCTAACCATGAATGTAACACCTCTGCATACAACTTTGGCTGCTCTAAATGAGGATTGTGTGACGCACCCTGGATAATTGCCAATTGCGCATTACTCATTAATTCAGCATATTTTTTACATGTAATGGGTGAAATAAAATCATACTCTCCCACTGTAATCAAGGTGTTTACCTCAAATGCAGATAAATGGGGTAATCGTTCATAATTTTTCAAAACACCGGTCACTAGAAAATCATTACATCCCCACATGTGATCCCGTAACTGAGTATTGGTATTCACCGAAGACTCGAACAGTTCATCTGGCCAAACCGGTAAACGACATAAATGATGCTCCGCAAAATATGCGGTTGCTTCCATCAACTCAAGAGTATTCGTTTTATTCTGTTCAATTGCCAATTTAAAAGCCGTTCGGATATTCTCAGGAAAAGTGGCGAGTAATTCATGCATAGAAGCTAAATAAGCGTTGATACTTAACACAGGTGAGGCCAAAATAAGATTGGTAATCTTATCAGGATATGTTAATGCATAATCAAAAGCATACATAGTTCCTGCAGAATGTGCATAAAGATTAAATCGCTGAAATCCTAAATGCTGACTTAGTTTTTCAATTTCATCCACGAAGCGATCTATGTGCCACCAGTGCGGATTATTCGTTTTTGCAGACCAGCCGCAATCCAACTGATCATAAAAAACTACAGGTCTCTCGGGAAGAAACGAAGCTAAAGAAGCTAAATAATTATGCGGGGTCCCAGGCCCGCCATGAACCACAATGAGTGGTAATTCAGCTGCGTACTCATTAGCAATTGTATATGCAATGGTTCCGCCAATGACTGAACATTGAGCGGAAGAACAATATTCATTTAAAATCACGCAGGGACTTCCTCTGAAGGTTGGTTCGCATTTAACCAACTTAAAGAAAACAAGCTCGCGATGATTACGCCAAAGAAAATAGACAAAGCAAACATAAAGGGCTGTCCATTATACAAATAACCCGTGATCGCCGTAGACACAGAAACCAACAAAGCCCTAGACCCCATGATCAATGAAGAAGCAGGACCTTGTAATACCGGGAATATGGACAAAGAGTTGGAAAAGATAATGGGATAACAAGCAGCAAAACCGATCCCAAATAAAGACATAAATAAAGTGGTCCAATAGGCTGAACTTATACCTTCTACACTCAATACAACAAAAGCCAATATACTGATGAAACTCAAAGTGACACCATATTTTACCGTTTTATTTGGACCAAATATGGGAATAATTTTGCTTGCATACATACTGGTTATCGCAAAAGAAGCCACAATAATTGCCTGGTGTACTACAAAAGTTAAAGTAGTTAAACCAAATGTTTCTATGTATAAAAAAGCACTACCTACTATATAAGACATATATGCAGCAAATAATAGGCTTGGAACCATAGATGCTGTAATAAATTGGCTACTGGTAAGTAGTTGCCTGTAATCACCCATCATTTTTTTAGTGTTAAAACGATCTAATTGGTTCTTTGATTCTGGCAATAAAAACAATAATAAAACCCAAACAAACACACTAAATATTGCCACCGTGCCATAATTGCCTCGCCAACCAATCGCTTGATTGATTACGCCTCCTAATAAAGGTGCACAAGCCATAATGATTGATAATGCAGCATTCATCATGCCAATCAGTTTCATCGCTTTTTCACCCTGGTATAAATCAGCAATCATAGTGAATACCAAAACGACTGAAGTACTCGCGCCAATACCTTGGATAAATCGAGACATTAAAAGAAAATCAATGCTTGGCGCATAAAAACAACCCACTGCACCTATTGATAAAATCGCATTGCCAAATAACATCATCTTTCTTCGGCCAAAACTATCCGACAAAGGACCGTAAAGCAAAGCTCCAAGGAAATAACCTAAAAAATTATAGGTAATCGTTGCTTGAATAACGCTTTCAGAAACATTAAAAAACTGCGCAATCTGGGGAAACCCAGGTACTGAAATGTCCACTTCAGCACAAGTACTAATTAATGACAGCAAAAATAACCATGGTAAAAATCGGTTTTGCATTATTACTCCTTCAAAATGATGGTTCTATAAGGATAGTCACTCCATATAATGCTGAGCAAAATCCACATAACATCCTTTATAATCGCGAACACCTGTTTGCGGATCGAAATATAAAATTCTCGTTGCAATTTTGTCAACGAAATGTCGATTATGGCTGACAAAAACAACCGTTCCACTATAATGAACTAAGGCCTGCGCCAAAGCTTCAATGGTTTCCAAATCCATGTGGTTCGTTGGCTCATCAAGAATTAATAAATTAGGTGACTCTAAAATCGTCTTAGCCAATAAGAGTCGAGCAGCCTCCCCTCCACTGAGTGATAAAATATCCTTATCTACATCTTCTTTCACAAACAACATTTGACCAAGTGCCCTACGTATCTGCTGCTCAGTCACACCACTCACGACGTCAGATAACCAATGAAAGACACTCACATGACGATTGAGCAGTTCATGATGATCTTGAGAAAAATAACTCATGCTTACTTCATGACCTAAAATAACTTGGCCTTCATCACTCTGGATCATCCCCGTTAAGATTTTAATTAAAGTGGATTTCCCAATTCCATTAACCCCCATAATTGCTACTTTTTCACCACGATCTACTTTAAAATCGAGATGTGTGAATAAGGTCTTATTCTTAAATGATTTACTCAAGTGCTCTGCTTTAATTACATGCTTTCCAGATATTTTTTTAGGTGCAAAATGAAAATGCGGTGCAACTCGTGAAGAGTGCTTCACATCAGGAATCTCGATTTTTTCAATCATCTTCATGCGCGAGCGCGCTTGTCCTGCTTTAGAGGCTTTGGCTTTATATTTATCAACAAATTTTTGCATTTCTGCAATCTTGGCTTCAGCACTCTTTTTTTCAAGATTTTTTTGCTCTTCTAACTGATTTTTTTCCGTTAGGAAGCGCGCATAATTGCCGCGGTATTGTCTGATTTCACCGTAATCCAGATCCAAAATATAATCCGCTAAATTATCAATAAATTCCATGTCATGGGAAATAAAGATAACTAGTCCTTGGTATTCATTTTTTAAATACTTCTCCAACCAACGAATAGATAAAATATCCAAATGGTTTGTGGGCTCATCGAGCAATAAAACAGAAGGATGTTGAAATAAAGTTTGTGCCAATAGAACACGCAACTTATAACCACCTGACAATGCCTTAAGTGGTTTTTGCAGATAATCTTTAGCAATTCCTAAACCTAATAAAATCGTTTCAACCTCTGCTTCCGCCGAATATCCATTATAATGCGCGATAATCTCTTCCAAAGCTGCAAAACGAAAGCCTTTATCATCATCCCAAGTATCACTTGCCAATAGGGCTTCACGTTCCGACAAGGCCTGCCATAATTTAGGCTTTCCTTGTAAGACAATATCCTTAATTAAAGTATCTTCATAACGAAATTGATCCTGCTTCAACCAGCCAATTGTAGCATCCTTGGGCATCATAATTTCCCCGGAAGTCACCTCCTCTTCTCCAGTAATCAGCCGAAAAAAAGTTGATTTTCCGCAGCCATTTGCGCCCACCAAAGCATAACAAAACCCTGAATTTAAGTTCAGACTTACATCATAAAAAAGAAGCCGTTGACCATAAGCCATACCCAATTGATTTAATGCAATCATGCCTCTACCTCAACCAATAATTCCCGGCTATAGTATCTCTGTTTGAGCTCAAATACGAGAGCATCTGCAATCACTTGTACATGAGGTGCTGCATTCATCGTAATATGAGTACCTGGGACCAAAATAGATTTAAAAGATCCATCAACCAGTTTCTGCCAATGAGTTTCCTGATCAGAAGGAAAATCATCGATAATCTCAGTATGCGCAAAAAAGAGTACTCTACCTGGATAAGGCTCTGGCTGATGCTGATGCAAAAGCCGTCCATGTGCTTGCCAGGTATGTAAAAATCGCGGCAAAAACTCTGTGGATAATAATTCTTTTAACTCTGAATCTTTGGCGCGATTCGCAATGAGCTCTATTTTCTGCTCCAATGTTTTTTGTGCCTGTAACTCTGCAATTGAAATCTGTAAATTACCTAGTCCATGTTGCATCAGATAAATAAGAATCTCTTCTGGGTTCATCAATTTAGGTAAATTGGTATAAGCAGGGGTATCAATAAGCACTACTAGTGGTATTAATTGTCCTGATTGAGCTAATTGTCTTGCCATTTCGAGTGCTACTGCACCACCAAACGATGAGCCACCTAAAATATACGGGGGTTGTAACCCAAATTGCTGCAGATGATGCAGATACGAAGCGGCCATAGATTCAATGCTGGTAAAGGACGCCCCCCCATCCAATAATGGCGAGCGTAAGGCATACACGGCCTGGTTTTCAGGGAGTGCTTTGGCGAGATCACGATAAAAATAAACATCGCCACCGATTGGATGAATGAGCACTAATGGAATCTTGTTTTGATGTGCGTTTCCGGCTTTAATTAAAACCACAGGCGAATGTGCTTTATCAGTTTTTTCTTGTTCTTTTTCGATTAATGCCAATAAACCGTCAATAGTAATTCGATTTAAGGACATTAATTCCAGATGCACCCCTAATTGTCGTTGCAATTGCGCACTCAATTGCACTGCTACGAGTGAATCCCCCCCTAAATCAAAAAAATCCTCATTATTTTTAAATGATTCAATACCCAATAACGTAGTCCATAGGCTCCGTAACACAGAAATAATGTACTTACGATCATGAACAATAACCCCATTCGCTTGAGTTGGTGGTTTGGCAACTACTGCTTTTTTTCGTGCAGGTAACCAATATTCCGTTTTGGCAAAAGCATAAAGTTTAGGAGTTCCTCGTTCTTGTTTGGCCTCGACAGGAGCTTCTTCAAGAATTAAATGGGCATTAGTTCCACCAATCCCAAAAGAACTTATTCCCGCACGCCGTGGAAAGTCACCTTGAGTCCAAGGCTTTAAAGCAGTGTTAACATAAAAAGGACTGGCGGCAAAATTGATTTTACTGTTCCCAGACTGATAATGCAGAGTAGGAACTAATTGCTTATGATAAAGGCAAAGAATCGTTTTTATTAACCCTGCAATACCTGCTGCTACATCTAAATGCCCTATATTTGTTTTCACGGATCCAAGGGCGCAAGATTCAAGTGCCATACCAGAATCTTTGAAGACCTGAGTTAGTCCTTCCATTTCAATAGGATCGCCCAAAGCAGTTCCTGTACCATGTGCTTCGATATAGCTTATGGTATCTGGTGAGCACGCCGCTCTTTGTTGCGCCAAACGAATGACTTCTGCTTGTTTTTGGGGGCTCGGTGCGGTAAAACCAATTTTTTGATGTCCATCATTATTAATAGCAGAGGCTTTGATTACTGCATAAATAAAATCTTCATCAGCTAATGCTGTACTCAATGGCTTTAATACTACCAAACCAACACCCTGGCCTTCAAAAGTACCTTGCGCTTGAGCATCAAAAGCACGGCATTTAGCATCGGGCGAAAAAATTAATCCAGGTTGATATAAATAACCTTGCTTTTCTAATTGACCGATAGATACCCCACCCGCTAATGCCATATCACAATCACCAGCATTTAGAGCCAAACATGCCTGATGTACTGCGACTAAAGAAGTGGAACATGCCGTCTGAATGGTGATTGCAGGTCCAGTCAAATTCAATTTATAAGCAATTTTGGTACACAAAAAATTAGCTTGCTGATGAATCATCAATTGAAACTGCCGAGATAAGTCATCTTGCGTCTGATTTGGTAACACATGATCGCTAAAATAATTATTTTGCCCACAACCGGCAAAAATTCCGATGTCCCCAGCATAATGATGCGGATTATAATTCGCGTCTTCCAATGCATGCCAAGCACATTGCATTAATAAGCGATGCTGGGGATCCATAATCTCCGCTTCCGAAGCGGTGTAACCAAAAAATTCAGCATCAAAGCATTTGATATCGCTTAATTTACACTGTGCTTTCACATAATTCGGATGATCTACTAAAGAAGGATCTAATCCTTGCTCCAGTAACTCTTCACGTGAATAATAAGTGAGTCCTTCTTTGCCGGTTTGTAAATTAAACCAAAATGTTTCTAAATCATCAGCACCAGGAAAACGGCCCGCCATCCCGATGATGGCGATATCATCCTGTTTTAAAGCGGGTTGTATTCTTTTCTGTTCTAATTCATCTGAGTACTTGTCTGCCGCTAAATAACCCAACAAGGCACTAATTGAAGGAAATTTAAATAAATCCAATACCGTAATCCGTGCTTTGATTGCTTCGGGTAATTTGCTAAAGAGTTTAATTAGGGAGATGGAGTGTCCTCCCAAATCAAAGAAATTATCTGTCACCCCCACTTTACTGACACCTAACACTTCTTCCCATAAAGCAGCCAAGAGTTTTTCTTGTTCTGTTGTAGGAAGTGCATAATGCGCACGCCTGGTCAAATTGGGTTTCGGTAACGCCTTTCTATCTAACTTACCATTAACAGTGAGTGGAAATTGCTCCAGCTGCATATAGGCCTGTGGCAACATATAATCCGGTAATTGTTCTTTTAAAAAGTCGCGAAGTTGCGTCTCAACCACTAATCCTGACGCAGTAAAATAAGCTATTAAATTCTGCTCAAGCTCAATCACCACCGTTTGTTTTACCTGAGGGTGCATGCGCAGTATCGCCTCGATTTCGGCTAATTCTATCCGGTGGCCTCTAATTTTCACTTGAAAATCATTCCGCCCTATAAATGCCAACTCACCATGAGGTAACCACTTAGCCAGATCTCCCGTTTTATATAAACGATTATATAATGGATGCGTGATAAACTGCTTCGCCGTTAAATCAGGACGGTTTAAATACCCACGAGCCAAACACGCCCCCCCAATATAAAGCTCACCAACAGCGCCTATAGGCATGGGCATTAAAGAATCATCTAATACATACACAGACTCATGATGAAGAGGCTTACCTATACTTACTGTCGGTGCATCATGTTTAGAATATAGCTTTGTCGTAGACCAAATGGTCGTTTCAGTAGGTCCATAAACATTAATCACTCTATGTGCTTTCGCTAAAGCTTTTGCTAATAACTCTGGGGAAAGCACTTCACCGCCAATTAAAAAAGTGGTGGTGCTGCAATGCTGCAATGAGTCTAATTTTAACTCGCACACGCTAGGGGTCATTTGAATAAAATCAAAAGAGCGACAATCTAACATATTGAATAAGGGAGTCCCCAATTCTACTCTACCACCTGTTAATAGAGGCAAACCGTATTCCAAACCAAAAATATCGAATACAAAATGAGTCATACTATAAGTATTGAGTGGCTTCTGCTCCGAAAAATACTCAGCTTGCATCGACAATAAAGTCTGCAAAAAAGCCCTATGCTCAATCATTACTCCTTTAGGTTGCCCTGTGGTACCGGATGTATAAAGAACATAAGCCAAATCATCAGACTTTAACGGCCAATTCAAATTACGTGTCGCTTGTTGTGCTATGGCTAAAGCATCATCAGGATCATCTAAAATTATCGCGCGTGGAAATGTATGACTTACAGCATTACACGTTAAAACAAGCTTCGCTTGGCTATCGTCCAAGAGATGCTGCACACGCTGTGCCGGCATTGCAGGATCTATGGGCAGATAAGCACCACCTGCTTTGAGCACTGCCAATAACGCAATCATTAAATACTCATTTTTTTCCAGGCACAGCGCAATTAAACTGTCTTTTTCGAGATGGACTTGTTGGCGAATATAATGCGCTAACTGATTAGCGCGTTGGTTTAATTCAGCATAACTTATCTGCATCTGCTCATGGGTCAAAGCAATTCGCCCAGGATACAAAGAAACTTGCTCTTCAAAATAATCAATAAAAGTCCGCGATAACCCAGGAGAACCCATTGGCTCTGGCAAAGAGGATTCTACATAATTTAATTCACGCACTTCTTGTAAAGGGTTTCGAACCATTTGATCCAACAAATAATTTAAAGTTACTAATAATTGCGTCATCAATGATGTATCAAATAATTCACCAGCATAAGTGAGTTTAATCTTCAGCAGGTCATCTTCTTCATCTGCAGCAAGCGATAATGGATAATCACGTTTCTCAAAAGTACTTTGGATCTCAAAAGGCAATTGATCTTCTGGATTTTCTACCGCCAGATTAGGATAATTTCCATACATAAATAAGCAATCAAACAAACGTTCGCCCTTACTTTGTAGCTTAGCCAAACTCATCGCACTTCGTTGATTTATTTCATTAGAAATTTCCTGCACACGACGAATTGCAGCCAGCACACTAAGACCATCATGTTGGGTGTGATCCACAATCACCGGCAACGTATTAATGTACAAACCTACAGAGTGCTCCACGTGATCAACAGGTATGTTTCTTCCTGAAACAATAGTACCCACTACCGTTTGTTTGCCATTGCCATAAATGCGCATTACCTTATGCCAAGCGTAAAGAATAATCGCATTTAAAGTAATGCCATGTTCTTGACTCATCATTTTAATCTGTTTAAAGCGTTCTTCGGCGATGCAGATGGTCTGCTCTGATTGATGAATGATGTATTTGTAGTCGCTTAATTTAAGCTGTTTTTTTCCCTCTTGCAGAAGATTACCTAAATCCGCTTTATGTTCTATTTGGGACACATATTGTTGCCAAAACGACAGATTTTCTAATTCTTGAACTTGTAAAAAATGTTGCGACTGCGCATAAGCTGTATCTACCGTAAAATCAATACATTCTTGATGCAGCAACTTCATATACATTTCATGTACAAATCCAAGTAATATGGGGCCACTCCATCCATCAATAATGGCATGGTGTGCATTAAAAATACAGGTATACTGTGTTGCCTGTTGTTTAATCAGCTGAATTCGAAACAAATTCCCTTGGGTCAAATCATATGCTTTTTGTCTATCATCTTGAACGAGCTGTTGTATTTTATGCTCTTGATTGTCTTTATCCTGGCTTAAATCGATAAACTGCCAATGCAAATGCCCCGCTTTATCAATCACTTGGACTAATTCTTCCTCAACCCAAAAGCGCAAACGCAAACTGGGATAACGTTGTTGTGCGAAACACCACGCGCGTTGTAGCAGTTCAATGTTTATCTGACGATCATAAGACCAGACAATTTGCATGCGATAAGCTTCATCTTTTTGTCCCTGGCTCATAAAATGATAGATAAAACCCTGATGCAAACTATTCGCCAAATAAACGCCATCTAACTCCCGATCATGCTGTAATTTGTCCAGGCAATGAGCACTCACGCAATGATGTATATCACTTAGTGTTAAAAAGCTACGAGCCAAAGAGTGTTGATGGTCGATAATCATCAAGAGTTGCTTCTTATAAACCAAGGCCAAGCGATCGGTTACTTCTTGGGACAGCTGCGTCCGAAACGTCATTTTTAAACGGCCTTGATAGACGCCTCCATAACAAGTAATGCAATGTGTTTCTTGATTATCCGGATGCATGGCTTGTCCGGAAGACTCATCGACCACATGCCAAAATTCAGATTGTTGTTCAAACTGTCCCAGATAATTAAAACTCACTACTGGCATTTGGGCAATGTCATAACCCAACAACGCGCCATAACCAATTCCTTTATGAGGAATTTGGCGTATATTGTCTTTAATCTTCTTGATGCTGTGCCCTAAATCATCACCTAATTCAAGACGAACCGGATACAAGCTCGTAAACCAACCCACCGTACGTGTCACATCAATAGACGCTGCAATGTCTTCACGGCCATGTCCTTCCAACGTCACATGATGCACCGATTCACCACTGAGGTCATTTAATGCATAAGCTAATGCAGTAAGTAACAAATCATTGATTTGGGTGTGATACGCATCATTCGTTTCTCTTAACAAAGAGGAGGTAAATTCTTCTGCTAATTCCAATTCGGCACTACTAAGTACTGGCTGCCTCTCCAATGCTGGGACTTCTTTTAAATCAGCAACCACTTCCTGCCAATAAGTACGCTCTTGTTCATGGTGCACTGCATAATCCTCCAATGCACCAATCCATTGGCGATAACTACTGCCTTTAGACCCTAAAGACCGCCCCTCATAAAGATGCTGTAAATCATCAGCCAATATCCGCCAGCTTACAGCATCAACCAATAAATGATGCATCGCAACATAAATGCGACTGCTTCCATCCGCATAACCTGACAAATAGGCAAAACAATACAACGGTCCTTTAGACCCATTAAAGCCGGACTGCCACAACGTCATCTGTTCTTCTAATACAGCAGCATCAAGGCCTCTGACATCCAAAACCTGCAAACCCGAACAAGTGCTCCCTGCATCATAATATTGTTCAATCGTTCCATCACATTCGCGAAAACGAAGGCGAAATGCATCATGATGGGCTACTAATTGCTGCACGCAAGAACGCAAACGCCCCACATCCAAAGCGGGCGTCTTGATTAAAAAAGATTGGTTCCAATGCCAGTTTTTCGTAAAAGATTGCGCAAAAAACCAGCGTTGTATCGGTAATAAACCCGCAGCGCCGCTCAATAATCCTTGCTCTCCAATCGCCATCTCCTGCAATTCCGGCTCACAACGTGCTGCCAGTTGCTCGTGCAAACGACGTATCGTGCGGCAACTAAATAAATCCTTCACACTCACTTGCAATTGCAAGCGTTGCCGTATGCGACTGATGAGCTGAATGCTGATGATGCTGTCTCCTCCTAAACGGAAAAAATCATCATGTACACTCAAAATCCCTGCTTTTAATCCTAATACCTCACACCAGATAACACTCAACTGCCGCTCTAACTCCGTACTCGGTAACTCGTGGTCTTTTCTGGGGCCTGCTGCAGGCTCCGGAAGATTTTTTATGTCCAACTTGCCATTCGCTGTTAACGGAAAAAAATCTAAATGAACCAAACGCGTAGGAACCATATACTCCGGCAAGCGACTTGCCAGTTGCTCCAGCAATACCTCCTCGTCTTGCTCCCCATCACTTAGGTAATAACCCACTAAATACGACTGACCCAAATGCTGCTTCACCACCACCAAACTTTGTTGCACCTGCCCACAACCAAGCAACGCTTGCTCTATCTCGCCTAATTCAATCCTGTGACCTCGAATCTTCACCTGAAAATCATTACGGCCACAAAACTCCATATAACCGTCTTCATGCCACCGCCCCAAATCACCGGTGCGGTACACTTTTCCTAACTGCGGATGGGTAAAAAACTGGCGTTGGGTAATCGCTTCATCACCCCAATAATTTAACGCAACGCCCATTCCTCCTATATGAATTTCCCCCATAACACCCACTGGACAATGCGCCCCATCTTGATTGAGTACATACATCTGCTGGTTGGGCATCGCAAAACCATAGGGAATGCTACTCCAATTGGGATTCACCTCTTCTATAGGATACCAAATCGACCAGATACTTCCTTCGGTCGCACCGCCCAAACTCATCACCGTCGCTTCAGGACAACTGTCTTTAAGCTTTTTCGGCAGCGAAACAGGTATCCAATCGCCACTCAGTAAAAAAACACGTAAAGACGGCAATCGCCCTTCTGCTTCATCAACCAACAACCCCGCAAGCTGCGGTACCGTATTCCATAAACTAATTTGATGCGCCTCAATCAAAGACAACCAATGCTTTGGCTCTTTAGTCTGTTCCTGTTCTGGAAATACAATACAACCTCCTGCAAGCAGTAACCCATAAATGTCATACACCGACAAATCAAAACTTAATTCCGATAAGGCCAATACTTTATCCGATGCACTCACCCCAAACCGCTCATTCACTGCCTCTATCGTATTTAAGGCGCCACGATGACTTATCGTTACCCCTTTAGGCTTCCCAGTCGAACCCGAGGTAAAAATGACATACGCCACATCATCGGCATGAACTGAAGGTCTTTCTATACTTAATTCAACATTGCTTTCCAAAGCATCTTCAATAATCAAAACCTGATACTCAGTTGCTAATGAAGCATAGCTCCCTTCTTGTGCCGCCATCTTTTGCGACATCAGCACCAATTCAACTCCTCCCTGCTTTAATACCTCATGCACCCGACCTATCGGCCAATCAACATGCAACGGCAAATACGCATGCCCTGATTTCATAATCGATAAAGTTGCCACAACCTGGCTATAGCCCTTTTCACTCAGCACCGCAATTAAGCGACCTTGATTTCCCGTCGCTAAAATAGAGGACATCAGCTGTTCGCTCGCCAACCATAATTCACCATGCCTATGCTCCGAACTCTTCCCCGAATCAATCACCGCAATTAAATCCGAACGACCCGCTTCATGTAACGAACGCTCATACGCACTCACTAACGTCTCTTCACTTGATGCCCGGGTATATTGGTTGGCTGCAGCAATAAGTTCTTGATGCTTCCTGGGTAAATAGGGTGATAAATCAATAGACTGATTCCAATCTTGATGTGCTAAAACTCTAATTAAGCTGCAGTAAATTTGATTTAAAGTTGCGATAAAATCTTCGGGAAATAGTTGATCGACATACAGCCACTTACTCATGAAGCAGTCACCCGTTTCTACTGCCTGCAAATCAATCCAAGCCTGGGATGTTTGCCCACACCAATAACGCTTTTCCTTAAATTCATCTGCTTGTAAGAAGGTTTCTGAATCAAAGTGATGTGATTTATTCCCCACAACTCCGGTAAATACAATCGGTGAAACCGCTTCAGTGGCATCCAATCCATGTAACTTACTTAAAGCCCTTTGCACGTCCATTCCTGTGTAAAGCGCATGGTTGATATCATCCCACATCCGTTGATGCGTACGCTCAAAAGTATTAATCCAACTTGTACCTAAATCTTTAAAGTGAAATAAATCCGTTGTAGTAAAATCTCCCCAAATCGCATTAGCCTCATCATGAATGGCATAACGATTAAACAGCGTCAGAGTGATCAAAAATTCCTTATGTCCTGAAAAATAAGCCAGTACACTGCCATACAAACTCAACAAAACTGAGGAATAAGAGACCTGATAATCACTCGCTTTTTGCTTAAACAAGACCCAATCTTTTTTATCCACGATCAAGGTATGGGCTGAAAAAGTGGGATATTCAATTTGTTCAGGGGCTTTTTTAAACGGAAAGCCTGGACGTAAAGGCATGGATGAAAGCTTGCTCTCCCAGTACTCTCTATCACGCGCATACCAAACCGAATGTTTTAATAGCTGGTAGTATTCCTGATATTCTTTAAATGAAATGCTTGGCGATGTGATTTGTTGCTCTGGATTACGATACAATGCGCTGATTGCACCGAAAAAAGACAAACGACTCTTAACGTCCAATAAAATTAAATCTGAACTCACATGTAACACCCACATGGTGCGAAACTGAGTGACTTCAAAAGCAAATAAAGGAAACGATTGTGGATCATAAACTTGATGTGATAAACGCTCTCTAATGGATTGTAAATCTTTTTCATCACCATCCAGGTGACGATAGTCATTCACTTTAACCGAATAATAAGGAGTTTCATCCAAAGATAAAAATCGCTGTTGCAACTGCTCATAAGAATAAACCGTACGTAACACAGGATGTTCTTTGATCAAATAATTGATAGCTTTTTCAAGCCTGGAGACATCAAGAGAGGGGTAATAGTATTCACTGTAGACATGATTGGATATGTTACCAATTTCATATTCACCTAAACGTCCCAATAAATATGCTTTCTGAATTTCTGTCATTGGGAACCAGGCATATTGCTCCGAATTGGGCAACAAAGGCAAAGCCGCTAAATCTGCTTCACTTAAAACATCCTTAAAATCACCTGGCGTATATTGCGGTTTATCCTGGTGACTTTGGCAATGCGTCAGAATAGCATGTAAATGCTGTTGTAATGCGTGCAGTAATTGTCTGGTTTTCTGCTCATCCAAGTGTGCATCAACCCTCAATTTTAATTGGCCATCAACAACCATTCCCAAGATATTGATTAAGTGGTAATCCTGATTATCCGGATGCATGGCTTGTCCGGAAGACTCATCGACCACATGCCAAAATTCAGATTGTTGTTCAAACTGTCCCAGATAATTAAAACTCACTACTGGCATTTGGGCAATGTCATAACCCAACAACGCGCCATAACCAATTCCTTTATGAGGAATTTGGCGTATATTGTCTTTAATCTTCTTGATGCTGTGCCCTAAATCATCACCTAATTCAAGACGAACCGGATACAAGCTCGTAAACCAACCCACCGTACGTGTCACATCAATAGACGCTGCAATGTCTTCACGGCCATGTCCTTCCAACGTCACATGATGCACCGATTCACCACTGAGGTCATTTAATGCATAAGCTAATGCAGTAAGTAACAAATCATTGATTTGGGTGTGATACGCATCATTCGTTTCTCTTAACAAAGAGGAGGTAAATTCTTCTGCTAATTCCAATTCGGCACTACTAAGTACTGGCTGCCTCTCTAATGCTGGGACTTCTTTTAAATCAGCAACCACTTCCTGCCAATAAGTACGCTCTTGTTCATGGTGCACTGCATAATCCTCCAATGCACCAATCCATTGGCGATAACTACTGCCTTTAGACCCTAAAGACCGCCCCTCATAAAGATGCTGTAAATCATCAGCCAATATCCGCCAGCTTACAGCATCAACCAATAAATGATGCATCGCAACATAAATGCGACTGCTTCCATCCGCATAACCTGACAAATAGGCAAAACAATACAACGGTCCTTTAGACCCATTAAAGCCGGACTGCCACAACGTCATCTGTTCTTCTAATACAGCAGCATCAAGGCCTCTGACATCCAAAACCTGCAAACCCGAACAAGTGCTCCCTGCATCATAATATTGTTCAATCGTTCCATCACATTCGCGAAAACGAAGGCGAAATGCATCATGATGGGCTACTAATTGCTGCACGCAAGAACGCAAACGCCCCACATCCAAAGCGGGCGTCTTGATTAAAAAAGATTGGTTCCAATGCCAGTTTTTCGTAAAAGATTGCGCAAAAAACCAGCGTTGTATCGGTAATAAACCCGCAGCGCCGCTCAATAATCCTTGCTCTCCAATCGCCATCTCCTGCAATTCCGGCTCACAACGTGCTGCCAGTTGCTCGTGCAAACGACGTATCGTGCGGCAACTAAATAAATCCTTCACACTCACTTGCAATTGCAAGCGTTGCCGTATGCGACTGATGAGCTGAATGCTGATGATGCTGTCTCCTCCTAAACGGAAAAAATCATCATGTACACTCAAAATCCCTGCTTTTAATCCTAATACCTCACACCAGATAACACTCAACTGCCGCTCTAACTCCGTACTCGGTAACTCGTGGTCTTTTCTGGGGCCTGCTGCAGGCTCCGGAAGATTTTTTATGTCCAACTTGCCATTCGCTGTTAACGGAAAAAAATCTAAATGAACCAAACGCGTAGGAACCATATACTCCGGCAAGCGACTTGCCAGTTGCTCCAGCAATACCTCCTCGTCTTGCTCCCCATCACTTAGGTAATAACCCACTAAATACGACTGACCCAAATGCTGCTTCACCACCACCAAACTTTGTTGCACCTGCCCACAACCAAGCAACGCTTGCTCTATCTCGCCTAATTCAATCCTGTGACCTCGAATCTTCACCTGAAAATCATTACGGCCATGATAAGTAATCTCCCCATCTGGAGATAAGCTCACTACATCTCCAGTTTTATACAAACGACTGTTGTAATCTTGTCTTTTTTGCTCTGCTGATTGGAATGGATTCACAACAAAACGTTCCTTGGTCAGCTCGTCACGATTCAAATAGCCTCGCGCTAAGCCTACACCACCGATATAAAGTTCACCCAAAGCATAAAAAGGTAATGGGTTCATGTGCTCATCCAAAACATAGACGGTGGTGTTATCTATAGGCTTACCAATAACAATTTCGACAATATTTTTATCACTGCAGTCAGCGTATAAAACATCAATAGACGCTTCGGTCGGACCATAGAGGTTATGGATCTCTGTGTGGGGTAATAAGTCATGAACTTGTTTCACTTGCGCTAATTTGAGGGCCTCTCCGCTGCAAAAAATCATTTGCAAACTAGGAATTGTATCCAAGCGTAACTTCAATGCATCCATGAATACATGAAGCATCGATGGAACAAAATGTGCTCGGGTGATTTCTTCTTGGCGCATCAAGGCATACAGATAATCCGCATCTTTATGCCCTTCAGGCTTGGCAAAAACCAAACACGCGCCATACCAATGCGCCCATAATAGCTCCCAAACAGAAACGTCAAACACATAAGGTGTTTTTTGAATGATTTTATCCTGTTCGCTCAGTGGATATTGTTTATTCATCCAATGAATGCGATTCACTACGCCGCGATGCTCCAGCATCACTCCTTTAGGTTGTCCTGTAGTTCCTGAGGTATAAATGACATAAGCCAAATGTCTGCTGGTGTGTTGCGGCGAAAGATTGTCACAAGATTGTTTTGCAAGTTGCTGGACAAAGCGTGCTTCATCTACCGCATGAATAGGCAATGTTAAAAAAGACTCTAACCAGGATTGATGGTGCTGATTGGTTAACAATAAAGGAGTGTGGGTGTCTTGAATCAAATACTCAATTCGTGCCTGGGGGAAGTCAGGAGCAATAGGCACATAAGCAGCCCCAGCCTTTAATACGGCGAGGATGCTAATCATCATATGTTCACTGCGATCCAAACAAAGGCAAACCATCGTATCAGGCTTTAAAGCATAGCGCTCGCGCAAAAAATGTGCCAGCTGATTGGCACGATTATTTAATACGTGATATGTGAGACGATTCTGCTCATAAACAACAGCAATATTTTCTGGGGTTCGTGCAACTTGCTCCTCGAAAAGCTGATTGATGGTTTTTTGCTGTGGAAAATATACTTCTGTGTGATTCAATTGATGAACAATACGGTTCCATAAGCATTCATCTAATAAATGCATGGAGGATATTTTTTGCAGTCCCACTCCTTCACAATATTTCATTAATAAATGGGTAAAACAATTAAATAAGCGTTTGATATATGCGCTTTCGTAACGATTGGCAAAATAAGTCACTGTAAAATAGATGCTCTCATCATGCTCTTTGGCAATGATTGATATCCCAAATTTTCATAACAATCGGGTAACACAATAGACTGTGCAAACTCTGCAATTTCTGGCGTCAACACTTGTTTAAAATTATGAAAAGTAAACAATACCTGCAACAAAGCAGGTAAATCCTCATGATTACGCTTTAGATGCTGTGCCAATACATCCAAATTTATCTGATGATAGGTATTGAGAAAAGAAATCGCCTCATGAATTTTTTGCGCATGGTATAAAACTGATTCTTCTTTTTTATATTCAGAAATTAAAGGCAGTGTATTGATGAAAGGACCAATAACCTGATTCATTTCCGGTAAACGATTTGAAACAGTCAATGCAATCGGAAAGTTAGTCTGCCCCCCTGAATACGTACTGAGTACTTGATACAGACCGGTTAACAATAAAGAATATACGCTGATCTCATGATCAAGAGCTAACTGCTGTATTTGTTTATAAGTATGTTTTTCTAATTTAAACTCATAAAATCCAGCACCATTATCAGCTAAGAGTGTGCCGCGCGCTAATAAATTCAAAGGTTCAGCTGCATCCAATTGCTGGGCTAATTGGTTAATTGCATGCTGGTAAGGCTCTGTATGCAGAGCATAATCTTGAAAACATGTGTAATCAAAATAATGAAACGTGCGCTCATTCTTCTCTATGCATCCTTTACTTATTTTTTGATACTGATCCACGAGCTCATTGATCATTAAATCAGCAGAATAAGCATCCGATAGCATATGGTGATGGGTTAAGTTTACCAAGAAGTGCTGAGTGTCCCTAATTGCCATTAATTCCAAATAAATTAATGGCTCATCCTCCAAAGCAAAAGCTCTCCGTCCCTTTTGCTCACAAACTAAAGTTATTTGTTGCGCGCTAATACTGCACTCGTGTATCGTTAAGCCGTTTTCAGGGAGAATTTCATAGTTAAGTTCATCAACAATATGCATTCTTAAGATTGGGTTTTTGTTCACCAGGTGTAGAATTGCCTGTTTCAATACATTCGGATTCGCATTTTTAAAAAGCACAAACAAAGGAACGGTATAGGTAGCTTTCTGTTCATCCAAAGTAGTTTGTAAATACATTCCTTTTTGAATGGTTTGCAGCTCCCACTTGTGTAATTGCTCAGGTATCTTATAAAAGCCACAGTATTTTGCCTGTTCTTCGGAATGAATATCATTGTATTCCAACAAAAACAATAACTCAGTTTTATAGTTTTTGACCTGTTCTTTCAACTCTTGAGGAAAACCAACACTTTTATCCACGCTAAACGCTAAATTACCTTCATCATTTTTCCAGAGTAAAATACGATACTCTTGCAATTGATATAACAAACGCGTTGCACTCATTAAATAACTCCCTCTTCACGTACCTCTTCTTGTGCAGGAGAAAAATTCCTGGCAATGTCACGTAGTGTGCTGTATTGGTACAAATCAGTTAATTTCATATTCAGTTTCAATTCACGATTTAATTGCCTGACTAACTGCATCGCCAGGAGCGAATTACCGCCCAAGGCAAAAAAATTATCTACCAGGCCAATTGAGTTAAGAGGTAAGGACAACACTTTTGCCCAAATACTCGCCATATGCAATTCAAACTCTGTTTCTGGAGCTTGATATTCATGTTTTATCGTAATCTCAGGCAATTGATTTTTAGCTAATTTGCCATTAGCACTCAAAGGTAAAACATCCAATAAGGCATAAGCATGCGGCAACATATAATCAGGCAATGAGTGGCTTAATTCTTGATTTATCAATTGCTTTAATGGAATAAGCGGTGTCACGCTATCTGGCTTTTCTTGCTCTTGAGCGTCGATACTTCCCAATACCATGGCATATAAAGCACCTGCATAAGGAGTAAATCCTAAGGTACAGCTGCCTATATTATGCGCATATAAAGACTGACTAATTGCTTGAAATGAGTAACCAGCCATCAGGTAGTTTTGCAAGGAATCTTCCCCTTCAGCAGTGATCATCAATTGACTAGAGCGCAGCAGTTGGCCAAATTCACTGCTTTGTGTCAATATGGAAAAATCTTGTAAAGAAAGAACAGAATGTTGCACCTCATCTCTATAGTTTTGGTTCTGGTTGTATAAGTACTTTAAGCCAAGCGAAAAACATGGAAAAGAAGCCTTACCCTGAGCCAACTTCACCTTGGCCAATAAGTGATTGTCGCTATCCCAAGCCTTATCCTCTATAGAAAGCGCATACGAAAAACCTTCTAATAAAAGAGAGGACAACATTAAGTGCAACATATGTCCAAGTTCAAGATAAGCTAATTTTTTAGATAAATCAGCGTACAAAGGTTGAATTGCTGGCCAATGCACGACAAAGTGAAACTCAATGTCTGGAGAAGCAAGTGCAAAATCTATAGCGCACAAAGCTTGTTTTATAGGGTGATAATAAAATAACCCTGCTTCCAAGTCCTGTAATTTTTCAGGAACGCTCACAAAACAACGCACGGCGTAAGAACTACCACCAGAAGGATATTGATATTTGGGTAATGCTCTATTGACTACTTGCTGTCCCGCGATACCTGCCAGAATACGCATTAGAGACTGGATATCAAGTGGATCAAGACGATATTTACACTCTGCTTGCATCATCAGGCTGGAATTACCTATCTTTTGCACCAAGGCGCTGTCAATCGGTGTATCAATGAAATTCCTATAGCTTTTGCGTCGATTAGGATGGGCTACTAAAACAGGTTGTGGTAATTGATAAGAAATAGGTTGGTTTTCTAGCAAACCGCGTTGCTCTAATTTGAAATGATCTTTATCGAGGGAACTATCTTGCTTGCGGTTTTCTGGCAGTAAATAGGCGACCAAATGCGTTTTTCCTTCATGTTTTTGCAAGGCCACAACTGCCTTCTCCACTCCATTAATCTGCTCTATTTTGGCGGTAATTTCATCGAGTTCAACACGATATCCATTAATCTTCACCTGAAAATCATTACGGCCACAAAACTCCATATAACCGTCTTCATGCCACCGCCCCAAATCACCGGTGCGGTACACTTTTCCTAACTGCGGATGGGTAAAAAACTGGCGTTGGGTAATCGCTTCATCACCCCAATAATTTAACGCAACGCCCATTCCTCCTATATGGATTTCCCCCATAACACCCACTGGACAATGCGCCCCATCTTGATTGAGTACATACATCTGCTGGTTGGGCATCGCAAAACCATAGGGAATGCTACTCCAATTGGGATTCACCTCTTCTATAGGATACCAAATCGACCAGATACTTCCTTCGGTCGCACCGCCCAAACTCATCACCGTCGCTTCAGGACAACTGTCTTTAAGCTTTTTCGGCAGCGAAACAGGTATCCAATCGCCACTCAGTAAAAAAACACGTAAAGACGGCAATCGCCCTTCTGCTTCATCAACCAACAACCCCGCAAGCTGCGGTACCGTATTCCATAAACTAATTTGATGCGCCTCAATCAAAGACAACCAATGCTTTGGCTCTTTAGTCTGTTCCTGTTCTGGAAATACAATACAACCTCCTGCAAGCAGTAACCCATAAATGTCATACACCGACAAATCAAAACTTAATTCCGATAAGGCCAATACTTTATCCGATGCACTCACCCCAAACCGCTCATTCACTGCCTCTATCGTATTTAAGGCGCCACGATGACTTATCGTTACCCCTTTAGGCTTCCCAGTCGAACCCGAGGTAAAAATGACATACGCCACATCATCGGCATGAACTGAAGGTCTTTCTATACTTAATTCAACATTGCTTTCCAAAGCATCTTCAATAATCAAAACCTGATACTCAGTTGCTAATGAAGCATAGCTCCCTTCTTGTGCCGCCATCTTTTGCGACATCAGCACCAATTCAACTCCTCCCTGCTTTAATACCTCATGCACCCGACCTATCGGCCAATCAACATGCAACGGCAAATACGCATGCCCTGATTTCATAATCGATAAAGTTGCCACAACCTGGCTATAGCCCTTTTCACTCAGCACCGCAATTAAGCGACCTTGATTTCCCGTCGCTAAAATAGAGGACATCAGCTGTTCGCTCGCCAACCATAATTCACCATGCCTATGCTCCGAACTCTTCCCCGAATCAATCACCGCAATTAAATCCGAACGACCCGCTTCATGTAACGAACGCTCATACGCACTCACTAACGTCTCTTCACTTGATGCCCGGGTATACCGATTAGCCTCCTTAATAAGTTGTGCCTGGAGTTTGGGTAAAACAGGAATGGGGAATACATCACACTCCCAATCTGTAAGCGCTAATGCTTCAATTAATTGACAATACGTTTCATGCATTGCTTGTATGGTTTGGGGAGCAAAAAGCTGCTCCACATAATCCCATTCAGCAATAAATCCTTCATGAGTTTCATAAGCTTTATTATCCAACCAGACTTGTGATGTTTGTGAAATTGCATAATGAATGCCTTGGTAAGAAGAATTCATAGGAAGATGGAATAAGCTGCTTTGATTTGCGCCGCCTAAGACGCTGGTTAAGACTACTGGCGATAAAATAGTATCTGAAGAAATGGAGTAATGCTGTCTTAACATTCTTTGAAAATCGATACCGTCAAATAAATTATGTTCAATATCCGTTAACAGCTGTTGGTGTGTTTTTTCAAGTACAGAATTGATCACTTCTAAAGCATTATGTTGATAGGCAAAAAGCTCCAAAGCAGTGAAATCACCGATCAGATCATTTACTTGAGGATGCAAGGGCAAGCGATTAAATAAAGTTAAATTAACAGCAACCTGTTTTTGTCCACTCCAGAAACAAAGTGTGCGTGCATACGCCTCTAAAACCAATACAGTAAGACTGATCCCAATATGATGTGCTTTAGCAGCTAATTTATCCCAAATCAATTTGGGGATTGTTTTACTAATTCGTTTAAAATGTGGGTACTTAACCTGTGATGGGCGTGCAATCAAAGGTAAATTCATTTCCAAATAATAGTCATCTAAACGTTTTTGCCAATATGCTTGAGCTTGCTCAAATAATGGACTCGTTCTTAACTGCGCACTTTGAAGAAGATAGTCACGAAAGTTAAGCTCTAGTTCTGGGAACTGATGTCCAGGATGCTCATAAAGTGTAATCCACTCTTTAAAGAGAATTTCAAAACTACTCATATCAATGATAATGGCATCAAAACTCACATGCAGCAGATAATTGCCATTGAATTGAGTGACAATCACATCAAATAATGGGTAAGTATCCGGGGAATATACTTTATGGGAAAATTGCTGACGAATAGCCAATAATTCTGCCTCTGTACTTAATTCAAAATAAGCAATTACATACGGCTTGACCTTGTCCAGAAAACATTGTTGATCCTCAACAAACACAGTTCTTAACGCCAAATGACGCTGAATTAACTGATTGAATGCATCTTGCAATCGATCTACATTTAACTCCGTATATTTAAATTCTGTATAAACATGGGTAGAAATATTGCTTAACTCGAAATGATCAAATCGCCCCCAATAGTAAGTTTGCTGCACGTTATTAAGTGGAAAAGGTTGATAAAGATTGCTCTTATCTATAGTCTGAATTTGATACTCTTTAAAAATAAACCGGCCTAGACTTTGTTCGACGCGATACGCCAAATTGGCAATGTTTTTTTCTATAAATACATCACGAATCGCAATATCGGAATGCAATTCATGATTGATTTTATTTACCAATTGAATGGCTAAAATGCTGTTACCACCTAAACGGAAAAAATCATCCAGTATGTTCGCTCGCGATACAGAAAAACCTAAAATTTCAGCCCAAATCCCGCACAGTCTGGCCTCCAGATCATTTCTCGGTGCCATAAAACTAGAACGATTAAAACTCGGTGCGGGCAAAGCCTTACGATCCACTTTTCCATTAGGATTTAATGGAATTTCGTCTAAGCGCACCAGCATGTTGGGCAACATATAATCAGGTATTTTTTTTGCCAAATGCGCAAATAGTGCTTCCTCATCTGTAAGAGAATGAGCTACATAATAACCTACCAAATAATGATTGATTTGCGACGATTTTTCTTCATCCTGCATCGTCTTTACCACAACGACACTGTGTTGCACTCCAACGAATTCATTTAAGGCACTTTCTATATCACCTAATTCAATTCGATGGCCGCGAATTTTCACTTGAAAATCATTGCGCCCCATAAACTCAAGTTCACCAGCAGAGGTCCAGCGCACTAAATCACCTGTTTTATACAAACGCATTGCATGCGATGAGTCAGTAAATGAGTGATCAATAAATTGTTGTGCGGTTAATTCTTCTCGGCACCAATAACCACGCGCCAACCCAGCACCCCCAATATATAACTCACCAATTGCTCCAACAGGTAATGGCAACAAATGCTCATCTAAAACATAACATTCTGTGTTTGCTATAGGGTGACCTATAAAGGAAGGGTTGTTTGTCTGTTGGCAGAAATTAATAGTAGACCAAATTGTTGTTTCAGTAGGTCCATAAACATTCCATAACAACTGAACTTTTTTCATTAACACAGCAGCTAAAACTTCATTTAAAGCTTCACCACCACACAAAGCACGAATTGCTAACGTTTTGTCCCCTAACGCTTGAACCACCAAATGCCACAAGGATGGCGTTGCCTGCATCACGGTTATTTGCTTTTCCTCAATGATTTGCAGCAAACGCGGTACATTCATTACCTCATGTTGACCAGCGAGAATAATTTCACCGCCACAAATCAACGGCATATATAATTCAAGACCTGCTATATCAAACGCAATAGTAGTCACAGCCAGCAATTTATCCATTGCACTAAATTTGACTGTCTCGGCAAAATAAGAAATTGTATTCACCAAAGCCCTATGTTCAATCATAACTCCTTTGGGTTTTCCTGTGGTTCCTGAGGTATAAATAACGTACGCTAAGCGCGTCACATCATAATAAGGTTCTAAGTTTTCCTTTGAAAATGAACCTAATTGCGCCTTGATTTGCGGTGCATCTAAAGCCAGCAACGGAATTATTGGCGTGATTTGTTGTAATTTTTCGTAATAACAGCTGTGAGTCACAATTAAAGCAGGCTGACAATCATCAAGAATGGTCGCCACACGTTCGCTAGGGTATTTCAGATCCAAAGGAACATAAGCATTACCTGATTTTAATACGGCCAAAACAGCAACAACCAAATCAACCTTACGCTCCAGATAAAGGACAATAAGTTCTTGTGCAACCATTCCTTGTGCATGAATCCACGCCGCTAACTGATTTGCTTGTTCATTTAACTCTTTATAGGTTAAATAGATTTCTTCACAACTCACGGCAACCTGATGAGGTAATAATGCAGCTTGTTGTTCAAACAATTGATGCATCGCTATTTGTGGAAACTCTTTTTGTGTATTTTGTGGCATTAGCCAGGATGGAGAGGCCAATTGTTGAAAATGACCCAAGCGGATTCGCCCTTGAACAAATGAATCAATCCCTGATAAAAAATGATCCATAATCTGCGGCAATGATACAAAAAAATGAAGGTGTGGTGGGTAGCTTACGGTAATTTGTGCTAATTGCGAGTCATAATCAATAGATATTACTGCATCATGTTGTCGGTTTTTCCTATCAAAAGATACCAAGACAGAAGAATAAGTTGATGGAGTAACCGCATAAAACTTATTATGAATCACTTCATACCGTGGATCCTGATAACGGCTCTGTAAGGAACCATAATCGTCGTTGAAATAACATGGAACAAATTTGGTCAATTTATTGCTAGCGACCAACACATCATAAGTATAAATGCCTTCTTTTCTAGAATTGAATAATTGTAATAAATAAAGGGTGAATAGTTCCAAATAATCTCTTCGCGGCAAATGACAGCACTGACTATTCCTCATCGTTCCTATTTTTTGAGGATGAGCATCAATTAAAAAAACATCCTCATTATCTTGAACCGACTGATAATGTTGATTCAAGAGCACAAGTGCATACTCATAAGTTTGCAATGCTACGAATTGATTGGCTTTTGGATTGCAAGCTCCAGGGATTAATTCACTCTCCCCATATTTAGAAAGATGGATAATAGTATCAATGAATACTTCTGTTAACTCTCTATTTATATAAGACAAAAAATCAGGATCTTGCTGATGATAAGAATTAATTATTTGCTTACTAACTACTTGCTTTTGCTCATTACTTTTACCAATAAACGAGTAAAGGTTTATTTGATCCGTAAGCAGTTCAAAATCTAAAATAATGGACGCCCTTTTTGATCTTCTTGAGGCATCCATTAAATGCAACTCGTAATTAACCTGGAGTTGCTCTGACTCTTCTTCGCTAACCACCATAAAATTATGCGTATATTTATCAATCCACTTTGCCTGTATCTCCACCCAATGCGAATTCACAAAAACAAAATGTCCAGCATCAATCAGATAATCGATAAAAGATTCGACTAGTTTATTGATTTTTAAATTAATTAAGACCTTTAATATTTTCATCGCTATTATCCTGATTGACGTTCGGATAAGTCATGAAAAGACTCATGTCTTTATCCAAAATTGACTCTTCGATTTCATTGGAGGGATATTTTTTATAGATATTCTTGAGCACTCACTTAAATCGATACCCCGTCAAGAAAACTCTATAAATTCAATCTTAGCTTGATTTTCTTGAACGAAGACATGAGATATTTTCACTCCTTCGTCCAAGTTCTAATCTCTGTATTGGCTATCAAATTATTTTTTAGCGACAATCACAGGAGCCATCCCCTTTTCATTGTATTGAACGCTTTCTATAGTAAAGCCAGCAGCTTGAAGTTGAATTTTCATCTTCGCTTCAGTGCAAAAATTCAAATAATTAATTTGGACAATATCACCGAAAATCGCTCGTTCCTTGAGAAAATTCTCCGAAGAGATCAGCGATTCAATATTCTGTGGTGGTGGAGGAATAAAACTAATCAGTAAGGTTCCATCAGGTTTCAATGCCTTATAAAAACTTTGATATAATGCAACTAATCGTTTTTCGCACGATTCATACATATTTAATCCATTACTCGTAAGCAAATCAAACTGCGCATCAATCGCTAAATCCCATGCATCCTTTTGCATCAAAGTAACTTGTTCAGGGGAAAAACCTTGTTCATTCGCATTTTGACGCGCAAATTGTAAGGATTCAGAATCAGCATCAATACCCACAAGATGAATATTGTGATAAGAAGAATAATCAAGAAATAACAAATCATCCATTAAACCACTAGGAATAGAAGCTAAAGTCATATTAGATTTTAGTCTTTTTCTAATTTCATCCTGAAATAGATAAAAACGCTCGCGCGCCATCACATAAAGTGATTTGTTTAACAACCATGATTCTAATTCTATCGATTCTTCGGGATCAGGAGTATTGCGAAAAATGTAGGAAGTCCAATAGCCATTAAGTCCGCGATTATGCAATAAAAATCGTCCTAAGCTAAAAGAAGCCAATTCATTTAATAATTCTAATGTCTCATTCAGCGGCAAAAATAAATGATCGCTTTTTTCCAAACGAATCTTGGTAGAAGCTATTAGTTGCTTGGTAGTTTCATCATAGGGAATATGACTTGCTGTTTGATGGGAAATAGCGACACTCATTTTTAATCCTTTATCAAATTAAAGCTAAATTGTTAAAACTTTTTTTTACTGAGTCATGATCTAAAATGCCCGTTTTTTGCAACACCTGAATAACATTCTTCACAATGGGCAACTCTGGAGTAATTTCAAACCCTTGATACAATTGATTCACAAGCTTCACGGATTTGTCTTCATTTTCAAAAAGAGAATTCAGTAATTCCAAATTAAATTGTTTATCTGAATTGATATGCAGATAGAGTGTCACAAAGGAGGCTAAATGATCCCCGATGCGCTCTTGATAATCCTGAGGAAGATTTGCCCAAGTATATGCCAATAAATCATAAAAATAACCATAGTGCCTTGATTCATCATTCATATGATCATTGACATAAAATTTAATTGAAGGATGTACATTAGGGCTATTAAAAAATTCTACCAATTCACGAACTAAAGTGGTTTCAAAGATACATACAGCTAATATTTCAAAAATCGCATGGTATTTGCCAGGCAACTTATTTTTAATTTGCAGTACTGCATTATAAGAATCAGAGAGGGGATAATTAAATTTTTTCCGATTTGGAAACTGTCTATCCAATTGCATCATCATGTTCTTAGCTACATAGACATGATAATACTCATCAATTAAAACTGTATAAGCATTAAGCTTTGTTTCTTCAGGATAACTTATTGGTAATTGTTCATA
Organism: Legionella sainthelensi; assembly: GCF_900637685.1. NCBI lineage: Bacteria > Pseudomonadati > Pseudomonadota > Gammaproteobacteria > Legionellales > Legionellaceae > Legionella > Legionella sainthelensi. The sequence continues at coordinate 3,483,641 of NZ_LR134388.1, forward strand.
AATGATAAGATGACAGGCATGATTGATAAGTTTCACCTCAAGATGAACAATATCATTTAAGTATTTGAAAAATGATTGGAGCAGTATGTCCTTTTTTACCGACTCACCCAATGCTTGAACCTCTTCATTGAGTAAAATGGGTTGCTTGTCACTAGGGAAAAAATAACCTTCAAGATTAAAATCAATGCACTTCTCAGGGCGTGAACGAACAGAGCTTCGCGAATCCCATTTTTGTTGATAAACAGTAAATGGGGTATTTTTTAAAAGATTTATCTCACTAATTACACTAGACATCGACTTCATCATCCTTAACTTGGAATAGAAGAGACTCCAGCTCTTTATTGAGTAAATCCGTTTATTTTCTGATTCCTAATCTAAAGCGCAAAAACTATCACTTCACCCAATAATTGTCAAAGAGTTTTTCTTAAAATATGAACAAGTACTCAACCAAAACTACAGTCTTTACTTAGTTTTCACATTGCGACTTAAACTCTCACATTAACTATTGCTTCTACCACAATGTATTTGGAATAATGCTCTTGGATATTAAACATTCTCTCGGCACAGGAAGAACTACGATGTATAAAAAATCAGAGAAATGCGCATGTAACACCTCTTTATTGATGACTGATCAAAAGGACGACCATTTTGGGGAAACACGTGATCTTGCTTGTCATTCCAGAAAGAAAATCACGAGGAAATTCATTAAGATATCGTCGCTCATCAATACGTTCTGCATCCTTTTAGCTGCTGGAAACTCTTCTGCGTGGGCCCATGGTGGAGGTGGTTTTCATGGTGGATGGGGGGGGGCTTTCATGGGCAGGGCGGATTTGAATGGGGTAACAACTCCCGTGAATCTGCAGGGATGTATCACCGAAATAACAATTACTCTGCATGGGGGGCTTCTGGAGGTTATCGGGAAAGTGAACACTATCGTGGACTAGGAGGTTCGTCTTATGGAACAATGCAGCCATTCCAAGAGCATCATCCACAAACAATTCACCCCTTTAATCAAGCATCAAGCGTAACAGGTCATATCGATGGATTTCATCATGGCGAGTACGCCAACAAAGAATTTGCTGGCAATGCAAATTGGATAAATCACAATAATTGGCATGGCAACTATTGGCACGGCAGCTATTGGCATGGCAGCTATTGGCATGGCAGCTATTGGCATGGCAGCTATTGGCACGGCAGCTATTGGACCGGGGGAGCCTATTGGGGGCCAGGACCTTATTGGGGCTGGGGAAATGGCTTTTTCTATGGTGCATTATTTGGGGCAACCCTTACAACAGCATTATATTTACCGCCTGTCTATGCAGATTATTATTACTCTGTTCCATTGTATTATTACCCTGGACCTTATGATTATACCATCCTCGTTAGCAACTACTCAGCCGTCCCCACACCTCCGTTGCGGCCCGCGCCACAAAAAGTGGAAACTTGGGTTCCCGTCAAAAACGGTCATATCCCAGTGAATGCAGTGCTCAATAACATTGTGAATAAAAAAACAACTTATTATTGCCGTGTGAAATTCCATGGAAACACATCTTATGGAGTTCTGATTCCGAATGACGGTTGTTATGTGGAAGAACCCTCAGTGACCATGAGATTTTCAAAATATGACATTTTGGTTTCCACGATCGTGGGTTAAGAAGGAAATTGTAAGGGTTCGTCTAAGTATTTTTAAATTAGTCGCCTTCCGCGAAAGCGGGAGGTCAGGAGTGCGAGCCCTATGCTGGTGCAAAGGGATTTATCCAGCTAATTTGGTCTTGATTAATTTCCAGCAAAAGAACACTTTGCTGTTTTTAATAATAATTGAGATAATTTGATATATCCTTGTCTTTTTAAATGAGAAAAGCTGTCGACGATATCTTCTTGATCAATAATCTCATCCATTTCCAAAAGCAATACATTCGGCTTTTCTCTCGCAATATTTCTCATAATCTTATTCAGCAATTGAGTCCGTTGAACAATTCTCTCGTTTTGTTCTTGGGTCATTAATGGCAAGGGTATTTTCTCAGGAGGATTAATAAATAACAGTTTTACATGTTCTGGGAAAAGACCAATATACCAGAGCACATTATTTTCAAATTGCTTTTCAGAAACATAACCACGGTAATTTTTAAATACAAAATAAAAAATGAACTGATAAAGAATTTTTCGCCAACGCTCTCCAAACCAATCCAGTGTAGCATTAACCATTCTTTCAATTCGTGGCCAGGGAGAAAAGCGATTATCAAGATTAAATCGTTTGATATCACGCATTCCATTAATCATCATTGTTTTAATGTGTTCTCCCAACACGTGATTATCCTGCTTGATCGTTTTTAGACTTTTCCAGAAAATATAATTGGATGTAACAGGGATTTTATTGCTTTGGATCTTATAATTGCCACTGTAATAATCACTTTCAAGAAAATTAACGATCATATGGTACTCATTAAGTTCTATAGCTTTTCGTGTTTTATCAAAACGTACATCTTGTTTACCTTCTAAATTTTCTCGTAAAAAATGTAGATTTGCATATTCAAAAAATGAAAATATTTCTTCATCTACGTGATAGTGCTCACTAAGAAGAAATGAAACGGCATTTGCAAGACATGGCCCCCGAACCAAGACTTTTTTACTATTAAGAGTAGATTTTTTGTCCTCGCTTTCTTGCTGCAAATTAATTTCAATAAAGTCCAGATTTATATCTACATTTTTTAGTTTAGACATATTAAATGAAGACTTTAAATCGGGATACATTGTTTTTAACCATTGATACATCCTTGCTTCAACACACATGCCAAGAATACGACATGAAAACACATAGTGGAACAAGGAATTATTTAAAATACAAACATACCCTACAACCCCATAATCTCCATACTTATCTTCCACACGGACTTTAAAGTTGTTCCCATTTTTTAATTCAAATAAAGTAAATAAATACTCATACTTAATTCGTGATTGCGTATAATTCATCTGATTTGAACGGTTCACAAGCTCTATCACACGTTCAATCTCATGATCATTGATATCTAAAGGGATAAGCTGGATTTTGATATTACATTCTTTCAAAAATGCGTGTTCATCATGATTTTTTTCAAGAAATGTTATTTTATTTTTCTCTTTCTTCTCTAGAATTTTATAATGGGCTAAGCGCTCTCGATTACTGTCATCTTTTCCCCAATTGCTCACATCCTCTTGCATAAATTGTTCAGCTAATTTAATTACAATATTGGGATTGTGAAAAAGAACCTCGCGTAAAACAAACTCATTGTCATCTACAAACAATACATTTTGTTCACGAAGCTGTGCTTGCTCTATAATTTTTTTTATTCGTAATCCTTTATCTTCAAAGGATATTTTGGGAAAAATAAAAAACTCATAGATGCCTAACTGTTTGAGCATCTTTTCTGCTTTTTTTACATCGTTTTTTGAACAAATAGAATGAACAATACCTCTATTTAACAAATATTCAATTCTTTCAATCACATCTTTGTTTAATATTACATCATCCTGGTCTGCTAATGTCCCCTTCCATAAGGTATCGTCTAAGTCCCAAATGATTAGTTTAATTTCATTCACAATAACTCATATTTAATAATGGATAAAAATTTTTATACTAGAATGAGTAACTCTTTCTTGAATACAAGACTAGAAACTTCAAGCCAATATACGCTGATTTCTAGCGAGGCGCATTTTGTATCACATTTAAAAATGGAATGCAAAATTGCTTACATATTATTAACTTATATTATTTGCATCAAAACTACTTTAGTAGTAATTTTGTAATTATCTTTAAAATTAAAGACCAATGACCATGATTAATTCGAAAAATGAAAAAATTGTTCTTATAACTGGAACATCAACTGGAATAGGCTCCTCTCTTGCCCTAGCCTTTGCTCATGCAGGTTTTCAGACCATAGCAACTATGCGTGATATCGATAAGGCTAAAGCCTTATTAGATAGAGCAGCGAAAGAAAAACTACACTTAGATGTTCGTCAATTAGATGTCTGCGATGATCAATCGATTGATCTGTGTATTGGCGGGGTTCTTAATGATTATGGCCGCATTGACATTCTTATCAATAATGCCGGAGAAGGTTTTCATAGAACATTAGAGCAAGCATCACTAGATGATGTTAAAAAAGTTATGGATGTTAATTTTTATGGTGTAGTTCGCCTTACCAAGGCGGTATTACCCTCTATGCGACAAATGCAAAACGGGCATATCATTACGATATCCAGTTTGGGAGGCCTTATTGCTGTTCCTTTTAGTGAAATCTATTGTGCAGCCAAATTTGCTGTTGAAGGAATGATGGAAGCACTAGCACCTATTGCAAATACATTGGGTATTCATATTTCACTCATCGAGCCCGGTCCAGTCACAACTGCTTTCGCAGGAAAGTTACAACAACCTCATGCATCAAACATTGCCGTCTATGAAGAACTAGAACAAATTCTTCGAGTAAATTTCCCGAAACATTTTCCTAACGGTCCTCAAACTGGGGATGAGATTGCCCAAATTGTCCTTAAAGCGGCATTAAGCAATAAACCAAAACTACGTTATGTAACGTCTGCTGATGGAGTCAACGTTGCGTCACATAAATATGTTGATATTAACAACAGCGCCTATTTTGAATTGGGACAGCAACTTTTTGCCACTCATGAGAAAGAACTGCTTGACTGACATGGGTACCAACTAAGGCTATTATCAAACAGATATTATTTTCCATTCTAAAGTTCTAGAGAAAAAATTATCCTCATTTTTCTCTAGAACTTTCTTTGAGATCTCAAAATCAGGGATCTCATTAAAACGTAAAATAACTCGCCAACTCACTCAGGAAAATCTAAAAATTTCATTTCCAAAGCTCTTATTGGCCAGAATAACTTCGTTGTTATTAAGAATGAAGTATTCCATGGTTTCGTAGCAAGATAATCAAGACTTAACGCTACTCTCTTAAACTAAAAGTATGTCAGCAATCATTTGGCATAATGCATGAGGCTTTAACATTTTACACCAATAATTTAGCTCATGCAAATAAAAAAGAAATTCATCAATAATTTTTTTAAGGAGTAGATTATGGACTTTAAACTAAACGTGGAGGGATGGGCAGATTCTGAGTATCTAAACAATCTGGTAAAAGAATATAATTCTTGTGATGGAGAGAAAAATAAGAGTAAGAAAGTAGCAATGCTTATTGAAATTCATATATTTTCCAAGAATCTTTATGAAGATCTTCACGAAAATGATGATCCTTTAGAGAATTATTGGTATGCAGAATACATTCGCTCCTACCCTGAGCTGATGAACCAAATTTCAATTGAGTTGCAAAAACTAGAGCACCCGCCGATACTTGGTTTAGCCGCAGAAAAAAGTTCTGCCTCATTATCAACAATAAACATCTGCGTCCCAACCCAAAATGAATGGGTACAAAAAACCACACCCAAATTTAGAAAAAGGGGGGAACATTATCAATGTATTGATGCACTATTAGATAAGGTGCAGAGTGCAAAAGAAACCGCCTCATTATCAAAAAACTCACAAGACATTGAAAGATATTGTAATACATTGGCAGAACTTCAAAATAAATGCGTATATCAGCTAGCCAACCTTTCTCATAAGAATTTAGCTGCGAAGAAATATAGAGCCTTACTGCTCGAAGTATCCCATGAATTAAATCATTGGGCTCAAGAGCTACAAAAAAAATCAGGAGAGTATAAAACAAGACTCGATCGTGCCCACGAATTATTAGGCAATACATTTTACTGCTCCGATATAAGTTCACTTATAACTCTTAGAAATGATTTAGGAGATTCAGAATCTTGTACTATTGCTAATTTTGAATTAAAAAAGTTAGCTGGAGGTAATACTAAAGTATGGCTTGCTTCACACTCAGAGAATGATGAAAAATTTTTGATTCGTTGGATGAATAAAGCCGATTTAAAGCCCTCAATATTGAACAGAGTTTCATCTAATCCAGAAATTAGGCCTTACTTGGCCGAAGAGTATATTCATTATCCTGCAGGTGTTTTTCAAGAGACAGTTAGCTGTGTCATTTCAGTCGGAGAATTCTGTGATAACGGAAGCTTAGTTAAAGAGTTAGAAGCGATTAGCAAAAAAGGAGCTCAAAGTAATCAATTGATTGATAATGCATTAGATAAAACGAAGCAAGTCGCTTCATTTATCGATGTATTAGCGAAAAATCAACTATGCTATCCGGATATTAAAGCAGATAATTTTTTAGTTAATAAGAATGGAGATGTCGTAGTTTCTGATTTAAAATTTATTCGTCCAATAGATGAGAACCAATGCATAATAGGAAAATTTCACACTACTTATGAATGTGCTGCGCCTGAGTATACAGATCAACCATTAGCAAGAGATAAAATTAATACAGAGTCTTATACAAGTTATCAATTAGGCGTTTTATTTTATGAGTTATTAGCAGAAAACATTGGTGATGCGCGTCTTAAATTTTTATCTAATTTGAAAACAGCTTCTGCAAACAAAAATCCTTTAAGTGCTTTAAATTTTGATACTCCTGTATTTCAAAGCGATGTGGGCCAAATGGCAAAAGCCTTAATAACAAAATGCATGAGTACCGACCCCGCAACTCGCCCTAAAATCAATGAGATACTCACAGACATACAAGAAATACAGAAAAAAAGAACAGAAGTGAAGGAACATAAGAGTATAATAATGAAGGAGATCCTTCGTCAGATGAAAAAGAATCCAGAAGAAGAGTCACTCTGTATAAACTTTTCAAGATCTTGATGAGTATCATGTAAAAAATGCTACAAAATTTGATAATTGATCTCAGGAAAATTGGCTTTTTAAAATTAGGCTTTTTAGCCAGATTCTACAGATTGTTTATATGTTTTTTTGCTTTCTATCAAGGGTTATGTTTGTGATACCTACCCTTGATGGAAATGATCATTGTAAAAAATTTCTTTCATTTGTCCCGTCATTTGTTATGTATTCTGACTAATGATGGATTTTCAGTCTTAAAGTTATTTAATTAAACTCGAGGAAATAGAGGTGGAAGCAATTCCAATTTCATTTGTTTGAGATGATTTTTTTAACTAATATTATTAATAATAATGAATAATAAAAGCAAACAGGGTAATCTCTTAAGAGATAAAAGCCAGGAGGCTTAGATGAACATAGTAGATATGAAAACATTTCTTGCAGTTGTTGAATATCATTCAACATCATTAGCATCAAAGCACATGTATGCCTCTCAGCCTACCATAAGCCGGCGTATTAAAAAATTAGAACAGGAGTTAGGAAGTCAGCTCTTTGTAAATACTACCTATGGGGTTGAGTTGACCCAGAAAGGAAGAGCTTTTCTTCCCTACATTCGCCAAATGCTTGGTATTTATAATGAAATGATGAAGGCAGAGCACAATGACCGTAAAAGCAGGCCTAAATTAACCATTAATATAGGCTTGAATCCGTATGTTTCTCTCTCAGTATTTGCTGAATTTATCAATTATATGCTCGCACTTAAAACAAACTATTTTATTATTAATAAAATAGTTCCAGGTAAAGATCTAAATACCAGTCTTTCAAGTGGTGATTATGACCTTTTCATTTTACCTTATACAGGCAATTGTCCTGTCAATATAACCTCTATACCATTATGGAAAGAAAGAGTTTTACCGGTTGTATCGATTGATCACCCTCTAGCAAAACGTAACACCCCTATTTCTATAACTGAATTGGCAGAATACGATGCAGTTTTAACAACGAATGACAGTATATTGCGCCAAAAATTTAATGTATTGGCCGCACAAAAAGGCATTTCACCTAAAATTACCGCTGAGGTAAATACGGTATATAACTGCATCAAAACAGTCGAGCATGGACATAGTTGGTGTTTGATTTATGAAAGATTACTTGATGATAAATTAGCTATAGTTGAACTTAGCGATTTTACTATAGATATTGAGTTTCATGCGTTTTATCTAAAAAAACGCGGCGAAGAGCGCCTGATTTGGGAATTTGTTGAATATCTTAGACAATGGCTGAGTCAATCATCAGATCTCAGTGAACTTCTTATCAAAACAAAAAGCCTATCTATTCAAGGCCATGGTCATAATAAGTAACCCAATATATCAAAGATGATCTCCAAATTTTGAAGTGGGTGAATTAAAAAGGATGCAACAGATCTCTTACTTTGAGTGGGTTATGAACAAAATTGAGCAATAACCCAACTAGATAAATAATGCTTATAAATTTAAAAACAGTAGCAATGCTTTTTGCACATGCAATCTGTTTTCACTTTGAGTAAAAATTATTGAAGCAGGACTGTCTGGCAAAGTTTCAGAGACTTCTTTTCCTCGCATCATGGGCATGCAATGCATAAATACTGCCCCTGACTTTGCATAAGACATTAAAGACTCATTGACCTGGAATCTTTGAAATACCTGGCTATTATCCACGGCTTCAAAGCCCATGCTAGTCCATACATCGGTATAGACCGCATCAGCATTTTTAACAGCCATTTCCGGTTTTGCGAAACGATGAATCATATCGCTTCTAATATCACACGCCTGCTCTATAATTCCATTGCTTGGTTGACAAGATTCAGGGCAACAATAATTAATGGTTATACCTAATTGAGGTGCAAGTAACATCAAACTATGAAGAATATTATTTCCATCACCCACATAAGTAATGGTAAGCCCTTCAAGCGAACCAAAATGTTCCCATAAGCTTAATAAATCTGCGAGGATCTGGCATGGATGATGTAGGGCTGAAAGACCATTGATTATAGGTACTTTTGCATGAGCAACCATTTCTTGCAATATCTCATCCGCATGAGTCCTCACCATAATAAAATCAGTATAACCATTCAGAACTCTAACCATATCTGCTGGGGTTTCTTGTTTTCTGGTATCACCTAAACTTTCAATAGCTATTCCCCCCATACTTTGCATCGCCATTGCAAAACTTAATCGAGTTCTAAATGAGGGTTTTTCAAAAATCATGGCTAGACTTTTATTGGCTAAAGCCTGGTAATAAAAGGATGGGGTTTGTTTTAATACTTTGGCCTTCTCTAAAATACGTTTCAATTCTTCGGTACTTAATTCTGTTCCTGTAAGAAAATGCCTTATTTTTTTATAGGTGATGCATTACCACCTCCTGCGGGTTCAGGGATAAGTGAGTACTGGTGGGAGTCTACTTCAAGATCAAAAATCGCCTGTTGTAAATTAATCACGAACGTATTGGTTGTTACTTCGCTGATAGTTTGCGAATGATCGTCTTCTACTATAGTGTTACCAACTGGAATAGTAAGGGACATTTTAACCTCCTGATTAAATCAATAAATGAACGTTATTTCTAGGGGCCTAGGTCATCACAGTTTTTGCAAAATTCGTTTTGAACTCTTTAACCAGATAGTTTCCAGTTTTTGAATTGATCCATTTGCTTTAAGTTTTTGGAGTGCCTTGTTAATCTTTGTCGTTAGTGGAGAGTCTTTTTTGATTGCTAAAGCATATCCATTATCTGCTTTAGCAATTAAGGAATAAGCTAGTTCAGTATACTTATTGCTAAAAATTTTACCCTGAAATCCATCCATTAAAACAACATCGACGCGACCAGAAAGTAAGGATTCAATTGCTTGATTGTTATTATCCAATACTGTAATTTCAACCTGAGGAAAAGTTTCTCGCAACCAAATCTCCATAACACTCCCCAGTTGTACCGCTACTTTTTTTCCTTGCAATTGGTTCTGAGCTGCGACTGGCTGATTGGAACGATATACGGCGGCTATACCATCAAAATAATAGGGTTCAGAAAAGTCAAAATTGTTTTTTCTGGCTTCCGTAATAGTAATTGTCGCTATAGCAATCTCATCTTGACCAGAGCTTATTGCAGGCAGAACCGTGCTAAATTGCATATTGTCAAAAACTGCCTCTTTCCCAAGTTCTTTAGCAATAAGTCTTGCCAAATCAATATCAAAACCTTTAATTTCTCCATGTTCACTATATTCAAAAGGTGGATATACTGCCGATGTAGCAAAATGCAGATAATGTTCTTCTTTATTTGAATCACATGAAGATAACAAAAAAACAAACAGGATTAACGCTAAATTAATAAATTTACTCACATGAATACCAATTCAAAATCTATTCATTTGTTGAATATAAATGATCTGGTTTTTATTGTCAATAAATGGATATAATTTCAATTTATTAATTAGGATTTCGATAGTTAAATTAGATGATCTCTTGTGCTTGATGCTCAATATTGACAATAAAAATATAAAATTTGTTAATTTTGAAATAAACATTTGCATTTAACTCAAATTTTAGATTAATCTAAAAGAGACTCACAAGGAAAAGGAGATTGTTATGACGAAGAAAGCTGCAAATACTCGCCAAAAAAATGGAGCTCATAAAACAAACCACCCTTACTCCGATAAGGACCATCAACTGTTTTTTAATCAACGCTCCCCCCACTCATCGGGAATAAAGAAAACAAGAAAAACAAAAATGAACAACACCCCACCCAAGAAATAAAATTAGAAACGCCCACTGAAATTTTATTAGCCGGTATTTTAGAAGAGTTAAAAACTCAAAATATGATTGAACTCGTAAAACTACAGGCTCAACAACAACAAGAACAAGAGGAATTAGAAGCAGCTGAAAAAATGAAAGAAGAAGACAATGCTCGATTCGAAGAAATCCGAAACTCCATGTATATTTGATTGAACAGAGAAAAGCAGTTGGGATCGTAACGAACACAGCAAAGCCCAACTGCTTCATTGTACATTCTTTGAAACCAATTAATAGAGAATCTGCTAGTGTGTTTACAGATGATAGGGCAAAGCAATTACAGATTTTCAATGCAAAATGAGCGATCAACCAAGCTCAAGATAAGCTTTTAACCAAAGCAACATATCTGGGGTCTTGTTGCATTTTTTCTACGGTACGTCGATAAACATAAATATCTTAATAAATATCTTCTGTTAGTACAGGTATTTTTTCAGCATATTCAAATATAAGCTCCGCCAACTGATTGGTACAATTTTGAATTTCATTCTATTGTAATAAATATTGAAATAAGGATTGTGTGCCCAAGTTAGAAACGAACCAAGCCAAAAATCTCGAGGGATTTCATCGTAATGACGCTTGGCATCATCAAGTGTTTACGGATTGTCTCATAACATCCATTAAATCAATTGAATATGAAGATATGAAAAATTATTTTTCTTGAACGATTTTTCTAGACAGGCAGATAGATTTTGTTTCTAATGACAGACTCAATTCAGGATGAGAAAGATATGGATTTTACAAGGATCTTTTTTTAATTATATTTTTATTTATTGGCACACTACGAGAAACTCAAGCAGAAGAAACGGATCAATTTACCCTTCCCCCCCAGGAGTTAGAGGACATTGGCCCAATTACAAGCAGTAGACTTTACGATGTTATTCACCAAGTAATCGCTCAAACTAATTCAGAAATTCAAATGCTTCTACCCAGGGCTCAGCGCAGTAGGCATGCCGCATCGCAATTGGCATTACGCCAGAATGGAACCTATATCGCAGATTTAGTCTACAAACATACAGGCCCAGGCTTTCCTCGTTGGTTACGCCGTATTCCTAAAGAATCAAAACCAATATTCTATAAAGAAGCCCGACCCTGGAAAACTGTTTATTGGCTCGTTTTTTCCCAATCTCCTTTATTTGTAATTGGTCTTGCGCCGACGATTAATATGTATGGTTATTATTTCGGTACTGACAAGCTAGGTCATTTTTTTATGATGGGCCATACCTACTACAGAATTTATATGTATTACCTGAACCATGGAAAATCAGCCCAACAAGCCCATGCTGCTGTTGTTTTATATGGCCAATTTCTCGAACAAACTTATCTTGGAACTTTGATAAACGGTGTTTATTCCAATGCAGACTTGGCAGGAAATTATGCAGGATGGAAATTTTATATGAATTTAACACAAAGCGTGAAAATTGGAGACCGTACCCATCCTTCTCTTTTAGTTTTAAATGAAGGTAAATGGGAGTTCTCCAAACTGGTCAACAAAGAAATGCTGCTTAAACCTTATCTCTCAGATAATTTAAATGAAGCCTTCAATCCTTGTCGTTACTCTTTTATGCGAGGCCAAATTCGTAGACAAGTTAAAAAACGATGTGACGATTGGATTAAACGTGAAGGACTCACTCAACAAATTGTTCAAGAAAAACTTAAAGAAACTAGCCGTTGGCATGGCGAAAACTATGGCCATTGGCTTCCTGCGGACAATGCCGTAACACTCAATGCATGTTTTGGAGGTCAATAAAAATCAAAAAGTAACATAAAAATTTAAAACAATCTGTTGGCAATTAATGCCCTATGCCTACGTGCCACGCTATGCGACACGAAGGCGATAAGAACGAATTGTCAAGCAATCCTAGTGGGGTTCGTAGCAAGCAAGATAATGTGTTAAAGGGAACGGATTTTTAATGTGTCTTGTCAAGGACAACAATTGTTACTACAAGCAAAAAAATTCGGCAACTCCATTGTCCTCGGTTTGCACCGTACCTTACCGTTTTTCTAAATTAAGAGGACTCACAAAATTTTCGATGGAAAGCTTCTTAGTTCGTGAGATTAATTTTCAGGAGAAATACTCTATGCTAAAGAAAGATACCCAGTTTATTAGGAATGAATTAGAACTTAATCGTTTGTATGCATTACAAGAACGATCCAATGCTGAAAATTATCAAATTATTTCCTTTTGTATCATGAATATTAGAGCGTTGGAAGAATACCCTTTAATAAATTGTGATGATGACACGCAACTTGAACTATTAACGCTACGCGGCGATTATTATTTATCGCTATTTAAGACATTAAGTGAAATTAAAAATCCTACCAAAGAAGATATATCTGATTGCTTGAAGTATAGAGAAATTGCATATGAATATCATCCTGAAGACGTAAAAAAAATAGAGCAGGAATTTCAATTAAAAGAAGCCAAATTAAATTTAGATGAAGATTTCTCACTTGCTCTCTATTTAACTGAATTAGAGCGAAAAGGAGAGCTTAGAGATGAATTAGAACAAAAAGAAACACTTCTCGAAGGGCAAGAACCAAATGAAAATCTCATTGAAGAACCAGAACATAATGAAAAACATCATCCCAGAGAACCAGAAAAAAATGAAACCCTATTAGAAGAAGCAGAGCAAAGGGAAAAACATCTCCAAGAACTAGAACAAAATGAGGATCCAGAAGAATTAGAACCCAATGAAGAATTTGTTTTCATAGAGAGCGTGCAAGAAAACGCAGTGCACTCAAAAAAAACTTATCCATTAAGTCAAGAAGATATAAAGAAAAATTATCATAACTCTTTATTTGATTGGGCAAAAAATACTCACCCAGAGGTTTTAGAACGATATATTACTAAGATTATCGATAAAAAATATAGTCCTTTATTGCCTACCTTTTCATTTCGCCAACGAACAGAGCCAGTAAAAGAATATTTAAGAACGAGTAAAAATGAAAGTGGTGACAATCGATTAGCATATATTCTAAGCTCAGGATCTCAGGAGGATGGCGCCTTAAATCAACTACTGGTAAAAGGACTTACCCCTTTCATGTTGCGTAAGCAGTCTATCCCTACTATTGCCCTTGCAATTCAAGATAAAAGCTTCGAACAAAACATAATAGAGATTACTCGAGATGTAGTGCTTTTTGCAAAAAAAGATAAACGATTTATTCATCCCTTTAGCGATGTGGGTATCTCATTAGTCTACAGAGCTATTTATGATTGGGTTGATAGTTTAACGGAAAAATCTTTTCAAAGTCTTATTAAGTCTTCATTAAAACAATACGAAGCTACAACATGGGGAAGCTATTGGGGGTCCTCAAGACGTACAGTGGTTGAGGGTTATCTTAAAGAAAATTGTAACTCTAAAGCATTGGCTATGATTTTTATGAATAATATCGAAACTCCAGCTTTAAACGAGTGTTTACTTACTAAAATAGTCGAAACGATTAAAAAAGAAATCATAAGTGGTGAGTATCCAAAAATGAAGCAAGATTTAAAATACAAATTAATTGAAGATATCAATTTAAAAGAGCATAAAGATTTTTATCTTGCTAATTTGCGCATGCATCATGAAACAATTGCTGCTGCAGCGAAGAATTCTCAGAGTGTTACGCCGAGCAATGTATATTAAGGCACGGCAATGGCATCAGTTGATAGGCTGCCTATAGATCACAAAGGAATTTTAATTACAATGCCTAGGTACATGACAAATTTTTTGTCATGTACTAGTTATAGTTCTATCCACTATGAATGGTTGTGCTATAATCTAGTCCTTGAGCGTTATATCCTAGATTCAGTGGCATCTAAGGTATGGTATTTTGAGGATTTAATTATGTTTGAGAAAATAGACTCAACAGGAAACTATATAGAATTTCCAGGCGTAACGATTATTGCCCCGATTATAAAAACAGCTCAAGAAAATAATTTTTTACCTAAAATACATCAATCTCTGACAAGCGCAACATTACTAACTCAGTATTATACTCCATTACCCTTTGAAAGTTATCACATGACAACTTGTAATCTCTATACCAAAAATGAGCATAATCTGGATTGGTTTAAGTTTATCACCGATAAGCTGGAGTTTTTCCAAAACCTTTGTATACAACTTAAAGCTCATGAATTTACCCCAGAAGCCTCAATTGAAGCAGTTCAAGTTGGAAGAGCATTACAGTTACGTTTATCACTACCGGAAAATCAAAAGGCAATGCTCCGACAACTTGCCCAAACATTAGGTATTGAGGAAGGTCTCCCCTCTTTTTTTCATATCACCTTAGCTTATTGTTATAAAAATATTAGTGACAAAAAATTGCATCAAGAGATTATAGCAGCGGTAGAAGAAATAATTGCTCCATATATAAATCAGAAAGTAAAACTCAATGTACCTACACTCTGTCATTTTGAATCCATGCTCGCATTCACTCCTTGGGATGGAGTAGCTTACCCGTTTAACGAGAAACAGCCTATCAAAAAAGCAAAAGGGTTCTTTGATACTGGCGAAACACCATCATCCACAGCCACGTGTGCCCCCCCCCCCACACTTGCAATTTATAATTATTACGTTAGTTTTTTCATCACAGAAAGAAAGAGCTCTGAACTTAAAAAGAACTGCACCCAAGCATAAAGGTACTTATATTCACTTTGCGCAAACCATTGTTGATCTACCATATAGAATTGCCTGATAAAGGGAAATAAAGCAACATCGGCTAAGCTGATGTGATCTGCTAAAAGAAATTGCCTATTTTTTAATAATAAATTTAGTTTAGAAAAATACTCTTTAACTTCATTTCGATAATAGTGAGGATCATAATTATTGGAATGTTGTGAATATTTATAATGATCTAAAATGGGTTTGAACCATACATCATTAGAATAAATTAATTCATCACATTTATCTTTTAATTCAGTACATAACCATCCATCAGGATCGTATTGGGTTAAGGCCCAATCCATGATATCTAGACTTTCATCAATGACACGACCATCTGCTAAAATTAATACAGGAACCGTTCCTTTTGGCGAAGCCAAAAGCATTTCCTGAGGTTTTTGTTTTAATATAACCTCTTGTTGCACCACTTTAATATGCGAATATGCAAGCGCCATTCTTGCTCTAATGGCATAAGGACAACGTCTAAAAGTATAAAGTATTGGATAATCCACTAGCTGCACATTAGGAGTCATAATATTTTAATCATTATAGAAAATTTTATTCGACATAAAAACCCACCTTATTTGTTTCTATCGAACTGGTGTTAAATATAGGTAAATAATTTTTAATTGACAATCTATAATGAAAATCGCTGAATACCATATGCACCGCTTTGAGTTCAGCTAAGTTTTTCTTAACAATTATGCTGCATAATTATCCCTCGTTTATTTTTTAGGAGTCCAATATGTTTGCAAAAAAAGACCACAGTAATTTGAAAGCAAGGGCAGAGAAACTTTGGGATAATATATGTGTCTATCGCAAAGACGCCGCCAAACAGATTAGTAAAAGTTATGGCCATGACTTGACAGAAATTATTAACACCATACAAACTTTTCCTGGAGTAAAATCTTACAGCGGGCATCAAAGTGGTAAAAAAGGGGACGGAGAAAATAAGTCAGCAATGAAAGTGCTTGATAATGCAATTCTTCACCTAAAAAATTGCCTCGCTCATACAGATGAAGCGGATTACTCAATGAGATATTAATCAGTAACACGAATTCGATATAAAAAACAGGTTAATTTCTATATTGAACTGTTTTATGTAGTATTTTCTCCCGCATAAATACTGTACCTCTTCACCTTCGTTAGGAACAGGCTTTACGGGAGAAAGTCCATTTAAAAATTAGTTAGGTTTATAAACGACCACGCCAAAATTTTGATCATAAGCTTCCTGAGAGTCTTCAGATAAATCACGAACCCTACTTAGTACTTCTTTAGGTAACTGTTTAAAAAAGCCTATGCCTTTTCCAGAAGGCCCCTCATGACGAATTTTGTCCACCATCATTTTATCACTTATCTGAGTAGCCAACCTATTTTCTTCAAATAAAGGAAGTGAAAATGTCTTAGTTGGTGTTTGAGTGACTCGTTGTATATCACGAGAAGGCGTGTCTTGCTTTAAAAGAACTGAGTCAGCTAATTCAGTTTCAGTTAATGCGATTGCATAAGGCCCAACAAAGAATGAATCACCATGAATTACATCACTACCAATTTTCATAGTATAGCCAAATGGTATTTCAAAAGCAGCAAAATCAAATGAACCATTCTCACGTTCAACTCCCAGTATCAATGCACCACTGCACTCAGGTGAGAGCGGTGTAAAAACATGGGGAAAGGGATGGGTTTCTACGAACAAGCCACCACCACCTCGTTGATGCATCACATAGTCTTGAATATAATCTGCATCCCATTGATATTCAACTAAATAAAGATTTTCTAAAGATTCATCCGTTACACCATCGAGAGTAAATGATTTTTCTAGAGGAATAAGCTCTGCACCGTATTTAGCTAAAAGTGCTGAAGGCACAGCCAATGCATTCATTTTAGGAATATTCATCACTTTCACATCAGATGAAATGGTCAATACTCCCAAACCGCCAAAAACGCTGGCATCGCGACCGCTGACGCCTCGCTCCTGGTTTTTATTTTTCCAAGTAGCCTTTATAGTTAACTCTTGTGGTGAGGTTATTTGAATCGAACTTTTAGATGAAGGTAAATCTAATTCACTTATTCCTGTAGCATCCAACATATTGATTTTTGTACCTGCTTTAAGAATAGCATGAGCTTTTGCAGCTTTCATCAATGGCTTGCTTTCTGGCAGATCGGGATTTCGTCGATCGACCATCGTAGATTGTAATGCATGCAAATGTTCTCTCACTACCTCAGTTGGTAATTTGCTTTTCATACATGAGGTACAATTACAAATATTCGTGTTTTTCGCGGAAGAGGATGTATCTTTTTTTGCATTTTTTTCGAAAAGTTCTCTCATAATTATTTATGCTCACTTTATGGAAATATATTTAATCTTTTTGGTCAAAAAATACCACATGAGCAAATTATATGCTAAAAAAATTAACTAATTATTAAGTGAGCGTGACAACAATCGGAGGGTATTTACTTATTCGATCTAATATGTTTTGAAAGAACATTTGTTCTTAAGAACTGTAAGGGATTATTTTTAGGTCTAAAGTAATAGTTATTCCTTAAGATCTGATCGTCTAGGAAACCACTAGAAAATTTATTTCCTGATTTTCTACTAACATACAGTGATTGACAGGTACATCAAACCATTCGGAATTAAATGCTGATAAGCGCTCTGAAGCAACCAGAATCATTGGTGAGTTTTTAATTTTTTTTAACCCCGGGCGTTGAGCATGACGTATTAATGAACTTTCTGTAAGATAATGAAGGCTTTCTGGTTTGTGGCGCTTTGAATTACAATATCGAGAAACGAGCATGCTTGTGCCATTAGTTAAACAAACATTAAAATAAGATGGCTCTGCATTACTACTATATTGTTTGCTTAAGTCATTAACTATCTTTAGGGTTTCCATAAATACAGCCGCCACTTCTTTTATTTGAGAGAGATCCCTATTCTTAGCTAATTGCAAAAACAAAGCAAAAAGATGCTCAGAATCGGTTTCGCCCTGTATCCAGTGATAAATATCATCATCTAATAGATGCCTTAGATGTCGTTTAAGTAAAATAAAATCATGTATCGTCCCATTATGCATGAACATCCACTCTCCATGGGTAAATGGGTGACAATTATAGGTTGTCACTCCACCTGCACTTGCAGCTCTAACGTGCGCAAAAAAACATGGAGATTCAATTTTGCAGCATAGATGAAGAAGGTTTCTGTCATTCCACGCCGGATATATTGAGGTAAAAAGACCGGGGGCTTTACCCAGGTGAGGAACATACCACCCCAACCCAAAGCCATCGCCATTAGTTCTAACATGAGATTCTTTTGCATGTAAACTTTGCATAATCAGTGAGTTTGAAGGTTTTACCAATACATCTTCCAGCAGGACTTTATGCCCCATGTAGGCTACCAAACGACACATATGTCACCCTTGACTAAACAAAGATATTTATACCTAAATTATAGAACCTAATATTTTAAAAAAAAGACCACAAACACTTAGGAAACAATCCTAATATTTTTAGTACACTCATCTCATACTTATTTCTGGATTTTCTTTTTCAGCAATAACTGTCTTTAGGTAATTTACTCAGCCAAGAAGACAATTAAAAACCCAATCGATCATTTTTAGATCAAAATGTGCTACAATGTCTCGTTTTTATTAAAAGGAGACTGTATGTCAACGCAAAAAATATGTGCCGCCTTAGCAACTGGAAAACATTGTATTGACGCCAGTCATCTCAAACAGGAGCAGATGATAAAATATGCTGACTCTGCGAAAAATGCTATTGTTAATCGTACATTAGACGATGGGAGTGAAGGCATGGTTGCACATGCTTTATGGCAAGTGCTTGAGCCCCAAAAGGAGAATAGCGGTCAGTTTAAATTAATTGAAGTCACCAACTTGCAAAGTCAAGATTTACCACCTTCAAAAAGACCTACGGCTCGTTTAGTTCCCCAAGAAACTTTATTTAGTGCACAATGGTTTACCCAATATGAAATGCCAGCGAGTGCCACGGATGGTAGTTCAAATGCATTTGGAGGGTTTGGAACCATTAAAATGTCATCCCATGATGCGTTACCTATACCTGTTGTTGATGCGCTTTATGCACCAGATGAGTTTTTAGCAGCATATGGCGTTAAATTGGTTCATTTAACCGAATCCACACAAATTGATTTTGGAAAAAGTGCTGATTTGATGTTATTTCAATATGATGTACATACTGAGTATTTTGACAAATATGTTAAAACACCCAAGGGTGGTGGAGTATATCTCGAAACACACGATGACTTTCCTCATTTAGCCATACCATTGCATCCATCTTGTGGCGGCTCTTATACTGTTGGAAGACAAATTGCTACCAATGAATATGCAATTGTTTCCTTTAAAATCAAGTATGGGTGGGCACTTGTGATTGCGCCGGGCGCTATTCATGACGATGCTACATTAACTGGTCCCCATATTATTGGGTTAACAACCAATGTAGATGCAACACACGTAAATACAGCATTGATGCGAACAAAAGATGGCCGTCTTATGGATGCGGTGTTGATAAATCCCACTTCTGAACGTTTGTCAGGTGATGGCATTACCAGCATTAAGGAATGTAAAGCATTGTTGTTTGCACAATCCAAAATAGACAGAAAAACCAATTTAGAAAGTCTAGCCCGGTCTGCTGACAAACATCCTGAAAAAGAACGATTACAAATTTTAAATTACCTAAAATCGTTGCCTCCAGAGACATTGTCTGAGCTTCGCCATCTATCTGATACAGCTCAAGAAGCCTACGATCAGACCTTAGGGCTTGTATTATTCCAATAAATGGTTATGAGGTATTGTCAGACAATTTCTCCTGACAATATCAAATAAATCATGTGATAAGAATTAAAGTTGACAAATAGAAAGAACAAATTATTCTCATAGTGAGTAATGAATAAGTCATATTACTTTCATTTGCATCATAAAAACCAAAAATGAAGTTTGGTATTACAATAAAAGGAATTTAAACATGTTAAAAAGCGTCGTCAATACTGCAAAAGCAAAACAACCAATCGCGACTACGGGTATGTTCGCTCATACCTACTATTGGCTAACATCTCCCTCGGGAGACCAAATATATCAAAATCCTGCCTATGAGAAGGAGCAAAACCAAGATAGAGAAACTGCAATTTACTTTATTCATGGTACAGCCGATCAAGCTTCAGCCTTTCAACTTGTTGCAGACCGCTTAATTCAAAAGGAACTTCCTAATGAAATTTCCACCTTAAATCTGCTCTCTTTTGATCAGCGTTATCAGGGAAAAAGTATCGTGTTTTTTGCAGAGCAACTTAGAGAAAAAATAAGGGCAAACCAGCATCAACGGGTCATTTTGATTGCTCACTCGCGAGGAGGGTTGGTTGCTTCTTATTTTGCAGAATTTTTGGCAAAACAAGCGGGTATTGAAGTACCTCTCATCATGACAATAGGTACACCATTTAATGGCTCATATCTTGCAATAAACCTATTGTCCTGGTTTTCCAATTCAATAAAGGAAATGAAAATTGACAGTGACTTTCTGAGCAAATTAAAGAAAAAAATAATGGGAGAGTCATTAAGTAGCTATCATTTTTTCATCGCGACAGAAGATGCTATTGTACCTGGAGAGTCTGGATTTATTCAGGAGTATGTCAAAAATCATCCAAATTCGCTAACTATTTTAGATAGGCACGGCCACCTTTCTGTGATGTCTTCTCATCGATTGGTATCTCATATTGCCGCTTTGCTCAGCACACATTTTCATTCCCAGGTTAATTCAGAAGTAATCGTTTCCAAGCTGGCAGAATACACTTTGATTGAAAATTATTCTTCCTAACTAGATGTTGACAATTTACGCAAAGTTGCCTATTTTATGGACTGATTCTGAGTCATCAGATTAAAATTTTTAGGAACATCTGAGGTACGCGTAGGCTGCATGAAAATACCCTCTATAGATCACTATTGGATCATGCCGAAATGGTTATAGATATTAAAAACTTAAATAATTTTTTAACAATTTTATTATTAAATTATCGATCAAAATAACACCTTAGTGTATAATTGTTGTTCTTTTGTCTTAATGAGATAGCTTATTTCGAGTTATCAAAAAATGGAGAGTGATATGCCCGAGTTTTTCAAAAAGTCAAAAACACCTAATCCTAAAAAGAATTTTTTCCAAAATTATGCGGACCATCTTAATTATCTAGAAGAAGAAATTAAAGAGGCCTGGGAAAAAATGCAAAAGACAAAGACGCTGGAAGAGCAATTAAATTTAATTGGTGATGAAGCTTTAAAACGCCTAAACATTTTTGAAAAACTACGCGACGGTCATGATTATATGGATGAAGTCGTTGGCGCAACAGCACTACCGGCAATGGGAATGATTGTTTCAATTGCTTCATTTGCTGCTGCAGCATGGGAAGGCGCTCACGCATTAGCAATTCATTTGAACTTAGCAAAAAAAGATGGCGAAGATCACAAAGAAAATGCAGGAAACTTATTATTACTTTCCGCTGCAAGCTTTGTTCTTTCCGTCGCAAGCTTCCTCAAATCGGCGCTAAGTATGATCACCAGACCTATTATTACCGCTGTTTGCGGTTATGCAAAACAAGATACCGTTCGTTTCCATAACGATGAATCTGTTGAAGGTCTTGTTGCTAGAATTTAAATAGAAACCTTTATTTCTTCAGCCCGGATTAGGCAAAGCCGTAATCCGGACTACATCGATACATAACGCATTACTCATACGTTCACGTAATGAACACACTGTCGTAGCCCAATTTTTTCAATGACGATGTAAAAAAGAACAAAAAATATTTTGTGGATCATAATGTTTTTTTAAACCAATCCAATCTTCATATCGCTCTTCAAAATGGTTTTTCCAAAATTGTGTTTTTGGGGATTCCCCTAAATACCCAGAAAGATAACGTTTCCCTCCATTGGGCAAAAAAATTGAGTCCAAATATTGAATTGTTTGCAAACAGCCAGGAATGAATGCTGGGGGCAGCCCCGGATTTAAGATCATTAAAGCAAAAATATCATTACTTTTAGGAAGTTGTAAAAAGCCTGCCGGAGAAATAGAGGCGACCGCTGCAATATGAACTACAGAAGCATAGTGTATGGGTAAGGTATCCAGCAATGCATCTAAACTCTCTAATTGGGAACCCGGTATAAAACACTCATACCATGGATGTTGTAAGTCCCATTGCCCTGCAACTTTCATTGCAGTAAAACGTGGATCATGGCGATGTAAATACGAATGCATCGACTCATCTTGAGTATGTAATAAGCGCCAGGGGCGTAATTCTAAACTGCTGAAATCCGGTGCAAACTCATTATACTCTAGAGAAACATGAATCGCATAAAGCCATTGAGCAAAAGGCAGGCGGCCTGTTTCTGATAATTTTGCTCCTTGTATTGCGGGTGTACAAAAAGATTCTAAAAAATCAGCTTTCGTTCTGCATAAATGTAAATCATGAAGCCAGCTTTCTTTATCAAGATAAACTAAAAAAAAGGTTCTGACAAAGTTGCAACATGATCTTAATGCAATACATGCTTGAGTAATAAGACCAAAACGTCCTTGTCCACCCAAACAGGCTTGCATTAGCGAAGATTGGCTATCAACCTGAATTAACTCTCCATTTGCCTGGATTATTTTCAACGAGTTTACATGTGCAGTCACACTTCCGTATTTAAATGAAGAAGCACCTATACCTCCGGCAGAAATCACGCCACCAACAGACAAATTGCAATTATTAGGTACTACATAAGGAATTAATGATTGTTGCAATGTCTTTTCTAATAAAGAACTCCAAGAAGCATTTGCTTCAACCCATATGGAATGAGAGTCTACTTCTGATACGGAGTCAAAGTGTTTCATATTAAGAATTACTCCTCCGGGTACTGTAAGAGATTGTCCAGATTGACTCATTCCATACCCACGCAAAGTCACAGGTAATTGATTTGCATGAGCATGTTGTATTAATAATTGCGCGGACTCTGTTGTTTTGGGTTCAAAGACAGCTACTGGATTCGAGTGAGTAAGCTTACCAAAATCGTCACAAAATGAAGCAAGCGTCTGCTCATCATGGAGCAGCGCTTGCCCTATTTTTTTATTACACTGCTTTATCTGAAATAAATTCCACTTGTTCTTTGTTTGCGGCATCTTGAAAATTCCTTTGTTTGGCCAATTCGAGTCTTCGATTACAAGCAATGATTAATCCATCAAACATAGTGTTAAATGCATCGTAACAACGGTCAATCATTTTTAATGCTTCACGTCGTGTATGGATAGGTACTTGTCTTGAAAACAATGAGCGTTCCATTTCCTCCTCAAACAAGGCATGTGCCATTTCTACTTCCAGATGTGAGGTAGAAAAATATTTTAGGTTCTTATCATGTCCTGTTTTTTTCATCTGTTTTGATACTTTTTCAAAGAAAACATGACCAGAGGATTCAATTGTTAAAAGAAGAACAATATTCAGAATTTCATCATTTGCTTTATAAACTTCAGCTAAAATAGCGTAAGCAGCATCACGAGTTAATTGACTTTCTTTACTATAAAGCCAACTGACATCATTTGTATCACATGTTGGTTCTATATTGACTGCTCCCATATATTTTTTGTCATGCAAAAACCATTTTTCATGGCCAGCATCTTCAAGCCTATGATGGCGAGCCACTTTTTTAAGATAAGGGTCGCTAACTCGCTCTTCATTTATTCTTAAAATATCTTGGAAAGTCATTGCCCAAAAAGTAAGTTCGGGGACAAAGTAACTTAACTCTTCTAAACTGTTCAATTGTTCCAGTATTGCAAAAAAAGGATGATCCATGAATTCTTGTTGTTTGGAATCAATATAATCTTGTATGATTTTCATAATACATCTCCATGCGAAATAAATTTGTTGGACATTATTACTAATGCATCTTGCATACCAACTTTTTTATTCTTTATTTTCAAAAATCACTCAAAAAGCAATATTCATGGTCTTTTTTTTGTAAGATTCAACCAAAAAAATGGATAAAATGACAAAAAAACACCTCTCCATGTCAAAATTTTGACAAAGCAATCCCCTTGAATTTTCTATTTAATTTAAAAAAATCAACTCATGTTAGTCAATTTTTTGTCATATTGTTTCAATTTATTCTCCACTTGATTCCAATTAATATCCTCAATCCTCTCCACGTTGTCACATATTGAATTTAAAAATTGCATTTGCAATTCTCCATGAGCCTGGGCTTCAGCATAAGGCGTATTAGTAAACATAACCAATACATGTTTTGAAACATAAAGCCTTGGATAGCGATGCATCAGTTCCTGTTCCAATTGTTTTTTTAAGTTAAATCGCTTATCTCTTATGTCTGTTTGGATTTCATGAAAATTATCCATCGACATTTGGGCAACCGCATCAGTATTTACTTTTCTGGATTGATAAAATGCGGGCATCACTTTTGTCCAATCATCTTTATATTGATCTAAAAGTTCATTTAAGATACGACAATCTTCAAAAGCACTATTCATCCCTTGACCAAAAAATGGAACAACTCCATGCGCGGCATCTCCTATAAGCAAGCATTGATCTTGGTAATACCAAGGATCACATTTAATAGTACTCATATTTCCAGTTGGATGCCTTGTGAATTCTTCCAGCAACTGGGGCATTTCGGGAAATGCATCAGGAAATGATTTTTTAAAAAACGCTTTAATTTTTAATTCACTATCTAATTCAGCGAAACTATTTTTACCCTCACAGGGTAAAAATAACGAGCCCGTGATTGATTGATTCAGATTTGGGTTGCCTAATAGTAAAAAAGCATCCCTAGGCCATAAGTGTAAATGTTCATGAATTAAATGAGTTTGTCTTGGCTCCCCGATAGAGAGCTCTTTATAACCATAAGGTAAAAAAGCACGCGATGCTTTAATGAGGCCTTTTGCTTTTAATTGTTCACGAACACAGGAGTTTGCCCCATCTGCTCCAATTAAACAGGAGTAACTTTGCTTTAGAATCGTATTATTTTTCAATTCAAAAATGGCAATTTTTCGTTCCACATCTACTTCAGTGAGCTTGGTATTAAAATGAAAATGAACTGCAGAAAATTTTTCAGCTTCATTAAGCAATAATTTATTTAATTCATTTCTTTGTATGGCATTAATGTATTCGTCTTGATGTCTACCAAAGTACTGAAATTTAATTTCTCCATTAAGTTCATGAATGGCTCTTGCATGCATAGGAACCATGAGTTGTTCTACCTTAGATTGGATGCCAACTCCTGCTAAACCAGTGATGCCGCGGCATGAAAGAGCGAGATTAATCGAGCGTCCATCATCCATTTTTATTGAGCGTGGATCAGGCCTTGAATCAAATATCTCAAGTTTGTATCCTCTTTTTGCCAAATAAAGGGCCAGTAAAGTCCCAGCCAAACCTGAACCAATAATAGTAACTTCTCTCATGCCAATCTCCTTGGGCTAAGCGTAGCCTGGGTATAGTGCAACAAGCCCCAAAATAATTTCCAGCACAAAATACCAGGGGTTGCTGCATTGCTCCTAGGATATGGTTTTATTACAGTTATATATTTCTATGTCTCTAGAAAATACTCACAATAAGTTGCATCTTTATTTTTACAAGCAAAAATCATACCGACTTTGAAAAAAGTAAGAAAATGGAGAAAAACTCAGATATGTTGAATGATAAAATTTTTTAAATCTTCTGCTTTTTGAGGGGTAGTAAAATAATATCCTTGTGCGTAATCGCACCCATGTTTGGCAATGAATTCAAGTTGTAACTCTGTTTCCACTCCTTCTGCCAATACTTCCAAGTTTAAGCTATGGCCTAGATTGATAATTGCTCGTGTAATTGCTGCATCATTTTCACGATTTACTAATTCATTAATGAAGGATCGATCAATTTTCAATCGATCAACAGGAAATTGTTTCAGATAAGATAAGCTCGAATATCCGGTTCCAAAATCATCAATTACGAGCTTGGCTCCCATATCCTTCAATTCATACATGGTTTCAACAGCATGTTTGACGTTATCAACAAGCAAGCTTTCAGTAAGCTCCAATTCAAGATACTTGGCAGATAGGCCTGTTTCAAGAAGCGTCTTTTCGATGATTTCAGATAAATGAGCTTGACGAAATTGGCGACCAGAAATGTTTACTGCCATCGTTAAATGGCTATATCCCTGCTGATGCCACCTAACCAATTGTTTGCATGCTTCTTTTAAAGCCCATAAGCCTATATCCAAAATTAAGCCATTTTCTTCCGCCATACTAATAAACTCAGTTGGAGAAACATCTCCTAAAATATGACTATGCCATCGCAGTAAGGCTTCAAAACCAATAATTTTATTGGTTGCTAGATTGATAAGAGGTTGATAAACCAGGTTAAATTCATTCCTTTTCAAGGAGTCGCGCAAAGCATTATCAAGCTGCATGCGATTAATGACGCGCATATTCATTTCTTTATCATAACTACGATAGGTATTGCGACCACTATCTTTTGCATGATACATAGAGAGATCTGCATTTTTCATCAAAGACTCATAATCATCACCATCCTTAGGATAATAACTGATTCCTATACTGCCCGTTATTTTTAAATTATGTTGATCAATACGAATGGGGTTTGCAATCGATTTTAAAATTTCTTCTGCTTTTTGTTGTGCTTGCTGCTCGGTAGCAATATCGTGCAATAGAATAACAAATTCGTCTCCACCTAAGCGACATACTGTATCAAAATCATTCGTTGCAATAAGCAAACGATTAGAGACCGCTTGTAAGAGTCTATCCCCAATACTATGACCTAAAGTATCATTTGTCATTTTAAAGTGATCTAAATCCAAGAATAAAAAAGCTAAGATAGATCCCTTTTTTTTGGCTTGTAAAATTGCTTGATCCACGCGGTCGATTAACAAAACTCGATTGGGTAGTTCAGTAAGTGAATCATGAGTTGCCTGTTGAATCAATTGTTGTTCCATTTCACGACGTTGAGTCACATCGTTAAGAATACAGATATAATGTTTGACATTATCAAATGAATCTCTGACCGGAGCTACGCTTACTTCAGCCCAAAATATCTCTCCGTTTCGCTTGAAACATTCAATCTCGACTGTTTCCTCACGTAATTCTTTTATGGCAAAATTAAGCCTTTTATGGCTTACATGTTCTACTTGACTACGATGAATAAAAGATAGGTTTTGTCCTAATATTTGTCTTTCACTATATCCAGTTATCCGTTCAAAAGCCTTATTCACATAAATAATGGGCATATTGGATTTGGATATGTCGATAATTGCTACACCAAGGGTACTGGCCTCAATAGCACGCTCTCTTATTCGCAGCTCATCTTCTTCCAGCAATTTCTGCGTAATGTCTCTAAAGCTATATACCCGTCCTACAATTTCAGAACCAATGCGTTGGGGTTGGGTGAATCGCTCAAAAATTCGCCCATCTTTAAAGTGTAAAACTGGAAGCTCTCCTTGCCATTCTGGGTTTTCATAAAGGTACTTTACATCAGCAATGACGGTTTCTGGATTACTTAATTGCTGTAAAATATATTCAAAACCAATACTTTCTGTTCCTGATTCCAGCATATGGGAAGGAATCCGCCACATTTCTACAAATTTTTGATTCCAGTCCACAACTTGTCCCTGCCCGTTGACCATCATGATGCCATCAGCCGTAGATTCTAGAGTAGCTCGTAGTAGAGATAAGGATTTTTCTAATTCTAGATTTTTTTCAAGAATGTCATGGGCTTTAATATTAATATTCTCTGAAAGCGGCATATTAATAGACCGCTGAAACTCTGGTTGAGTGTGATACCATTTTTCAAGTAACGAAGAAAGGTTTGGTGTTGGCGAAATAATTCCTAACTCTTCGCATACATTAATAAGTGAAGGATCTCGACCTTGCTTTTTAACTTTTTCTGCGGCTTTGGCAACTTTTTGATAGTCTATTTCCTGTCTTGCCATATTCCCTCATTCCCTTTACAGCATACAAATTAATTGGACGCAGCTTTATAAGCCCATTCTTAATTAAGTATATACCTTGAATTTAGTTTTTGCTGAACTGAGATTAGAAAATACGGTGTAACTAGAATTCCCGCTTTTTTTGCGGGAATTAGGGAATAAGTATTACTTTATTTTTTTTGCAGTTGCTGGACTTGGCTGTTTACAGTTTGAATTTGTGTTTGCAATTGGCTTTGTGTTGTTTTTATTTGATTTTGTAACTGAGTGTTCATTGTTTGAATTTGTTGTTGTAAATCAGCTTGCACTTTTTTAATTTGGGCTTGGAGTTGCGCATTGAGTTGTTGTATCTGCTGTTGTTGTTGAGTTTGCATTTGTTTCATCTGGTTTTGAATTTGTGTATTAAACTGTGATAGCTCATCAGCAAAGGCAGTATTAATCAAAAAGACAGTACAAAGAAGTGATTTTATTAGAATTTTCATCGTCTTATTCCTTTAGGTGAAAAATTAACGGAGCATTCTACTTTAACCTAATCGTCTATGGTTGGCTAGATTGATTACATAAACTTTTAATGAAATACACCCTAAAATAAGTGTTATTTCAAATACAGTTGGCGATGCATTGCTAAATATTGATCAATCATTTGTCTTGAAAGGCTTATAGGTTTTGGTAGTTGCGGTAATTTTTTTATAGGAAACCATTGTGCATCTTCAATTTCAATAGCATCTATTTGGATCTCACCATGACTATACTCAGCGAGGAATCCAAGCATCAAATTACTTTGAAACGGCCAAGGTTGAGAGGAAAAATAGCGTAAGTTTTTAATTGTGAGTCCTACTTCTTCCTGTACTTCACGTACGACTGTATGCTCCAGCATTTCTCCTGGTTCTACATAACCGGCTAAAATACTGTAAACTCCAGGTAAAAAGTGAGGAGATCGTGCCAGTAAAATTTCATCGTCTCGCCAAATTAATACCAACATCACTGGAGCAATTTGGGGAAAAACCAATGAATTGCATGTGGGACATACTTTCGCTCGCTCTGTAATACTCGATTGAGTTTTATGGCCACAATAGCCACAAAATTGCGTACTTTTGTCCCAATGTACTAATTGTTTTGCACGCGTTATCAATCGAAATAACTCATCATCTTCTAAAATTTCATGAGATTGACGAACAGGCTGAAATTCCATACCAGGGGGTAAAACTGAGGGTTTTTGAGTAATCTCTACAGAAAAGCAAGGAATTGCACCATAAACTCCTAAATAAATTTCACGTTCGCGGATAAGATTAAGTTCATTAATAGTGAAAAAACGAGGGATGGAACTATTTTTTAATAGAAGTTCATCTCCGTGGAAAATGAACCAAAAGGCCGCCTCAGTAAATGAAGTGGGTGGATGAAGCTGTGAAGTAAATGGTTTCGTCATGATTGAGGCTTATACTTGGTACTCTCATGTTAAGTGTATCTATGACTTTAAAGGTGGTCAAATCCATCTTTGTCACAGGATATCAATTAATGCAACCCTTTTATGAGGAAAAAAAGGAGATAAACAATGACATTTATGAATAATTAGCTATAAAATAATAGGTTAACTTTAAAACTCAGAGAAAAACATGAAAATGTCAAAATCATGCGTCGTCTTGAGCTGTTGCATCATTTTATTTTCTATTTCAGCATACAGTATTACTGAAACCGTAACCCAATCGGAATCAGATAGCGCAAGAATTGCCATGCTGGAAAAAGCATTAGCCCCCCTAAAGGTAGATGAAGTTGCAGCTTTATTTGCTAAAGCCAATAAAGATCGCAATGGGGCTGTGCAATTTATGCTGTTTTCCAATCCATTAAAAAATAAATATACAGATCGCTGGCCGAATTGGGTTTCAGGTGTTTCTAGTCCATGGATTACTTCTTATACAATAAAAAAAGAAGCGCAAAGCAAGAGATCCTGGAAATTTACAATAACGTATCAATGGGAAACTGCCTCTGGTCCATTTCAGCCCTCTTTAGTACAGACCATAATAGTGGCTCCCGTCCCTAAAAATACAAGCTCATCGCAAAAGTATTGGATCACTCAATTTAATGAACATTAAAAATATGTCTTGAACGAACAATTTTTAATAACGCTCAAGTGATGTAGAGATACTATAATTATTTCAAGTACTCATTTAAGGAATAAATAATGTTTAGCGGAGAGGATTTAATAAAAGAGGATTTTCAAAATATTTTATATCGGAACGGACTTTCTGCTAATGAATTTAAAATCACCATACAGAATGGCTCAAGTTACGATCCAAACCAAATAGTTGGCACGCAGGTTTGGATAACTATAGAAAAAGATTCTATAAAAAAGCGATATGGATTATACCGGGCTAATTGGCCAGATGATTTTGAAACAGACTTAAAAAATGGTTACTTTAATATTTAGGAAGCAGAACCACATGGCTTATTATATATTGAAGAATAACCTTAGCGTAATAAATACTCTAAATGAATTAAAGATATAATTGAGAAATTAACTGTCGTTGCTGTTAACCTATATTCTGTTTCGACTTACATATGTTTTAAACCGGGATACAATAGAGAGATTTCATGAATATGATGAGGGGAACCTATACTACTTCTATCCCGGAGAAACCACCTCTGTGGCGAGTTTTCCTGCCCCCTATTTTTCTATCTTTGGTTTGTATTTTGATTAGATACCAAACCAATTTACTTCTTTTCCATACGCTTGCTGAGTTGGTTGCTGTATTTATTGGACTGACTGCGATGATACTAGCAACCACCACTACCCAATTTATAAAAAATCAGTTTGTGATTTTAATTGCTCTTGCGGCAGGTTGGACTTCTGTCTTGGATATAGGCCATATTTTAGCTTACAGAGGGATGAATTTGTTGCCTCATGGAGGCAATAATCTAAGTACTCAGTTTTGGATATCTGCTCGTTTACTGCAAGCGATTACCTTTCTTTTAGCGACCTATTTTTTTAGACATACGATAAAAATTTGGATTATTAATCTTTGCTTTTTAGCCACTGTTTTATTATTTTTTATAGTCATATATTCAGGCCATTTTCCAACAGTTTACATTGAGTATTTTGGCTCCACATGGTTTCAGGCGTATTGTGAGTGGGGAGTTATCATTATTTTTATCACAGCATTGATGCTGCTTTGGCATGAAAAAATAATGATGACGAAAGAGACATTATATTACATGTCCTTATGCATCATCACCTTGATAGCGTCATTATTCATGTTGTCCTATTATAAAAATTCTTATGATTTCGAATATTTAATCGGTCATTTACTAAGGATATTTTCATTCTGGTTTATATATATCGCTTTGGTAGTGGAAACTTTACGTAGGCCTTTTGCAATATTAATACGCACAGCGACTACCTATAATAATATTCCTGATCCTACTTTTACGGTTCAATCTGAAGGAATTATCATTCAAGCGAATAATGCCGCTGAGAAATTTGCCCATAAAAAAACTACGGAATTAGTAGGATTATCATCCCATATGCTTTTTCATAATAAATCATTAGATCCAAAAGATTGTCCTGTTTGTTGTAAACTTTCTACTTCAAGGAACAAATATACCGTAGAATTTGAGACAGAAAAGGGGATCTGGTTAGAATGCAGTTTGTCACCTATAAATTGTGATTTATTTCCTAATTCGTGGGTACAAGTAGTTAGGAATATTACTTTTCGTAAGGTACTTGAAAAGGAACGGAAAAAGTTAATGCACGATTTAGGCGAGCGTGTGAAAGAACTCAGATGCTTATACACGATTTCAAATTTAATTGCTTTAGGTAAATCGAGTAAAGAAGAATTACTACGCGGAGTAGTTAATGCACTACCTAAAGCGTTTCAGTTTCCAGAATATATGGTTGCAACAATAGAAAGTACGTGGGGGAATTTTAGTTCGGAGCCTAATGCAAAAAAGTTACCTTATCAGTTGGAAAAGGAAGTGATAATCGATAATGAGGTCGTTTTAAAAATAAGTGTATTTTATTGTGTTCAACCTCCCATATTACGAACCATCTTTTTATCCGAAGAATCTGCTCTTTTAGACTCAGTAACAACACTTTTACAAAATACCCTTGAGCGATTTTGTTCGGAAAACAACGAATAAAAAAATTCTCTGTACTGGACAAAAAATTAAGGAATAAAGGGGAATACAGAAGGAAGGCAAGGTAACTCGCTGATATCAAACTAAATAAGTATACTTCGATTCGCGAAAAAGGAGTTATACATGAATGAAATCAGCGAGTTGAAGTTGATATTAAAGCAGCAATTAAATTGGCACAAGTCACGAATTGATTTTTTTGCTCAAGCATTAGTTGGCTTATTTATCTGTCGGACGATAAATTTCAGAGAAATTGCGGTAAGCATGCCATCTGAAACGGAGATTGATTCGCGCTATAAACGAATTTATCGTTTTTTTCTGGTTATACATTTGATTTTACATCAATAGCGCGGTGGTTATTCTATTTGTTTTTTACAAATAACGAGAAACTGTATATTAGCATTGACCGAACGAATTGGTTTTTTGGTAAAGCGAAAATAAACATATTTATGCTTTCTGTCTGCTATGAAGGGATTGCTATCCCACTATTTTGGACTCTATTAAACAAAGCAGGCAACACGACAGCAAAGGAACAAATTGCTCTTATCTCGCGATTTATCAATCTCTTCGGCAAAGAACGTATACAAGGTGTTCTGGCTGATAGAGAATTTACTAATAAGACGCTCATTGGATGGCTGATTGAAGAGAATATTCCCTTTTATTTACGCATCAAAGGGAATATGGATATCTGTATTAGACGTAAAAAATTTAAAACCTCCGCCCAGCTATTTTCACATCTTCAGCCTTTTCAACAGCAGGTTTTTGGCATGAGAGTACATTTATTCGGACAACCGCTTTACTTGGCCGGGAGTAAAAATTCTCGGGAAGAGCTCTTGATTGTTGTAACAAACCAACATCCCAAAAATGCAATTGCATGTTATTTGCGCCGCTGGGAAATTGAATCTTTGTTTCAATCTTTAAAAGGACGTGGGTTTCGATTTGAGGAAACGCATGTGACTCAAATAATACGTATTGAAAAAATCATTGCCTTTCTTGCCATCGCCTTTGCATGGGCCCACAAAGTAGGTGAATGGCGAGCTATTAGAAAAGCCATTCCCATTAAAAAAATCCGAAAGCAAAAACGGCCTCAGTATAGTTTCTTTCGATATGGATTGGATCTTATTAGAGATTTAATAACCAGACCAAACTACAAAAATAATAAAATCAAAGAGTTTAGACATATTATTAATCAATTAATTCCTGATCCAGCTTGGAGAACCACTCCATAGGGTTTTTTGTCCAGTACAGAGGAAAAAAATTATTTTATGCCCGGTTGTTAATATAACCTTAATTTTTTTGTAGTATTATTATTGATCAGGTAGATAAAATTATTAATAACTTAGAGATATATCAATATGATTATTGCCCTAGCACTCTTAAAGATACTCATTATGCCTTCTTTTTTAAAGCTAATGAAAAACTACCGTAATCAAAAGAAAGATAACTATATTCAAAAAGAAGCACGACCACAACCTATAAATATTTAATTTATAGGACGAGCTCTACATATTTTAACTAGAGTGAGTCCGATATCAAAAGTGTGTAATTTTTTATATCGGATTCTTTAAAAACTTGTTTATGCTTAGCTCATAAGAGATAAGTGTTGTAAGCATTTATTTCTCATTATTGAGACTCATTTAGCTTAAACTCCATCAACGTAAACAAGCTGTTTGTTTCGTAACTGTCTTTAAAAGTAAAACCTGCTGGTTCAATTGATTTTTGCCATTCCCCTAAAGTACGCTGACGCCCCCCCAACAATACCATCATAACAATATCCATTGTTTTGTTGGGATGAGGCTGATTGTCATCAGGCATGACTTGTTCCGCAATAAATAAAGTGGCGTGCTTTGGTATTTGTTGCGCACAATTTCGTAATATTTGATGCATCATCTTATCATTAAAATCATGTAAAACGCCTTTAAAGATATAAGCATCTGCACCCGGTATCGTTGCAAAAAAATCCCCCTCTTGGAGACTGATATTATGGGAAAAATGTGTAGGGTTAAGCTGACCAATAACAGCTGGCGTGTCTAATATAGCAATCATAACATCAGGATGTTTATTACTGATTGCTTTCACTAAACCACCTCGCCCTCCTCCCATATCAATTAGAGTTGAAAAAACAGAAAAATTAAATGCATCAGCAATTGATGCATCATCATAAGTTGAAAGTTTAGCCATTCCTTTATCGAAGTTATCTTGTTTCTCAGGATTTTTACTCAGGTAATGGAAAAAATTATCGCCATGCTGGATTTCGAAAGCGGGCTTTCCAGTTTTAAGACTTGCTCCCAATTGAGAGAATGCTTGCCACCAACTGTCATCAACCATGCACAATACATCGCGGATGGAATGGGGGTCATCATCGCAAAGTGTCTTGGATAACTCAGTTAAAGAATAAAGATCATCCTGGTAATGAAACAAGTTATAAGAACAAAGAAACTTTAATACTCTATCCAATAATTCAGGTTTACTTTCCGTTGCTTTTGCAAGTTCATCAATGGATTTAGGTCCAGATAATAAATAATTTGCCACTCCTAACTGAGCCACTGCATGCAATGCCCGGGATGCTACATACCATCGCGACATAATCGCTAATTGAAGATGAGGTTTTTCCATTTGATAGTGCATTTATCATTCCCTGTTAACAAATCTTATCTATTATTTGTTAATGGACACAAAAAGTTAAGTATTTTTTCTATCAATTAAGATAAAAATTATTGAACACGCGCTCTATTTGTCATCATAAAAGGTCAAAGCCTAAAAATTACATTTTCATGGAGATATCAAAATTTTTAACATGATATATAAAAACATCAAATTGTAAACTTTATGATCTTTTGTCATTCAATATAAGAGCACCTAATGCACCAATAACAGTTAAGAACTATGATATTTTCAATTAATAACTGGAAAGATAATCCACGTTCATTTTATAAAGAATTAACAGCAATAAAAACCAAATTTATATTTGATGGTTTTCCTCATAACCAGTTTCCCATAGCAAATCCTTTAACATGAGAGACAATTATACCTCTCGCTGTCTTCTTTCATCACGATATCTCTTTTTTAGACGAACAGAAGGATATTCCTGTTTCGTCTCTTCTGGAGACGCTCTAAAAAACATTAAAGAATTAGAATTTTTTGCAAATCCGGGAGCTAAATCGATAGAGGAAGTTGCGTTAGAGTTACAACCTTTGTTGTAACTCCCGCTTTCAAGAGCTGTCCATAAGTATGGTGTGCTTATATCCTCGATGTTTGAATTTATTTCAATATCCCCTGTGGACGCCAGCTCATTTGAAGGAGATGAAGTACCAACCAAACTTTTAGAATGTATTTTAGACTTTTTACACTTGCCTCTCTCCACTTTTGCCATCATAAAATGTCCTTGGAATCCTTGTGAATGAAATTACTTTTCCATAAAAAATACAATGTAAGATCTTGAAATGCAAGTAACAGCAAAACTCATGCAAAACAAATACAATTATTTATTATACGATGAGTAAATACCTGCTTTTAGTAGGTAACAAACATGAAATGCCCCTTGTTCCTTGTTGGGCAGCAATCGATAACGCTATCCTCGTAGAAAACGCAGACACTACACTAATCTAAATTACCGCAGAAGCACTGCCGCATGGCTCAAACTTGCAATTCTAACTCCAAAAGCTACCAGCAATCCTCCCATAATTTTTACTATATAAAATTGCAAACGATTTAAATTGGCATTGATATATTGATGCGTCAGCATATAGGAAAGGCAGGAAAACCAAATCATATGAATTAAGGCAATTTCGATTCCATAAGCCAGTTCCCTTAGAATAGAATGTCCTGGTTTTACTACTAAAGTAAAAAATGCCAATAAGAACATGATTGCTTTAGGATTTAAAAGATTGCAAAAAAGACCTTGATTAAATGCTTGGAAATTCGTAATCTCATGGCCTGTGTGCCCCGAATCCAGTGCCATCATTTCTCGTTTCGCTAATAGACTCTTAATCCCAATATAAATCAAATAAGCAGCTCCTAGATATTTGATAATGCTAAAAGCAAGAAGGGATTGCGAAATAACTAGAGCTAAACCCAAAATACAGTAACTTGCATGAATTATAAGACTGGTAGAAATACCAAGAGCGGTATAAATTCCTGCTTTTCTGGAATAAAACAAGGCATTTTTTGTCACCAGAGCAAAATCGGGACCTGGAGAAATTGCCGCCAACATGATGAGCAGGCTTATTGATAAAAATTCTTGCACAATATTGCTCTGTAACAAATAATCGATAATTATAACATAGATCGTATAAAGTAAAATCTTGTAGAAATTGGATACGGAATTATAGTAATCTCGAAAAAACAAAAAAAGTGTCAAAAAATTCGAGACTTAAATGATAAAATTCCTAATTAAAGCAATTTTGAAAATACAAGAAGCGACCGGTTATTCTCTATGTGGCTTAAAAGCAGCCTTTCAAAATGAATTTGCTTTTCGTCTTGAATTATTGGCTGTCGCCATTGCGTTACCGTGCGCATTTTTTTTAGGAAACACAGCAGTTGAACGCGCATTATTAATCGGGACTCTCTTCATTGTATTAATTGCTGAGCTTTTGAATTCTGCAATAGAGACAACATTGAACCGAATTGATCTGGCTTGGAATCCTCTCACTAAAAAAGCAAAAGACATGGGCTCGGCCGCTATTCTGATTTCAATCATTAATGCAATTATCATTTGGGTGGTTATTATCGTTTCTCACTGAGTACTGAATTTTGATACGCTCATTCCATTTATAAACTTAGATAAAAATTTACCCCAAGGATGTTCGCAAGAAAATTAGGCACTCCGAAACGTCGAATGTATTGATTCATATAACCGATTTCAGCGATAGCAAAGGAATTCACTTCATAACCTAAACCAATAAAAAATCGGTTTTGATCAAAACCTCGACTATTGGTGCCTACAAAATTATTTTTATGGAAAAAAACTTCATCGCTAGTGACAAAAGCTAATCGGTCATTATTTTTAATTGGGGCAAACACTTTGACAAGCTCTCGGATTCTATAAGCAGTTTTGGGATTATTTTCTAGAAAACGTTGCTCCGTTCGAGTTCGACTCGTAAGCGTCAAATAAGGATAGGTTTTAACCCATAAAAGTTGTTGCCAAATTCGGTTTTCCTCATACGGAGTCGAAGAGTTTGGAGGTCCTGTATAGATCCAAGCATACCCCAGCCATACACTTGTATTCTGCGTTAAAGCATAACCAAGTCCTGGCCGCAATAAAATTTGAGAATAACGACTTGAGTTAGCACCTAAACGTTGTTGTCCCTCCAGCCAATACCGTAAGTGACTAAACACTTTATCGTCACTATAAAACTTACCAATTGTTGTAATATTAAGCCAATTTTGAAAATCGCGTTCGAGGGCACATGCATTCTTAGACCAACCAGCAATAGCGATTAATCCTAAAAATGCCAATAATCCGCTGCTTCTCACCCTCATCTATTCCCTTAACTTTGTAAAAGAAATACATTCTAATACGCGTCGCTAATATTTAAAAGGCTCAGTGCAAAACGCACGCAGAGGAAAACCAATACTTTTCTCTAAAACACCAGTTGATATTCTTCAGCATACCCCTCATCGTGTGTCATTGCTAAAAACTCTCCCACTTTTTTACATGCGTGTTCCAATTGCTCTGATTTGGCTTTTAAATGTTCCATATGAACATTATTTAATGATTTCCCAGACCACAAAGTACTTAATGAATTTCCCATATTGCATTTATTTGAAATAATAGGATCGAAATAAAGCGGAGAAAAAATACTCATACAAAATAATTTTAATATGCTGCTTATCACTTCCATAATATTGAGGAAATGCTGATCTTTATAATGTTCCATATTCGTATTTAAAAAGACATCGCTTAATTCTTGAGTTTGTTTGCACTTGAATTGAATTGCTTCTTCAACAGTATTACCTGTGAATTTTTTATTACGAATAGCATACAATTGACCCAAAAAATTTTGACGCAGCTCTAAATCATTCTTTGCTGTTGTAACATCATTTGATTTAAGCCAATTGGACTGTCTAAAAATTTGTTCATCAAATATGGCAAAATAATAAGCAAGAATTTCATTAAACAGCGTTTTTTCATTGAGTATTCTTTTCCATTGGGATTCCGAAACTTCCTCATAGGCATCAATATGATTTTTTTTTAGTATTGACTGTACTGCGAAGTCTAAAATTGCATCATCAAAATGATGAGGATATATTGACAGAATTTTTTTTGCATTGTTGGTTACGTGTTTTACTCTTTTATCAAAATCTTTGGCCGCCTCTGCATAAACTTCCCATAATGGCATTTTAGTCTCCAATATTTAAATCGCATTTATGATACATTTGTTTCAAATTTAACACAATCAAATCGTTTAGAGGCCAATATGGCAATATAACCCCATCGTCTTTTAATCAATGTGTTGTAGCCCAAATAAAGAGAACCGCATATAATTATTGTAAAAATTATTCACAAATATGAACCTTATGAGATTCATTTATTTTTTATTGTTTTTTCTTCTATCATCATGGGTTTTTGCTAAAGCAGAGAAGAATAATTTATTCAAAAGCAGTATTCGTCCTATTCCCAAAAAGATTCAACGTCAAATGCGTCAATTTACTTGGAGACAAGGTTGCCCAGTAACAATGAATGACTTAGCCTATATCCGACTTTCCTATTGGGGGTTTGATAATCAAACGCATATGGGAGCTTTAATTGTCAACAAAGAATTGGCCTATGAAGTGGTTGCTATTTTTAGAGTATTATTTAAACATAAATTCCCTATTCAAAGCATGCAACTCATGGA
Source organism: Legionella sainthelensi (assembly GCF_900637685.1). Lineage (NCBI taxonomy): Bacteria > Pseudomonadati > Pseudomonadota > Gammaproteobacteria > Legionellales > Legionellaceae > Legionella > Legionella sainthelensi. Next base: position 3,522,773 of record NZ_LR134388.1, read on the forward strand.
TGTATTTCAAGGAGATGATAATGCCTCGATGAGGGCAAATAACACTTCTGCATTTAATTGTCGACCAGTCACCGATCGTCCAGGAGAATATTCCCAACACAGTTATGGTCGTGCGATTGATATTAATCCCTTGATTAATCCCTACATAAAAGGTAAAACAATTCTCCCCCCGCAAGGCATACTTTATGCAAAACGCAACCAAGATGCTCCGGGAAAAATCACTAAAAAAAGTTTAGTATATCAAGAATTTATAAAACATGGGTGGGATTGGGCTGGTGATTGGCATGATCTTAAAGATTATCAGCATTTTGAAAAAAGAGCTCATGGTGAGAAACGCAACCCCTATGGATATAAGCCATTTTCAGCACAATGAAAAATAGCTGCAATAATGAAAAAGATTGGATTATTTTTAAAATCGAATTGATTTATAAAAAAAAATAAGGCTCAATTAACTTATTCAATTACCTTGAACTTTTTAGGTAAGATAATGAGCATTAATACCAGCAAAAAGGACCTTGCTACTAAGAAAGTTCCTTATCTTGAGATGTCGTTCAGACAAAAATTAAAACAACTCAAAAAAAATAATTTTGACTTGTTAACCAGCCTCCATACATTATCCGGCGATATCACTCAAATTAAGGTAGGATCTCAGAGCATATTCTTTATCAATCATCCAGAATATGCACGGCATATTCTCCATACCCATCTTTTAAATTATCCCAAAGACAGTTTTTATCAATTAGCTGAACACATAATTGGACAAAACATCCTCACCACCAACGATATGGCGTATTGGGAAGAGCGTCGAAAAATGGTTGCTGGATTATTTCAACCGCAATCTGTATCAGAAATGGGGAGCGATATTATCGCAGTGATTCAAGAAGAAATGCGCTCTATCAAAATCGGTCAAAATTTGTGGCTTAATTCTTTGACAACATCCCTAACTCTAAAAGTCATTACCCGATTATTATTTAGTAATGCAATTAGTGAACACGAAATCAATCAATTATCCAGATTATTAACTTATTTTGGCGATCTTTTGATTAAGAAAAGACAACCATTGTCCTTATCATTACCAATCCGTCTTAACCGCAACTTTCATAAAGCTCATAGAGAACTCAAGACTCTTATCAAAACCATTATCCAGACAGAACGAAACAGCATGAAACCTGACCTCATTGCCCTGCTTTCAAAGCATCGATGTCCCCATACTCAAGCCAAACTCACTGAAGAAGAGTTATTTTCAGAAGCAGCATTAATGTTATTTGCCGGTCATGAAACGACAGCCAACGCGCTAAACTGGTTATTTATTACTTTATCTAAATACCCCGAACTGCGCAAAAATTTGCGCAAAGAAATACATTCTGTTCTTAAAAAGAAAATGTTAGAGGTAGACGATTTAGAACAAATGCCATTAATAAAAGCTCTAGTCATGGAAGTATTAAGATTATTTCCGTCTTTCCCTGCTGTACCAAGATATTGCCTTAACGACGATGTGATTGATGGATATTTAATCCCTGCTCATTCCATGATTATTGTGAATATTGCCATGATTCATAGACACCCAGAGTTTTGGTCTAATCCTGAAGGCTTTGATCCATATCGCTTTATTGATCATAAATTAAAACACAAATACGCTTTTCTACCTTTTATAAATGGCCCTAGGGTATGTATTGGTAACAATTTGGCATTATTGGAGTTACAGCTCATGACGGTCCTTTTTTTACAACAATTTGATTTTAATTTAATCGCGGGACAAGATGTCAGTTCCAATTACATCATTTCGTTACGCACCCAAAAAGACATTCTCATGAATGTGGTACAAGCTGAGATGTAATTGGAGTTTTCATGACTTATCCGGCCCTTAACACCTCAAAACTAGAATCCCAGGTATTTATTCGTCAATTAACCGCAAAAGACGAAGAAGAGTTTATCAACTTATTATACAAAGTTTATGGAAACAGTTACTCGTATACTTTTTTATATGAGTCTGGAGGTCTTTCAACATTAATTCACTCCAATAAAATCACCTCTTATGGTGAATTCGACCTCGAGGGCCGTTTATTAGCTCATACTGCCTTTTGGCATAAAGAAAAAAATGGCGACTATGTTGAATCCGGGTGCTCCTTTAGAGTCTCTGGGGGAGTCAAAAAACTCAAGTCTACTATTACACCAAAAGCCTGGCACAATGCTCTACAGCAGCTTGCTGCTCAATATCATTTTGTTCACCAGCATAATTCAACGTTGCACCTTTTAGCCCAGCGATATGCAACTCGATTGATGAATGCAAAATACTGCGGATTGATTCTTGGTTATGCTGAAAATGAAGCGGTTAAAGGAGTAAAACACCAATCGAACAAAATGCATGCGTTACTCATGACTACTGTATTACAGCCGCAGCGTGTTGAAAAAAAGATCTTTATACCCGCTTTGTTTAAACCTTGGCTAGAAAATATTTACCAAAATTTAGGACTCCCAAGAATTATTCATTCAGTGTATTTATATTCACAAGAAAGGCTTCCATTTCATTTAAAAAACATGGAAATAAACCCATATATTGGCTTACAAAGACGACTTGTGCAAAAGAACACTCACTCTTCCGAGTTTCATTGCCCACCAAGTACGTTACGTACCGATCTCATTCATTTACCCTTAGAAGATCCCGAATTAATTGATGTTATTTTTCCTATTTTAATTCAATCAGGATATATTCCTTGTGGTGTACGGCCACATACACATCAATCTGATGAGTTAATTTTTCAAAATGTTATTAAATACAAGCAAACCCTGATGCATTTGCCTGCAGAAATTAAAATCGCAAATGCCAGTACATTAAAAGAGGTTGAGCAATGGCAAAAACTTGTTCTGCAAATTATGTAGATCGGCTTCTTATGAAAATTAACGGGGCGATTTGCCCTATTTGGAATAGCTTATTTTATACGGTTGAAGAAGCTCCTTGTTCAGAATCTTTTTTTTCCTGCGTGAATGCATTAATCAATGAAGCACCACGATTGAAATCCATCTGGTCCAAAGCAGGTAAAGGTTGGCAGGTCATTGAACCTGACTCACAAAAAATAACAGACACTTATCGGTTTGATGCTATAGCTGTAGAAAAGCGCGAACGAATCCAAACATTAATCCAAGCACCTATTGATCTGGAACATTCTTTACCTTTTCGTATTACTATAGGCAAAATATTTAATAATGAAGGATTTAGCTGGATCATTGCATTTCAGATTCATCATGCTGCAAGTGATGGTCAATCTTTAATTCATTTTGTTGAACGTTTTTGGGACTTATTAAACGGTGAATTAAATCAACATTCGCCGAGCCGAAAAAGCCTGTCAGCCCCAAAAATGACGGATAAAAAATTTATTCGCTATTGCCTAAAAATAAAAAAGTATTGCCCAATCTCTTTAAAGCAAAATACAGACAATTATCGAGAAGAGCCAGCCCTTTATCTCATGAAGGGACCCAAATTGGTGTCCCTTATCTTCAAAGTATACAATTTAGCCTTTCTCATTTAAAAAATTATAATTCCTCCGAATTATTTTATTCTGCCATTTTAGCCGCCATCCATAGCACCGAATCCACCAAAGAGAATCGATTAATTCGTTTTCGTATCCCAGTCGATCTCAGATCGATATGGATGGTTCCTAAAAACTCAATTGAAAACGGCTGTGCGGCAATCATAATTGAGCTTCCGCTTCAAGTAATAAAACAAATCCATCAAAATAGACCAAAACACCTGGGTCTACTCATCAGAAAGACGCTCACTCAACTCCTATTAAAACGAATTTACCTTTGCAATGCTTTGGAGTGCATTTTAATGAGCCACCTTTGTTCTGAAAAAAAGTTAAAGAATGCGGTACGGGAAGAATTATTAGCCGATAAACGCTCTAGTACCCTGGTAATTACTCATTTTGGTGACGTCACGTCTTATCTTAGGCCACCGCGCCCCATCAAGGTAATGAATCTCGAGGCACATACACCAGTTTGGGGCTCTAATAGTTTCGTTTATGAAGAGACGCTTTACATTAATAATACCTGTTTTGACAAGATTTGGAGCCACGAACAAATGCAACACTTTTGTTTAGAAGCCCGCTCGTGGCTACAATTACACTACGGTTCATCGGGACTATCATCATGAACCAGCTCTCAATAATTCATCACCCTTATATTTATTTAGTATTTATCAGTTTTCATTTATTCAGCGGGCAAGGACTAACTGGTGTGTGCTATTGGTTACGTTTTGGTAAAAGCCCCATTATCTGTTATCAGAAAAAAAGTCATAATCAACATCATTTAATTTCTCAATGGCTCATTTTGCCTGTACTTGTATGGTTTAGTTGTATTAGCTTGTATGCTCTTTCGCAAGACTTTAGAAGCAGTTGTTTTAATTGGCCTTTATCGATAATCAATCCACTTTATGGCTGGGGTATTGCGATTACAGGACTAGTTGGAATGCTCGTATGCCAATATGAAATGGGCGAAGCATTTCGTGTAGGCCAAGAATCAAAAAAAGAGCAATCGCAAAATATTTTGAAAACCAAAGGGTGTTTTAAATTTTCAAGAAACCCAATTTATTTTTTTTCAATACTGTACTTAATTGGCGTATCGCTTTGGAGCCTCATATGGCCCGTTTGGATTGCTTTAATGACGATCATGGTTCTGATTCATTTTTTGGTTTTGGAAGAAGAGCATTTTTTAGCACAACGTTTTGGCGATGCCTATTTAATTTATAAAAAATCGGCTCCGCGTTATATTGGTTTAATTAGAACGTAAAGGAATACTGATGAATAATAATGGATATCCCTGGGGGGTACCTCAAGCGGTGCTGCAAAGAGCCTATCAAAAATCAAGCCTATACGTCATCACAAAACTCTGTTTCTTATTTTTTATCTGGTACTGTTTGGGTTTTTGTATTTTAAAAACACATTCTATAGGGTTAAAAATTATTATGTGGTTTTTTTTAGGGTATTTCATTAATGGATTAGTTCAATTAGTACATGACAGTTGGCACCATACTCTATTCCCTAAACGATGGCAAAACCGCCTTCTTGGGCATCTGTTGTCGTTTTTATTTTTTGTTTTATACCACCCTCCTAGACACGGGCATTTACTGCACCACCGTTATAATAGAACCGAACGCGACCCTGATGCTTATAACACAGGAAAAAGAAGCTGGGATTTAGTGCTTTTGTATTATGGGTTTTTTTTATTGGGTGTTCCCTTAGCGATTATTCATTTTAATGTGCTTTATCCATTACAATTTTATAAACGGCATCAATTAAGAAAACATTTCCTGCAACTTGGTTTCTTGATATTAGTGCAAGTCTTCGTGTGGATTATTTTGGTTCAAAAAAATATGACCCATTTAGCCTACCAAACATGGCTAATTCCTGTATTCTTTACTTCGATATGGAATGGAATGAAGTCCGTGGCCGATCATTTTCAAAATGATTGGCAAGGAAGTCCACTAAAAACAGCCACCACGGTAATCAGTAATCCTCTCACTACTTTTTTCTGGAATGGATTAAATTATCATTTGGAACATCACTTGTTTCCCGGGGTACCAGGATATAACTTACCGCTGTTACATCCTCATCTCAAAGAATTATTCCAACAGAATCGCTCTTCACTTTTTTCAAGTTATTACAAAATATGGTGGCGCGCTTTAATTAGAGGTCCTGAAGTGATTGATCGTGAAGGAAAATTCAACCCATTCAAATTTCAAAATGAGAATTAGCAATGACAACACGCTGGTACCATTCCATTCGTTATGAATATCAACGTTGGCCTTTATGGCGACTTGATTTAGATTTAGCCTATATTCTTAAAAGTTTGGACCACAAACATCGTCCAAGTACCCTAATAGACAAAACCCATTTTTTAGCGATGCATCAATGGCTAAAACATCATCAATGGCCCTCAGTATCGGACAAACAAGCCATAACACTGTGTGCTATGGGGGACATGATGTGGATCCGTAGTGGTTGGATCAATGCGTTATCCGCAGGGGTAAAACAACATTTAGCTCATGCAGATCTTACTCTTACAAATCTTGAAACTCCAATCGATCCTGCACGAAAAATACCTAAGTGGGTTTATGAAACGTTTCACTATAATGCACCCAAGGATTATTTAACGAGTTGGAATGTTTTACCCTCCCACATCCAACATGTATTCTCTATTTGTAATAACCATGCGCTCGATCAAAAAGAAGAAGGTCTGCAAGCCACACGAAATTCAATACTGGAACAGGGAACTCACTTCCATTGTCTTGGGGGAAGAAATCAAGATGAAGACACTTTGCTTCTCACGATCAAAGGAATAAAAATTGGTTTTATGGCGTCCACTTTTGCAGTGAATCATTTAAAAACACATCACCTCACTCCTAAAGGAGTTCCAATTCATTTATTTGGATGTCCTCATAGAGAGCCTGATTGGGTTAAAATTGCTGAACGCATTCAAAAGATGAAAAACAAAGGCGCTGAGTTTATTATTTTTTCACCACATTGGGGATATGAATATGAATATTGGCCTGATGAATTACAAAGAGCACATGCGTTGAAACTCATTGAACTTGGTGTTGATTTAATTTTGGGCCATTCACCACATGTAGTACAACCGATAGAAATGGTTTCTATCAACAAAATGGATGTTCAATGTCCTTTACAAATAGAGCGTCAAGGCTCTAAAGGATTTGGAATTATTGCTTGGTCTTTAGGGAATTTTTTAACAATTATGCCAACGCTTCCTTGTAAAACTGGCGTAATTTTTAAACTGGATTTGGTCAAAAAAGATCAACAAATTTTTATTAAAAAAATTGAGTTAATTCCAGTCTATACCACAAAATCAGCAAAAGCACATTGGCTGGATAGACAAGTGGTATGTCTTCCTGAGTTATCTGACTCTCAAAATGCTCTTAAAGCCCGAATAATACGTCATTGCCAACAAATTAGCCCGTTAATGAATTTAGGAGATCCTCAATGAATAAATCCCAATATCAGACCATAAATTTATTAGATACTTACTGCCAAAACATGGCAGAAAGCGTTATTCTTCTATTAGATAAAATTGATCTTAATAAGTATCTGAATTTTCTTGAAATGATGTACCACTATACTCGAGACAGTGGAAAAAGACTTCAGCATGCCGCAGAGCAAGCCCAGAGTGAACGAATAAAAAAAGTATTTGCCGAATTAGCACAAGAAGAACAATATCATTATCGTCTCGCTGAAAAAGATTTACAAACTTTTGGTAAAAAACCTGAACCTGAGGCCCCATCTGTCGTTTTAGAGTTCGATCAGTTTTGGATGACTATTGCCTCAGAAGAAGAATATCAATTTGTCGGGGCGTTATATGTATTAGAAAACGTAGCCCGCCTGTTAAAAACGAGTGTCATGCCTCATTTTGTACGCTTAAATATTGGACCAGAGCAAGGTAAATTTATACTGACTCATTTAGTTGCGGATGACGATCATGGCGATCAATTACGCCTTTTATGTCACCATACTACCGATACAGTGGTATCTCAAATCGAAATAGGTGCTCAAAAAGCCAGTGCTTTTTGGATTAAAATCCATCACGAGTCTTTAAACTAACGTCATTCTCTTATTGAGAGAACCTGACTTCAAACTGCTGAGGCTTGGGAGATGCACAAAAGCATGGCCTCGAAGCCTTGGCCTGGATGCAGAGTAGTTGCCCCCACTTAGATACACAGCATCCAGAATGCCATATGAATTGCCAAAAAACTCTAATAAGTAAAAGAATCAGTATGTTGAATAAATTGGGTGATTTCTTCGAGCTGTTTTTTTGCCAGATATTCATCTTGTTCGTTTTCGGGATCAATTTTGGCAAGTTTTTGATAAAGTTTCTCTATATTTTCATGTCGTCCTTTACCAAAAATTTTGGAGTGACTGAAAAAATAAAATAATCCTCTTTCTGTTTTTTCTTGGCCTAATTGTTGCAGTTGTTGTAATTTTTCTAAGGGTGAGTTTGGTTCATTTAAAATTTTAGCAATTTTCATCATTCCGGTACTGTTTGTATTGATAAATTTGTTTGTTAACGTTTTTCCATCGTAAACTTCTTTGGTACAAGTATGAAAACTGACCAGTGCTTTTTTAAATTTTAAATTCTCTTGTTCTAACAAGTAAGTTACTTTTTCCAGATTAGGATAAGGACGATCTATATCATTAATATCCACACCGCGGTTTTCTTTAATCAAACGTGCAGATAACTCATAATGAGATGCTGGCAAAGTAAATTTGGCAATCTCTTTATAAATAGCCATTCTTTTTAAGAGCATTCGTCGATTAAATACATCACTTCGATGGTTTGTTTCACTAAATAGATTATCCGTAAACTTGGTTAAATGATGTTTGGTGTTCAATAAATTCAGATACTTATGGTACATCTCAAATTCATCAAAATGCTTTACCAAAACAGCCCAATGATCATTAAAAATCTTATATGCGTCCAATCTGGCTGGAAGAGTTACAAGAAATTTATTGACTTGATTAATAGTTGGGCGATCTCCTGGTGTAGTACTTTGTAAACGCAACAATAAATTTTTGATATCCTTCAAAAGAAAAGGATCTACATCAGACACATCATAACCAGTAAATAAACCATCAAAACAAAATGGAGCATGAGCTAATTCAAGTCGAGTCTTGGCTAAATCTTTATATTTCATTATATGGGTCGCACCAAATATCTCACCCAGTATTGCTGCTAAAGCATACATATCAGATTGATAAGTGCTTCTTGCATGCATAAGAACTTCGGGAGCCATATAATAGGGGGTTCCAGAAAAGTGGAAATTATTTTGCGAATCTGCGTCTTCAGCCAAACCAAAATCGATAAATATTATAAGAAATTGATCTTTTTCGAGATTTTTATAACAAATATTTGCTGGCTTAAGATCACGATGCACCACACCCCTCTGTTGCAATAATAACATTTCGCTCGCTATTCGAGCTGCAACGTGCAATCGATGGAGAAATGAATACTTATTGCTGGGGATAAAAGGCAACAAGTTATCAAGACTAGTCCCGCAATCTTCAACAACAGTAATCACTTTATCTTCAGCACCGACAACTGCAACTACTTTGACGCCATGATTTTTTTGTTTTATTGCCTCTTTTATAGTTCTTCGCAAAAGCGGTTCATACGGAAGATCTTCATTTGCTTTTTGTATTTTAACTACATCGTTTACGGGAATAACTTGTGCTTGATAGCGTTTCTTATTGACGTCATAAGTGACTATGATTTTATGTTTTGAGCCATTAACAGAGCCAAATCCTCCTTTTCCTTTAGTGGCATTATCAATGATATGCCACTGATTTTTAGCAGATAAAACTAAATTATGGCTGAATGAGAATTTGGGGGAGTTAAATGGGCTAAATGTTGATGATTTTTTTGAATGAAGAAACTTTACTCCTTCTTTTTGCTTAAATAAAAATTTAGCAACTTCTTCACTTAGAAATAATACACCCTTTTGATTGCGCAACACTACATCAAAATCAACATACTTCATACGATTTCCACAAAACTGAAATCAAAAATTGGCGCTATAGTATCAGTTTATATCATTAAAATTCATTAAGATGGAAAAAAAACTTAAACCCACTTACGATAACACTTGATTCAGGTTAATATAGATTCTTTTTATAGTAGTTGTTCCTAAACCGAACATGTCAAAATCAATTGATTATACAAAACGTATCTCCTGCGTAGTGCCAGTTTTTAATGAAGAGGCAGGAATTGCTGAGTTTATTACTGCCCTGACTGATACCCTAAAAAAATTAAGCTATGTTTATGAAATAATTCTTGTAGATGATGGCAGTAAAGACAACACGCCAGCAATTATTCAGCAGTTAAGATCTCAGTTCGCGCTGCGCTGTATTCGTTTTAGTCGTAATTTTGGCAAAGAAAATGCCATCAGTGCAGGTCTTGACCATGCACAAGGAGATGCTGTTATTTTGCTCGATGCCGATTTCCAACATCCTCTTGAACTTTTAAGTCAGTTCATTGCTAAATGGGAAGAAGGTTATGATATGGTGTACGCAGTTCGCCAAAACCGAACGAACGAATCATGGTTAAAGAGGACTTGCGCCAAAGCATTTTACCAGTTTACTTCACGAATCAATCGAATTAATATTCCAGCAAATGCTGGCGACTTTAGGCTTCTAGATCGAAAAATAGTCAATGCGTTGCAAAAATTACCTGAGCGTAATCGCTTTATGAAAGGGTTATACAGCTGGGTTGGATTTAAACAAATTGCTATTCCTTTTGAAGTGCAACCACGAAAAACGGGAAACTCGCAATGGAACTTCTATTCTCTCTTGGATTTAGCGATTACCGGAATTACGTCATTTACTGCATTTCCCCTACGCATGATTGCTATAGGTGGAATTAGTGTCGCCACACTCGCAATACTCTATGGTACCTGGATTATACTCAGCACGTTAATTTTCGGTAAAGAAACGCCAGGATGGGCAACTATTGTCACTACCATTAGCTTCTTTGGTGGTTTGCAACTTTTTGCTTTAGGAGTGGTAGGCGAATATATAGGACGTGTCTTTGACGAGGTTAAACACAGACCTCACTATATTATTGATGAGGAATCCAGTTTTGACGACAACATCTCTTAGTTTAGGGCTCAGACTGATTTATTTTTTTGGAATAGGGGGTACAGCTGCATTAGTTCATCTGTCTGTCGTATTTATTTTGGTAAGTTTCTTGTACATCCCCGCATTAATTGCCAATATATTTGCCTTTTTAATAGCGTTTAATGTGAGTTTTTTAGGACATAAATATTTCACCTTTTCCCATTTACATGACGAAAAAAAATTAAGTTTACCTCATTTTTTCCTCGTTGCGTCTTCTGCAGGAGTCATCAATGAACTGCTATTCTTTTTACTTTTAAAGTACACCACACTCAATTATCTATTTGCTTTAATACTAGTCTTGGGTTTTGTTTCTATTTATAGCTTTATAATTTCACGAACCTGGGCTTGTCGTTAGACCAGCGGTTGCAGAAGATGATCCCGAGCGAGTACTCCCTGTATTATTCTATATCAAAATGTGAACCACTAATCACTTCAACGATTTCACGAATAATAAGTCGACCCTTGGCCATTTCTTTGATTTTAGGCAATACCAACTCTGCTTTTTCGATGGTATCAACGAAATGCACTACTAAAGGAAGCTTGCTTCCGATGTCAACCAATGATGTAGATACAATAGGAGCCTTAAAAGTAAATCCAGCAACCCCACGTAACACCGTTCCACCGGCAATCCCATTTTCATCAAGCATATTTAATAATTCAAGATGTAAGGGACGATGCTGCCATTTATCTCCCTCATTAATGTAGACAGAAACTTTTATATGGTTCATATCAAATTGCCCGAGCGAGCACTACGCCCGCGATTACTGCAAGTAAAGAAAAAAGATTATTGCAAATAAAATTTAGTGCAGCAAGTGCATAATCACTTTGCTCTATAAGTCGATACGTTTCATAACTGAAACTAGAAAATGTTGTATAAGCACCACAAAAGCCAACAGCAACAAATGATCTCCACCTGGGGTCAACTTCGACACGTTCCAAAGTCCAAACAAGAAAAAAACCGAGAATAAAACTGCCTGTAAGGTTAACGAGAAAAGTTCCATAGGGGATATCTGCGGACAAATACCTAATTGAAAAACGATTCACTAAATAACGTAAGTTCGCACCAAGCACTGCTCCGCAAGAGATCCAAAAAATATCATTCAAGGGATTTTCCTTTCATTAATCCAGATTGCACAACTAAAAAGATAATACATAAAAATATTGTAAGCTAATCTTCTTGATATGCAAGACGCACATGATATTCGTTACAATCGGTTAAAAACTCATCGCTTAAGAAATAATTCAGTTCCTTGAAACGGGCAGGAGCAATAATATCCGCACTATTTATTCCCTCTCCTGGATGACACATAATGAGCGTATTTTCTTTTGCGAAACACAGCCATTTCCTAAATAAATCCCGATAATTCGCATGCTCTGCAAAATCATAAATGCCGGAAAAATAACCATTATGAGGTATCTTGAATTTGATTAATTGCTGCGCCAAAGCTTTACCACCAGTGAAACTGAGCACTTTTGCCTTTAAGCGAAATTGAGGCAAATTAAGAGAGGGCCATACGGAGCGAATAGAGATTCCGCTGCCTTTTAAACGTTGCTCGTAAAGATCTAAAATCACTTTTCTTATCACAGGAAATTGATGCACATGTTGATGACCATCAATAAAATCAGGTAACCGTTGCATCGTTTCGGTAAATTGCTTCAGTTGCGCTAAAAACTCTTGGGCAATAAAAGATAATTTCAAGGAGTGCATATGTGATTTAATCAGTAACTCACTGAGATTAAAACATTTTCTTTGCGGATGGACCATTAAATTGCCTTCGGTGAGATTAAAATGCAAACCAATCTTAACCGAATTTTTTAAAGAAAGTAGTTGTTGACTATAAGCAACAAAATTAGGCATGTTGGTCATACAACTTACCGCTGATAGGCGCTTTATGTGCGCTAATTTTAAAATCCCTTCTGAAACTTCAGAATTCAAACCAAAATCATCCGCACACAACACTACGGTTTTCAATTCAATCACGATGAATAACCAAATTATTGCAATAAAATCGTATCATATATCATTTCTGCTCTAAAAGAGCGAATAAATTGACCGCTCTTGAATCACGCTATTTCAGGTTGTTGTTTAAGGACTAGAAAACGAGTTCCAAGGATACTGATGCACAAACCACCTATAACCAACAATCCTGCGGCTAACTTCCAAAGTTGAAATGGCTCACCCAGTACCACAACAGAACTTACAATCGCAACAATAGGAACCAATAAAGTAAATGGCGCAACCACACCCACAGGATATCGAGCAATTAACCAGTTCCACACCCCATAACCTATCCATGTTGAGGCAAAGACAATATAAAACAACGAGACAGTTCCTCGCCAACTTAAATTCTCATAGGTATAGGCAAAACTGGAGGGCCCTTCAAAGATCCAAGAGAGAAGAAACATAGGGATGCACGCAATGAAACTACCCCATGCAATAATAGCCATCATATGATTACTGTTTCCTTTGATTTTTTTAGTAATAAGATTACCAACCCCCCAAGTTGCTGCGGCGGCAATAATACAAAGAAATCCCACTACAGAGATATCGCTATCAAAATGCATTGCTACCAAACCAATTCCAGTAAAAGCAACCAATGCACCCAAAATTTGTGCTATATTCGGTTGTTCACCTAAGAAAATTATTGCAAAAAACATACTGAAAAAGACTTGAGTTTGCATGAGTAAAGACGCCATTCCTGCTGGCATCCCTGCATTCATTCCAATAAATAAAAATGAAAATTGCAAAGCAAACATAATAAAACCATACAACGCAATAATTTTGAAAGAAGACTTAGGTAGTTTGACAAAAAATATAGCTGGAATACTTGACAATAAAAAGCGCAAGGCACAGAGCAACAAAGGTGAAATTTCTTCAAGACCAATGGAAACAAAAAGAAAATTTACACCCCAAATTAACACAACTAAGAGAGCTAATAACAGATGTGGCAGTGGCATCATCATGCTCCTCAATAAAATCAATATTTTAGTCTAAAAGCGGCAATAAAGCCATTAATGTAGAATAATTTTTGCCCACAATTATGTTCAAAAAAAGTAAATATAGCACATTTTTGAAAAACGATTATCGAGTAAATAATAAGCTGCCCCAAAGTTCTTCTATTTCCATCAATAATTCTTATAAATTTAATTTCTATTTTCTTTTCAGCACGTTAAAATTAAATTTTAAATAATAAAAATAGTTCGCGAGGAGCAAAATGGCACCCATCTTAGATGCTTCCAAATCCTCCGATTATTTTCAGTTCTATCTTCATACTTTTACGGCCCAAAATAATGAAAAAAATTATTCTTGCTACAAGTAACGCGGGTAAAATTAAAGAGTTAAATAGTTTATTAGATCCTATTGAATGTATTCCTCAAACCACTTTAGGAATTTCAGATGCCGTAGAAAACGGCTTAAGCTTTATAGAAAATGCTCTAATCAAGGCACGTCATGCCAGTTTGCATGCAAACGAACCTGCTTTAGCTGATGATTCAGGTTTAGTGGTACCCGCTTTAAATGGAGCTCCGGGCATTTACTCTGCTCGTTATGCCGGAAACCAGGCAACTGATGCTGAAAACATCAATCTTTTATTAGAAAACATGGTTCATCTAACCAATGAGCAACGAGAAGCATGGTTTTATTGTGCCATTGCTTTAGTCCAGCATGCAAAAGATCCCACACCAATCATCGCAACTGGGATTTGTAAAGGATTTATTCATGATATCCCAACTGGTGGCGGTGGTTTTGGCTATGATCCCATATTTTATCTTCCTGAATATCAATGCACGATGGCACAATTACCTGCTAAACTTAAAAATAATATCAGTCATCGTGCACAAGCTTTAAAACAACTACGTAACTCTATTCAAAATTTATAATGAACACGTGTCTGTTCAGAAGATATATTTGAATCTTGATAAAAGGTTGATTAAGCTCAGATTCGTGAAAATAATACGGAGAATAGGAACAAAAGAGCTCCGAAAATTATTTTCATACAAGATGTGCGCAAACAAACCTTTCGATGAGTGGGGCGTGAACATACATGAATATAGAAGCACTTTTTGCGCAAGCATATAAATTTCAATATGAAGGACAACTGCCTCAAGCCATTAGCCTTTATGAGCAAATATTAACCCAAGAGCCAAACCATTTTAATAGCCTGCATTTTTTAGGGCTTATTTACGCTCAATTAGGTGATATGGATAACGCGATTCTCTACTTATTACACGCTCTTTCAATCAAACCAAATGATGTCAGTTTGCTCAATAATCTAGCGAATGCCTATAAAAAAACACATCAACTGGACAAGGCTATTGAATATTATCAACGTGCAATACAACTCGACCCCCGGTATGCGCAAGCACACAATAATCTGGCAACGGTTTACGCAACACAAAATAATTATTCAAAAGCATTATTTCATTATACCAAAGCAGTTCATGCCGAGCCCGACTTTAGTGCCGCACATTTTAATTTAGGCTTATTATTACTCCAAAATAATCAATTAGAAGCAGCAAAAACTCAATTCAATAATGTTATCTCTTTAAATCCGTTACACACAGAAGCTCTTTTTATTTAGGTGTCCTGCATTTAGAAAAAAACTCGCTGTCTGAAGCTGAAAATGCTTTTCTAAACGTTTTGAAACAAGATGATAAACAAATAGAAGCCCTTTCGAATTTAGGAGTCATCGCATTAAAAAGACAACAAAATCAATTAGCCGTTGATTTTTTCAGTAAAGCATTAGCTTTAGATAATGACAACACCGAAGCGCGTAATAATCTGGCGGCAACATTCATGCATCACGACCGTTTTGAAAATGCTCTCATGCATTATGATGTGTTACTGCAGAAAGATCCTGATAATCTGGAATATTTATACAATTCAGGCGTAGCCCAGATGGCCTTAGGACATTTGAATGAAGCAATTCTTCATTTTGAGCATATTACTCGATTAGAAAGTACGCATACGTCCACTTTAAATAATTTGGCAGCAATTTATATTAAAATGGAACAAAAAGAAAAAGCACGAGAATATTTAGAGCGCGCTTTGGAAATTAATCCTAAAGATACAATCAGCGCTCATATGCTCCATGCCATTAACGGGGATACACAAGCACAAACTACCCCTGAATATGCCCATAACTTATTTAATAATTACGCGCTATATTATGATCAACATATGAAAGGCACCCTGCATTACTCAATACCCCAACACATTGCGCGTATAGTCCATCAGTTGGAGTTACCCATCAATATTCATACCTTAGACCTCGGATGCGGAACCGGGTTAACCGGTATTGTTCTGCGCGAAGTAAGCAAATATTTAGTTGGTGTCGATATTGCAGCAAAAATGTTGGCTCAAGCAAAAGAAAAACAAATTTATGATAATTTATTCGAGGCAGAAATAAATCAATTTCTTCTTCAAAACAAAAACTCCTATGATTTGATTGTGGCTGCTGACGTTCTTCCCTATTTTGGCGAACTTGAGAGCTTATTTCATTCCATCCATTTACACCTAAGACGTCCGGGTTATTTTATTTTTACTGCCGAAATAAGCACATCAACTCCTTGGCACCTCGAAACAAGCGCTCGCTTTAGCCATCATCCGGATTATATTAGTCAGTTAGCTCAGCAACATGACTTTCAGTTACTGAAACTGGAAAAAATTCCAGCGCGAAAACAAAATAATCAGCTTCTTGAAGTGATGCTATATGTTTTAAAAACCGTTACTTGGCTTCATTGAACAATTTGCCGGCTATTCATCTTTTCAATGTCTTTTAGTGACAAAAAAGACACACACCGTGATTAATACGGTATCAAAAATTATGAATTATTTGCACAATAATAAAAATGCTGTAACTAATTTAAAAACTGGCCGCATGAATGAATATCAAATAAAATGGTATGTTTTTATGGGAATTTTCTTATTGTTTTTAGGGCGCTGCTTAGACTTCGTCACGGTAAATTTTACCCTTATCACGCATAAATCTGATGCCATTTTAGTGGCTATTCCAATATACGTTATTTTATTAGCTTTTTTTGTAGGAAAACCTATTGGGCGCCTAGGATTGTTGCATATCTCCTTATTTGGCGTGGTCTTAACCTGTTTTTCGGTATTTTTACAAATATTCTATTTCAATAATATGTCCATCACTCAGATAGCATTTTCATTTATCTGTCTTAGCTGTATGTGGAGCTTAGGAAGCACTTTGTCCGTCATCGTCAATAATTTTGAGCAAGCACGAGTAAGTTTGCTTTAATATCACCAAATTTATGTACATAATTTAATCATTGCTTTATAATAAAAGCTACTCTTTATTGCCGAGGTTGTATGAATACTCGCAATCTTGCTCGCTTTCTGTGTATAGACGATGCTGTAACCACTAAAGTGGATGACATTTTGGATACTACATTAGCAAATGTATATGTAAAAGATAAAAAGGACTCTATTTGGACTGTAACCATAACATGTCCTCTGCTATTAAAATGCAAATAGATGATGTGAAAGGAAAAATAGACACCGACTTGATGTGGAAGGAGCAAGGCCCCTTACTTATGAGAAATGATGCACAGATTATCGAACAAAATAAAGTCAAAACATTCATAGAACCAGTCCAACTCGATACTGGTCCACTCTACTACCTAAGCCGTAAAGCACCCTTACGCTCCCGAGATGGAAAGCTCATAGGGATTGTAGGAATCTCTTTTCAAATTGATAGTGATATGTCATTGCTTACTGCGTTACAAGAGACTATCCCATTTATGACGCAAAATCCTATTGAAAATGTACCATTACCTATTCGAAACGTAAACAATCAACTTACTGCAAAACAAATTGATTGCCTTTATCATTTGGTAAAAGGGCTTACAATAAAACAAATAGGTCAAAAATTAAACCTATCACCTAGAACAGTCGAAGATCATCTTAATGCTGCTAAAAATAAACTCCATTGTCATAACCGCGCAGAATTAATCGCAGCTGCACTACAGATACCTCTTATTCGAAACCAATTGTAACAAAAGAACGAAATGTATGGTTAAAAAGTCAAAAACAACAGATGGAGCTGATCTGTTGTTTTCAAAAAAATGTTGGTTGTGGTGTTTGGAAATAGTTGAATTGTGCCTCCTTAACCTATACTCATCATTAGCCCCATGTCTAACGGTTCCTGAACGTCGCTGTGTTCCTCTTGATTAAGCAATGATGACATTGGTTGTTGTGTTCGAATTTCCTGTAAGCGTTCTTTCATTAAATGTGTTGCAGTAATTGATTTCAAAGTTTCTGGCAAAGCAACACGCTTTTCCGCTTGTATTGTTGCTTCACTTTTATATCCCTTTATTCCTAGAGTGAGGAAATTTATAAGAATATTTAAAATTTTTTCGCCAATTTTTTTTACATGCGGTTCTTGATTGACATGTAATAAGTTATCTGTGACTGTTTGATTAATTTTTTTACACGAATCTTCCAAATCAAGTTTTGCTTGCCGCAAATATGCATCGTAGATATCCCTACTCTCCTCCTTAAAGGATGCAAATTTATCTAGATATGTTTGACATTTACCTATCTGTCTTTCTATAACGGTCTTTGCCTCTTGCAAACGAATTATATTATTAGCCAATTGATCATCAATTGAATTAATTGAGCCGAAATCAATTAATTGACGTAGAATTGCAACTTTTTTAGTTTCTAGGCGTGAATCTTTTAGATCATCTTCTCTATTAATACCAATTTCATCTGGTATTGTACCCTGAAGAATTTCATTACCAGACTTTAAAATTGAATACTCACATTCTTGCTTACTACCATCTATTTTCTTCAAATTTAAATAGATATTGTTAGGTTCCATAATTGTTTCATCGGTTTTAGGATAAATAGTATAACCAAGCCTTGCATACAATTCAGCGTGGTAATTTTTTACTGTTTGCAATGCTTCATTTAAGGAATCTTTAAGGCTAGTTATTTTTTTCGTGATTTCCTCTTCTGATAATTTTTCTGGTTCCTGCCCTAAAATAAGTTCTTTAGTTAAAAAAGGACAATGTTTATTCATCTGACAGCTTACTTTTTCATTATAAGTCTTGTTTAGGTTGAACGTACTTTGCTTCTTCTCTTCCTCACTCAATTCTTTACTATTATTAATCGCTTCCTTTTTAGCGCTTAATCCAGTAGCAACAACTTGTCCATATAGCGACCCTACTGCTTGCAGGAGAGGATTTATCATTTGTCGAGGATCTTCATTAGGACAGATATTGTGCAATATTGGATAATTGTAGCCTAGTGCTGTTTTGGCTTCATCACTTAAATCCGTCATGTCTTTATTGAACAAAGGTGCTATTGTTTCACGCACAATATTATTCAGATGTGTTTCGATATTATTTGACTCATGCTTTGGTCATATGCCTCAGCAATTGCTTCTGCAGTAAATATCTTCATCTCATCGAAAAGACGGGATAAATGTCCCATACCTTGCACTTGAGATTCCGAGATTCGCCTCTCTACATAGAGATCACCTAAATAGACATTAAGCGCCTCTGAGAATTGTTTAACAAATAAGTTCATGATACATCACCTTTAACTTTATTGATCAAATTAAACCACAAAGATTAAAATAAATACAATTGATTGTATTCATACTTCATATCAATCTTATTGATAAAGAAGATTCTGTGTGCGTAAAAAGTGATGAATAAGTAGGATTTATTTGTGAATCTCTTTTTTAGAAATGATTTCACTGTTCAACGAACAGACTGAAACCCCACTCATTTAATCTCATTTTCTTGCGTAACTGAAAAAAATATGAGCATCCATATAAAAACTGTGCCTATAATTCAAAAATGTGGAAAAAATATGAACTATCACTTAAAAGGGAACCCTTGATAGATGAACCATAGTTTACCTTTAGTTACAACTCTGGTAACGGCTCTTGGTTTAGCTTTGGTAATGGGACTCATTGCCATAAAACTTAAACTTCCAGCATTAGTAGGATATTTATTAGCGGGTATCATAATTGGTCCATTCACTCCAGGATTTGTAGCAAATCCTCACATCGCAAAGGACTTGCTGAAATAGGCATAATCCTATTAATGTTTGGCGTTGGTCTTCACTTTTCTTTAGATAACTTGCTTGAAACCCGAAAAATTGCACTACCTGGAGCAGTACTACAGATTATTGTGGCAACCGTTCTTGGGGCAGGAGTTGCTATTTGCTGGGGCTGGAATTTCATAAGTTCAATCGTTTTTGGCCTTGCCCTATCTGTTGCAAGTACCGTGGTATTAATACGAGCGTTGGAAGATCAAAAAATCATACATTCTATTAATGGGCAAATTGCGGTTGGATGGTTAATTGTTGAAGATATTGCCATGATTATTGTACTTTTATTTTTACCCCTTATGGCGTATTGGCTAGATAACAGCGTTACAGGAAACGAAAGTAATAATTTATGGCTCATTTTAGGAGGTGCTCTATTTAAAATTTCATCATTTATTGTTGTCATGCTCCTGATTGGCCGCTGGATTCTCCCTAAATTGCTTTGGCAAATTGCACGCACAGGATCAAGAGAACTCTTTACTTTATGTGTCGTAGCCGCTGCGGTTAGTATTGCTTTTGGAGCATCAAAGTTATTTCGGATCTCGTTATCTCTGGGTGCATTTTTTTCAGGAATGATTATCCAAGAATCAAAATTTAGTCGCCGCGCTGCAGAAGAATCTCTTCCCCTGCGAGATGCTTTTGCCGTTTTATTTTTTGTGTCGGTAGGAATGTTATTTAATCCATATATTTTTATTGATCAGCCACTGCGGGTGCTTATTATAGTAAGCATTATTATTGTTGGAAAATCTCTTTCCGCAATGTTATTGGTATTAGTTTTTCGCTATCCCTTAAATACCGCCGTAACAGTTGCGGCAAGCTTAGCCCAAATCGGAGAGTTTTCATTTATTCTTTCTGCCTATGGGGTACAATTAAATTTATTATCTTTAGAAGGACAAGATCTAATTCTTGCCGGTGCTTTAATCTCTATTGCTCTCAACCCTTTCTTATTTAAAATGATCAAACCACTGCAAACCTGGATATGCGCTAAGTCTCCCTGGGCTCGTAGTTTTGAACATGCTGAAGATCCTTTAATGGAGCTATCACTCACCGAAGATGACAAATATCTATCAGGCCATGTGGTCCTGGTTGGATATAATCAGCTTGGAAAGCTGATTGGAACAATATTAACCAATCACAAGATACATTATGTAGTCATAGATCAAAATCGTGAGCTTATAGAACAATTGCGAGTTCATAAAATAGCTGCCGTACTTGGAAACAGTACGGATCCTTCGGTGCTAATTCAAGCCCATATCGCTCAAGCAGGAATGCTTATTGTGACGACCTTTGATGTTTTTGATATTAGGCAGACGTTAAAGGAAGCTCAACAATTAACCCCCCTAATTGAACTAGTCATTCGAGCACAAAATGAAGAAGAAAAAACTTTGTTAAATCAAGAAATTAAAGGAACATTTTTTTCAGTGAAGTGGAGTTAGCCCAAAGTATTAGCCAACATGTATTAGATCGATATGGAATACATGAATTAAAAATTGATTGATACTCTTGCCAATCCCAATGCGTTTGGTTTCCATTTCCGCCAGTTTATTAATCCGCACAAAATTGGGGATCCAACCACTCGTTAGAACCGCTCAGCCTGAGGAAGAGCAAAATGCTCCTCCTTGAAGACCCAATTCTGGACTTTGAGATCTCCTAAGCCCGAACGTTACATTAAGAAACTATACCCTGGAATACATTCAATTAAGGTTACGATTATGATTTAAAAGGGCAGCTCCAATGTCGCATCCAACCGTTTCATTTGTGCCCTAAATAACCGTTTTATTTGCTCTAAATAATTTTCATCATCTGCTTCAAAACGAGCAACAAGACAAGGAGTGGTATTCGATGCACGTAACAATCCCCATCCATTTTCAAATTCAACACGTAGGCCATCGATAGAAATAATGCGTGCTTTTGAAAAATCTGCTATTCCACTAAATCGTTCCATAAACTGAAACTTCTCTTCATCAGCAATAGCAATCTTTAATTCCGGAGTATTGACACTATTAGGGATTGATGCAAACTGTTCGCTCACCCTCATGTCTGACGCACTTATAATCTCCAACAAACGGCAAGCACTATATAACGCGTCATCAAATCCATACCAGCGATCTTTAAAGAACAAATGGCCACTCATCTCACCTGCTAGAACAGCTTGCTCTTTTTTCATCACATGCTTGACTATAGAATGACCCGTAGGGCACATTTTAGGTACGCCACCTGCTTCTTTGATTACCGATTCTAAATGACTGGAGCATTTTACATCGAAAACTATCGTAGCTCCTGGATGTCTATTTAACAATTCGCGTGAATAAAGCATCATGAGACGATCAGGCCAGATCATTTCTCCTTGATTGGTCACTAAACCCAATCGATCCGCATCGCCATCAAATGCCAAGCCTAAATCTGCATGGTGACTTGCCACCGCTGCTTTTAAATCTTTTAAATTTGCCTCAATGGTAGGATCTGGATGATGATTAGGAAAACGTCCATCAACATCGCAATATAAACCAATAACATCACATCCTAATTCACGAAGCACTTGCGGAATTATCGGACCGGCAACCCCATTTCCACAGTCAACCACAACTTTTAATGGGCGTTTAATTTTTATATCATTCATTATTCGTTGTTTATAGGCAGGTAGAATATCAAACGCACTCTCGTTACCATGCCCAAAAACGCGTTCACCCTTCGCCACTAAACGATACAAAATATCGATGTCTTCTTGCATTAGGGTTTTTCCGGATAAAACCATTTTAATGCCATTATAATTAGCTGGATTATGGCTACCCGTAACCATCAAACCACAATCAATTCCTTGGGTATACACAGCAAAATACATCACTGGTGTAGCAACTTCACCCAAATCTAATACGTCAATACCACTATCCAGTAACCCTTGTTTCAAGGCCGAAGCCATAGCTAAACTGGTAAGACGTCCATCACGTGCCAAGAAAATTTGTTGTTTTTTTAAATCATGTAAATGATAGGCTATTGCCAATCCAATACTATAAAAAGAATCTTCATCCAATTCTTCTCCGATGATGCCTCTAATATCATAAGCACGAAAAACAGAACGAGAAATTTGCTTTTGTTGATAGTTCATCTTAATGCCTCCCTGAGCTTCCAAATCCACCTTCACCTCTAGCACTTTCAATAAATTCATCTACAATTTCAAAAGCAGCCTGCACGACAGGAACAAACACTAATTGTGCAATACGCTCCCCTGGATTTATTGTAAAATGTTCAACACCTCTATTCCAACAAGAAATCTTGAGTTCACCTTGATAGTCTGAATCAATTAATCCCACCAAATTTCCTAAAACAATACCATTTTTATGACCTAGGCCTGAACGAGGTAAAATAACGGCCGCAAGCTTAGGATCGGCAATATAAATCGATATTCCGGTAGGCAGTAATATTGTTTCTTGAGGGGCAATTTGGATAGGTTCGTTAATACAAACCCGTAAATCCAAACCTGCCGAACCATGAGTTGCATAAGCAGGTAAAGGAATAGTATCACCTATTCTTGAATCAAGAATCTTTAATTGAATAGCCTGTGTCATGATTTTTCCCATTAGTTTTAGTGCGTCTCATTTTGCAGAGTTGTAGCAAGGATTGCAATAATTTGACCTGCTAACCGTGTTTTATGAGTTAACGGTAATTCGATTTGTTTGCTTTTTGTGATCACAGTAACTTGATTCACGTCAGTATCAAATCCAACTCCTTTTCCGACTGAATTAGCTACTATCATATCCAATTTTTTACGTTGTAATTT
Source organism: Legionella sainthelensi (assembly GCF_900637685.1). Taxonomy (NCBI): domain Bacteria; kingdom Pseudomonadati; phylum Pseudomonadota; class Gammaproteobacteria; order Legionellales; family Legionellaceae; genus Legionella; species Legionella sainthelensi. The sequence goes on from NZ_LR134388.1 coordinate 3,546,309, forward strand.
TTCTGTAGCATAGGATATAACATTTGTAGTCTCAGCAGCAAATCCAACGACATAAGATGCTTTAGCTGAATCAGCAACTTGACTTAGAATATCAGGATTTTTCACCAGTTTAAGCATTAATTCATCCTGATTTTTTTCTTGATTTTTTCAAGCGCAGGCGACTCCACCCCATAATCAGCAACAGCGGCTGTTCCTATAAATATTCCCCTCTCCGGCATTTCCTGCATTACTGCATTCAGCATTTCTTGAGCAGATTCAACCTTGATCTGTTTAATGGCAGTGGAAACATTTAATGTGCTTGGCCCACTAATTAAAGTAACCTGTGCACCAGCCATTGCTGCTGCTTCAGCCATAGCATGGCCCATTTTACCAGAACTATAATTACTTATATAACGAACTGGATCTATAGATTCCCGAGTAGGACCTGCAGTGACTACTACTTTTTTACCGAGCAGCAGTCGATGCACCTCGTGCAGACGTATGGCATTGATAATTTGCTCTGCCTCACTGACCCGCCCCAGACCATACTCGCCACAAGCCTGAGAACCTTCTTCTGGCCCAACAAAAATAACCCCTCGCTCTTGCAAGATCTTACAATTTGCCTGTGTCGCTGGATGAGCCCACATGCTACGATTCATCGCAGGACAAACGATAATAGGAGTTTCTGTAACAAGACATAAAGTAGAAAGTAAATCATCTGCGATGCCTTGTGTTATTTTAGCAAGACAATTTGCCGAAGCAGGGGCTATCACCAGGCAATCAGCCCAACGTGCTAATTCAATATGTCCCATCGCACGCTCGGCTTGTGCATCAAATAAATCAGTACGCACATCGTTACCCGATAATGCTTGCATCAATAAGGGACTTACAAATTCCTGTGCTGAGCGTGTCATTACCACTTTAACATCAGCACCCACTCGAGTTAGTTCTCTAACAAGAAAAGCAGACTTATATGCACCCACGCCACCACAAACCCCAAGAAGAATTTTTTTACCAATAAAATCTTGCATAACAAACCTTTTTTGATAAGAATAGCACCGATCAAAGCATAAACTTCGCAATAAAGGAATAGAAAATGACTGGTGTCCAAACATCGCAGTTTGATCTGCGCGAAAAACTACTTACTTATGGCCCACAAAGCCTTTCAGATATAGAATTACTGGCTGTTTTTATCAATTCAGACAATAAAACAAATTCTTGCATGCAGTTAGCTTGTGACCTTCTCATTCATTTAGGTGATTTACGTGCCATTCTTAATGCAGACACACAAAGCTTCAAACAGGTACAAGGGTTAGGAGAAGTTCAGTATGTCCAACTACAAGCAGTTAAAGAAATATGCCGACGAAGTGATTTTATTCAGATCCAAAAGGAAACTCAAATTACTAACAGCAAACAAACATATGCCTATTTAAAAAAACGTTTACGTGATTATAAAAATGAAACTTTTGTTGCCTTGTTTCTTGATAATCAACATCGTATCATTGCTTATGATGAACTTTTTTCCGGCACCATTAATACCGCAACGATTCACCCAAGACCAATCATAGAACGTGTTCTTAGACTTAATGCAGCAGCATTAATACTTGCTCATAATCACCCATCCGGTGTATCTGATCCTAGCCCTCAAGATATAGCAGTGACAGAGCGAATGCGTGAAGCTTTAGAACTAGTTGATGTGCGATTGTTAGATCATATCATTATTGGAGATAATGAAGTTTACTCCATCATTGCGGAAGCCAAATGGATTTGTCATGAACAATTAACGCTTTATCACTGAAAAGATAGATATAATGAACCGGAAATTTTGAATAAACCTGCTCTTGCTATTTTATGATCAAAAATTTTATACTTCGGGCAATTAATATAACCAATGAGTTGACTGTAATGCCTTTTTCCACAAAATTAATCGCAGATTACGTTGAAATGATTAACGGCGAATTGGATCATATTCCTGTAGAACAACCAGCGGAATTTAAATTCATTATCGAAGAATTACAAGATATGATCAGCTGGTCTTTCCCCAAGATATTAAGAAACTGTTTTTTTAAAGCTCCTTCAAAACCTGATCTTCCCCATGCAACGAGAGAACAGCTTAATTATATAAGCTACTGTTTGAACACCCCACAAGACTTTGTAAAATCAAGCGCAGATTATGCTGAATATAAAAAATTCTTACCCAGAGAATTACTGCCAAAATAAATGAATTTCAATCTATGAATACAAAGGCAAAATGGGGATATATTGAATTTCAAAAAGAAAGCCACAGCGAGCCACTCCAAAACATACCCATATAAGGTTATGCCTCATCACGCTTAGGAACGGGTACGCAATAACGCACCCATTCTTAAGCTCTTAAAAAATCAAATGCAATGACGTTCGCTATTTCTGATTTTCCAAGGGCTAAAGCCAAGAGCCTATCTATACCTAAAGCCACGCCACTGCACGAGGGTAACCCATGCTCCAAAGCGTTTAAAAGATATTGATCTACCTCAGCAGTACGAAGACCTTTTTCATTCCTTAGGTGTTGATCCAAAGCAAAACGCTTTCTCTGTGCAGTAGCATCCGTTAACTCATGAAAACCATTCGCTAACTCCACCCCTTGATAATAAACCTCAAAGCGTTCCGCAACTCCATTATTAATTTTAGCTAAGGCGGCTTGTGAGATCGGAAAATCATATACAGCAACAGGAACACTCTCCTTAGCTAAAAAAGGCTCCACTACATGGCTCATCAGTAAAAATAAATACTGATCTTTATCTTCTTCATTCGCAGACAGTACTTTGTCTAAATTAAAATAGGCTAATACTTGGCGAAGTTCATCCACTGTCGCACAAAAAGGATCAATAGTACATGCCTCTAGAAAAGCGTGCTGATAGGTTTTCTTAAGCATAGGTCCAGATTCCAAGATCAGTTGTAAGAATAAATCCATTTCTTCCATCAAAGTATGGTGATCAATATCTAATTGATACCATTCTAATAAAGTAAACTCTGGATTATGCCAACGACCTAATTCATCATCGCGAAATACACGTGCAATTTGAAAAATGGGACCGCTACCTGCTGCAAGCAGACGTTTCATATGGTATTCAGGAGAGGTTTGTAGATAATAGGTTTCACCTCGAAATAGCGCTTCAATATTACTTAAGTAAACGTCTGTTGTACCGTAACGTGCCATTATTGGAGTTTCTACCTCCCAATAACCACGCTCCATGAAAAAATAGCGTATTCTATTTAGTATTTCAGCACGTTGACGTAACAATTCAATGGGTGCGGAGGGGTTCCACATTAGTAAAAAATTCCCAGTTCAAGACGCGCTGCCTCAGTCATCCGTTCTTGGGACCAAGGTGGCTCCCAAACTAATTCAACCGTACAATCACTAACCCCTTCAACTTGATTAACTGCTTGTTCTACAGTTCCTGGAAAAGTTTGCGCAACCGGACATCCAGGAGTAGTTAAAGTCATTTGAATTAAGACATGGGCATTATCGTCTATAGATACATCATAAATTAGGCCCAAGTCATATATATTAACAGGGATTTCTGGATCATAAACACCTCGAAGGGCATTGATAATGGCCTCTTTCAATAACTCAGAATCCTGTTTTTTCTTAAAACCAAACATAAACGTACCTATTTTTGTAGCCTGGATGAAGGCTAATTCGTAACCAGTATCCTAAACGACAGCGTTCACTATTTCTATTCTGTTTTTACCACATTGCTTTCTTTATTTAATGCGGCTTCCAACGTATGCCAAGCCAGAGTAGCGCACTTTACGCGTGCCGGATAAGCCTTAACTCCAGCAAGCACTGTCAATTTATCCATATACTGTAACTGACTTTCTTCATTTTGAGTCAGCATGTGGTGAAAGCGATGAAACATTTCATGAGCTTCTGCTACTGTTTTTCCCTTTAAAGAGTCAGTCATTAAGGAAGCAGAAGCTTGCGATATCGCGCAACCACATCCTAAAAAGCTCAACTCAGCAATCGCATCATTTTCAATCTTGACATAAACGGTTAATTTATCGCCACACAAAGGATTAAAACCATTAGCCTGATGCGTTGCGTCCTGCATTGTATAGTGATGACGAGGATTACGATTATGATCAATAATAATTTCCTGATATAACTCTCGCAATTCAGCACTCATGCAAATACCTCTTTAACTTTATGTAATGCTTGTACGCACGAATCAATTTCATGAATTGTATTATAAAATGATAAAGAAATACGTGAGGTAGCAGCAACATTGTAAAAGTCCATCAATGGCATAGCGCAATGATGGCCGCTACGTAACGCAATTCCTTCACTATCTAGAATAGTGCCTATATCATGAGCATGTATTGTTCCATGCACAAAAGAAACAATGGGAACTTTTTGTCTTGCGGTACCAATAATATTAAATCCACTTATTGATTGAACAGCAGCAGTTGCGTAGTTCAATAACTTGGCTTCATAAGCAGCAATTGCATCTAAATCCAAAGATCCTAAATAATCAATGGCAGCGCCTAAGCCTATAACTCCAGCAATATTAGGGGTGCCTGCTTCAAATTTCTGAGGTAATGGAGCATATTCTGTTGCCTCAAAAGTTACGTAATTGATCATCTCACCCCCTCCTTGATAGGGTGACATGGCATCCAAAATTTCTTCTCTACCCCACAAAATGCCTATACCGGTTGGTCCATACATTTTATGACCTGAAAAGGCATAAAAATCACAGCCTAACTCCTGAACATCTACCGGCAAATGAGCCGTAGCTTGGGCGCCATCTAATAACACCTTTGCACCATACTCATGCGCCATCTCAATCATTTCTTTCACTGGGTTAATCGTACCTAATGCATTAGAAACATAATTGATTGCCACAAGTTTAGTATTTTTATTTAATTTCTTCGCAAATTCATCTAATAAGATTTCACCATCAAGTGAAATAGGCGCTACTTGCAATTTTGCACCTGTTTTTTTGCATACCATTTGCCAAGGGACAATATTCGAATGGTGCTCCATATGCGTAATTAGTATTTCCTCATCAGGTAAAATTCGTGGTGCAACCAAACTTTGAGCAACAAGGTTAATCGCTTCTGTTGTCCCACGTACAAAAATACACTCTCGTGGCGAATAAGCATTAATAAAGCGTTTCACTTTTGAACGTACCGCTTCATAAAGTTCTGTAGCTCTGACACTTAAAGCATGAACACCGCGATGCACGTTGGCATTATCCTGCTCGTAATAACGAGACATAGCCTCAATTACCGCTTTAGGCTTTTGCGTTGTTGCTGCATTATCAAAATAAATTAAATCGAAATCGTTCACTTTTTGATTAAGTATAGGGAAATCTCTACGAATTGCCTCAATATCTAGAGCGTCCATTAGCCTTACCCCAACTGTTTCGTTAATAAATGTCCCATGTAGGTCGCCAACTCGCGATGCGGAACAAGCCGTAAATTATCACTAGCAAAAGCATGGATTAAATAATGCGATGCTTCAAGTCGATCGATGCCGCGGGTTGCTAAATAAAATAATGCTTCTTCATCGAGTTGTCCAACTGTAGCACCATGGGAACATAATACATCATCAGCAAAAATTTCCAACTGCGGCTTAGTATCCACCTCTGCACTTACTGAGAGTAATAGATTTTTATTTTGTTGTTTGGCATCAGTATGTTGCGCATCTTTGGCAACGAACACTTTACCATTGAATACAGCACGCGAGCGTCCTGTTAAAATACCCTTATAATCTTGCTCACTTTTGCAATTAGGCACTAAATGCTGCACCGTTGTGTGATGATCTACGTGTTGTCCATCTGCAGGTGCATAAATACCATTCATCAAGGAGTATGCCTTTTCTTCATGTAAATCCAAACTGATATCGGAGCGTACCCACTGCCCACCTATACTCAATGAATGGTTGGAAAATTCACTACCTTCCAATTGTTTTACTGCTAAATGCCCTACGTGATAAGCAGATTTACTCTCGCGTTGTATCTTATAATGAGTTATTTGAGCATTAGCTCCAACTAAAATTTCGGTCACTGTATTCGTCAAATAGCGACAATCCACTAAGCCTTGATAATCTTCGATTACCGTAGCACGGCTATTTGCCTCAGCAATGATAACATGGCGTAAATAAACCGCTTGATTCATGTGTGTTTGCACATGACTTAAAGCGATAGGTTCATCTAAAATCACGCCCTCTGGGATATAAATCATCATCCCGCAATGAATCATAGCTGTATTCACATAATGAAAGCCATGCTCTTGTCTTAAAATACTGCCCAGATGAGACTTAAGTAATTCAGGATACTGAATGATTGCAACTGATAAGGGAAGAACAATGACTCCCTTGGGCAAACCGCTTATAAGTTGTTCGTCACTGAAATAAGATCCATTTTGGAGTAATATATGTTGGGAGATTGGCAAATCAAAGTTTATTTCATGATGCGAAGACTTCGCTACAAACTCCGAATTATTTACAGGCAGAAAAGATTGGTTTAACAAAGCATCAACACTCGTGTATTTCCAATCCTCATCATGGCGTGTCGGAAAACCACGACGATGTAAATCCCGCAATGCTTTAGTTTGCAACTGAGCAAGCCAAGGCAAAGAGGACAAACTTGTTTTTGCTTGTTGTTGGTAAAATTCCAAAATCTCGCTCATCACTGCACCGTTTCCTCAAGCCAGCTGTACCCTTTTTTCTCTAATTCAAGAGCAAGAGACTTATCTCCTGAAAGAATAATACGCCCATTAACCAGCACATGAATAAAGTCCGGCTCAATATAATCAAGTAAACGTTGGTAATGGGTCACTAAAATAATGGATCGCTGCGGTGATCGCATCGCATTAACACCATGAGAAATAATACGCAATGCATCAATATCCAAACCTGAATCCGTTTCATCAAGAATTGCAAGCTTAGGCTCTAAAGCTGCCATCTGTAAAATTTCATTACGCTTTTTTTCTCCCCCTGAGAATCCTTCATTTATACTACGGTATAAAAAGCTCTCATCCATCTCGAGCAACTGGCATTTTTCACGAATGAACGTTAAAAACTCAATAGCATCAAGCGTATCTTTCCCTTGGCCTTTACGTACTGCATTCACAGATGCTTTAAGAAAGTTAATGTTGGTCACTCCAGGTATTTCCACCGGATATTGAAAAGATAGAAAAACTCCGGCACGTGCTCTTTCTTCTGGAGGCAAAGGATTTAAATCTTGTCCTAAATAGGAAATCTCACCATCAGTGACTTGATAAGAAGGATGACCAGCTAAAACTTTAGACAAGGTACTTTTACCAGAACCATTCGGACCCATAATTGCATGAACTTCGCCAGCATTTACTTGAAGATCAATACCTTTTAAAATGGCTTGTCCATTCACAGAAACATTTAAGTTTTTGATTTTTAACATACTAACCTACTGCCCCTTCTAAACTTAAGCCTAATAATTTAGTTGCTTCCACCGCAAACTCCATAGGCAATTCTTTTAACACCTGCTTACAAAAGCCATTCACAATCATTGACACGGCATCCTCTGTATCAATTCCTCGTTGTTGACAATAAAACAATTGTTCCTCACTGATTTTTGAAGTAGTTGCTTCATGTTCGACTTGCGCCGTTGGATTTTTAACTTCTATGTAAGGGAAAGTGTGCGCCGAACATTCAGACCCCATAAGCATTGAATCACATTGAGTATAATTACGCGCATTAATTGCCGTGGGTGCAATACGCACCAGACCACGATAAGCATTATGTGCTTTGCCTGCACTGATTCCTTTGGAGATAATCGTTGACCGTGTATTTTTACCGATATGAATCATTTTAGTACCGGTATCCGCTTGTTGGTAATTATTAGTCAAAGCAACTGAATAAAACTCACCAACGGAATCATCACCTTGTAAAATTACGCTTGGATATTTCCAGGTAATTGCTGAGCCGGTTTCTATTTGTGTCCAAGAAATTTTAGAGCGTTTGCCACGACACGCCCCTCGTTTAGTCACAAAATTATAAATACCGCCTTTACCCTCTTTATCGCCAGGGTACCAGTTTTGCACGGTTGAATATTTAATTTGAGCTCCATCCAATGCAACCAACTCGACAACAGCAGCATGCAATTGATTTTCATCCCGCATGGGTGCAGTACATCCCTCAAGATAGGATACATAACTGTCAACATCTGCAACAATTAATGTGCGCTCAAACTGCCCCGTAGAGGCCGCATTAATTCGAAAATAAGTAGACAATTCCATAGGACAACGTACTCCTTTTGGAATGTAAACAAAAGAGCCGTCACTGAAAACAGCCGAATTTAGAGCAGCATAAAAATTATCTCGATAAGAAACAACTGAGCCTAAATATTGCATTAACAAGTCAGGGTATTCATGCACTGCTTCAGAAATTGGGCAAAAAATCACCCCTTTTTCAGCTAATTTTGCTTTAAAGGTGGTCGCTACAGAAACGCTATCAAAAACAGCATCTACAGCCACACCAGCAAGCATTTCTTGCTCTCTTAAGGGAATACCAAGTTTTTCATAAGTTCTTAATAATTCAGGATCAACTTCATCGAGACTTTTTGGCGCATCTTTTTTCTGCTTGGGCGCTGAATAATAAGAGATACTCGTAAAATCTACCGGCGGGTAATGCACGCTAGACCATTGAGGGGCAGACATAGTTAACCAATGTCGGTAGGCTTTTAAACGCCACTCAAGTAAAAATTCAGGCTCACCTTTCACTGCTGATAATCGCCGAATAACCTCTTCGTCTAATCCAGGCGCAAAAGTATCTACCTCAATGTCGGTCGTAAAACCATGTTGATATTCTCTATCGAGCAGAGAATTAATTTGCTCACTGCTTTTAGCCACGATTAACTCCACTTGCTAATTGTCGAACCCGCTCCACATCACGTGCAAGCAAAGTGGGTTTAGCTAATGTAGCTAAACTCACACTATCCAAAGCTGTTTCAATTGCTTGGCTAATTAATCGCCAATTACCCTGAATAGTACAAACATCTTGTAATGAACAGCCATTAGGGTGCGCACTGCACTCTGTGAAGCCACGATGTTCTTCCAATGCAAAAATTATTTGCGACACAGAAATTTCAGTAGCAGGATGTCGCAATTGGTATCCTCCAGTTACTCCCCGCACCGAGGTTAACAACCCTGCACTGGTCAAACGTTTTAAAATTTTACTTACCGTAGGTACAGTCAAATGAGTGTGTAAAGCAATATCACGAGCATTGCATAATTCTTGCGTGTGCCTCGCGAGATACACCATCACTACTGTTCCATAATCGGCCAATTTGCTGATGCGCAGCATAACACCTCAAAATCGAATAATCTAGTACTAATTAAGTCTTAATTAACGTGAACTCAACATAAAATCCCAAAATACCTTTCATATATCGCTCAACGAACGTTATCCGGTAAAGCCTCACCAGCGAAAGCGAAGAAGCATCGCATTTATCCGCATCCAATTCTCAATCAATCAACTCGATATGAAAAATCACTTTATTTTTTTGCCGAACTTACATTAATTAAAGATAAAACTCAGATTTATTAATTTATCCCATACTATAAATATAGTACTAAAACGGTTCTATATCTAACGAACATGCATAGTACCTTATTGTTAAGGAGTGATGCAAATAAAATATAAGCAAACTGTCATTTTGGACTGATTATAAATCTTAGCCTACTTGAACTATAGGTAGTACATAACGTATTATCTTCTTTATTAGGTTAAGAATATTTGCACTTTGACTTCATGGAACAAAGATTCATTAGGAGCAAGACCATGACAGCTGAGCATTATCCAGTCTCGCTCGTCAACAATCGCCTCGACTCGGGAACTTCGCTTATCCCGCAGGGGTACTATCGGTCTAAATTATTTATCGCTCCTTTTTCTACTAATGCTCTGGTTGCTGCGGCAGGCCCTCTTTTATCCTTATTGGAAAGACTTTGTTTAAGTCCTTCATTGCCCCCTATTGAGAATATTAGAGATAACATTGAGCACGAACTGCTTGCATTTCAAAGCAAAATGGATGCGTCCAAGTACCCTATGGATTTCATTATCATTGCTCATTATTTAATGACCGCAACCATAGATGAACTCATCGGTAAAAACTACATGCGTGTCTATCAAATAAATGCCGAATTCAAGGCCTTTACACCACTAACCAATGATGGCACTCAACCTCAATATCGTTTTTTTGAAATTCTTAATTACATTAAAGAGCGCCCGAACCAATATCTGGATCTGATTGAATTGGTATATTTTTTTCTCATTGTAGGTTTTGAAGGACATTATCATCTTAAAGCTGATGGACGACAAGCTTTAGACAACTACATTGATGATCTCTATCAGATAATACAGCAAAATCGTTTTCACCAACCTCGCCGCTTATTTAATGAAAATCCATTGCCTAAAACTATCAAAAAAAGTTACAAGACCGTTATAATCACCTTGGTTACTGCGGTAACTTTAGTGGTCTTTGCTTTTTTTACTAGCCAATATTTATTGGAAAATAAAGCAAAATCAGTTTTATTTGGTCACTCACAACTCGCTCTTCTGGAGAGCTAATGGACAACTCTTTACGCGCACTGTGTGATGCTATAAAAAAAATACTTTCCCAATTAAAACCCCAAAGCCATCCGCTCTCTTTTATAGTAGTTACGGGAAAAAATGCACAAGGAAAGTCGGCATTATTAAAACAAAGTAACATGGAGGAAATATCCGTCTTTAGCGAACAACATGCAAAAGTCTATTTTAATCAGCAAGGAATCATGATTGAGTTAGGTGAAAATTGGTTAACGAACAGCAAAAACCTCCTACTCAATACACTAAAACAATTAAATCGTTGTAATTCATATCTGAAAATTACAGGCATAGTGTTGTGTATTGATGTAAATGACCTACTCATTGCCGATCCCACCCAATTTGCGGAACAAAAGAAAGCACACCTGCAGTTGTTAGAACGATTTGGTATTAATTTGGGTTATCCTGTTGAGTTTGCGCTCATATTTACAAAAATGGATACATTAGCCGGTTTTACTGAGTTTTATCAATCGGAACATACAACCGATTTAGCAAAACCGCTCGGGTTTTCTCTGGATTGCATGAATGAACCCAAGAAAAAGAAAGAAGCTTACGCATTACAATTTAATCAACTGATTGAACAACTAAATCAACAAGTCATTCATAAGATGCATCCTGCTCGCTCCACGATGAGACGTAGTTTAATTCGTGAGTTTCCATTGCAAGTGGCTAGCCTATGTACCCCGATTCATGCATTAATTCACGGAATTTCAACAAAGCTGTTTAATTTACATTCAATTTATTTTACAAGTGCTGAACAAGGCGGCATCAGTATTGATCGCCTCAACAAGAAAATTCAGCACGAATATGCATTAGCAGTTCAAGATACTTTCCCTCAAGCAACTAATTTCAGAGCCTATTTTGTTGAGGGTGCCCTAAAAACAATCCAAGAACATTGCAGTCAAATTCCACAGCTACGAAAGTTTTCACAAAAAACCATTATTTCAGCAACAGCGAGTATTGCGGGAATTGCCCTGCTGATTTTAAGTTACAATTATTATAAAACAGCGCACCTACTGGATGAAGCAAGCAAAGAATTACTTGCCTATGATGTACTCAGTAATCAACAGGACAAACAAAAACAGGCTCTTTATCATTTATCGAATGCTGCGCAAACAATGAGCCATATTCCAAGTAACTCGTTATCACTACCAACGGTGCATCAACTAAAAAATAATTTGCAAAACAGCTCCGACAACCGCCTCTACGGTGATTTTTTATCTTCGCTAACGAATGAGCTCGAAGAAGTTATTAACAATCCAAGTAATACACCAATTATTCGCTATAATGCGTTGAAAATTTACTTAATGCTTAGCCAACCAGAGCATTTTTCAACAATACAAGTACATGATTGGTTTGCTTCACATTGGAAAGATCAATCAGAAATCACCTTAAAAAAACATCTGACTCTGTTAAAACGACTCTTAAATAAACCACCAAAAAATATCATAGTCAAACAGCAAGTCATTACCGATGCACGCAACTATCTTAATGCTTTACCTACAAGTTATCTGTATTACTCTATTGCTAAAGAATCTTTCCCTACAACGAAACAACAAATCTCAATTAATGGATTTGTTTTAGCTACAAATGAATTGCCTGTTTATTTTACTCGAACAGGTTTTGATGATGTGATACAAAAAATTCCTGAGATTAACCATACATTGCAAAAAGAAAATTGGGTGCTCGCACGAAACGATTTAGGCCAATTACAAGATATGCTAATTCAAGCTTATTGCTTCGATTATGTCACCTGGTGGCAAACCTTTATGCGTAAATCGCAACCGTTTCATTATCAAGATTATCAAGCTGGGCGCCAAGTTGTTAAAAATTTAGAGCAATCCCATGCATTAAGTAAAATAATAGGCTTAATCCAACAAGAAACTAAGGCAGATTTGACAAATAACTCCTCGCCTTTTAATCAGTTTATCGCCAGCCAATTTACTGATTTAAACTTAATGAGCCATTCCAGCACTCAAGAACTTAGCCTAAAAATCGTTGATTTAGAGCGCTTTATTTCTACTTTATCCATGATAAATGATAATGGAAAAACTGCATTTAATATCACGAGAACGCGGTTCGCTAGTGACAATGCATCAGATCCAGTAAGCCAACTCTATAATCAGGCAAAACTTTTACCTGCCCCCTTAAGTATTTGGTCAAAACAATTAGCTGGGGATGCCTGGAGTATTTTAATCAAAGACAGTCGCCAATACATTAACGAACAATGGCAACAAACTGTCTTTCGAGACTTCCAAAGTACCATTGCACAACGTTATCCGTTTGATTCATCACAAAAGGAAGAAATATCGATTCATGACTTTAATCGCTTCTTCTCCACTCATGGAACATTAAATACATTTACTGAAAACTATGTAAAACCCTTCTTAGATATTTCGAGTGCAGAATGGAAACCAAAAGCAATTAACGATACCTTATTACCGATCACCTCAGAAACATTAGATGCACTGATACGCGCAAATATTATCACTAATATGTTTTTCCCAGATCGTGGTGAAGAAAGCAAAATTAATTTCAGCTTGCAAAAAATCAGCCTTGATCCTGTAGTTGCAAACCTGGAATTACAAATTGGTCAAACTAAATTATCAGATAATCAAGGCAGTGACTCGATGACTCACTTTACCTGGCCCCAAGCCAATGCAAAACTTGCTCTCGACTCTATTGAAGGGAACCATTATGAACTCGCTGAACAAGGAGTATGGGCTTTATTCAAGCTTCTAGAAAAGGTAAATGTCCTTATTGATGAACAAGACAGTTCCAATTTACAAATTCTTTTTGAAGTGAACAGCAATTCGGGGCGCTATTTATTAAAAACAAATAATCAGGTGAATCCCTTCACGCCCGGCATTTTAAATGGCTTTAATTTGGAAGAATATATTGTTTAATTGTTGGGATGTAACGAACCAGGTGCAATTTGTTACTCCTTGGCCTCTCGTTTTTGGAAGACTAGGTTTTAGAGCTCGTCTCCTGCAACAGTGAGTGCCTACTAAAATTACCCCATACAACACCCCAAAATAATTTTTATTTCTACCTCCGAAAGTAAAAAACGAATAATTTCCTAAAAAATAGTATATTTTTAAAACACAAAGAGACAGATTCCCTCTGCTTCATATATACTAAGAATCCTTAAATAAAAAAGGTTATTTCTATGCGTACGTTTATTTCGTATTTACTTATTGCATTATTAAGTTTTGGATTACTGGTTCACGAAGCATCTGCTAAACGCTTTGGTGGAGGGAGAAGCTTTGGTGTGCAACGCTCTCAAAGCAGTCTCTTTTCAACCAATAAAACACAAAAATCGAGCGTTATCGGGCAAAGTACTAAAAACCCGAGTAGATGGGGTGGTTTATTAAGTGGGTTATTAATCGGGGGCCTATTAACCAGTTTATTTATGGGACATGGCATTACCAGCGGTATTTTGTCTTGGTTAATTTTAGGGGCAGTTGTTTTCTTTGTCGTTGGATTCTTTCGCAGAAAAATGCAACCTGGTTTTCAAACAGGCCAATCTAGCCCTTTTAATCAAAATCCTTTAAATAATTTTACTCAATCCTTTAGCAATAGTTCTATGGGAGGCAACAATAATGCTTCCGAATATCCTATTGGCTTTGTTCCTGAAACTTTTTTGCGTGAAGCTAAAGTAACCTTTAATCGTTTACAAGCCGCTTACGATCATAAAAATCTTCAAGATTTGAGTGAATTTACCGCACCCGAAGTATTTGCAGAAATTAAAATGCAATTAGATGAGCGAGGCGATGCGCCTAATAAAACAGAAGTGATTGCTTTGGACGCCGAATTACTGGATGTTTCAAAACAATCTAATTCATTGATCGCAAGTGTCCGCTTTACAGGCTCTATTAAAGAAAATGATGAACAACTAAGCCCGCTTGATGAAATCTGGCATTTTCGCCAATTTCCCAACAGTCCTCAATGGGTTGTTGGAGGCGTTCAACAGGAAGTGTTCCAACCTTAATAGAGTCCGTTATCTGAAAATAAAACTCTGGGGATTATTCGTTAATCCCCACTTTAATCAAAGACACATACTTGGCTTGAAGCATTAGTAATCCACTTTACGTGACCTATTGATAAACTCAATGTCTTCTTGAAGATCTTCTGTTAACTCTGCTTTAGAATTTTTATACCTGTCTTGATTTTGAGAAAAAAATAAAATTCCTAAGTCCTTTAATTTTAATTGTTGCTGCAATGATACGTAATGCACATAAGAAAAATTTTCAATCAAATAAACATCCCCATGCCTATGATGTTCCGTTCTAATTTCGAATCCAGGAAAAAGTTTTTCTATGTGTGCATTAAACTTATGAATTTCTTCAAGTGCTTGCACCCGGATTTTAGGATCCATGCTGTCACTATGATAGAGTGAGGCTATATTGGTTTTATACGCAATAAATGTAGTGCACGGACTAGTCCAAAAGTGGGTCATCCCAAACCGCTTTGGATCACTGGGAATTGGATGAAACCGATTAAGCATATCCACCATTCTCTTAACATAGATCCCAAAAACCTCTTCACTATTGATAATTACGGCACGATATTGGCCTGGAGTTTTGAGGGAATCGACTACTTCTACTTTAGCTGATGCCGGTAACACTTTTTTCAGATGCTCCACCATTTGTTGTGCATCATGCTCACTCAACGCAGGTGATACAATGCCAAGTTGCTTTTGCCCATAGACACCGAACCTGTTTCGACATTCAAATTGCAATTGGCTATTCGTGCTCTTGTTATATAGTGTTTGGAAAAATGTTCTTATCTTATCTTCATTCTTAAGAAATACTTCATACACTTTGACAGGATTAAGAATTATGGCACGAAATTGATTTCTTATATTTCTAGATGCAACCACACCCACTTCAGCTAATGGTAGAGACATTTTAATACGCTTAGCCACTTGCTCTGCGTCATTTTTACTCAAAGTAGATGAAACAATTTGAAGCGCATCGCCTCTTTCTTGGTTCCTGGATTCAAATAGCAAGGGATCCTTAAAGTGGTTGGTATAGTAGGTTTGAAAAAATAGTCTTATATCTTCTGGATTCATATTAATTACTCATAAATATATTTATAACTCACCAAATTGCATGGTTCGTCACCCTTTTCTAATTGATTATTTCCACAAGTTCTAAGAGAATGGCTGTTCTCATTAAGAAATCCAAAGTAACGTACTACCTTTTTTCACTGAGAGACTTATTGAAATATACATTTGAAGATCAATATTCAAACAATAAACTCAATTTTAATCCAATTAGTTATTTTTATAAGACATATGAAAATTACAAATAGTATATTTTTTTGTTTTTTGATCAATTCATTTAGAGGTTTAAGTTATTGATTTTTTATATTTAAAATTTTTGACAACACAGTTATCAATTGACCATTGATTGAGAAACAAGGGGTTGATCTGCACTTCGGCTCAATTCGTTATTTTAGCTATCTGTTGCTAACTCGTCATTGAAACGATGTACCAATTCGAGATTTTGCATAAAGGCGGCACCAATAAGCACCGCTCCAAATTGCGTGATTTTTCTTATCCGTTTCAAATCATCGAGAGATTTAACTCCAGAAGCGTAAACTAGAATAATATCGTTCAGGTAGCGATTATCGATGCTTTGTAGTATTGATTCGGTTTTGGCATTATTAATTTCCCATGTTATTGGATTTACATTATGGATAGCGATTATTTTTGTTCCTATTTCTAACGCTGCGTGAAACTCCTGTAAATCATGGACCTCAACGAACGGCTCCATTCTATAAGAGACAATATGGGCAGATAGTTCTTTAAGTTGCTGCTTCGTAAGAAGATTAGCATTTAAAAGCACGGCGTTGGCACCATGAACTCTCAGCCAGTCCACTTGAACTTTATCAAGAACAACATCCTTAACCAAGATAGGTTTTTGGGAATGTTCTGCTACGAAACCTATATCTGCTAATCGGCCATTAAAAAATTGACTTTCCACGACGATCGAAATAGCTGCCGCTGATTGATTGTAAGCCATTACAATCTCATGCAAATTGGGAGGCGCAAAAACTTCACAAGCGCCAGGAGTACCTCGTTTAATTTCAGCGATAATTTGCAAACGGTCGCCGGTAAGTGCAGCAGCCAAGGATTTTGTGCTTTCCTTAAGTTGCGCTGCATCGATAGGATTTGTCTTCAGCTTGGCAATCTCAGTCTTTTTCGCCGCAGCCATTTTTTCAAAAAAACTCATGCTTGCCCCTTATTGAGCAGTAATAGATTTATAGGACATTTATTGATGTAATAATAATTATGAGTCAACCAATACAAAATAAACATTAATTTTATTAGGGTCTGTTGATAGACCCTACACTCGATAAGTATCACAGCTAATATAAAAACGCTTTTAATCTCTTTCAGATACTGTGCTTATCAATGGTGGTATAAGATTGTCCCCAAAAATATCCTCGTAGCACATTACATCTTATGCGCCATATCTAAAATCATATAAGCGCCCGCGGTGGACAATGACTTATGTACTAATCGACAATTGAATCCTCTAAAAAAAGCGCTAATACCATGATTTTTATAAATTTGAGAAACAAGCTGTCCTAGTGATTGTTGTCCTTTATTACCCGCTTGCTGCTGACTTTTCAATACATCAAGAGGCGTAGTTGCAAAAACAACTGGGGCTGAAGCAAAAGTTGCCCATAAAATGGTTGATAAAAAGGTTTGCTTTTCACGTTTGGTTTTAATTGCATTGTATGTCATAAATAAATAAAACCAGCTGGGAAAAGCTTTTCCTAACGTAGGAGCACTTCCAGAAAAAAAACCAGCTAAACCTCTTTGTTGATAAACAGTATTCATTGCTTGGAAAGGTGTTATAGGTTTAGTATGACTGGCAATAGTTTTCATTTGTACGGTTTTGACGTTTTCAATTGGACTAACCACTACAGTATCAAAAACACTTGCGATCGCTCCTTTGAGCACACCTCCAGAAAACATAGAAAATTGTAGCTTATCAATTTCTTTTGGCATATGAGTAATCAATAATGGTCTATATGCCACTTTTCCAAGTTGGCGAATAACACACGATAAAAATCCTGTAGAAAAATGCTTTACGTTTACCCCAGCAAATTGCGTTATAACCGAGTAAGAGCTTTGAGAAAGATTTGTTTGAATTGCAACTTTTAGCCTTTCAGCTGGATGACCTATACATGTTGTAAAAAGTGTGTATCCTGTACTAAAAGCATAGGCATCCCAAAGAGTCTTTTGTGCTCTTTTTTCTTGACTCATAATATCCTCATTAAAAAAAGGATAAATAATATCACGATGCTCATTTATAATGCATTTTTTTAACTATTCATTGAAAAATCAAATAGATTTCCGCTGACTTGGCACCAATTATTCCCAGAGAAGGATTCAGTTTAGTTATCTAGTGTGGCAATAGATCAACATCCTATAGGAATACTCATCAACAGAATTTAATTTACAATTAAATGTTCAGAATAGACAACAATCTGATTTTTCCCATTTTGTTTTGCTTTATATAACGCTTGATCTGCATAATTCACAATATCATTAAAATCGTGGCTATGAGTCAAACTCGAAATTCCCATACTAATTGTTACATGTACTTGTTGATCATTTATTGTAAAAGTATGATCAGCAAATTGAATGCGTAAGTTATTACAAATTTTTTGGCTGTTTTCAAGGTTAGCGCCTGGTAATATGAGCACAAACTCCTCTCCACCATACCGTCCAATAATATCTTGATTACGTAAATTCATCATCAGAATAGAGGCCAGTTTTTTAATTACCGCATCACCAAAAGGATGACCATAAGTGTCATTAATTAATTTAAAATTATCAATGTCAATCATCACAAAAGAAAGGGATGACTTCTGTTGGGTTGCTCTGGAAATTTCAATATTTAACCGATTTAAAACACTTGAATGATTTAATAACCCCGTCAAACTATCTGTAGTCATATAATAATTTAAAATGCTTGCACGATTTGAACGAGATCTGACTGCAGAAACTAAATCTTGGGGCGAAACCGGTTTGGTAAGAAAATCATCACCACCTAAGCTAATTGCTGCTAATTTCTTGTTCTTATCATCCTCTGTAGACAGAAAAATAATGGGGATTTTCGTGTATCGTCTGTCTTTTCGAAGTAACGTTGCAAGTTCTAAACCAGAACACTCCGGCATATAAATATCCATCAAAATTAAATCAGGCTGGAATGTTTCGAGCTCTTTTAATAAATCCAAAGGTTTTGTAATGGCTCGGGTAATCATATCTGCTTGTTTTAAAATCAAAGAATAAAATTCCGCTAATGATTGTGAATCATCCAGGATTAAAATTCGGTATGCTTCATTAATAGGGGAAGTACAATTTAAATTTATTTCTTGAATCATGTAAGACACATCGAGCGGTTTTTGAAAAAAGGCAACACACCCCGCGCGAATGGCTGTAAGTCGAGGTAATAAATCAGCATTAGGAACAATACAAAATAATTGAATGAGCCCCTTATGTTGTTTTTCTACAGTAACCAGATATTCGAGAGAGGATGTGTTTAGATAATCCGTATTAATAATCAACGCAATAGGTTGCTGCTTCTCGATTAAGTGCTGTAATGAGGCCATCTCTTTAATAGGTTGTGCCTCATACCCAGCCTGTTGCAGGCCTGTTCTTAGTTCATTAACCAAGGGGAGTTCTTGTTCCAGAATATAGATTAACTTATTATCTGCAGATTTTTTTTCAGCGATAAAACCAAGCGATTTTGGAGAATCCTCATGAGCTAATACGCTTTTTAATTGATTAAAATATGAAGTAATTTTTTCCTTATCTTCCTCTGCTAATTTCCCATTAGCAAGTACATTTTTTAATAATATTTCCATCTGCCGAGCTGTCTTGCCCAACTCCAAATAACCATAAGTTCCAGCAGAACCACATAAGCTATGTATATTACGATGGAATTCTTGAAAACCAGCTAAATCCCATTGTTTGAGCTGAGCTTGCCATTGCAGCTCTAAACTATAAATTCGCTCAGGAAGTTGCTTACGGTAGTGCATAAAAAGACTATGTAATTTTTTCTGTATCTTTTCATCCATTATATTTTAACCAGGCATTGTTTATTGACATCGCAAGAGTCAAAGGATCAAAAGGCTTTTTAATAACATCAATTGCTCCTATAGACTTATACTCTGCTATTTCATCACTTTGTATTTTAGCAGTCATGAATATAGCGGGTATTTCCATAAACTCAGGATTTTTTCGTAATTCACATAAAGTGGTTGGTCCATCCTGCTCAGGCATCATTACATCTAATAGAAGTAAATCAGGAATAAATTCCTTTGCAGCATCAATAACCTCTTTACCGTTAGAACAATATCTAACTGTAAAATCGCCAATCTCTTCCAAGGCTATTTGGGCAATAGCTCTTATGTCCTCTTCATCTTCAGCATATAAAATTTTTTTCAGTTCTTTATGCATTTTCTATTCCTTTGATTAAACGTTAAAGAAGTTTTTTTATCGTATCAAGTAAAATTTCATTCGAAGAATTAGATTTAAGTAACGCTTGACTCACAAATTTAGAATAATCTTGATTTAAATTGGTATCAGAAAATACAAGAACAGGTGCATGATATTTCGATATCATCGGTAAAATTTCGAGCCCATTTCCATCAGGCAACAATAAATCTAAGATAACCAAATTATACTTATCTTTTTTCAGCATTTCTTTTGCTTCTTTTAAATTATTGGCTGTAGTTACCTTCGCATATTTTTCAAGAAGCGCTTCTACAATTTCTTGCGTATCCTTATTATCCTCAACATGTAATATATGTGGCAGATCTTGAGAGTCATGTTTCTGTATTTTATTAATTGCCGTCAGTAACTTATTAAAATCAATTGGTTTATCTAACCAATCCACTATTGACACTGCATCTCCATTGGATAACTCTTTACCTGCCTGAGCAATAACTGAAAGAACAATAATCGGCAAATACATTGTCTTTTGATTTGCACGCAACTCCCTAATGAATGAAATTCCATCTTGATCAGGTAATATTAAATCCAATAAAAGCGCATGATATTCATGATGTTCTAATAACTTTCGTACCTCAGCAGCAGTTATAGCCACATCCACAATAAAATCAGCAGACTCTAAAAGTAATTTTAGATAATTGGCCTGATCACTATCATCTTCACAAATCAACAATCTTTTACTCATTTCCGTAGTTAATGGTTTATTTTCTTCATGGGAAATAAGTGGTTGCTGCACTAAAGGTAAGTCAAAATAGAAGGTCGTTAAATCATTAAGCTCGCTCTCAAAATGTAACACACCGCCCAGTTTTTCAATAATTGTCTTACTAATATTCAACCCCAAACCAGTCCCGCCTTTTCCTCTAGTAGTTGAGGAATCTCCTTGAGAAAATTTTTGAAAAATGCGTGACTTAAACTCAGGAGAGATACCCACGCCTCTATTTGAAATAGATACCCTAACTGATGAACCAACTTGTTGCACCGTAACCGAGACTTTTTCATTTTCATAGGAAAATTTACACGCATTAGAGAGTAGATTTGCTAAAACTTGCATCAGCCGACTAGAATCTACTGAAACTAAATATTCTTCATTATTATTTGGTGTTAATTCAATGGTTACGTTAAATTTTTCTGCGTACATTTTATTAACGTCGATTGATTCCTTAACTATTTGATTTAGTTCAATTACTTTGAGTTCAAAATCCATTTTTCCCGCTTCAATTTTTTCTATGTCTAAAATATCATTAATCAACAGAAGCAACCGTTCACAATTGTTATTCGCTATATCAAGCAATTTTTTTGCTTTTTCAGGAAACACCCCCATGATTCCACTCACTAACAATCCCAGAGAACCACGTATGGAAGTAAGAGGAGTACGTAATTCGTGACTTACTGTAGAAACAAACTCATCTTTTAATCTCTCCGTTTGTTTGAGATTAGTAACATCATGGATGACAATAACCGCACCTAAATTGCTTTTCTCTGAATTAATAATTTTTTGTCCATCGATGACTACATGCCGTACTCCATCATTTTTCGTATGCATTATTAATTCAACCCCTCGAACAAGCTCTCCTCTCAGAGCGCGCTTAAGTGGAAACTCATCTGGGCTAATTGGATTATTATTAAGTGTAAAAAGACTAAAGTAATTCGATATATTATTAATGTCTTTATTTATCTTATTTGAATTAATATACTTTTGAATCGTGTGGTTTAATACTGTGATTCGACCTGCTGCATTACACGCGATGATTCCATCTTCTAAATTATCAAGCATCGCGTTAAGAAATTCTTTCTCATTTTCTATGGCAAGAATCATTTTCTTATAATAACCCGATGCGGTGAGCGCAATTATAAAAATAAAGAGACTAATCCCCGTAATAAAATAGGCCAAATACCTTGGTTCTATGGTCGAATTTTCCGCTGCCATAACATGGGATAAATTGGGGGTGAATACAGCGGCAGCCATACCTGTATAATGCATGCCACAAATAGCCAACCCCATGAGAAAAGAGCTGATGATTTTTAAATTAAACTGCTTTTTCCTTGAGCCATAATTGCTTTGCAAAGCTAACCAAATCGCAGTTTCCGCGGCGGCAATTCCAATAGCGATAGAAAGAAAAAACAAGCCCGGCAAATAATGAATGTTCACATGAAACTTCATTCCCTCCATGCCCATATAATGCATGGTGGAAATGGCAAGCCCCACGATTAATCCACCTAACGCAAGATGCAACATGGAATAATCTTTTTTCTGTAAAATAAACAAAGCCAATGCGGAAGCAAGCACGGCAACAATTAACGAGGCTGCTGTCCAACTGACATCATATTCCATGGGCATAGGCATGATAAAAGCTAACATGCCAACAAAATGCATGGCCCAAATTCCTGAACCCATCGCAAATGCACCACCAGCAAGCCAATAAAGTCGAATATGGCTGCTTCGTTCGGAACGAAGGCGACCTACTAGATTTAGCGCAACATAAGAAGCAATAACAGCTATAACATAAGACAAAGCTACCAATTTCAAATCATAACGACCGATTAGGGCATCAACTGGAATTGGAACTGATTGGAACCATTCGGAAAATGAGCTCATTATTACTTCCTGTAATCGCAACCATTGGAGTTTAGTTTATTGAAAACATCGTCTCAGATGTCTTATTTAAATTATATAAGATAGAACAAATTTGGGATAGGGCACTACGGGCTTGGATGAGACAATTTCAACATCTCTTCAGTGGACTCCATTAGTTCTTTAGCTTTTTCATATTCTTTTCGGTCTTCAAAAAGCCTATCTTTTATTCGATGCTGGTTTTTTATTAACTCTTCTCGGTCTACCATTAGCTCCAGATTATTCAACGCATTAGCAACACTTTTTGTTGCAACTTTATGCATGAGAGCGGCATTTTTCAAATTTTCGTAGGCAGCACCCGCATCTTTGTTAACTTTGTCTAACTGATGAGTCATTTCCCTTATCTTACTTCCCAAGATCTTATAATTTAAGATACGGCCTTCAAGAGCTTTCAATTTTACGTCCTTATCAACGTCGTTACTCGATTTAATTTTTTTTAGTAACACCTGCATTTTAGGGATATTTTTACCCTCTTGACCGTATTTAGCAAACTCCCTTAAAAGAGCTTTATTATGCTTAGCAAGTTCATCACTTATATTTTTGAAATAATTTACTGCCTCTATTAATTTTCCCATTGAGGTGCTTAATTTCGCTTGGGTCTCATCAAGTTTTGCAGTGGCCTCTGGTAAAGAAATACCATTATTACCTAATTTTTTCATAAAATACCCCACTGATTGTATCAGTAATCTGCAGTGATTAATAAAAGCAGCAAAGATATTCGTTTTCGGGATAACTTTTGTTGTAATGGGGGCGGTTCGTAAATTAATGCTGTTTTGCGATAAATGTGCCGTATCTTCTTTATCCGAAGCACCGCTACTTAAAGGGCCAGATTGATCAAATTGAGGTTCTTTTTCATCCCTATCCTGAAATAAGCTTAGCTTTGCTTCCAGCTTTTTAATGGAAGCGTTTGGCTTTCGTTCATGGCTTTCAACTCTAAATCGATGTAAAACATGAAGTCTTCTTTCAAGATCTTGAACGGTAAATTGATGTAAATCTTGAAGTCTACTTTCCAGATTTTTAATTTCAGTATCGATTTTTTTTGGTGAGAAGTTTGGGTTATCCCGTTTTTCCAAACGTATCTTCTCTCTCTCTTGCTGGATTAGTTGCTCCACCTCCTCATCGGCATCATCAGCATCCCTTTCAAAAACAGAAATCGCTTCTTCAAATTGCGACCACTGTTGTTCAAACGCAGAAAAACTGGCTTCAAAATCCGCCTCTCCCTCTAAAGCCTGCTTATTAATTTCCTTATCCAATTTTTTTAGCGCAAAATTACGTTCTTGTATCGAGTTTTTTTCATCCCGAAGAATGGCAAGTAACCTATTCATTTGCTTAGTATTGGACATTATTATCTCACCCTTATCAACTATCAACCTAATATCAATTATTTAATCATATAGACAAAAATCAATCCAATTGATTTTATGAATATATCATATGAACATATTATATATCTTCAGGTTTAATAAAAAGTAATGGCTTACTCCATCTCTATCTAAATGGTCCGCATTTACCTCCCTTACGCAAAAAAATAATTTTCGCAGACTTTAAATTTTGTATGCATACCTCGAACAGGCGCCAATGGAAAAGAAACGTTCAGAACAGATGTCTTCTTGGAAATGCGTGTTAAGGAAGCGAACCCTAAGCTCCAGTTTTTTGGATCCTTGCCTCGCGTGTGGTTAAGATTCGCTAGAGAGGTACTTCTTATTGAATGGGGTTTCGCTATAAAAAATAAGTATCATTTTTTATATCCAACTGATTTTGTTTAAAACTGAAGCCCATACACACGCTACGTATTTCCGCTTTCACTGGGAGACGCGTTTTACGGGATAACGTTTGTTTCGCGACGAAAGGCAGCAGCATGGTGCCTTTACGTCGCTCTCACGTTATTTAGATATATTGAACATCAATAATTTCGTATTCTACCAACCCTCCTGGGGTGTTTACAGTTACAGAATCATCTAATTCTTTGCCAATTAATCCACGCCCAATAGGTGAACTGTAAGAAATTTTATTTTGTTTAATATCTGCTTCGTCTTCACCCACGATTTGGTAGGTTAATTTGGTATCATTGGCTACATGACAAATAGTCACGGTACAGCCAAATACTACTTTGCCGTTGTTGGGTAATTTGCTGATATCAATAATTTGAGCATGAGATAATTTTGCCTCTAGCTCCTGAATACGTCCTTCATTAAAACTCTGCTGTTCACGGGCAGCATGATATTCTGCGTTTTCTTTTAAATCACCGTGTGCTCGAGCTGTGGCGATTGCATCCACAATACGAGGTCTATCAACAAATTTTAATCGGTTTAATTCTTCTTTTAATGCTTCTGCACCATGTACTGTCATAGGATATTTGCTCATATCTACCTCTATATAATTCCTTTCTTAATGTAAGTCCTGTAATCGTGTTACAGTTTCTCTGTCTTCATATTTCATCGCAAGACAAGCAGCTTCAGCACCTGATAAGGTCGTAGTATAGCTCACCTTATGTTGCAACGCATTGCGTCGAATTGCAAAAGAATCAGCAATAGCTTGCTTGCCTTCAGTTGTATTGACAATGAAATCAATTTCATTATTTTTTATAAAGTCTAAAACATGAGGTCGCCCTTCGTTGACCTTAAATACTCTTCGGCAGTCAACTCCTGCTGCTTGCAAAGCCAGAGCCGTGCCACGCGTCGCTATGATTTCAAACCCCAATTCAATCAACCGCTTAGAAATCTCTCCTACTCGCGTTTTATCCGCATCGCGAACAGAAACAAAAGCGCGACGACGTTTAGGAATATTACTGCCTGCTCCTAATTGTGCTTTAGCATAAGCCTGTCCAAACCGTCTGGCAATACCCATCACCTCGCCAGTAGATTTCATTTCTGGACCAAGAATAGAATCTACTCCAGAAAACTTAATAAACGGGAAAACGGGCAATTTAATTGAATAAAACGATGGCATATGGTGATTTTGACTCAATCCTTGCTCTTTTAGACTCACACCTAATTTACAAAGAGCCGCAATTTTGGCTAAGGGGAATCCTGTAGCTTTAGATACAAAGGGCACGGTCCTGGAGGCTCTTGGATTCACTTCCAAAACATAAATATCATCAGCCTGAATTGCAAATTGGGCATTAATTAAACCCACCACGCCCAATTTTAATGCCATTTGACGCATTTGCTCCATTAAGTCCTGTTGCACAACAACGCTAAGACTAAAAGGAGGTAAAGTACAAGCAGAATCTCCTGAATGAATACCCGCCTGTTCTATATGTTCCATTACAGCTCCGATCACTACTTCCTTGCCATCACAAACTGCATCAATATCCACTTCAATCGCGTCATTTAAAAATTTATCTAACAATACTGGTGAATCATTAGATACAGCGACGGCATGAGACAAATAATGGCGTAAATCTTCTTCCTGATAAACAACTTCCATAGCACGCCCGCCAAGCACATAAGATGGCCTAACAACTAAGGGATAACCAATCTTATTTGCTAAAGCAATCGCCTCTTCTTCACTCCGTACGGTACCATTGTCAGGTTGGTGTAATTTCAGTTCAGTAACTAATTTTTGGAAACGGTCCCTATCTTCTGCTCTATCAATTGCATCTGGGGAAGTTCCTATAATTTTTACGCCATTAGCTTCTAAAGCACGAGCTAATTTTAACGGGGTTTGGCCACCATAATGAACAATCACTCCCTCGGGTTTTTCTACTTCGACAATGGCTAAAACATCCTCTAAAGTCACTGGTTCAAAATATAATCGATCTGAGGTATCAAAATCAGTAGATACTGTCTCCGGATTACAATTTACCATAATAGTCTGGCAACCTGCATCTCTAAGTGCCATAGCTGCATGGACACAACAATAATCAAATTCAATTCCTTGGCCAATTCGATTCGGACCACCACCAAGGATCATTATCTTTCTCTTGTCTAAATCAGGTTTCGCCTCACAGCTGCTTTCATAACACGAATACATGTATGCTGTAGCACTGGGAAACTCTCCGGCACAAGAATCAATGCGCTTATAAACAGGTAATATTCCGAGTTCCTGACGTCTTTTACGAACTTCTTCTTCAGCACACGACCAAAGTTTAGCTAAATATGCATCTGCAAAACCCCGCTTTTTTAACAAGCGTAACGTTGTTGCATCAATGTTGCCTAGTGTTTCATCAGCAACAGAACGCTCCAAGGCAATCAATTCTTCAATTTGTGCTAAAAACCAAGGATCAACCCGACTTTCCTGGTGAATTTCATCAAGCGACATATTTTTCCGAAAAGCATCGGCAATATACCAAAGTCTATCTGGAGTAGGTTCACGCAAATTCCCTCTTAAGCGTGCTAAATCGCCTTTTAAAAACAACGGATGTAAGCCACAGCGGCCTATTTCTAATCCTCGAATCGCTTTTTGTAAGGATTCCTGAAAATTAGAGCCTATGGCCATGACCTCACCAACAGATTTCATTTGGGTCGTTAATGTATCCGGAGTTTGAGGAAATTTATCGAAGTTAAATCTAGGTATTTTAGTCACTACATAATCAATGCTTGGTTCAAATGAAGCAGGAGTCATTCCTCCAGTAATTTCATTTTTTAACTCATCAAGCGTATATCCCACAGCAAGTTTTGCAGCGATTTTTGCAATCGGAAAACCGGTTGCCTTGGAAGCTAATGCGGAACTGCGTGAAACTCTGGGGTTCATTTCTACCACCAGCATGCGCCCATTTTCAGGATTAATGGCAAATTGCACATTAGAACCCCCAGTATCAACTCCAACTGCCCTTAACACCTTAATTGCAGCATCACGCATACGTTGATATTCTTTATCGGTGAGGGTTTGTGCTGGGGCAACAGTAATTGAATCGCCTGTATGTACTCCCATAGGATCAAAATTTTCAATAGTACAGACAATAATACAATTATCATTTTTGTCGCGTACCACTTCCATTTCAAACTCTTTCCATCCCAGTACTGACTCATCGATTAATAGTTCGTGGGTTGGGGACAACTCCAAACCGCGCATACAAATTTCTTCAAATTCTTCACGGTTGTAGGCAATTCCTCCACCACTTCCCCCCATAGTAAATGAAGGGCGGATAATTGCTGGATAACCCAAGCGTGCTTGCACCTGTATGGCTTCTTCCATGCTGTGCGCAATAGCGGATCTTGGCATGTCCAAACCAATTTTAATCATCAGTTGCCGAAATTTTTCCCTATCTTCAGCACGATCAATTGCTTCTCGTGTCGCGCCAATCATTTCAACATCATATTTTGCCAAGATCCCTTCACGTTCCAGATCTAATGCACAATTCAAAGCCGTCTGCCCTCCCATGGTGGGCAAAAGAGCATCGGGACGTTCAATTTCAATAATTCGCGCTACTTCTTTCCAAGAAACAGGTTCAATATAAGTCGCATCTGCAAGTTCGGGATCAGTCATTATAGTTGCTGGATTAGAGTTCACGAGGATAACTCTGTACCCCTCTTCCTTTAGAGCACGTACAGCCTGGGTGCCAGAGTAGTCAAACTCACAAGCTTGTCCTATTACGATAGGACCAGCCCCAAGGATAAGAATGGATTTAATATCGGTTCGTTTTGGCATGGTAACAACAAAAAAAGATAAAGTGACATATTTTACCGAGTTTTGCTTAAAGTTTATACCCTTGACTTGCAATTATGTGTATAGATTAGCTAAAACAATTTGAAGTCCTGCTTCAGTTAACGATAAATATTTATAATTTGGATCGGCTGTTGTTCGTTCTAACCATTCATTAGCGATGCAAACATCAGTTAATTTTTGCAATTGCTGCAATGAAACCGGCTCTTTTAATTTTTGAGAAAGCATTGCTGCAGATTCATCTTCCATATTTAAGAAAACTTGATCTCGAGTGACTCCCTCAATTTTCATTACATCATAAAATAAACCTAAAATATCAACTTCATTCATGATGGCTGTCCTTAAAAATAATTTAATAACCCATGCTTGCTACTCTTTCTCGTGAAAACAAAGCCCTATTTGCCTAGGCATGATAACAAAACACAAATGGATTTCGCCAACGCGAAAATAACAAAATCACTATCCGAAACTGATGCTTCTTCATAATATAAGTTTAAAGTATCTTATGGAAAAATAAAGTGAACATCTTAAACTATCAATACTCTCAAAGTGGTAACCTATTTTTCTGCTCCAGTTTTAATACCAAAGAATGCTCATTATTTTTAATTGCTGGTGCAAAAAATGCCGGAGAAAAAGTATCGATGCTGACATTCATTCTTTTTATTTCATTCATTTGAGACAACAATGCATTCATCACAACGCGGATTTCAATAACAACCTCACTCAATTCCTGAGAGGAACAGTAATTTTCGGTTAGTTCATACCAAATATATCTTGTTTCCATTTGATTGTAGCGCCTTGGTCTCTTAAAAAGATCTCTATTTAATGGATGTTTGGAACTGTATTTCAGTAAATGCAAAAAGCTGTCTCTATCCGTAACATAACTTGCAGCTGGGACATGATACCAGTTCTCTCCTTTTTTATATTGCTTGGCGAGTAATATAGGTATTTTTACTTTATTGTAGGCAATAAGTTCATCTTTAATTTGACTTTTCTCGTGACGCATCAATGCCAAATGCACTTTTTCTAATTTAGAAAAAAGATCTTTATATTGAATATATAAAATGTTTAAAAGAGTTAATTGTTCTTTTACTGGTTGTTTTAAAGACTCTTTGACGTATGTTAGCTGAGCAATG
Organism: Legionella sainthelensi; assembly: GCF_900637685.1. Taxonomy (NCBI): domain Bacteria; kingdom Pseudomonadati; phylum Pseudomonadota; class Gammaproteobacteria; order Legionellales; family Legionellaceae; genus Legionella; species Legionella sainthelensi. The sequence goes on from NZ_LR134388.1 coordinate 3,575,804, forward strand.
AGTTCTTCGATTTTTTTTAACTCAGTTTCTTTAAGTAACATAGGAGGCTCTCGTGGTTCTTTATTTTGCAAATCAGGGATCTCTATATCTTCCTGTACAATCTCAAAATTTTGCAGCCCATCCATGATTCGTTGATCTTCACCATTACTCATTAATTGATTCGTATTAGCCAATCCTAAAAAGACTCTAATTGGATTCCACACCGCCTGACTAAGGATTTGCTGTGTGCTTAAGGTGTTCCAAAAACCATCCATTCCATAAAGAAGGCTATTTATAAAGCCTAATCCTAATGCCTCAACCGTATCTACTATCGTACTGCACAATAAAAATATCATTAAAAAGGAGAGAGCTCCTGTGACTATTATTGCAATAATTGGAAAACCAAAAAAAAGAGCCAAAAGTATATTGGCTTTAGAAAGACCTTCATGATGCAATGTTAATGCTAGAGATAATGGCAAACCTAAGATAGAAAAAAATCCAACAAAAAAGGCAATAATAGCCCACAAAGCATGATATGCAAATACACGTAATGGCAATACAACAATGCCTAAGAAAATTGCTAAGAGGCGTTCTAAAAAATACATAAAAATATCTTGCCCGTGAGTTTAGATAAAAAATATCGTAATTTTCAATACCAAACCAGGATCTGTTGACATTTTATCGGCGTAGGAGGAGAACATGTCCACAGACCCTGGGTATTTAACAGCTCATTCCCCTCAACTTTTGAATTAATTTGAACCGATAATGTTCTTTTTGCAAAGCGACAGCCGCGCATAAAGTGGTTGAAGATCAAGTATCAAGAGAGGTTACCCAACAAAGTAACATCAGAGTAACCGATGAGGGGACTGCTCTGTTTTTATTTTGAATTGAAGTTGACCCATGATACCCTTACATTTGATTTTGTTTAAAACAAGTTGCTCCTATTATGGTAGAAGTTGATGTTATTATCATTGGCGCAGGTGCCGCGGGGTTAATGTGCGCCATTGAAGCAAGCAAACGCGGTCGTAAAGTTTTAGTACTAGATCATGCCAATAAAGCGGGTAAGAAAATTTTAATGTCCGGCGGAGGGCGTTGTAATTTCACCAATTATTATATAGAACCCGAAAAATACAAATCAAATAATCCTCATTTTTTTAAATCGGCTTTAACCCGCTACTCCCAATGGGATTTTATCGAGCTGGTAAAAAAGCATAAGATACCTTTCCATGAAAAAACGCTAGGACAACTCTTTTGTGATAATAAATCAATAGATATTGTTACTATGCTGCTCAAAGAATGTGACCGTGCAGGGGTTACAATACAGTTAAATACGAGCATTGAAAAAATTCACAAAACACAAAGTTTCAAAATACAAACCACGAAAGGTACTTTTCATTGCCACTCTGCAGTTATTGCCAGTGGGGGATTATCTATACCGACCATGGGTGCGAGTCCGTTTGCCTATAAAATTGCGGAACAATTTGGGATTAAAGTATGGCCAACACGAGCCGGACTGGTTCCTTTAACCTTAGATGTAGCTGAAAAAGAGAAAATAGCATTACTTTCAGGAATTGGAATTGATAGTTTGGTCCAAAATGCCTGTATTGAATTTCGCGAGCATACCTTATTTACCCATCGAGGTTTGAGTGGTCCTGCAATCTTACAATTATCTTCCTATTGGAACGTTGGTGAAACTATTTGTATCAATTTATTACCTGAAATTAATCTTCTTGAACATTTAAAAGCTGCTCGAGCCAATAAACCACAAAAACAATTAAATTCAATATTATCCACTCTCTTACCCAAACGCGTCATTGAAATCTTTATCAAACCAGAAATTGCAGAAAAAAAATTAGCTGAACTATCAAATCAAGACCTAGAGTCTGTAGCAAAACAACTTAATTCATGGACCGTAAAACCTAATGGTACTGAAGGATATCGGACTGCAGAAGTAACCATTGGTGGGATAGATTGTAATTCCATTTCATCAAAAACCATGGAATCTCATGAAATATCTGGCCTTTATTTCATAGGCGAAGCCCTGGATGTAACGGGGTGGTTAGGAGGATATAATTTTCAATGGGCATGGTCATCCGGTTGGGCCGCAGGGCAAGTAGTGTAACTCCAAAACTGAATCTCTATTCTATGGAAAATACCCTAATTATTATGCATAAAATATCAACAAAATTGGATATTTTGAGACAATGACTTAACTTAACGTTAACTTAATGAACCTGGGTTATAATTACACACAGCGCCGACCTTTGCGGCACAATATAAGTTAATTACTCGTATCCTTTGAGGAGAATCAAAATGCCTAGATACATAAAAGGGGTAGAATTAACCCAAGATGGCATGCATGCTATTTTTGAACGCATGGGACAAAATATTACCAGCGGTATCATTTACAATGGAAATCCTGACATACGAGTAGATGTGCTGAATCAGCAAGGATTCATGCCCATATTAACTGGGGTAAATCCAACACAAGAATCTGGCCACTGGATCATGTTAATTAAAGGCCAAGGTAATCACTACTACCTTTTCGACCCTTTAGGTGAAGGTTCGGGAAAAGGGTATAAAAACATTCTCGCTCGAAAACTCCCAGAAAACGCTACACTTTCTGTGATTCCCAATGACGCAGGATTCAACATGGGCTTATGCGGCTATTGGGTTGCTTCTGCAGGGGTAAGAGCACATACAGCATTAACAGGCGATAATCCGCCAACCTTGGAAAATTTAGGCCAAACCATCACTCAAGAAATGCAAAATGAACTCGATGGCAATGGTTATGGAGACATTACTGGTTGGTTACGAGCCGTTGCCAATGAATTTCCCGCAGGTGATGCGCAAACCGATGCAACTGCCTTAAGACGTGCTACAGAAAAAGACTTACACATAGAAGTTCCTACTCTTATTTCAACTGGAACAACAACTACGCCTAAAGAAATACCCCCTCAACCCACGACACCTTCAGCTATTCTAAACAGCTCCATACTGGATGATGACGTCGATGTTCACGGTGTTATAGAGCATGTCCATAAAGAATATTTAAGGCACCCTTATCCTGGACCACTAAAAAATCCCAAAGATGCCACTGAAGGACGACTTTCTCCCAACGAAGGACCTGATCGAACAACTCATGGCCTTGCACATACGATACGGACTATGGCTTGTGCTGAAGTGATGGTGGAAGAAGCTCGAAAAGCAAAATTCAGAGGGGAAAAACTAGGGACAGCACAAGATGGACGGACATTAGCCGATGTTACTCCTGAAGAGTTGAAAAAAATTCTCATCGCCCAAGCATTCTTTGTGGTAGGAAGAGATGATGAACGCTCAGGATATGATGATAAGCTTAAGAGAAATTTTTATGAGGAATATCATAAGAAAAGCGAACAGGCATTCAGGAAATATGTTGAAGACAATAAGCTCATTGGCAAAATCTTCAAAGATCAAAAAGAAGTCGATCACTATGCAGCGATTGTTCTAGACGAAAGGCATAGTTGGGATCAAACCCCGGCACATGTCTTGATAAACCAAGGTCATATGGTCGACTTAATGAGAGTCAAATCTCCTTCCGAGGTAGTGGTAGAACGCGCCTACAATACGCTTAAAAATTCGGTAGGTTCTCTAGGAGCCGAAGTCGTTCTCAGAACGCATCGAGAATTTTTCTTAGCTACCGGATCTGCTGTTCCCTCATTTAATCCTCAAGCAAATGAAAACCTTAGAGCAGAAGAACCTTATGAAAATATGGTTTCTCAAAAATACGTTATAGAAAAAGGTAAAACGATCAATACATTAGCTGAGGCACGACGCGTAGCATCCGATTATCGTCCAAATGAGAATGAGCGTTTTGTAACGATAAGAGAACATACTGCGATTGAGGAAAATAATATTCATTCTGAGGAAGCTAAAAAATTATTTAAGGAAGGAGGTGCTTATGAAAATCCTTATAGTGGTGAAAAATATGCTATAAAAAAGGGCAAAGATCTCAATTCCATGAGTGACATTCGGGTTATAAATTCGAAAAGTCCTATGACAGAAGACGAGCGACTCATCACTATCAAAGAATATTATAGTCTTCCTGAGATAAAAAATAAATTTCCTGGCCATAGTACACAGTTAGCGGAGAGTCCCGCAACTGATTTTGCAAGAACATGTGAGCAGAAACCCTCAATATGTCTGGGAGCCATCAAAGAAGCCCGTCAGCAAATAAAAATTGATGCGGTTAAAGAAGTGTTACAAGCTTCTTCAGATAAAAAAAGAAAAAAACCCAATAGGGATGAAATTGCCGCAGCACGGATTATCCACCAAATCATGGCTAATCCTGAGGTGATTCAAAACGATCATGTTCTTTTAAATGGCCAAAAATTGGAAGAACAATTTTTCCGAGACTTATTGGCTAAATGCGATATGGCCGTTGTAGGATCACTATTAAATAATACCGATGTCAATAATATCGATCGTTTAATGCAACATGAAAAAGATACGGAATTTCATTCAACTGATCCCAAAGCAGTTCCGGTTAAAATTGGGGAAACCTGGAATGAGGAAATTAGAAAAAAAGGTGGCGAATACAGGGATAAAATTAAGCATGATTTAATTTTCCTCATGCAAAATGATGCCTGGTACTATAGCCGTGTTAATGCAATTGCTCAAAATAGAGACAAGGGATCAACATTTAAAGAAGTCATGTTTACTGCATTGCTCACCCCTCTGACCAGTAAGGCCCTGGTTGATACCCATGGGAGAACTTCTTCACCAAAATTACTCTATCGAGGATTAAATTTTTCAGAAGATTTTCAAAATAAACTGGTTAATCAAGCCAATACTATCATTGCAAATTCGTCAAAGCATCTCTTTACTGATTTGTCTGCACAAGATTTTATGCAAATCAAATTAAATGATTTAAGTAAAATATCCGCCAGAACGAACGCAAGTAATTCTGTAAATATTGAAGTTCCTAGAACAATCTTTGATTCGAACACAATCTTTGAAATTAATGATCCTGAAGGGTTGCTGCAAGCAAAACAGGTAGGCACTCATGTACAAGACTCCGAAGATGAATTTTCATTTTATTTGCCCGATGATGTCGCTTTAGTTCCTACTAAAGTGAGTCTTGATGGTAAAACATCTACCGGAGCTGATCGATATATTATCACGTTTACGACGATTAAAAGTCCTGATTTTATTCACAGACATGAGAGTGGTTTTGCCATTAACTCCTTGATTAAGATACAAAATGCACAAGTGATGGAGACAGTAAACGCAATAAAAACAGAGCTTCCTGGAGACTTAGAAGAAAAACTGTTTGCGTTACAACTTAAAATGGTAGAGCAATCTCATTTACCCATCAGAGGCGGATTTTTAGATAGAATACTCCACTACTTTTCGGGAAAAGACGATCAAAAGATATCACTGGAACGAAAAATTTTTCTTAATGAAAAAGTCATTCCTAAATTAAGGGAATGTCATAATGCTTTAAGATTAAATAATATGGATATGTTGCAACGTGCCTTAGCAGCGTTTCCTTCAGATAAAGAATGGTCTCATTTTAAATCAGATACCGCAAAAGATGCCAAAAGGGAAATGGATAACCTAAGACCACTTATTGAAAAGAAAATAGCATTGCAACGTCAACTCGCACCGCTTATGAAATGCCAAGATGCATTGGAAAAACAACACGTCACTGAGGCCTTAGAAGCACTCGAAAGCATGCCTTCCGATAATAACATGAGCAACATTCCCTTGATAAGCAGCAGTTTAAGAGAACAAATTCAACTGACAAAACAAGAGACAGCTGAAAACTTAGCGCCCCTGCAACATGCCGTCATCACACCCGTGCTCACTAATACCGAGCAAGTAAAAAAGCGATATGAAACGCTTGCAACGAACATCACCCAGCGAATTACAGCCCTAGAAACAGCCAAACTCGATGATGTGAATCATGTTAAGAAGGAACTGCTCAATTTTAATGCGCTACCAGAAGAAGTGAAAGTGCTGCGCAATGAAAAAGCTCGGCTATATTCTGAAGCCGAAACCGTTGATTTTACTGATATCGACAAATCAGAGGAGCAACTACGTACTATTCATAACAAGTTATACGATGCCTATATAGTTAAAGTAGTAGAAGAGATTAACAAACTTGAAGAAGAAAAACCTAAGAATCTGGCTGCTGTAAAAAAAATGATTTCTAGTTTTAATGAGCGACTTACCGAAGTAGAACAGTTACGTCAAGAAAAAACAAGAAAACATGGGGCATCCAAAGAACTTCTTGACCTATCCGATGTGGATGCATTAAAGGATCGATTACAAAAGGTAAATCAATTCTTAACTAAGGCATTGATAAGTAATCTGAGAGTATCCCTCAATCAAATGGAAGTAAAAACATTTGATGTGCAAACAAAAGAGGCTCAACTCAATTTACAGCTTCTTGATAAGCTCGCAAAAACATTAGATGATTCGGATACAGCGCAAAGACATAAAGCTGAGATTGTAAAATTAAATGAGTTTTTTGTGGAGAAACAAAAGGCCTATCCTGCAATGATGCAATTACAGTTCAAGAGTGAAGCCTTAATTATACAGTTGCGTGAGTTATGTGAAATTCACCAGGTGAATTCGACAAAATCAAGAAAAACAAGAACCGAAGAACTCACTAAAAACCGATGGATGCTTCAAGGACTTACGGATCTTGTAGGATTAACTACAGATGAACGGATTACCTTAGCTAAGAAAGGAACGTTATTAGATAAGTTTATGGAAGATTTGAATAATGATAAGTATGAGATGCAAGAACTTATGAATATCTTAGCCAAGAGAAGTCCTGAAGAATTAGAAGAGGCGATTGGCATCTCTACAGAAGGTGCTGTGAAACTTCACGCCCTTTTAAAGAGTCTCGGCCATAGTACAACGTTTGTTGCTAAAATTGAAGAACGTGCAAAATTAAGCGACGACGTTTTCCTGGAGCTTAATAAGGCAGTCATCCAAAATATTGTTAAAGAAGAGCGTCAAAAGACCCTTGAATTGTAATTCCTTTTTTATCTCCTTGAAAAAATGAATCCCTCACATTTTTTGCGGGCCGACCCGCAGAAAATTTGGGGGAGTTTCCAGGATTCTTTACAGGAAGATATGAAATTTCTTAGATCCATTTACAACCTTTTTGCCACAGGCCATATAACTAATAAATAGAATAACAATGTTGCTTTTTCTCGATTATTTTTATTCAGTTCCTTTTGAGAAAAATATACCCATTTGGCAATTTCTTTCTTGACCGCATGGGTGAAAAACTTTCAGCAAAAAATCGTCACTCTCTCCATGAATCAGCACATTCACCCACACCTAACGATGCAACTGGGCTTTTCAAGATAATGTCTACCACCACTTCGCATTCTAGCTCAGCGAGGTTTCGCTGAATGAGTTCAGCAATACTCTTTTGCCAGACTCATATAGTTTTCTTTTAAACATTGCTGATGTTTTATGACCTCATCGATGCATTGTATTGAATTGTATCTAAAACTATCGAGCTCTGCTGCGGTTTGATTTCTGTGATTGACAATAGTGCTATCAACACGCTCATCTGCAAGTAATCGTTTCACGCAGTCTAAATGACCACGCTCCACTGCATCATGCAAAGCAGTATATCCCACGTTATCCTGTTGGTTAGGATCAAGCTTGTGATCGGCAAGAAATAAATCAAGAACAGCGACATCGCCAATCGATGTAGCCCAGAAGAGGATAGGTTCCGAACTTGCTTGTATCGCATTGATATCAATTGCGGGGGTTTTCAGAAGCATTTCTATTATTTTAAATGCTTGTTTATACTCTTCCCCTTTTGTTCCTGCCAATCTGTGTATCGCCTCTCCTATAGGAGTTGTACAATAGTGATCACTGGTATCAACTACTTTAAGATTAGGATAAGCCAGTAAACATCCGCGAATAGCGCGCACATCATTAATACGGATAGCAACAATGAGATAATCTATATTTTCATTGATGATACCTGGGTTACTGTTTTTAAACGTCGTTTGAAAATACTCAAGATCTTCTTTTCTTTCTTGCTCTTTAAGTTCAATCGTTTTTTGAATCTCCTCATCTTGAGTCATCTTAATTATGGACTCTCCACGATGAGGACCTTTAAATAAGGTGCCCGGATATTCAATCAATAGTTTAGCCGTATTTTTATGTCCGTTTTTGAGTGCCAATTGTAAAGGCGTAATACCATTTACGTTACTGGTATCTGGATTAGCGCCACCATAATAGACTAATGCACGAATATTTTCATCGTTTCCTGCTCTGGCTGCAGCATGGATACTAGTACTGTAGTCGTGGGTCGGTTTTGTCACTGTTTCTGGATAATGCTCCATTAAGGACTGTAAAATCTTGGGATCCTTAGAGGCCGCATAATAAGCACTGTACTCACTGGGTTTGGCTCCATGTTTGAGTAAAGATCTTACCAGATCTACTCTATTTGCACGGATAGCATAATCTAAGGCGTGATCACTATCTGTTCTGGTAGCGTTGGCACCGGCGTTAATTAACACGTCAATCATTTCAACCGAGCTCACCAAACATAATGGTTCCTCACCATACCAATTAGTTTGATTCACAGCATTAGGAAACATCTGTACAAGTGATGAAACAAGAGCTACATTGTTATTCATCACCGCAAAATGTAATAGATGATAGCCTTGCAAGGTTTGTTTCGATAAGGGCCAAGATTTTATTTCATCTAAATCATGAGTAGTCACCTCATCATTAAGGAAGCGTTGCAAAATTTCCAGGCGCTCATTTGTGGGTTCAAGACACACACCTAAAGTTTGCAGTTGTTTGTCAAATTGTTCTGTAGATTTCCCTGAGGCGCTTAACTTCCACCGTTTCAGCATCAATGCAGTTTGCGCTATTTCCTTATTTTCTTCAGTATTAAAATGCTCCGTTAGCAATCGTTTTATTAACTCAAGTTGTCCTTCTGGCATTAGTTTTTGAATAATTAATCTCATGATCAGGTGTGGTGCAGTTGGATTATTTGCATGAAGAGCAAGATATTCTTTCAAATAAAAATGTTCAAAAAATTTTACAGTATCAGTAAGTAATTGTTCGGCTATGTTTTCAGGTAAAAACAGCTGATATTTCGTTTTTAAAGCGATTAGCAGACTGTAAAGACTGCAATTACCTACAGTTTGAAAATCACCAGGAATACTATCAATAAATACCAAACCGAGGAGGCTGTGCAGATCTCGTTGAATAAATGCTTTATTTGATTCCCACTCATCGTTACAGAGTGTAGAAAACATATCTTTGGTTATATTTTCGGGTTTGGATATTTTGTAATGTTCTATCGTGGCATCAGTACTGCATCCACCACCATTATTACGGTATAGATCATTTTGTTTAATAACAAGATCTATCGTATGCTCAGGCCAACCTGTGATAATTTCGACACCCGAATTTTTACTGTCCTCTATCATAGAAAGCAGCATTTTTTCATTAGCGGTATTTGTAGATTGATAATAAGAATGGGATATAGAATAAAAACGCATCGCTTTTACTGCCATATTTCTTACTTCGCGAATAGTATCCAGATACTCTTTATTTTTATTACTTGTTTGGCAATGAGCAATATATGCATTCATTAAATATATCATAAAAGGGGCTGTATCCCGTGGAGAACTTCCGGTGAGTTTGATAAGACGGTCCTCTTTAGGTATCGAACCACTTAATGAAAATAAATGACCGAACATTTTACTTGCTTTCTCAATATCTTGTCTTGATTTAGCGTGACATTCATCCTCTAATGCAAGCGTGCCTTCATCTAAATTATCTAGCGAAAAACCAAATTCGTTTAAATAAGTTAGGGCACGTAAACGTTCCTCACTGTTATCCGGGGTCAAATTTTTTAAATGATGAATAACTGCTTTTAAATCAAGCTGAGGTTTGAGCATTTTAAAATTGCTGTTAAGTACAGTGTTTGTATATCCAGAATAGTTATGAATCGCGCACTGTGCAAAGCAATATTCGACATCAATAGCAACCTGGGCATCAATAAGCGCTGAAGTTAAAGCAATTATTGCTTCCTCAGAGACCAACCCCTGACGAAAATCATTAAAGAATTCGGCTACAGTTTTTTTAACAATTTCCCCACCATCTCTTTGATCTTTACATAGACTGAGAAGTGAAGAGAGTGTGGATTGAAGCGTATAATCTTCGCTTTTGAGGATTTCACTTAATATAGACTGACCATCTTTATATTTTTCAAAAAGTGATGCAGGATGAAGTTTCAGGATCTGTATTAATAAGGCATTACTTGCATAGTCGGATCTACCCGCCCTATTCTCAACAATTAAATCAAATACGGATTTACCCTGATTATTTTTATGATCAACATCAATAGCCTTATTAATAAGAAGTTGCGCTATTTCTCCTGCCTGAAATTCACAAGAGATAGTTGCCAGTTGCAGATAGTTATTTCCATCTTTATCCAAGAGATCAATGTCACATTGTTCGTGGTTGATTAAAGCAGTAACCAACCCCATATTTTTATAGGACGTATCACTTAAAATTAAATCTAATGTTGTCTGTCCATTATTATTTTTAATGTTTGGATTTGTTAGTGGATGGTTCGCCACCTTTTGCAAGTGCTCTTTATGAGCAAACACATTCTCAGAAATCATATGTAGCAATATGGAATTATGTTTAGAGGTTTTAAGATTAGGATTGAATTTTTTATGCTTTATAAACATTTCCATGGAGTCACGAACATTCCAATCACGAGAATCATAGATAAATTCAAAAAGTGTTTTGTCGCTTGTAATTATTTGATTGATGTCAAAATCTTCATTTTTAAGCAAGAGCCTGAAGGTCTCATTGTCATTATATCGCACCCCCTGATCTAAATAGTAACTTAGGAAAAAATTATTCTGATTATCGATCGCAATTGCATCCGCCCCAGCATTTACTAAATTTTGGAGATAGTCAAAAAAATATCGCGTTTGTGCATGCTTTGACTTAGCTAAAATGTGTAAAACAGAATCACCCTCATCGGTTCTATCAGTAACCGCAAAATGTGCCTCTTTAAGCTTTTCTAATACGTTATACGAACTATCTACCTCATTAAGTAGCTTTAGAAGACTGGAACTATTCATGTATTTGATCAATTTGATTATTTTAAGTGCTGCTATTATGACTTGCAAATATTAATAAAATATTAAGATAAAGGATATTTACTGGGTCGCATTGCCTGAAATGGCTTAATTGCTTCTTTGCCTTAGTCACGCTGATACCGAAGGGAAGAAAAACAGCATAGGCAAATTGAGGATGGATTTACTCTATTCTCTACTCTTCTGGATACTCATTTTGGTAAAAAATGACTAAAATTGCATTTTTATGTCTTTTATTTTAACATTAGAATGGCTATGTCCCTGTCAATGCAACTTTGAGTTACATGCCAAGGCCTGTATAAGATAAAATCTTCGAATTTAAATTAGAGATTACTTTTTTGATTCAGAATAAAATTTCAACACTTAGACTTCTCACTGTTGCTCATGTTTTTATAATAACAATTAGCAATATATTAGTACAATATCCTTTTGAACTCTTTGGTTTTCACACAACATGGGGTGCATTTACTTACCCCTTCATTTTTATTTTGACCGATCTGACGACCAGACTCTCTGACGCCCGAACGGCTCGGAACATTATTTTTCTGAGTATGATTCCTGGATTACTCATCTCTTATTTTATAGCGAGCTCTATTGAAACTCTTGGAACTCTAAGCTGGAATAGTTTTTTTGCAATACATTATATGCCTTTACGTGTTGCATTGGGATGCTTCGTTGCCTATGTCATTGGCCAGTTTATAGATATCTTTATTTTTCAGCGCATTCGAAATAGTTCATCTTGGTGGGTGGCTCCAGCGCTTTCAACTACAATAGGCAATATAATAGATACCCTTTTGTTTTTTACTATTGCGTTTTATCACAGTACACATCCTTTTTTAAGTCAACATTGGCCCGAAATAGCCATCGTTGATGTGTGTTTCAAAATTACAATTAGCCTGCTCGCTTTTGTTCCTATCTATGGCTGCGTGCTGCATTTTTTTAGTATCAATCATAGGAATAAAGCGACTGCGTAATCAAGCACTCCTATTCGCTCCAGCGCTCACTGAAGTCTGAAAAAGAGAGGGCAATATAATTTTTGAGTGAATGAAACGGGTTGTCCTAGACTTGCTCAAAAATTTTTATCCTTTCCATAAAGAAATGAAATCATTTTGTGAGTTTTGCAGCTCTTCTCGCTTCTAAATTAATAATACCAGTATTCGATTTAACACATGCTAGAAACTTTCTTGTTTCATAACACTTAAGACAGTCAAGCGATTAATGGATGCTTTCGTACTATAGAATCACCAGGAGAAGGTGCATGTTCTTCTGAGCCTAACTTTTTATGTGTCTGATAATTTCGCCAAAAACTTTGTATGGTCTTAACTGCGAAATGTTTTTCGACTTTTTCAAAGCGCTTATCAATATCCGTTTGTAATGAAGAAGGATATTTAAGCTTAATTTCCTCATAATATGAGAGTGCAAGTCTCTTTTGGAAATGGCATTCCGGTCTAGCCATATCCAGTAATTTTGCTGCAGCCTGGTAGCAATCCTCAGCACTGCAATTACTCATAATCAATGCCTCAGTTTGCTCTATCTGCTTGAAAAATTCTTTATCAAGCTGGGTCGTTCCCTCGATAAGAGTCACTGTAGCATATAAGAGCTTTTCAAATTCTCTTAAAGGAAGTTCTTGATTGTATCCGCCTAAATCTTGATTAATTCCATCAACTGATAGACCAATACCAGGAATTATTTCACTATTTATTTCATAACCTGCTTCACCAGGGTAAAGCACATACTGTTGCATTCTCATTTCTGATTCATCCAAATCAGCATAATCTGGAGTCATCCAAAATTGAGTTTGTTGCAAATGATTGTCTATTTTTGCACGTTGATTCAATAATGCAAGTGCCCTAGAATGAGGAATTCCCGTCATTAAAGTAACTGCTTCAGCACAACTATCAAACATCAATTCCGCTAATTGCTGCCACATGTATTGCTTGGTAGACGGATCGTCGATTTTTCGAGTCACTTTATCACCATAAGAGCCTAGGACTAATTGTATCACTAATAAGTACTCAGCAATGGTGTTAAGGTATAAGTAATTACCAAAGAGTTTTCGCTTGCCCGTATAAAGAGAGCTTGCTGAACCAGTTGACGAATCAAAAAAGGTTTGATGATATCCACCAGTCAACAACTCTGAAAAATACTTTCTAGTATACTCCGAATCGCTGAGTAAACTTGTTATGGGAAGACTATCACCAAGATCAGCGATTCCACTGGCGCGTAGATTGACAAACTCTACAGCTTTTTGCCATTTATCAAGTCGCCCCAATTGCGATTGAAAAACACTCAGAAGTTGCACCAGTGCTTGATATCTTCCTTTATCCAGACGCCCATCCTCTTCAGAATGCGTATGAAATATATCTGCTAATTGAGAAAATACAATTCCCTCTCTAAGCAATACAAAAAGATCATGAATGTTTCTTTTAACTGATGCAGTAAAGTCGCTAAAAGACTGATGCTCATCATGTAAGTAGGTAAAATACGAGGCCGGCGCTTTATAGACATACACTTCAAGATCTCTTGTATCACCGATGAGATCTACAAACTGTCTATAATGAGGTGACTTGATACATTTCTCTAGAATCTCTGTTCTTTTCACCGAATATTGTCCAAGTGGCCTTGGGAGCTGGCTTTGTAAATCTAGCCGGTTCTTGTGCTTTTGCAAATAATCCGCCATTTGAAACTCTTCGGTGAGGTTTGCTTGCGGTTCCCCTTTTTTTTGTACTTTTACGGCAATCAACTCTTCTGAGTCATCAGTAAAAAGCAACGTCCTACCTTGTATCCGTAACAAATTACTTTGATGCATCGTATAGCGAAAATCGGTATCAACAGTCCCTTTACCCTTTTCATAATAATGTTTTGGTGCAAACGTTACTTGCTTAGGTTGAGTTCGCAGCAATAAATTATCAGTAATAGTTGCATGATAATAGTGCGTTTTCTTGCTGATATTATACATAGGATTTATATTTGAATCCTTTTCATAACCATGGGTAATCCATGACATATAAATTGGATTAGGGAAGAAAAAGGCAGGTGAATCTTTGAATTGTTGGATAAAAGCATTTTGATTGCGCGTTAAGGTTCCCTTATTATTATCAATAATAAATGAAACCATAAAATTAGAATTTGACGATTGATTTTTTAACCACTGCACAATGGGAAACTCACTGTCGCGTGTATAATCATTAACAATAGACCATGTAGTAGATTCTTTGCTTTTAAGATAATTGCCAAAAGGTTTTTCTAAAGCAAGTAATTGGCTTTTTTCTGTTAAATTTTGCGCAACGGCAGCTAACGATTTAATTAAAAGGTAATGTCCGGCAAGGGCTTGAGGGGAAAGTTCTTTTAATTTGTTTGCCTTAATACATTGGCTTATGGAGAGAAGATAAATTTGGATCAATTCACTTCGTGTTGTTTCAAATGAAATTTCTTTTAATTGAATTGATCGCCCACTGACAAACTTAGATGCTGGCAGTAAAGACTTATCATGAGTATCAGTTTCCCCCATACGCGCAAAACGAGATTTTTTTACCGTTTTATCTGAGGTTTTGAAGAGGTTCATTTTGGGCTTTTTAGGCTTCTCCAGCTTCTCCAATGTCTCCAATGTTTGATGTTCTTTTTTTGTTGTTTTTTCAGTTTCATTTATTACTTTTTTTTGTTTTACAGGAACAGTAGATTCCCTACGTTCCTGCATTTCAAAATCTTTTATAAAATCAACTTCATCATTCTTCGTGACACGTGTCTCTTCAATTTCAGGAGGAGTACCTTGAAAATAATCACTGATTAATTTTTTAAAAAACTCAAACATAACACATCCTTAATGATCTAGAAGATAAAGGCGTCCTCCGCTTCAACCTGCTTAAAGAGTATTTGTATAATCAGAAACAATTTGCTTCTCAATATCAGTTTTGGTTGTTGGAGCAGACCAAAATAATTGTTTCAAAAATCGTGTCAAACAATCATCATTCCCTTTAGACGACTTTTCTTTAGTTGCTGTAATTTCTTGCACTTTTTCAACTAGAGTATCCTGTTGCGGTGGAAGATTAATAACAACTTCATCGTCCATCTCTTTTACGTCAAAGCTTTCTTGATCTTTATTATCCTTTATCGCTTTCTGTTGATACCAATTAGGAGTATCCACAGTTCTTAACGCCTCATAACATCCTTCTACTGAAAATCCAGCCTGCCCCGTTTTCTTGGCATCGCCCTCTTGACCATCTACTTGAAGAAAGCCAATAAGCTTTTGTGCTCTTTCAACTCGACTTTTCTCAATGCCCAAATGAGGCCATTCTGTAGAGTCGATATAAGGAACTCCTTCACCTGTAGCAGCAAACAGCCCTCTTGCAAAATGAAGAATATCCAAACCATCATCGTGCCCAAACAAATCAATCAGTGTAGGCACAATTCCCCGACTGCCTTGTGAGTGGCCTATAAATACCTCAACAGGGCTTTTGCAGCGCATTAAATCAATCATATGAGAGAGATGAATGAGGTAACCCTCAGCCGTAGAATCAAAATAATCTCCTTCACGATCCTCAATGCAACGAGCATATAATTCAATTTCCTTCTCAGAAAATAAATGAGTCAAATGATAGCGAGCGTATGATTCAAAATGTTTCGCACCATAACGATGATAACGATGATAAGCATCTCCATAGGATGCTTCACTTGCACGACCGGCTACAAAAAACAATTGTGCAATATTCAGCTTTTTAAGATCTAAAGGTGTTAGATCCGCAATAGTGCGCCCATCGTGACAAATATGCGGCTCAAGCTGTCTTTGTGCAGATTCATACATTAATTGACTGTACATCAGTGTACGCATCGTATGCGCAAGTCCATGAATAGGTCGATGGAGTGTCTTACCGTCTACTTGAATGGAACGTTGTAAATTATGTCCATCGCCAAGCGCTCTAGTGGCTGTAGGATTCTTATAATTGAACTCCCATTCTGGACCTACTTCAGTATAAGGTTGCGACAACAGGTTTTCATAAACATATTCAGCTACTTGCAGTACTTCGGGATCAAGGGTTATGGGCATTTAGGCATCCTTATATCTAAGCAGAATCTTCAATATCTTACAATAAGAGCAATTATTATTCAATATGAAAATACATTTATTATTTTTTGAAAAAAAAAACCATATAAATGAAAATAATTTCAATTTATATAAATAACATTTATTTTTACTGAAGGCTATCTTAATTTTTAGCCAAGAAAGACTTTTTTAAATCATTACGTGTTTCTTAATATCAACTTAATATATGAAAGTTATACTATTAGCGATAAAACCGTTGATTGTGAGCGACTAACATGCCAAAACACTTAAAATTTAAAGAACCAGATTCTTGTAACTATGTATATGTTGACAGCCAAAACAAAGTGCATTTAATGATGCCCATTGTTGGAGGAGATGGTGTTGGAACTGATAATACATGCGAAACAGGGCTTGAATTAAGATGTTTTTTTCATGGTTTCTTTGAAGAGGGGATACAAAGAAAATCAGCTATAGAAGAGCTTACAGATTATAAAAAACAACTCGAAGAAGATATTTTGGCTATTGAGATGCAAAAGGAACTATCGCCATTAGCCTATAAAGACCTTCAGAATGAGAAAAAACATCGCCTTGTCCAAATCGAAGAATACATCAAATTAGTTGAAACAATAAAACAAAAATATGACACCGATGGCAAAATAGCAGGGCTGAATAAAAAATTTGCTCCAGAACTCCCTGTTGGGGTCTGTAAGGTAGTTGACAACTCGAAAAATGCTTTTGCAGTTCGTTTATCTCCAGATGATCCTGACTCGTTTACACGTTTTGATAAACCCCTATTTAGTTTAAAAAGAAACCAATCCAAATATGAAAGACATCTAGGTGGTTTTAAACGCATTACTGAAGGCTTTGGACATCAATTTCGAACTCAAAGTTTAGAAAAAATAAAAGCAACTAATAAGTTAGTTAATACAAAAACCCCCCGAGAACAACTCGTAGAAAAAGTTTTAGCCCAGGTGGAAGATGCTCAAAATTTTAAAGTATTAGACAATGAAGTAAATTTTAATAAATTAAAACAGCTTGTAGAAAAAGAGCTACTTGAAATTAAAATAGATATCACTGTAAACGCTAAAAGAGGTATTAATGGCGAGGCAGCAAATATCAATTTAGCATTCGTTGGTGGCGTTTTACTTGCAGATGAAGAGACACAATTAAAAGAATGGGTTGAATCGCTTGTTGATAACATCACTGAACCTGAACAATGGGACAATCTAGAAACCAAAGCCAACACTTTCTTTGAAAAACCTGATCCAGACTACGATCAAATTAAAAAGGATGGCAAAGACAATGGCGAGGCAAGAGCCGAACTAGAAAAAGAGAGATTCATAGGCTACATGAGTATAAAAACTCAGTTCTTATTGGGACAGATTAATATTTATTGTAAATCACATGGATTATCTGATCAGAATTTTGGTGCGTTCTTTGACTCTGATCCCCATGCTGCAAAAGTTTCCGAACTTATAATAGATGCCCTTGGTAAAAGTGATGCCGTAGAACCTATTTTATTTAAATACATCAATGAAAATAAGGATGCTCTTGGTTTAAGCGAGCCCTTAACAGAAGAACATCAAAAAAGAATACTTGATAAATTTGTTTTGGACTATAACGAAATAAAATCTTCGCCGCATTTTGATGAATTTTTTCTATTGGATCAAAGCAAATCAGACAATGTATATTCACATTTAAGAAGAATAAGTTGCCATTTTTTAGATTTCTTTGTGCAACAGACGAATGAGGAATGTCCCTTACCTAAAGAATTTGAAAATTATTCAAAAGCACTCCAGCTAGAATCTCCGTCTGCTAAATTAGCTCATAAAAATAATATTGTTGTTAATGGACATAATTTTATTGAGAAATTCAAATTAGATGTTTTACAAGTATTGGATAAAGAACCAGAAAAATTAGTAGACTTCTTAATTGCAAAATCGCCTTCTAATGTACCCAATTACTCAATGCTTTCATTAGATTCACAAAACGTCATTGCCTTTAGCAAGCATTGGCCTATGATTGAAAAGCAAATAAAAGCCTCAGAAAATATCCTTCAGCCCGAGAAAAACTATCTTACCCGATTACTTTCTCCTGAGAATGTCGCTAAAGAAAACAGGCTTGTCATAACTTGGGAAAAACATTCGAAAAAATCACTTGTCGATATCGAGTTAGGTAAAATTGCAAAAGGATTGGACGATACAGTCACAAATTACAACAACAGACAGGGTGAAGGCGGAGGCCATAGATTCCTTAAATGGTTCAAACAAAATACTGCGCGAAAACAACAGTGTGAAGATTTACTAAAAATCTCTACTGAGATAAAAAAACTTCTTTCCAATAATGAAATATCCAAAGAAGACGTGTTGGATAAAATACTCAAATCGATCAGTGTGTTAGATCGCATTGACAGGGAAATCTCAGGAGAAAGAAATTGGATGAAGAGTGGCCTGCAAATGAAAATTCGTTCTTTTCGTACTGAGTTACAAGTATTGTGTGATTCCAAACTTAATTTTGAATCCGATAAAATACAGAGTGAAATTTCCAGGGAAATTGATAAGCAACTAGCACAAATAGAAAATGAAGAAGTTAGAGCAATAGTCAAGGATTTGCCTGCTTATTGTTATGCAGATTCAGCGATTAATTTTTTCAAAACTCTGTCTTCTCAAGAAGCGACCAAGGTGGCAAGTTATATCCATCTTCATTATCTTGATTTTAACAGTGGTTTGAATAAAGACACCCTCTTATCTCAAGAGATTCCAAATTTCTTCAAAATGGAGAATCAAAAGTTATTGGATCAATTAAAAGAAGAGAAGATTATTCCTCAAGAAGCATACCAAAATATCAGTGCATTAGTGGATAAAATTCGTCCAGAATTCTTTACCAGAAACAACATAATGGTATGGTCCACTGATCTTGAGGTACTGGAGAATTCGAAGCACAGTGACTTGCTTATTAAAGTAGCAAATTCTATAGCCGTTATTGCTGCGGGGGAAATCTCGGTTAAAGGAAAATTAACTGAACTTAAAGCTCTTTCCTCTCAATTAGAAACAGTTAAAGATCGCGATAGTTTGCCCGTAACAGTACAAGAAAAGCTTGCCCAATTTGAAAATACGACTTTAAAGGAAGCGATTAGCAAAGCCGAAGTATCTTCAACGTTGACAAGCTCAATAACAGAACAAAACTCTACGATGAGTAGCAGCATAAGCGATACTAGTTACGAAGAAACTCCGCAAGCAAGCTTAACAAGCCAAATAATATAGCGGAACTAAGTCAGGTTTGCTGTACCCGTCAAGTTTGGACTCTGTTTTATTCATTTTTACAAGAATGAAACAGAATCCGAACGAGGTAGACGCAAACCTGTTTTATTCGCTTTCAATTTCATAATTATTTCTCGATTAGAAAGAAAACTGGTTTACTTACTTTGACGAGTTCCGTCCTTAACTTAAATACTTACATAACTAAAGCGTAAGCCACAACATGAGCTAACGAAATAGGCATGTTTTTTGTGATTCATGACAAGTCCAATTACCCGGATAACTCCCTTTTTCCCAATTGTTTCCTGTTCGAATGTATTGTGTTGACTTGATTTGGATGAGGCCGATTTGATTGAACATATTACTAAACAATTTGTAATTACACCCAACGATTCCCATTCGTGCGGAAGAAAAAGCATAATTCCATCGAACATCATTGGCTTGTTCATTGCGAGCACATTGACGTCCGTTAACACTGTCTCCCATTAATTCCCAGTATGGGTCGTTAGGAGCAATCGCTATTTGCCATGTGCCATTGTGACAAAATGCTTCTATATTTAAATCTGGGCAATGTGTGTTTGCATAAGATACACTAGCAAAAACAAGCCCACCTAGAGCAACCCCCAAATTTTTTTTAATAGTACGGTAATGCTTGATTAGTAATTCTTGCGATCCTTCCATCTACTTCTCCAATATGATGAATAAAAATGAATAAAATCATATTATTAAATTTATTCTAATGGAAGATAACCGATTAGACTCTAATTGAAAAGATAAAGGTCTTTATGGGCTTTGCTTACGCTTAAACTTTGTAATTACTGCATCGAGTTCTGATAATAATTGTTGTTTACGCTGCACGGAACAAAAACTTGCTTGAATACTGTTCTTAGCTAATTGAAATAATTCACGTTCCGTTAATTGCAAACTCTCGGCTACAGCATAATAGTTTTCTTCAATATAACCAGAGAAATATGCAGGGTCATCGGAGTTTATTGTCACTGCTAATCCCATATCTAACATTTTTTTAAGGGGATGTTTTCGCATGTCATCAAAAACGCAAAGCTTCAGGTTAGATAATGGACAAACAGTTAAAGGTATTTGCTCTTTTTGTAAACGGGCTATGAGCTCCATATCGTCTAAACATCGTACCCCATGATCGATACGAGATACTTTCAGGAGATCCAACGCTTCAGTAATATACTCCGCAGGTCCTTCCTCGCCTGCATGGGCCACGGTCAATAAGCCATGCTCTCTTGCTTTAGTAAACACTGATACAAAATCTCGCGGGGGGTGATTTCGTTCCGCTGAATCCAAACCAACTGCAATAAAATGACTTTTATAGTTCAATGCATTGTCTAAAGTTTGTAATGCATCATCTACAGGCAAATCTCTTAAAAAGCATAAAATCATTTCGGAGCTGATGTCTAACTTTCTTTTTGCATCTTCAAGTGCTTGAGCGATACCATGAATCACCGTTGCCATGTCAATTCCGCGGGAAGTATGACTTTGCGGGTCAAAAAATAACTCCGTATGGCGTACGTTTTGTTGGTGTATCTTGTTCATGTAGGCCCAGGTTAAATCATAAAAATCCTCTTCTGTCCGTAAAACATGGGTGCCTGCATAATAAAGATTCAAAAAAGATTGCAGATCGGTAAATTGATATGCTGTTTGCAGCTCCTCAGGATTTTTATAAGGAATTGCAATTTTATTACGCTCTGCTAATTGAAACATTAAATCCGGTTCAAGTGTGCCTTCTATATGAATATGAAGCTCAACTTTGGGTAACGCTTTGATTAGATCGTTCATCCAATTCGTCCTTTATAATTTCATATTTACGAAAAACAAATCATGATGATTTATTATATGACATTTAATGATGAAATTACGAGTTTTGAACTATTCAGAGACAAAATATTTCTCTTCTTAAGGAATATCTATAAAGTCTTTGACTAAAAAGGGAGTGCCTCATGCACTTTATAAACGATGCGTTCCTAAGGTGTGTTGACAATTGGCATCCTAAAATAGCTTGTTAAAAATCAATGTCACATTTTATTTTCGGGCAAAAGTTAAGGAATTAACTTTAAGAAATTAATTCCTTAATTCAAATAAATTATTTTATCGTTGGTGCTGAAAAAATAGGTGCTTATCACCATAGTTTGACGCTAATAACTGGCTTTCCAGCATTAATGTTCCTACATGATATTCTGTTCCTTGGTATTCTCCAAATACTTCATAAATTGGTCCCATAGGCACTTGTAAAAAAGAAGTTCTGAAATCTTCGCGTGAATTTTCAGGAATCAAATCTTTGACCACGCCTGTAGGCCTGAAATAAATGCGTTCCGGGAATACTGGAATACTATCTATTCTCCCCTCACTTGTCCAAGCAGCCAAATGCCATAAAGGAAGATTATTTGCAGGATCACGAGTCCATTCAAATATTTTCTCAATAGCCGACAAGGTCCAGCTTGTTGGATGCGGGATGTGATTTGAAAAATCTTTAGCAAAATAATTCCAATTTCCTTGTTGTCCTTCAAGCAAATTCATCACCTGTAAATTGAGTGAAGGATGATTCGAGACTAAGATTTTAATCGCCATGCCAGGGATATAGTTATCATCCGCAGGAGGTGTGGCTAGAGAAAGACGTGCTATACCAATGCCTCCAGTTTGATAAATTCCAGTGAATGGATGACCTGCGGCGGCAATAAAAGCGATTTTCCCTACTGAACCATTGGCATGAATGATTTTTACTCGTCCCTCAGGCAACTCATCGCCTGTATGATCAAAAGTAGGTTTTAAATTAAATAGGCCTTTAAGTTTTGCCAGTACTTCATTGAAACTATTCCCTGTAAGTTGCGGCAATGGATCTTCTTCATGACTCGTAACAATTTCATTCCATAATAAATCCCTTTTCTCTTCAGAAGACAAGTTCTGATAATTGCAGGGTAACTGAGCATACAAACTAAAACTCATAAGACTGAGAAACCCGCTAAGAATTAAAGCCCAACAACGTTGCATTAAAACTCTCCTTGTTATTAAAGATATTTTTTGCAAGGGTATACGAAATAAATAAGCATTGCCAGAATTTGTTGACAATTCATACTGTTCTCTTATGTACCGAAATCAAACAGTCTAAGTCTAGTGAAACCTTTGCACAGCTTGATATCACACCTCAATCGCTACATGGAGTAGCGATCATCAATAGAGCCTGTACTTTTTGAAGTCTTGTATACAAATCCCATAAAGTTAGGTATAAAAGATCGGAGCTAAATCATAGAATGCGAACAATCATTTTTAATCAGATTTATGCAAACAAGATTATGCATTCTTCATAAAGTGATCGTAAATAGCCCTGCTCGCCAATGCTATCGCCCGACTTCTTGGATAATCACTGGCTGATTGAGATTTAACATAAACAGCAAGCGCGATATGCCCTTTATTATTAGGTAATGTAATAATTCCAACATCACTCACAAAACGATAAAGATTCTTAGAGCCTGGATATCTTAAATAATCTTGTTCATAGATAGACCAAGTTCCTGTTTTATGTGCTACTTTTACATGCGGAGGCAGTAATCCTTTAATTCTACTTCTTCCTGTTCGACATTTTTCCATAATATCAATCAGTAATTTAGTATTTGATTCCGAAAGAGCTTGCTTTTTGTATAGTTTTACGAGCAATTTCGCCATATCATCAGATGTAGTCGTATCACGTGTATCATTTTGGAAACGTTGCCAAGCTAATTTTTTTTCTTTCAAGGGAACTTGATTAAATATTTTTTGCCATGAAAACACCGGTTGTGGTTTTTTTAAATAGGAATGATTCACATGATTGGTATCCAAAAACATTTCCAATATGGAACGGTTTACAAAAATATTTTTAAAGCCCAGTGCGCTCATGCGACTTGCAACATATTTGGGCCCATTCGTTACTTTCAATATAGTATCACTTGCACTGTTATCACTGTTTCTCATCATGTGAATGAGCACTTGTTTCAAAGACATGTTCAGTTTTTTCTTTTCAAACAAATGATGCAAAGAGCCAGAACCTGGTACAGAATTTTTTGTGTCCATTTTAATAACACGATCTAAAGAATCTTTATTTTCATCGACACGGTGCAAAAAAGCTAATGCTATCGGTAACTTAACGGTGCTCGCCATAAAAAAACGTTGATTACTGTTGTGAGAAATCACTTTATTTTTCTCGATATGAATAGCAGTAATTCCCATTACAGTGCGTGAATTTTTTTCAATAGCATCAATTCTTTGCGAAAGTTCCAGATCACTATTATGAGCTGCAAAGCCATTCAGTGAATAAACTACACCAAAAAAAATCCACTGTAAGCTACTTTTTAGCTTAGAGGCATCTACAAATTGCGTTAATAATTTTATTTTCATAAAGTATTAATCCATTATTCATTATTATTTTTTAATCTCATTTGAAATAACTGTTTTCCATATAGTGCAATAATTCATCCTTATCTACAGGCTCTTGAGTTAACCCCAAATATTTATCTGGCCTTATCAATACCGCAATACTTTGATTGATTGAAAAATGGCGGTGCATTTTTTGATTGTCATCAATAAACAGGGATATATCATCAGAAGAAACGAGTGTTTCAGATTGGGAAACTATAATATGCGCTTTGATCAATCCATCAAATCGTTGTTCGAATACTTTAGCGATTTCAATCAAAAAAGTGAGTTGATTTCCAGTCATTCCAGTAAATAACAATAAATGATGCATTGTTCCTTGAGTGATTTGATGCAGCTCATTTTTTTCTTTAGTTTTAGCATCAATTAGAGAGAAATTATTAAGAAACTCCCCTACTTTGAAGTTCGTTTTTTTACCTAAAGCTTTTACTATGGGGCTATTGGAGTAACTTACTGATAATTCAGCAAGATCATAAAGTATTGCGTTTTTAATAAAATCAAAAGAAGTAGCTATATGCATGATAAAATTACGTAAATAAATAAGCATCGGATTTTTTATCATAATCATATAAGTCATTAGTCCTGTCTTTTTTAATACGGTAGCAGCAATAGGATGGCGTTCACTATGATAACTATCCAACAAATAATCTTTGGCGAATCCTTTATGAACTAGAGCCAATTTCCAAGACAAGTTATAAATGTCTTGCAACCCTGTATTCAATCCTTGTCCCCCCATTGGACTATGGACATGAGCAGCATCCCCCGCAAAAAACACCCGCCCATAACGATATTTTTGGATTTGTTTGTGATCAATTCCAAATGAACTAATCCACAGTGGATTAGATAAAATTGCTTTATCAGAGCATCGTACTTTAAAAGCTTTATCTATATCCTCCATAGAAGGTGCTTCATGCATTATTTTTTCTGGCGCAGTCATAACAACGCGATAGCGTTTCTCGCCCATTGGGAAACAAGCCAGAGGACCTTTGTCACTCACATAAAGAATTAATTTATTTTCGGGTAATTCCCAATCAATCATTAAATCAGCAAGCCACCAAGTTTGTGGAATAGAAGCACCGATGAATTCAGCATGAACAAGCTTTCTTAACGTGCTGTGTGACCCATCGCAAGCGATGACCCAGCTTGATTGAATCGTTTCGCTTTGTCCGTTGGCACGTTTTAAAGTCGACACGATATGGTTTGATGTTTCCTCTATTGCAGTAAGCTCGGTCTGCCACTCAACATTAAGTCCCTTATCAATTAATCCTTTATAAAAAATTCGCTCTGTTTTATCTTGGGGAAGATCAATAAGGAAGTGGTGATCGGCATCAAGATTAGCAAAAGTTGCGTCAATGAGCTCTTTGCCTTTAGATTTAAATAGAACGCCGTCAACCTTGAGCCCTTTATCGAAAATTTCACTAAGAAAGCCACAATCACTCAGAAGATCAAGTGTTCGAATATGAAGAGCTAGTGCCTTGGATTTATCACTAAGCTGTGCCTTTTTATCAATTATTCGACAACTTAATCCTTGACGAGTTAACTCATTGGCGCAAAATAAACCAACCGGCCCAGCACCCACTATAAGCACATCGAATAACTGATCAGACATATTCACTCCATGTTCATTAAGATTTTAGGATCAACCACTAGCCTATATTTAATTACCGTTGTTATTTCCTTTTTTATTGTCATCGACCAAACTCATTACTCTTTGCAGAAAAAACGGTCCAGGATCTTCTTTATCAGTTTGATAAGTTGGATCTCGTTCAAGCCACAAAGAAGTATTTTTAAAGTTTAAATAATCATTATGCCCAATCACATATTCAATCTGGGGATATTTCCTTTTTAAATAACACACTAAAAACGCATTCGCTCTCACCTGGGCATCCGTTAAATCATCTTTCCCATTAATACCCCCAACGTTTTCAATACCAATTGCATAATGATTTAAGCCTATAACATGTCTCGCCATCCATTTTTCGGGCATCAGTTGATAAATACTTCCATCGCGGTCAACCAAAAAATGACTCGACACATTTAAATTCCCAGGCAATTCTTTAATGCGCGGTGAGTTCTTTGGGAAAGTGGGTGAATTAAATACGCGAAAAGTTGCCTTAAAAGTGGGGATACAAGTCCAGTGCAATACAATCATTCTCGGTTCAATTTCAATTGATTTTGAATCAATTCCATAATGAATTAATTGATATTGACGAGTTAAGGCAATCCGTTCCTCATTAAATTGAATCGGTGCTTGATGAATTTTCTGGGGTGTATAGCACGAAAACGCATGCACCTGAGCACTTATAAAAAAGAAACAGAATAAAAGTAATTTCATTTTATTTTTTTAATACCATGAAGTAGGCAGTCACATAATTGGGTAAATTACGTGTTGCGCGATAAAATGCATCTTTACCTGCATAAGTTCCTGCCAAAAAATCCACTTGATAAAGATTATTGGCAAATGCACCTCCAGTATCAGCGAAAATGCCTGCACGTGTCACTATTTTTCCCTGCTGATTGGGATACTGCACCATGAGCAACTTACCCAAACCAAACTGTTCAAGATCGGCCGCAAAAGTAACCTCTGGGTTTACCGTGATTTTATGATCAGCATCCTTTCCATAACCTTTGATGCCATTCACAGGTTTAAAATACCAATAGCGCTCTTGCTGATATGGGTTTTGCGCTTTATTGTAAGGAATATTATTGCAACGATGGACATTAAAGATTTTTACCTGATGCGAAGAATCACCAAAATCTGCAACCACAGTGCCTTGCATTAAAGCTGCTTCTAAGTCATCTCGACTCAAATAAGCTAAAGCCGGAATTTTTTTCTGAGTGAGTGCCCCTTTTAATATTGCTTGTTTTCCATATTGAAAACGAATCAATTCAGGTTTTGCATTTGCTTCTTCCAGGGTCAAAGATACTTCATCTGGTGGTAAAGCATAAAGTGCGAATGGATGTGCTGGCGTTGGCTTGCTTGATACTTGAGCACGATGCACGTAATATTTAGTCATTAAAATCTCATCTTTGGGTAAATGAGCTACCAACGATTTACTCGACTTAAGTAATTTAGCCTGTTCCATATCCGGATACCAACGTACAAAATCAAAATGTTTTTTAACAAAGGCCGGATCATTCAGTTCGTTTTGATGTTGGCAAATAAATATTAATGTTGCTTTAACCCGTGCAAGTGGTATTTGCAACACTTTCCCTGCATGAATGACATGTGGATCATAATTGTTGCCTTTATTTAAATAGGCCAGGGTTTCTTTAGCTGTGGCACACAAAGCAGGGCCATTAATTTCATAATGACGAGCAGGTGTTGGTTCACCAGGAGCAAAATGAGGCGCAGCAATCACCTGCATGCTCACAAATAAGAAGCATAGGAAGCTTTTTCTTTTCATATAGGGATACAAGCTTTCGTTGAAAAGAAAATAATACCATATTTGTCCCACTAAATTATAAGAATTAATGAGCGGATGCATAAAATATGCTCTGCAAATAAATCATACTTTATTGCAACCAATGTGCGATCGATTTATTGTAAGCCCCTACTCTTTAAGATGTTTTATGTATTATGACTTCTACAAAATCCGATAAGAATACTCTCTCGTATAATGCAATGATTCTATTTAATTTTCCTAATAGAAACTCTTATCGTCGCATTACAGTGATTAACAATTATCCCTGGTATCAATCTACAGGAAAAAATTCGGGTTATGAAGGAACCTGGTTCTTTTTTGGAGGGCTTTTAGAAACAAAAGCAGGCCATCATTCACGGGGTTGGTTTATTAAACCAAAATCATTAGCAGAAGAGCGCTATAATAAAACTCGTTTTTTTGGTCCTAATGTGGCTCATTATGTACACAAACATTCAATACACAAGGTGGTTAGTTTTTCACGTTTTGGTGATATTGAGAAAGTATGTATTTCTGCCTCCATTGGTGGAGGGTTTTGGCATTCCTGCAAAGGAAAAAAATTGAAAGGTCATCTAAAGAAAAACTATTCAAATTATTTTCTACCTGCAGAAATCACAAACAAGATCCGCCAATCAGCGATGCGTACTGACCTGACAATGTATTCAGATCCAGAACAGGTAAATCTTTGGCTAAGAGAACAAGGCGTAACTACTTTGGGAGTGTTGCATAATGAATCATTACTCATACGCCCCTAAAGTAATCAGGTTTTGTAATGCATTATCACTCATTAAGAGGTTTGTTCTCATCCGATAAATTTTGACCTTGCCATTTATCAAAAATATGTAAAAAGTTAGTGATTGCACGCTCTTCCATTCTCTTTTTAAGATAAAAGACATTAAAATTAAGTATTATGTCTTTAGTATCCACATCCAGAATCTTTAATTGATTAGAAATCAATTTACTTGGTAAGACACTCCAACCTAAATTAAATTCTACTAGACTTTTAATCGCATCAAGCGTACTAATCTCCAAGCCCACATTTAAGTTTAATTGCTTGTCATTAAAAGCACTTTCTACCTTATCTCGAATCACTCCACTTTTTTGCGTAAAAATAGCAGGATGGTTTACAAAATCTGCAAGCGATAATACTCTATTGACTTGAGATAACTCATGGCTTTTATTGGCCACATAATAATACTTTTCTTGCCATAACTCAGTTGCAATAATTTTTGAAGGAAGATCGCGATCAGGGCTAATAACCAGATCTACTGTTCCTTTGTTTAAATAATCATCGATATCGTGTTCTGCCATTGTTCTGATGTGAATGATGAGCGAAGAGTCTATCGTTTTCAGATAACTGAGAAAGCTCGGCAAAATATAATGGGAAACAAATACCGTAGCACCAACGACTACATGATGTTGCAACATTTGGGCATCGTCTTTAAACGATTTTATTGCGCTATTGTACGCCGCTAACATTTGTCGTGCATAAGGAACAAAATGGCTTGCAGCTTCAGTTAATGTTATTTTTGAACCCTCAACAATAAATAAACGCACCCCCAACTCATTTTCCATTTTTTGAATGCGTTTGCTCATTGCTGATTGCGTAATATGGACTCTCTTAGCAGCAAGCGTGAAAGACCGGAATTCAATGACAGCAAGAAATGACTTTATTTCAACTATATCCATATTTTCATAACCATTTATTTTAAATTATAGCGTCAATCTTATCACTACTACCCTTTTTTACTAAATATTAACTTAAGGACTCATGATTTAAACGAATACCCTATGCTAAACTGGAATTAAAATATCATAATTACTTTATATTTAGCTGCTATGATTTATATATGAACAAACATTGGGAATAAATTATGTCCGTAAAGTACCCGAATGAACTGAATCAATCTAGTGACTTAAATAACAAAGAATCGTAGTGGAGCAACAATCCAAATATAAGGTATTCAAGAAATCCAAGTAACAGAACAGGTAATTTCTTAACTGGTTTTGGGAGGGGATGTTGGTCATGGCTCGATTGAAATTGAAATCACCCATCAATGACACAACATATCAATGGATTGAAGAATATAGTAGTAAATTAAATTGAGGAGACAAAAAGTGAAAAATAAAGTCATTAGTAAATCAAATTACAAAAATTGGTTATCCAGTATTGTTTGTTTGGGGGTATTGGCTTTAGTCAGTCAAAATGCAGCTGCAGGTGATATGAGTGTAGGTGCCATGGCATCACAAATTACCTCATCATTTACAAACCTGACTAAACTAATAACAGCAGGATCTTATTTAGCTGGTTTAGCGTTTTCTATTGGTGCGATTATGAAATTTAAACAGCACAAAGATAACCCAACCCAAATCCCAATCGGAACACCAATTGCTCTGGTTTTTATCTCTGCTGCTTTATTGTTCCTACCTTCTATTTTGGGAATCACCGGAACAACCATGTTCGGCTCAAGTGGAGGTGAAACTGCTGGTCCTACTGGTACCGTTTATACTAGTGGCTAGAAATAACTTATTTACATCCCTCGGGTTAATTTCAAAAAACCTCGTTCAGATAAGCGGGGTTTTTTTAATAAAGAGGCTCAGTTCGACCTAACCGATAAAATAATTTTTATTGCCAGTAAATATCTGTGCCTACACAGATAAATTAATTAAATCGGCTCGCACTAAATGGTAATGGATCTACGATTACATGTTCTCCAGTCATCATCTCAGCAAGCAAACGACCAGTAACAGGCCCCAAAGTTAAACCATGATGTCCATGCCCGAATGCAAACCAAAGACCTTTATGATGCGGTGCTTGACCGATAATTGGAAGCATGTCTGGCGTACATGGCCGACATCCCATCCAGGGAAACTTATCAAGTCGTTCGGTGATGGGAAAAAGTGTACGCGCAATAGGTTCTACCTGATTAAGTTGTACTGGAGTTTTTTGCGAGTCTCGTCTTGCAAATTCAACTCCTGTAGTTAGGCGAACTCCTCGAGCCATAGGAGCGATTAAATAACCTCTCTCAAAATCAAGTACTGGATGAATAAGTCTTGCATTCTCTTTCACGCCATAATGCATGTGATAGCCACGTTTAACTGCTAATGGAAAGTGATATCCAAACCGAGAACATACAACATCTGACCAAGGACCTAAGGCAATTACCACGGAATCACTATTAATTTGTCCCTGCTCTGTCTTAATTGTCCATGGTTCAGATAATGTGAGCGCATCTCCAAAGAAAAAACGGCCTCCGAGGTGTTCAAAATAACGTGCATATGCAGCGACCAAGGCACCTGGATCATTAACTGCTTCAGACTCCGTGTAATGAAGAGCTCCCAATAAAGAAGGATCAAGATCAGGTTCAACATGGTGTAATAAAGCAGCATCCATCTCTTTAAATTGGATACCATACTCGGTCCGGCATTTTTCAGCAAACCGTATTTCTGCTTCCTGCTTTTTGGCTGTCCTAAATACCTTAAGCCACCCTCCTGAGCGCAATAAATGCTTGACTCCAGCGGCTTCAGCAAGAGAATGATGCTCCGTGACACTGTGTTGGATCAAAGTTGCATAAGAACGGGCTATTTCTGCATGTCGAGATGAATGCGAATGAAACCAATATTTCCACAAAAAAGGGGTAAGTCTTAATATCGATGCGAGGTGATACCTTACTTCAGGTGAGCAATTCAACGCATATTTAATTAGAGAAGTGATATCTCTTGGAAATGCATAGGGATATACTCCCTCACGTTGAATTAATCCCGCATTGCCAAATGACGTTTCTTTTCCTGGTGAGGTCAAATCCACCAAGGCAACCTCTCGACCTCGCATTTGCAAATGAATTGCAATCGATACGCCAATAATACCACCACCAAGTACAACAGTATCAAATTTCATAAAACATGATCTCCCCTTTCACTGAAGGAAGTAGAATAAGCATTTTTTTACTGTGTTTTACCCCATGAACTTACCAATTAATCAATGAGCCAATCAGGCAACAGCAATAGCCCTTGATTTTCATTTATCTTAGGTTAAAGCCATTTACTCTATCTTTTTACGAAAAAGTTTCAATGGAATACTATACTGTCAAGAAAGTATATTCAAATGAGATTTGATCCTGCTTAATATTTTTTCAGGAGTAGCTGTTATGGCATATCGCACCTTCAGTGAAGAGCCAGATCAGAATTTGAAGAATTCCGACAACAAATATCTCGAGCATTGGATATCACAAGATTTTCACAAACTTATTCTTGCTCTAACCTATGGTGCTCATCAACAGATATCTACGAAACGGATGGAGCTGTAATTGTAAAAGCTGGACTCGCTGGGGTGACGCTTGATGATTTTAATATTTCATTTGTGGATCAGATTCTAACAATCCAAGGGACAAGAATAGATACTGAAGCCAAATTGAATTATCATTGCCTTGAGATTCCATATGGCAATTTTCAGATACGAATTTTGATAACAGGATTATATGATTTAGATTGCATCACAGTAAATTATAAAAATGGTTACTTATATTTAATTCTCCCTAAATCTAAAAAACAGGATGCCTCAATTAGTCCAATCGATTCATAATAAATACCTTGATAGCGAATCAAGACCCTTTTTTAGTTAATTTAAAATAAAAAATAAAGTTATATTAGCTGAAATTTGTTCAATAATTATCCTAAAATCCAATAATAGAAGGAGAATAAATAAGGAGTCT
The DNA here is from genome assembly GCF_900637685.1 of Legionella sainthelensi. Lineage (NCBI taxonomy): Bacteria > Pseudomonadati > Pseudomonadota > Gammaproteobacteria > Legionellales > Legionellaceae > Legionella > Legionella sainthelensi. The sequence continues at coordinate 3,607,799 of NZ_LR134388.1, forward strand.
CTATGGAGATTCAAGCAAACAAGGAAAAAGCAGAACAACAGGCGAAGGAACTTAGCATCCCCTCCGAATTACCTATTTTAACCTTGCGTGGAGCCGTTATCTATCCTTTGACAGTTATGCCACTTAACGTAGGCCAGTCACGCTCCATTAAACTAGCCCACGACGTAACAATGAGTTCTTCTCGGTTCATAGGTATAATGGCTATTAAAAATAATACCGTTGGAGAACCAAGCCCTATCGATATTTATAAGATAGGCACTGCCTCAGTAATACACCGACTTATTCACTTATCAGACAACTCCGTACAATTGATCGTACGAGGAATAGAGAAAATTTGTATCAAAGAATTTACTTCTGTTGAACCCTATTTCAAAGCCAGGATTGAACTTACAAGAGAACACGATACTAAAAACAAACACATTGAGGCATTAATGCGAAATACTATTGACTTATTACGTCATTTAATTTCGTTAACACCGCATTTATCGGAAGATTTGTTCACCCTCGCACTTAATACAAATGATCCACGCCAACTTGTATATCTTATTGCCGCAAATTTTAGATTGGAATTAAAAAACGCACAGGAATTATTGGAATTGGATAAAGTCGAGGATAAGCTTATAAAACTCAATATGTTTTTAACTCGAGAGATAGAAATTATTGAATTAGGAAAAAAAATCCAATCTCAAGCACAAAATGAACTTGATAAAACTGAACGCTATTTCATGCTTCGAGAGCAACTAAGGCAGATAAAAAAAGAACTGGGCGAAGAGGACGAACAAGTTCTTGAAATTAGAGAATATGAAAATAAAATTACCCAAGCACAGATGTCAGACGAAGCCGAAAAAGAAGCCATTCATGAACTCAATCGAATGAAAACAATGCCTATCTCTGCCGCCGAGTATCAAGTGACTAAAACCTATTTAGATTGGTTAGTTGAATTACCTTGGAATAAAGCAACTGAAGATAATCTTGACATCAACAGCGCAAGAAAAATACTTGATGAGGATCATTATGATTTGCAAAAAGTAAAAGAACGAATACTTGAGTATTTAGCGGTACATAAACTTCGTCTTGAGCGTAACGATAAATCATATACAGGCTCTATTCTTTGCTTTGTTGGGCCACCTGGCGTCGGCAAAACATCTCTTGGACAATCTATTGCGCGGGCGCTTTCTAGAAAATTTATCCGATTTTCATTAGGTGGGATGCATGATGAAGGAGAAATTCGCGGACATCGACGTACTTATATTGGTGCGTTACCTGGAAGAATTATTCAGTCCATTAAGCGTATACAATCACGTAATCCTGTAATGATGCTGGATGAAATAGACAAGGTCGGAGCTGATTTTCGCGGCGACCCCTCATCAGCTTTGCTTGAAGTCCTTGATCCCGCACAAAATAACACTTTTTGTGATCATTATCTTGATGTAGATTTTGATCTGTCGCAAGTCATTTTCATCTGTACAGCGAATCAACTTGATCCCATTCAGCCAGCGCTACGTGATCGTATGGAAATTATTACTCTTCCTGGTTATACAGATGATGAAAAGTTACATATCGCAATAAACTATCTCATCCCGCGCCAAATTAAGGAAAATGGTTTAATGCCAGAAGAAATTCAATTTGAGCATGATGCGATCTTATTAATAACTCATGATTATACACGAGAAGCAGGTGTCCGCAATTTAGAACGGGAGATAGGCGCCATTTGTCGTAAAGTGGCAACACTTATTGCGGAGAAGAAAGCCAAATCCCTCACCATCACACCGGACAAAGTTATAGAATTACTTGGCAAACCCAAGTATTATTCTGAAATTGCGGAACGTACCACTATTCCAGGTGTTGCAATCGGTCTTGCAGTAACCGTAGGCGGGGGCGATATTTTATTTATTGAAGCAACAAAAATGCCAGGGTCTAAAGGGTTTACAGTGACTGGCCAATTGGGTACCGTGATGAAAGAATCTGCTCAAGCAGCACTTTCTTATGTTCGCTCCAAAGCACATCAATTGGGAATAGATGATAAAGAATTTGAAAAAAGCGATATTCATCTTCATATTCCGGAAGGAGCAATCCCCAAAGATGGTCCTAGTGCTGGTGTTACGATGGCAACAGCACTTGCTTCATTGATGACCAATCGTTTCATCAAAAGCGAGGTTGGAATGACAGGAGAAATCACCTTAAGAGGCCGAGTGCTCCCTGTTGGCGGCATTAAAGAAAAAGTTCTTGCTGCCCATCGAGCCGGCTTAAAAACGGTAATTCTTCCTAAACGCAATGATAAAGATTTAGAGGATTTACCTGATAAAGTCTGCAAAGAGATGAAATTTATCTTTGCAAAAAATGTCAGTGAAGTATTTGATGCAGCATTATGCCCAGCAAAAAAGAATGATGAAGGTGCAAAACAGTGATATTTTCTCGGTTTAATCCCATCATTCACTCATTCTCCATTTGCTGTTAAAGTCTTTCATGGTAGAATAATAATTATACATTAGGGGTGCCTGTTTCACTATTTTGGCTGAGAGGATCCACCAACCCTTTGAACCTGATCTCATTAGTCTGAGCGGAGGAAAATGTGTCAATTGTTATGCTTTCAGGTGTTGTTGCTTTTATTACATCGTTTATTGGTTTATTACCACAAATTGTTAAATCTTTAAAAACTCGATCAACTCAAGACATTTCTATGATGATGTTGATTAATTACCTAGTCTGTTCTTTGGCATGGATTATTTATGGGAGCAGTACGAATTCTTTTTTTGTAATCAGTTCTAATGTAGTTGGCTTAATTATCAGTTTACTGCTTATTCTACTAAAACGACATTATGATGCCCGATGTACTTAATTTAAAAGCGTATCGATCAATTTTATGCCTTAACGGTGATTTACCCAGGCCCGATTTTTTCAGTGAGGTGAATCTACCCATCATTGCTGCTGATGGAGCAGCAAACCGTTTATTTGAGTTAGGTATTCATCCTCAATTAATTATCGGAGATTTAGACTCTATCAACAGTTCTATTTTAAAAAGCAGCCTTTTCCTGCATTTGCCCGATCAAACAAGCAGTGATTATCAAAAAGCCATGCAATACTTAAGCGATAATCACTTACTGCCCGCAATCGTTGTTGGAGTAAACGGGGGGTTTTTAGATCATATACTAAATAACATCAATATCTTTATGACAACAGATTGTCTTTTATACGCACCACCGGTCAGAGGTTTTGTACTCAAAGAAAAATCGCAACAAAACTTTTTATTACCTGTGCACACAAAAATTTCGTTAATAGGAATACCAACAGTTATCCTTTCTTCACAGGGTTTGCAATGGGAGCTTCATGACACCCACCTTTCATTTCCAGGTAAGACCTCTTGTTTTAATCGCACACGATTACCTGAAATTAGTTTAGAAGCGCATCAAGGTGCCGCTTTGGTTTTAATTTATGAGCAAATGGTCAAAGATGCAGGAATTTTGCAAGAACCCCAGCAATAAATTAACTCAAAGTAGATGCCCAACTTTCTGATAGGCCCACCAGCTTTTCAAATTCTTATTCAACGTTTACTTTTCAAGCATGGTCTGATGTTCATTGAGCAAAGCAATATGGCGTAAATCTAATCTGGCAATAATTTTCATCATTGTAGTATTATTAATTTTTCTTTGTTTTCTTAAAGTACGTAATTCTTGATGTGCTCCCTCTAAAGCCGCAAATCGTAATTGCCGCTCAAAGGTTAAAGCAGAAATGCTTTCCAACCTTTCACTTTCTGTACCATGATTTGATATGATAAATTGATTAAAAGTATCCATGAGCTTATGCGCTACTTGATGGCAGAGCTCCTTTTCTTTTTCACTTACTTCGTCGGATAATACTTTCATTTTGGTTTTAATCGCTTCCATTGCCGCAAGAGTCAATGCAATAACAGCTTCCTTTTCCTCATCTTGGCTTGGTTTATGGATGAGTTTTTTCAAACTAGGGGTAATCAATGGCAAAATAATGCTACTTATTAATAAGGAACAAAGGACAACACCTATAACAAGAATAATGAGTAAGTGCCTTGCTGGAAAAGCACTTCCATCATGTAGGTAATGAGGTAATGATAAAATTGCTGCCAAGGCTATAGCACCGCGCACCCCCCCCAAAGAGATTGTACTGATTATTTTTAAGCTCGGAAAATGCCAGGAAGTTTGATTACGCTTGGAAATTAAAGCTTCGAAAGGCAATGTTATATAAATCCATAATGTACGCAACAATATTAATGTCACAGTGATAATCACTGCAATTATAATGCACTCTGATAAACTATAGCCGGTGTCGGCAATTAATTTGATTGACTTAGGTAAATATAATCCTAAAAGGATAAAAATAATCCCATTTAAGGTAATGTCTAAAACACCCCAGACAAAATGGCCTTCAATACGCATGGTGGCTAAAGTTCTGTCCAAAAAGCCAGCCCTATCAATAGTAAAGCCAGCGGAAACAGCAGCTAATATTCCTGAAAAACCTAACTTTTCAGCAGCAAGATAAACAGTAAAAGGGAGAAGTAATAATAATAAATTTTCAGTAGTTGTTTCATGGGTGCTGTTATGAGTTAATTTTCCAAGAATTGAAATAAAGGCGTAGGTAAGAATCGCGCCAACAGTCATGCCACCTAAACCAACTAAGATAAGGCTTAATAGAGCACTTTTGAATGAAAAAATACCTGTCAGCATCGCAGCAACGGCCAGTTTAAATGAGACCAGACCAGAGGCATCATTTAATAGGGCTTCACCTTGGAGAATATGCATAATTCGTTCAGGAATGCGTACCCCTTTAGTCATTGATCTAAGCGCCACAGCATCTGTTGGAGAAAGTGCTGCTGCCAAGGCAAACGCCGCAGGTAATGGTATAACAGGAACTAACCAATGCACTAAGTAGCCAACTCCTGCTACCGTAAAAAAAACCAATCCAATAGATAAAGTCACTATAGGTCTGGTATAAAGTAAAAATTCGCGTTTAGGAAAATGCCAGCTGTCATTAAATAGTAGAGGAGGAATAAACAACAGCATAAAAAGTTCAGGATTCAATTTTACATGAATATTAGGTAATAAAAATGCAATCACACACCCCAAGACTATTTGAAGCAATGGGAGTGGTAATCTAGGAACAATACGTGTAATAACCCCAGATAATACTGTTAAAAAAAGTAGAATTAAGCAGAATAAAGCACCTTCCATACTTCTCGTCGCTCCTAAAAGATCATTGAGCTTATAAAACTTAGGAATTAATAACCGCTATAAATACTTGATTATGATACATAATATACAGCAGGCTATTCTTCTTGGTTGAGTTAAGCTCATATTTTACATTATCTTATCAAAGACTCCTATTAAAACAGGCTAGAACTCTATTTTCAAGCAATTGATTAGGCTCGTTGCAGCTGTTGTGCACTTGAATTTATCTTTGATAGATGACCCTATACCTCTAATCAAAGAATACATTCGACAGGATTAGAGATTTATCACTATCTTCCCTATTATATTGAGTATTTAGGTTCCCATCCTGATTAAATAATTTACTTTTATTCACTTCAACATGAGGGTTGACCTGAGTCCAACCTACTTTTTTCCTTAACTTAATGGCAGTAACCCCTCTCATAGGATCGGTTTAATCATTGTATTTAACTCTGCAGCATAGGCTCGAACATATTTTTTGTGAGTGACATCCACCACAAAGAGCAAGGGAGGATTCATGAGGTGATGATTTAGTAAATGACAAAATCTTTATTTTTTAATGGGTTTTCCTAAGCCTTGACCTTGTTTTATGTGGTACTAATTATAATGTATCTATCGCCTCGCCGCTTAAGTTGTAGCAAATATATGCAATTACTTTAACCATATTTAAGGTTTTCTTAATAATGCGACTTTATATTATCCAAAAACTTAACCGTGGAGATGCTCAAATGAAATTTAAAGGCTCGATATTTGAAGAGCGCTGCAATGAATATTGGAATAAAAAGGTTGTTAGATTAGACAACATCATTCGTACTGTTTCATTAGGTTTTGGTTTATTCCACAATGAGACTCACATTCCTAGCCTGATTGCAAAATATCATCGATGCATACAAAATATTTTATCAGCATTGGACAATCAAACTCACATGTTTGAAGATATCGGTTATGTCCAAAAGTATAAAAAAGATACTGTTACTCAAGCAATTGAAGATCTGAGTTTTTATGCAGGCATATTCCCTGAACATGCACGCATTTCTGAAACATTTATCCAAACATTAAGTGCTTCTTTAGACTCTGCACAAAAAATAAATCAGACAACTCCTGGCATGCCTTTCTGATTCAAATTGTTTTTCCTATAAATCCCGTATTAGTCCCAACTAATCCGGGGTTTATTAGCTTTTGATTTTAATGTTATAGTTAAATACAGAAGTCAATCTATTAAAAAAAAACATGCAAAAAATTACAATTTATCATAATCCTCGCTGCTCTAAATCAAGACAAACACTGGAATTACTTCAAAATAAAGGAATTACACCTATCATTATTGAGTATCTTAAAGCGCCATTAGGCCTGGAACAATTGAAGGTATTACGCGCTCACTTTGCCCTCAAAGACTTTGTCCGTGTCAATGAACCTATTTTTAAAGAATTGGGACTCTCCTTAGATAACGAAGATGCTGTGCTGCAAGCAATGTTGAAAGAGCCTATTTTAATGCAACGCCCCATTATCACGTTTAAGAATAAAGCGGTAATAGGCCGCCCTCCTGAAAAGGTTCTAAAGTTACTTGAATAGCACTCATCAACTATTTCCAAATTAATTCACATCGATTGTTATTATCTATAGCTTTTGTTTACTCGCGTTTTTCTAAGCTCCCATAAAGCCATTTCATCCATCGATCTCCAGGCACATCTCTTCAGTGTGATTGACCTGATAAACAAAGAGAAATAACTCACTTATCCATAGACAAAAATACTACAAAACTTAAATAGCGAAATTTATATTTGCAAAACCCACAAAATGATCATAAAATATACAGCCTTGCGCCTTAACAACACAAAGCGTTATATATTAAATCAAAAATACGTTTTGAATTGTAATTTCATAGTTTAGGAAATTTTATGCGACTAAATATATCAGATTTATCATTAAATCAAATGCTCACCGCAATAACATCCATACCAAGGAACGAACGTTTCCTTGACTTAAGTGGAAATGAACTCAATTTAGCATCACCAGAAGATCTTTCTTTGGCGATCTCAAAAATACCTGCCGGCATAAAATCACTCGATTTGAGCAACAATGGTTTTGGCCATCAACACTACAAACAATTGACTAAAATCCTTCAAAGCATTCCAGAGACTGTAGAGGAACTTCATTTACATCTCAATAAGCTTAAACTTCATAAAAATGGAAGCCTAGTGGAAGTGCTTCATTCAGTACATGCGCACTTAGCAATCTTAGATTTAAGTCATAATGATCTAGGCCTAAGCGCAACCCTGGAGCTTATTAATGCACTTAGCGCATTAAAATCAAACCTTACCTCAATGCAATTTGCCTGGAATAAATTAGGCAACAAAACAGTAGAGGAAATATCGGAAATTTTTAAGGCATTACCCCAGTCGTTAACGCGTTTAGATTTAAGTTATAATGGTCTTGATAAGTTAAGCATGCTTGAATTGTCAGCCGTATTAAAAAATATACCGGAAACCGTTACTTATCTGGATTTAAGCGGTCATGGTTTTGAGACAAAAACAGACATTCAAAGGGCCGAACTTTTAGAGAGCCTTCCCATAAATATAAAACGATTAAAACTGAGTAAAGATATAACTATTGAGCGTGGAGTCGAAAGATTAAAAGAACTAACAACCTATGCACATCATTTCTTCTCTCAGTTTCCTACAGACTCTAAAAAAGACCAGATGCCCGGGTTTGGCGCTAAAGAACCATCTCTGGGTACATGTCGTTAAAAATCCTCCCCTCTCAATTAGGAATAATCTTATTGTATCTAGTTTCCGAGTTTGAAAGCACGGAAACTAGAGTCCGCTAGATTAAGTCCACAAATGGTTTAATTACAGATAAAAAATGCAGTATGTGAGTATGGTATCGCATAAAATTAAGTCATTTTAATCAGATTTTAGAAAAATATTATTTAACTTACGCAATCGTCAAATCCGTTCATTTTTTCAAAAATTTTCATATCCACCATAAGAACTAATAAATGACACTTAATATTTAATTAACAATTATTGGTTATAATGGCTACACATAGTTCAATTTTTGAGATTATTGTTATGCAGACTAAATACGATGAACAAATTAAACCCATTGAATACCTAGGCGGAGTAATGGATGAAGAAACAAGACCACTTCTGAAATCCTACATCGACCAACTCGAAGATGGGGAGGCGGCTTTGGTAGTGTTTCGTCTTTTAGATGGTGATAGTCCTGATGCGCTCCTAGAATCTACCATTGATCAAATTGCAGGTCACGGATGGGATTTTGTCTCCGGTGGAGAAAAAGAAGGCCCGTTGCAAGACTTAGTTGACAACTTGTCAACAGAGGCTTCCGAATTAAGAGTTGCCAACAGTATTTTTTCTCAAGGTGGCGCAAAAATAAAAGCGTTTGACAATCATAAAGTTTGTTTTGGTTTAATTACTAAAAATGGTGAACCAATAAAATCAATAAAAGGTATTGTTCATCAACAGTTAAACATGGGTTTAAACGGAGACTTATTAATGCATGAAGGTGATGTCATCATGCAATCCCTCATTGACAATAATGTCTTCAAACAAGAGGGAAGAGATAGACCCCTACTGGTAACAACCTATGGTGCGGGTGGATCATCAAGTCATGAAGTTAATCCAGGTATAATGGCCGTTAGTGATGGAGTAATAGACATTCGTACTCACGTAGATCCCAAATGCATTATGGAGTATTTACAAAAATTTTGTGCCACTTTAGAGGACTCCGCAGAGCTGAATAAAACTTCAGAGGAAGGACAAGCCTTTTACAAGAAGTTGCAAGAAATAGAACATAATATCAAGAGCGAACCTGGATATTCAGGCATAGCGATGGTTCATGACATCGCAGAATTAGCTCGAAATGCCGCGGAATACACTGGCCAAACCACCCAAGATATAATGGCCGGAATGGATCCTAAAGACAAACGTTATTATGGGGAAATTACTTTTGGTAACCCAAGTAGCGGCGTTGCAACCATGCATCGTATTAATGTAGATGAAAATGGAAAGCCTTTTACTGGTAATGATGGGCAGTCTAATCTTTTAAAATCATTACAACATTTTATTGCGCAGATGAGTGAACTCGGTGAAAAACAAAAAGAAAAGGAATATCGTAAGAGTGTCCGCCGATTAACAGAAACATTACACCAGATGGAGCGTAACGCCTCCCAAATCGCCGATAAAATTAACCATCTGTTAGTAAATAACTTATCTGAAGAAGATGCAATTCAATTAACACTTATAAAAGATGAAATTGAAAAACTCGATAAAGCAATTCAAGAACGCTCTAATTTTATTATGGATCATCTGGGTCACGATGTTGAGGTATATGAAGAGCTCACTGAAATGATCAAGCAAGATGAAGCAGAAATACAAAGCTTAATTGAAATGCAAAACATGATTTATGATAGCGTGTCTCAACAACTGCATGGCAAAGACTTACAAACCTACCACAACTTAAGAGAAGATCTGGATGAGTTAAACGAACACATTCCAGAGTTGAGTGCTGGAGTAGGGAAAATGATTCAGCATCATATGGAACTAATCGCTGCAGATACTAAACTAAAACAAGCGATTAACTTAGCCAAAGCAACCCATGAGCAACACTTCGCAAAGGAAACTCCTTTTAGCATCACGGCTTCTGGGAATATCTTTTTCACTGAAGAAGATAAGAAGGCTGTAGGTAAATATGGCGCGAAACTTGTTGAAATGGAAAATCAACTCTTTGTAGAAATCATTCATCATTCGATTGCCAACAGGGTTTATGTTGATAAGGAATTTATTACTAAAATTGCCGCAGATCCATTAAAAATTGATAATGAAGTCACTCAAACATTGAATGAATGGGCCGCAACTCACAGTATGACAGTACAAAATTATGTAGATGCATTCATGTGGGCCAAAAATGGACAAAGCTTTGAAAACTTTCCCGAAAGCGGGCGCTGGACAGTAGCTGAAGAACTTTTTAACAATGAAGATAAAGACTTCGCAAAACTGTTCTATAACTTTGGCACAGAAGAGGAACCCAAAATTGTTAATCCATTTTGGAAAGAAATAGGAACTGACCTTGTTAAGGAGATTAAAGAAGGAAAAGCCTTTCAAGGAACAGCGTTTCAAGATATGGACTTTACTACGCCTCCATTAAGCGAGCAAAAACAAGATCTAGTGAATCAAGCTACCTTTATTATAGCCAATCCAGATGATGAAGAAATTGAAGCGAAAGTGAGGAAATTGTTTACTGATTATTTAGAGCTAATGCCTGGAATGAAGCTTGAGAATGAAGAAAATCAAGAGCAACGATACAGAGTATATGCGCGCAGTATTCCCGTTCTGAAAAAAGGTTACGTGCAAGATGCTGTAAGCGATTGGGATCAACCACTTTATAAATCAAGTAACACCGCGTTACTGGATAAAGAGGCTTCAAAGTTCCTCGCATTGGAACGTGGGAAACATATTGGTGGGGGCAAAGCAGTAATGTTACATGACCAATCCAGCCCAACACTCATAGAATCACCTAATGCCGTTCTCTATAAAATGATGAAAGCTGAAAGGAATAAAAACTATCGAGAGGTTTACAACATTGGCAAGGAATATCTTGAGAAGAATCCCAAAGCAATGTTTGGTAGCAAATGCCTCTCTACAGTAGCGTATATCGAAAGAATAGAAAAAATGGTCAAATCTCATCAACCAAAGATAAAACCACCATTCCCTACTGAAATCGGTATAAGCCCAAAGAAAATTACTGGCCCTCGTGTCGCAGAAGCGCTTAGAGAAATGAGTAAAGAAAATCCGCAGCAGGCCCTTAAATCTGCAGAAAGATTCTTAGCATGGAAAAACTATCATCACAGAAATTTTAATGTTCAAGACATTAAAAAGTTGATTGCTGAATTGACTCAGCCTAAAGAAGCATTGGGACATTCTTATAAAAACACGCAAGGTGGTCTAACATTTTTTAGAAAGAGCGACAAAGAATCTGAAAAACAACCAGAAAATCAATTGAATGGTAAATTTAATTTGTAACCGTGTAAACATTTGGTCTGTCGGTTATCCTGAAAACGGATAATTGACAAACCAATGTTAATTATCTCCCCCTCCATGAATCCTCTCCTCCTGCGACATCAAATCAACATTACTTAAGTAGCCAAATGTCTCTATTTGCCAAACCCATTAAATGATCATAAAATAAACATCCTTGTAATGGAAGAATACAAACAAACGAAAAATAATCGCCAAATATGCTGTTTGGATGTAATTTAATAGTTTAGTTAAGGAAACTTTATGCGACTAGATATATCAAATTTGTCATTAAGTGAAATGCTCTCCGCGATAACATCTATACCAGAAAACGAGCGTTTTCTTGACTTAAGTGGAAATGAACTCAATTTAGCATCGCCAGCAGATCTTTCCTTGGCGATCTCAAAAACACCCGCCGGCATAAAATCACTCGATTTGAGCAACAATGGTTTTGGCCATCAACACTACAAACAATTGACTAAAGTCCTTCAAAGCATTCCAGAGACTGTAGAGGAACTTCATCTGCATCTCAATAAGCTTAGACTTCATAAAAATGGAAGCCTAGTGCAAGTGCTCCAGTCAGTGCATGCGCACTTAGCAATCTTAGATTTAAGTCATAATGATCTAGGCCTATGTGCAACCTTAGAGCTTACTAATGCACTTAGCGCATTAAAATCAAACCTTACCTCAATGCAATTTGCCTGGAATAAATTAGGCAACAAAACAGTAGAGGAAATATCGGAAATTTTTAAGGCATTACCCCAATCGTTAACGCGTTTAGATTTAAGTTATAATGGTCTTGATAAGTTAGGCATGCTTGCATTGTCAGCCGTATTAAAAAATATACCGGAAACGATTACTTATCTTGATTTAAGCGGTCATGGTTTTGAGACAAAAACAGACATTGAACGAGCTGAATTTTTAGAGAGCCTTCCCATAAATATAAAACGATTAAAATTGAGTAAAGACATCATTATTGAGCTTGAACCTAAAAAATTAAAAGATCCAAAGCTTCAGGAACATAGTTTTTTCTCTCAAGCAAGACAATCCTCAACTGATCCTGAGAATGGTGATACACCAGAGTTAGAAGATGAAAGCATAAGGCTTAATCGATAAAAATTGCTCAGGCTTGTAAAATTTTAACCGCATAAAAATACCTACATACCCCGTTTCATGCGTGGTATGTAGGTGATAGCTCAAAATAATCATCCCAAAACTCCTTGCCCTACTCCGCAAAAATGGCTCAACTGGACACTATCAATAGACTCAAACCATAAGGGACAGATTTCGACCTTAAGTTGGTTTTTTTACCATTAATGCCTATTCTTAAACATATAGATTAAATATTAAGGGGCTTATCATGCAGGCTAAAGAAGACACAATTAAACCCATTGAATACCTAGGTGGAGTAATGGATGAAGAAACAAGACCACTTCTGAAATCCTATATCGACCAACTCGAAGATGGGGAGGCGGCTTTGGTAGTGTTTCGTCTTTTAGATGGTGATAGTCCTGATGCGCTCCTAGAATCTACCATTGATCAAATTGCAGGTCACGGATGGGATTTTGTCTCTGGCGGAGAAAAAGAAGGCCCGTTGCAAGACTTAGTTGACAACTTGTCAACAGAAGCTTCCGAATTAAGAGTTGCCAATAGTATTTTTTCTCAAGGTGGCGCAAAAGTAAAAGCGTTTGACAATCATAAAGTCTGTTTTGGTTTAATTACTAAAAATGGTGAACCAATAAAATCAATAAAAGGTATTGTTCATCAACAGTTAAACATGGGTTTAAACGGAGACTTATTAATGCATGAAGGTGATGTCATCATGCAATCCCTCATTGACAATAATGTCTTTAAACAAGAGGGAAGAGATAGACCCCTACTGGTAACAACCTATGGTGCGGGTGGATCATCAAGTCATGAAGTTAATCCAGGTATAATGGCCGTTAGTGATGGAGTAATAGACATTCGTACTCACGTAGATCCCAAATGCATTATGGAGTATTTACAAAAATTTTGTGCCACTTTAGAGGACTCCGCAGAGCTGAATAAAACTTCAGAGGAAGGACAAGCCTTTTACAAGAAGTTGCAAGAAATAGAACATAATATCAAGAGCGAACCTGGGTATTCAGGCATAGCGATGGTTCATGACATCGCAGAATTAGCTCGAAATGCCGCGGAATACACTGGCCAAACCACCCAAGATATAATGGCCGGAATGGATCCTAAAGACAAACGTTATTATGGGGAAATTACTTTTGGTAACCCAAGTAGCGGCGTTGCAACCATGCACCGTATTAATGTAGATGAAAATGGAAAGCCTTTTACTGGTAATGATGGGCAGTCTAATCTTTTAAAATCATTACAACATTTTATTGCGCAGATGAGTGAACTCAGCGAAAAAGAAGAAGAGTATCAGGGCCATGTCCGTCGATTAACAAAAACATTACACCAGATGGAGCGCAACGCCTCCCAAATCGCAGATAAAATTAACCATCTGTTAGTAAATAACTTATCTGAAGATGATGTAATTCAATTAACACTTATAAAAGATGAAATTGAAAAACTCGATAAAGCAATTCAAGAGCGCTCTAATTTTATCATGAATCACCTGGGCCACGATGTTGAGGTATATGAAGAGCTCACTGAAATGATCAAGCAAGATGAAGCAGAAATACAAAGCTTAATTGAAATGCAAAACATGATTTATGATAACGTGTCTCAACAACTGCATGGCAAAGACTTACAAACATATCAAAGCTTAAGAGAAGATCTGGATGAGGTAAATGATCAAATTCCAGAGTTGAGTACTGCTATAGGTAAAATGATTCAGCATCATATGGAGCTAACCGCTGCAGATACTAAACTAAAACAAGCGATTAACTTAGCCAAAGCAACCCATGAGCAACACTTCGCAAAGGAAACTCCTTTTAGCATCACGGCTTCTGGGAATATCTTTTTCACTGAAGAAGATAAGAAGGCTGTAGGTAAATATGGCGCGAAACTTGTTGAAATGGAAAATCAACTCTTTGTAGAAATCATTCATCATTCGATTGCCAACAGGGTTTATGTTGATAAGGAATTTATTACTAAAATTGCCGCAGATCCATTAAAAATTGATAATGAAGTCACTCAAACATTGAATGAATGGGCCGCAACTCACAGTATGACAGTACAAAATTATGTAGATGCATTCATGTGGGCCAAAAATGGACAAAGCTTTGAAAACTTTCCCGAAAGCGGGCGCTGGACAGTAGCTGAAGAACTTTTTAACAATGAAGATAAAGACTTCGCAAAACTGTTCTATAACTTTGGCACAGAAGAGGAACCCAAAATTGTTAATCCATTTTGGAAAGAAATAGGAACTGACCTTGTTAAGGAGATTAAAGAAGGAAAAGCCTTTCAAGGAACAGCGTTTCAAGATATGGACTTTACTACGCCTCCATTAAGCGAGCAAAAACAAGATCTAGTGAATCAAGCTACTTTTATTATAGCCAATCCAGATGATGAAGAAATTGAAGCGAAAGTGAGGAAATTGTTTACTGATTATTTAGAGCTAATGCCTGGAATGAAGCTTGAGAATGAAGAAAATCAAGAGCAACGATACAGAGTATATGCGCGCAGTATTCCCGTTCTGAAAAAAGGTTACGTGCAAGATGCTGTAAGCGATTGGGATCAACCACTTTATAAATCAAGTAACACCGCGTTACTGGATAAAGAGGCTTCAAAGTTCCTCGCATTGGAACGTGGGAAACATATTGGTGGGGGCAAAGCAGTAATGTTACATGACCAATCCAGCCCAACACTCATAGAATCACCTAATGCCGTTCTCTATAAAATGATGAAAGCTGAAAGAAAGAACGACTATAAAGAAGTTTACAAAATAGGCAAAGCATACCTTGATAAAAATCCTCAAACAGCCTTTGATGATATATCTTCAGTATCCTTTATTGAAAGAATAGAAAAAATGACAAAAGCACATGCGCCCAAGTCTGCACGAAAACCAATGTGGGCCATATTGGCTGATATTGGCGGTTTCAAGCCAGGTACTGTTGCAGCGCCTATATTCAGAGTAGCGGAGCAACTTGAGACGTTAAGTAAGACAAATCCAAAACAGGCAATTAAATCTGGAGAAGAATACTTGGCGTGGAAAGGACATAAAAAAGATACCGAATATGTGCGAAGAATACAGAGTTTTGTTGATAAATTAAAATCGGAACATTCGTTTAAATCAATAAAAGGTGATTTGCATAAATTTAAAGAAGATCAAAATCCGAAACAGAAAGATAGCCAATATAAGGTTTAATTACCGTATGTGTTGACATAGAGTAGTTCAAACTTGATCTGACAATTGCCCTGGTAGTTTAGGGTGAATTCGTTGCAGTAGATAAAGCTAAGTCTGACCCTACCCATTTTGGGGATAGCTGTCAGACTTGGCTTTTAACTATTACAACAGATTATAGACTAACATCCCAATTATTTTCTTCCTCTTCGTGAGGTTCATCCACCTCTATTTTGAGCTGTTCAATCCGCGCTTTAAAGTTTAAAACCACCTGAGATAAGTTATTTTCTCTGGGTAACGAATTGTCTGATTCGGAAATTACTTCTAGTGGTTTTTCTTGTGTTTTAAACTGTTGTAATCGCTCTTTAAAACTAAGATTAGCGCTAACTATATTTTCACTCTTTGATAACTTATTGTCTAATTTTGAAATTATATCATGTATTTCTCTAGCAATTTGGTAGGATTTTTTTCACTCCCTGTAAATCCTTTTGTCCCATAGTCATGCTCTAATCGCTGCATGAGTCTCTCAGCCAGCTCCGCGGCATCCTCCACCTTGCCTTCTTTTAATACCTCGATAATTTGTTCGATCGCAGGCTTCATGATGTCAACTTTCTCACTGGCAGTTCTATGAGAGGAGAAAAGCATTTTTTCGACATCACTCTCATATTGTTCTATCTTTTGGACTACAGGAGCTATCGCTTGCGCTAGTTCAAGCTTATCATGATATGAGCTGACAAATTTGATATCTTGGTTTATTTTTTGCCTTTGTATAAAATGTGCGTTGTATGTTATCGCCTGATTGATTGCATTATTGAGCGCCGCGTCATTATTATCCAAAAACAAAGTCTCTAAATTAATATTTTTAAATCCATCAACTCCAGCAAACTCATTCTGCACATCCTCTAACTGAAAAGGAAAAGAATACTCATTCAGCGTATGACCGCCTGTTCCATAAAGCATTGCTGCAATAAATACTCGTGAATATTTTTCAATTTCGAATGCCGAATCAGTTATTCCTGATGCATTATTTATATCTCCATTTTTTTGTTCCGCTAAATTCCTCAATTGACAAAGCATCGTTCCAGATATGGAATTAGAAAATGGATGAACAAGTCCTGAAAAATTCATTTCTACCCATTTATAGTATTCACCATCATCTTTAAAAGTAGCTTGATCTGAGGGTTTAAGAAATGGTGCAGAATTCATTGAAGTAGCAATATCAACCTGAGCCACAGGCATGAATCCCTTCATTAACCCCATATGAGCATTAGCAGCACTCCCTTGATCCTTAAGCATCTCTTTTCCTCTCCAATCTCCATAAAGTCGCGATTTATTATAAATATTAATTGGTAATTCATCTCCTCTTGCCAGTGCATTAGCAACACCTAAGAAAGCACTTTTTACTACCAAAATGACTTTCTCTCGTTGCTCTTCATTTAACTCGCTATAGATTTCCTTGCTTTTAATTTTTGCAATATGATTAGCAAATTCTTTATGGAGTAAACTCGTCCCTTGATAGGTATTAGAAAATACATCCTCGCAATCTTTGACATCCGCAGCTTTCGGTGATAATGCTCCAGCTAACTTGTCCACGTGCGTTTGTAAAAGATCTTTATTCATGCTATCGATTTGATTTTTGACTGTTTCATAAGCAAGGTGTGTTTCAAAATACCTTCGCGTAGGATCATTATTTATTACTTTTTTATCCTTTGAAACCTCATAGGATGATAAAAGAGGATCAGCCAAATAGTGCTGCATCTTTTGTAAATCGTCTTCGTTTATATTAAATTTTTTATACTTCGCGTCAGCCTCACCCACTCTCACACCCAGTACATAAAGTTTTTTTAACTCAGCCACTTTTTCAACTGCTGCTTTTACTATTTCAGGATCTACGTTAGCAGCAGCTAATTTGTTACGCTGAGCCTGGTAATGATCAATTAATATTAGCAATGCTTGTGATGGAGAGATCACTTGTTTTTTTAAGGAAGGTGGTTCCACACTTTTTAGGTATTGAGCATGTGAATATTGAGATAGGTATTCACTTATTTTTGCTTGTTCCTGCTTGGCGTGTTTTGAAATGATCCATTGTCCTAATTCACTTTTAGGGCCAAAAGCATTATGAACCAACTCTTGACATTCAGGATTGTTTTTTGCCACTTCAAGAGCTGCTTGCGCCATGTGGTAAGCACCTGAATATTTTTCAGTGCCACCAATTTTTTGCGCTTTGTATGCCTGTGCCAATTCAATGTAGGCCTTTACTTTATTTTCAGCAGTAAAATTGGCATCAATTGGTTTGGTACTTTTTAAAACCAGCCAAAGTGCATTTTGATCTGAATTGTATAATTCATCCAAAGCTGCCGCATCAAATTGGGCTGGATTTAATTGTATTTTATCCGTTTCACCAATTATAGGAATCCCAAGAGCATTATGAATATTAATATAATCCGCAGCATTCGCACCTGCTTTTATTAAAAGTTCCTCTTTTGCATTAAGTCCGAAAGTTTCCGGGAAGCATTTAACTAATACCGCCCCTAAATAAGCTGGAAAATCTTTAACTCGAGCCTCGTCAGTATTTGCTTTTGGTGTGTTTAAATTAAGATTTAAAATTTCTCGCAAGAAAAAAGCCTGTTTTTGTTCCGCACTAGATCCTGACCCCTTACTGGAATATAACGCTTCCGCTTGATTTGCGACTGTTTTCTCACCAATCTTTTTTTGCAGTTCAGAGTTTTTAGGTCCTGAACGTTCAAGACATCCAGCAGTCTGCGTCAATAAATCTGCAATGGCTGCATTGGGATTGTTGGGTGCTTGTTGTTCAACGTAATAATCAGGTGCTGGATCAGTATCTCTAAATTTTTTAATTTGTTCATCAATTGCTCGAATCACCATAGAAACTCTAGGTAAATTTTGCATCGGCATGCTTGTAAGAAAAGCTATATCTCTTGTTTGAGTTCCTCGTGCAGGATTCTCTGGATTTGAAATGGGCGTTAAAATGGTTCTTGCTTCATTGTATGCAGCATTTTTTCTTTTCAAAGCATCTTCATATTTTGCAGCTATAGAATTAATTCTTTCTTTGTCAAATTCTAAGCTTGCCAGTGTTTCCATCATTTCATAAAATTTAGGATCGTTGTATTTTTGATTCAATCCTCGTATTACTTCTTCTGGGCTGGTGTTCTTATCATTAATTAATGGATGGTGCTCATTTAAATCTGCGTACAAGCCCACTAATTTATCGATTTTTTCGATGTACTTATCAATAATTTTTTGTTCATTATCAGTTATTGGACTGTTTCCTGATAAGGTAATTAACATATTTTTCAAATGTTGCATATCCGCATTTACTCTTTCTGGGACTACAACAGCCTCTTTTGTTGCATGAATAACGCCACTAGAAAGATGATTTTTTGCTCCTGGCTGTTTCAGTTGTTCCCTCCCCCATGCTTCTATTTGTATTAATTTTTGATCCAATGCATCTTGTATTCGTTGCTTTTCTTGATTGGGGAAATAGTTGTTTAATCTTCTCTTAGGCATTTTCATACTCCTTCATGTCTTCATAACTATAAGTTTGAAGGATGCAGATTAAAGCCGTATGATATCCACAAGAATAATGGCTATGCCCCATGAAAGTTTGGAATGATGGGAATAAATAATTGCAATGCAATAACGTTGACTTTCCTTTTAGGGGTTGATAACAAATATAAGATATTTTTAAACCTCAAAATAGTTCTACAACTGACACCAACACCTTGACTACAAAATACATGAGATGTGCTTTAAAGCAGCAAAATGTATCCAGCACAGGTCTTTTCAATCATTTCATGAAGATACGTTTAGTCTGATATCGAGTTGAAATTAAAAAAAATTTGCATCCAAGGAGGGTTTCAGATAGTTTCTCCATTAGCACAGAAAAACAACCATTTATCATCGGAATTAATTTAGGATATGGAATGAAACAGATAATTAAATTTGGATTTATTTTAAGCTTTCTAAGTAACAGTGCTTTTAGTGCAGAACCCGTACAAGGGTTTTACTTTGGTTTATTAGGCCAAATTAGCCATGCGCCTAATCCGGACCTTACTTTTACTATTAACAATGTGCCTTATACTGGACAAGTCACCTTAGGGCCAGTTGGTGGAGGGGTAGGTACCTCTATTGGTTATAAAATACAAAACTTCAGGCTTGAAGCGGAATTTCTCTATAATATAAACAATTATGGGGAGCTGCAAGTCGGTACGTGTACTCTCATTAGCCCTACTGTCGTTGGCCCAGAAGGAGTATGCCCTGCGTACATTCAAGATAATGGATTAGGCTTTAATGGTAACACCATGGGTTTTTATGGATTGTTCAATGCATTTTATGATTTTACGTCCTCTAATCCGGATATTAATTTTGTTCCTTATTTAGGATTAGGCCTTGGGGCTGCACTCATCAGAAATCAAGGCAATATCGAATCCACGGAGTATTCTGGAATTGTTCCTGCAATCCAATTCACCTCCAATAACTCGCAGGGAGGGTTTGCCTTACAAGGAATAGTAGGCTTTAACTATTACCTTGATGACTTTACAACCATGGGTCTGGATTTTCGATACGTTTCAACCATGATGAGTAACAATAACAATAATAATAGCAG
The DNA here is from genome assembly GCF_900637685.1 of Legionella sainthelensi. NCBI lineage: Bacteria > Pseudomonadati > Pseudomonadota > Gammaproteobacteria > Legionellales > Legionellaceae > Legionella > Legionella sainthelensi. The sequence goes on from NZ_LR134388.1 coordinate 3,627,938, forward strand.
CAGCAGTAGCTCTCAATTTGGCATAAGTACCATCAATCTCGTATTCAATTTTGCCCTTGAGAAAGGTGATAGTTGAGTTGCAGAATGCAACTCAACCTTTGCCTCAGCAACAAGCAGTTTGCCGCAAATTTTGACTCTTTTTACCAAAATCACAATCAAAGTCACTCTCTTTGCCATCCTATGCAAAGCATTTTCCAATACCCTTAAGTATTTGTTGATAGGGTATCGACCTACCGTAACTCGTCCAGTGCATCCAATAATCAGCTCAAGAGACGTGTATCGATTTGCCACAGACGACAGGATAAGGTAGAAAATGACCCATGAAGAAAAAAAACAATTGTTGTAAATTATTTATTCATGTGTTAGGATTTTTTAAAGTTCATATCCTTTTTGAATTGCACTAGAGTTTTTCATGACAAATACAAACAGCACTACAAAGTTATTTTGTGCCAGTAACAACTGGTGTGCTGTGATGTTTCTTATTTTCCCCTCTTCTTTTAAAAAAATTATTCAAATTATTAACATTATTCGCCTGTCTTAACGGTGAGCGAATAAGAACATAAGCCCGTTAAGACAGGGTCTCTCTAAGGCCACGCCCGCTCAGTGAGTCTTCCATTCAGCGAACACTTTAATCCATGCAAAGAGAGATAATTATGTTAATGTCTTTAGAGAAGAACCATACCAGTCCTGTTTTAGTCTATCCTATTATTGTTATCAGTTTAGCGGCTTGCTTTCTTTTTTATAAATATGTTTTACAAATTTTTCCGAGTATCATCACTACCCCTTTAATGAAACAATTTCATTTGACAGGCGCAGGTCTTGGAAACCTGGCTGCTACTTTTTATTATTCTTATATGATTACGCAATTATTTGTCGGTATTTTGCTTGATAAGTACAGTGCTCGTCGCTTTACATCAGCCGCAATTTTTTGCTGTGCCCTAGGTGTGCTTTTATTTTCAACCGCAGAGACCTTATCTGTAGCAATTACAGCTCGTGCATTGATGGGCATTGGGGTTGCCTTTGCGACAGTCGCTTATATGAAACTCGCAGCAGACTGGTTTTCTCCAAAACAATATGCCTTTGTGAGCGGGCTTTTAGCTACAGCGGCCATGGCTGGTGCAGTTTTTGGTCAAGCTCCTTTAGCTTGGCTTATTGAGCATTTTGGGTGGCGTCACTGCCTATTCAGTGTAGGGGTTTCTGGAGTTATCCTATCTTGTTTGTTTTTTATGGTAGTGCGCGATCGTCCACGCTCTTTAAACATGACAACCACCAAAACAACAATTTCATTTCAAGATGTAGTTGGGGTGCTTAAGAGCAAACAAAATTGGCTGCTCACTTTATACAGTGGGCTTGCTTTCTCACCTGTTGCCGTATTTGGAGGACTTTGGGGAAACCCATTCTTAGAGGAAGCTTATCACTTAAGTAAAACTCAATCGGCCTCTCTATTGTCACTCGTTTTTATAGGTTTAGGTCTAGGAAGTCCTATCTTGGGGATGTTATCCGATCGTTTAGGCAATCGACGTTATGTCATGTTTTTTAGCACCACAGCATCAACTGCAGCGCTCATCTTAGTTCTATATTGCCAAGCATTATCCACTGTAACTTTAAGTGTATTGTTATTTATATTTGGTTTCGGGCTTGGAGCATTTATGTTGGTTTTTGCTATGGGAAAAGAAATTAACTCTGTAGCATTGACAGCAACGGTTATAGCCATGATCAATACCAGCGATGCTCTTTTTGATGCCTTAACAGAGCCCCTTATTGGAAAGTTATTGGATATGGGATGGGAGGGTCATATCGTAAATGGTGTCCATCAGTTTTCTCTCTCTAGCTATCAGATGGCTCTATCGTTATTGCCCCTTTATTTAATAGTAGGTTCCCTTTTATTGCTTTGGGTTAAAGAGCCGGCTCAAAAAGCATAGAATTTTAGGCAGTAATTGATGTATTTGAGAATGGTTTTTAATCTGAATAGTTCGATATAATCTTTCTTATATCGAACTACTTTTATTAATATTTTCAGCGAACAGATTCATTGATATTGGTTAGTGCGTTGTTTTTTCTTGATCCTCACCCATTAGCCAATCCATACTTACTTCAAGTTCATTAGCGATTTTTTGCATCGACTCAGTATCTAAAACGACAACTCCATTTAACAGAGCTTCGATTTTAAATTTTGGAACTTGGAATAGTGTAGCACACACTTGAACTCGCTCTGTCATTAAGACAGGGACACCAAGCTCATCTAGCTCATTGTTCAAACGTTCAGTTAGTTTTTTGTTTGACATAGTAGTCTCCTCTTGGCTTTTTTTCAGTTTAAGGCAATAAAGCTTAAGGATTAATTAACAAATAAAATCTTTACAAAAAAATTACGAATTTAAAAAAATTAATGTATCTATTTGAATTTAAAAGATAAATTTGAAATTTATGTTTATAAAAAATACACATAGAAAGTTATTCATGCTTCGATTTTAGTTTGCAAACAGATTTTAACTTAAAATAGGTTTAAACGGATTTTTTGGCGAGTCGATTGAAAATGTATTTGGGCAATAATAACCAATATTGACCTTCGTTCTTCATATGCTCCCCTAGAAATGTAGCAAGATTTCCTGAACCCCAATAAATGTCACCTCGCATGAAACCACGAATTGCGCCACCTGTATCTTGAGCAATCATGAGGCGCTGTAATTGCTTTTCATCTTCTTGATTTTTATCGGGCCGAGTTGTATCTAACCAAAGCGGGGCACCAAGCGGAATCCATTTCTTATCCACAGCCAAAGAATAACCCGGGGTGAGAGCCATCCCTTGAGCACCAAGCGCCATGGGTTTTTTTACATCCTCAAAAAAAACAAAGGACTTATTTTTATGGAGAATATCTTTGGCTTTTTTAGGGTGCTCCTCCAAATAACGTATAATCGCTGCTTTAGAAGCGGTATCTCGACTCATAATTCCTTGGTTTATCATCACCTTGGCAATTGAAGTATAAGGCGCGCCATTCTCACCTGCATACCCCAAGTATATATTCTCACCATTCGGCAATTGAATAACACCCGCACCTTCGATTTCTAAAAAAAGTCGCTCGGCTGGACTATGAATCCAAGCAATTACTGGTGCTTTCTTCTTAAGGGCGCCATTATCTATCTGTGCGCGAGTATATGAAGTCGTATATCCATTTTTAGGCATGCCGTAAATGGGTGTATTGTATTTAGGACTTTTCTTGAGATTGCCCTTTATTCGTGGCATATAATAGCCTGTAAATAAGCTTTGAGATGGATTTCGTTGTTTTAACTCAATAGGATGAAACCATTTTTCGAAAAATATTTTTGCTGCATCTTCCGATGTAGAATCAAGTGCTAAAGCTGCCTTACACACTGGATACCAATCTCGAGCTTTTAAATTGATATGCCGGGTCCCGATTGGATGAGAAGGCTCCTGCTTTAAAAAAACTTTGCATGAAGTTTGAAATGCTAATAAAGATTTTTTGACATCTGCTTGATCCCAACCAGGTAATTCTTCAAAGGATACTTTTGTTAAGGCTATATTCTTTCTTTTTATAACCACCTTCTTTGAAGCAACTTTCTTTGAGTTGGTATTTTCCGCACTAGCCTTTTTTGAATTAGTCTCTTCTGCACCCACCTTTTTTAAGGCGAGCTCAAGCGGGGTGCTTTCAACAATTTTTTTAGCACTCTTAAGCGCATTATCTTCCACCGAGGCTGTTTTAACAGGCTCAGTTTTAATAATCACTTGTTTCGTATTCTGCGGTTTCTCTTGAACTTGAAGCCCATTCTGCTTATAAAGCGACAGCCCAACGAAACTTATCGTAAGACAACTAATACCGCATATTGTGTAAATTAATTTCCTACTCATAGGGGCACAAGGTTTACATAAGATGAGATCTAAATCAACAAATTTTCATCCTTTTTTCGCAAAATCAACTTATTATTTAGTCTTTTTTTAAAAAAAGCACCCCATTAGCAATAAATTTATACAGATATGCGCTTAATTTATGCTTTATAACTCGCCCAGAGAAAGAGCAAATAATTTTCAATATGAGCAAATTAAATCTTATCTGTATGAATTATTTGTTTTTAAGAGTTCATCTTTTATTACGAGAAAAAGAAAGAACATAGTTATTTGATTTGAGATATAATCGAATTGTCAATAATTCCATGCGCTATCCAATTTCTATTGATTAAATATAAGGAAATACTATGTCACATACAACTGCAAAAGTAGTACGTTTTCATGAAGCTGGTAATCCAGAAGTATTAAAATTAGAGGAAATAGCCTTACCAGAACCTGATAATGGAGAAGTACGATTGCGCATACATGCGATTGGTTTAAATCGAGCAGAAGCTATGTTTCGTCGTGGACAATACCTGATCGCACCTAAATTCCCCTCTAAAATTGGCTATGAAGCTTCTGGTATTGTTGAAGCTATAGGACCTGGCGTGGATCAGAAAATGCTCGGCATGAAATTAAGTTCTGTACCCTGCTTTGATTTAGGGAAATATGGTGTATATGGTGAGGTAGCTATTTTACCTGCTTATGCTCTTGCAGCTTATCCTGAAAAACTATCTTTCGTGGAGGCAACTTCTATTTGGATGCAATACATGACCGCTTATGGCGCTCTTGTTCACTATGGCAAGGTTTCGAAAGGAGATTATGTGTTAATTACAGCAGCCAGTAGTAGTGTTGGCATAGCTGCAATTGAGATTACACGTGCTCAAGGAGCAATAAGTATTGCAACTACCAGGACCCAAGCGAAAAAAGAAGAATTACTCAAGCTTGGAGCAGATTACGTGATTGTTACTCATGATGAAGATTTGCCCACTCGTGTAAAAGAAATCACTAAAGGTCAAGGAGCACGAATCATTTTCGATCCTGTTGCAGGGAAGGATATCGAAAAACTTGCAGACGCAGCAGCAGACAAGGGAATCATTTTTGTTTATGGTAATTTAGCTAACGAACCCATGCCTTTCCCACTTTTTACCGCTTTAAGCAAAGGCCTTACCCTACGCGGCTATACTTTATTTGAACTCAGCGCCAACCCCAATTTAAGGAAGGAAGCAGAAAAATATATTTTCGAACATATTACCCAAGGAGATTTTAAACCACGTATCGCACGCATTTTTTCTTTGGATCAAATCATTGAGGCTCATCAATATATGGAGTCTAATGAACAAATTGGAAAAATCGTGGTAACAGTATTATAACTGTCTTCCACTAAGTTATAGACAAGACACGAGTAAAATGAGGCGAGAAAATGTATTTAAGGTACATGACAAAGCCGATTGAACTTGTAACGAGGTCTAAAACTTAGTGGGTTACTAAACAATATATTATCAAAAATTGAATATCAATGAACTACTGTTTTTAACTCTATTCCACATCAAATGCGGCCATTTATCCCAAATGATCCTCAAAAATGGCATTATTGTAAATTCCAGGATACTCCAAGATTACATATGTAAATTTCAAAAAAGTGAACCATAATTATATGGTGAATATATTTTATGCTGTTAAAGGATAATAAAATGAGAGGGGAAACCAATAGTGAATTAAAAATAATAATTATTGATGATAACTCCGCAATTCATCGAGACTTCAAAAAAATACTTACCTTTGAGAAACCTAATTCCAGGTTAGATAAATTAAATGAAATTTTGTTTGGCGATGACTTTAAAAAACCGCAAACTAAATTTCCCACGTTCCGAATCGATATTGCCTCACAAGGAAAGGAGGGTGTCGAAAGAATTGAAGAAGCGCTAGCTCAAGGTACCCCATACGCACTTGCATTTGTAGACATCCGCATGCCACCAGGTTGGGATGGCATTGAAACCATTAAACACATCTGGGCATTAGATAAAGACATTCAGATTGTAATCTGTACCGCCTATTCAGACTATTCTTGGGAAGAAACAATCGAAAAATTAGGGATGACCGACAGTTTGTTAATTCTAAAAAAACCTTTTGATTCAGTAGCCGTGAGACAATTGACCTATGCGCTCACCAAAAAATGGGAATTAATGCAAGACATTAAAGCCAATATGAATGTACTCGAAAAAACAGTTAAAGACCGCACCATTATGCTACAGAAATCACTTTCGTTAACCCGCGCTACTTTGGAATCTTCCATCAATGGAATTGTAGTAGTCAACAATGAAAATAAAGTTGTTGATTGGAATCAAAATTTCATCGATATGTGGTCATTATCTCCCGCACTCATTCATGGTAAAAACTATGATAAGATCCAAATACATATTCAGGATAAATTACTTAACGCTGATAAATTTCAAGAACAAATCCATAACATCAAACGAAATCCAGAAGCTACTGAAACCACCACCTTTCAATTAAAAGATGGACGATTTTTTGAATGCTATTCGCAACTACAAAAAATGAATAAAAAAATAGTTGGCAGAGTTTGGTCTTTTCAAGACATCAGTGAACGAATCAGTTTAACCGCGAAATTGGAATTCCAAGCCACTCATGATGCATTAACTGAATTACCTAATCGCATACTCCTTTTTGACAGAATTCGTCATGCTATTAACCATGCACAACGAATCAATAGTTTGTTCGCAGTCATATTTATTGATTTAGATCGATTTAAGCTAGTAAATGATAGTTTTAGTCATGCAGCGGGAGATTCATTACTCAAGGAAATTTCTTCTCGATTAAAAGAAATCATGCGCGAAGAAGATACGATTGCACGCTTGAGTGGTGATGAGTTTATTTTTATCTTATTATCTGAGTCATTAAAAAAGCCTGAAGATATCATGACAATATGCGACAAGATATTAGGGGCCATCACAAAAGCAATTAAGATAACTAATAGAGAGATTTTGATCACTGCAAGCATGGGTATTAGTATTTTTCCACAAGATGGATCGAATGTAGAGGAATTAATTCGCAATGCCGATTTAGCAATGTATAACGCAAAAGCCTTAGGAGGTAATCAATACCAATTTTATTCTGCAAAACTAAATCAGCAATCTCTCGAGAGGTTAGATAAGGAATCTGCGTTACGAAAAGCATTACTTTCCAATGAACTTTACTTAGAATATCAACCCCAATATGATGTTAAAACAGAACAGTTAATTGCTGTCGAAGCGTTAATTCGCTGGAAAAACCCCAAATATGGCATATTACTTCCTATGGATTTCATTCCCTTAGCTGAAGAGACAGGCTTAATCGTACCGATTGGAGAATGGGTGTTAAGAACGGCCTGCATTCAAAATAAGACATGGCAAGACAAAGGATTTCCACCATTTTCTATCGCAGTCAATGTCGCAACAAAACAATTTATGCAACCAGATTTTGTTGAAATGGTAAAAAGAATCTTAAATGAATCCGGACTTTCACCGGAATATCTAGAAATTGAAGTGACTGAAAATATCCTTATCAGAAATATTACGGTAGTCGAATCGATTAAAGAACTAAAAAATTTAGGCATTAAAATTGTATTAGATGATTTTGGCACTGGAAACTCCTGTTTAAGTTATTTACGTGCGCTTCCAATTGACCAATTAAAAATTGACCAATCATTTATACAAGATATTGAGGAAAATAACAGCGATGCTATTATAGTTAAAGCGATCATTTCTCTTGCAAATAGCTTATCATTTGATGTAGTGGCGGAAGGAGTTGAGAACCTTCTCCAAGTAACTTTTTTAAAAACACAACATTGCGATAAACTCCAAGGATATTATTTTAGTCATCCTATAGGTGCTAAAGAACTGGAGTCTTTGCTTAAAAACAAACACATCTAAATAGGGTAATACCATAACACACATTCTTCCTTGATTGATTCCAGTACATTTAGCAGACAATTATCTATTCTAGAAGCATTTTTAGAAAAAACCTGATGAAAATCAGGTTTTCCCTATAACCGTATTCTTAGGTTTTGCAATATCGCAGCTACGTACAAGAATTTATCTTATATAACGAAGCCTGCTGTTATTTTCCAATTTAATGAGGCTGATGCGTACTCTCTTCTTCAAGTTCATCTACTGCATCTTCTTCTTGGTTCATATGCATGATAAACATTTGTAAGAATATTTGAGTTGGTTGACCTTCATCATCCACTACCTGCGGTATCATATGGAATACTGCAAGGGCTGGAATAAGTTGACCAAGACCTTGCTCTTCTTGAGGAGCTTGATTTGCACGAACCTCTCGAATCAATATAGGACGATAGAAAAAAGTATGGGGCATGGCACCTTCTTGTCTTAGTAAATCTCGCATTGTCTGCTCAGCCCATTCGTTTTTTAATTCTTCTTTAATGGCATTATCAAATGAATTAGGCTTAACCTGGGTAGGATCAAAATCAAAACACTTTATAACGTGGTCTCGTGACAAGGGTTTTTGAGTTAGTTTACCACCTTCAAAGAGAACGGGGTCTTCAAAAAGTGCCATTAGCGTTTTTATGGGAACAGGCCAATACTCTGTTGCGTGAGTCGTTGGATCACTAGGTAGTTTTTCTAATCCTGACGAAAGTGCTTTAATACTAAATGTATTATCACTGAGCCTCACCAAATAGACGCAGGTATTTTCTTCCAGTATCGTATCTTCTTGCATAATCGGATCGAAATAGGTTGGCATAATATTATTCCTTTAGTAATTATTTGACCTAAAATGTAATTTATACGATCAAACTGGCAGATGCAATACTTTTGTGGCAGGATAAAATCAAAAAGTATTGATTATGAATATATTGATATCAGATGAACTTATAGTTGTTGCCTAAAATGATTATCAATGAAGCGAGATAGCTGGCTCTTACCTTATTCAATTCTGGTATAACCTATACTGAATTTGCACCTGGAATGACGGCTGGTCTTAATATTAATGCGATATGATCTAAATAATCGCAGTAATATCAGGAGTAAACGATGCCTAAATTTGATCATTCCCACCCTCATGTAAAAGTGCAAACATGGGGAACATCGCCTGACGCTAATTCTGGATTAATGAGTTTTTTAGATGCTCGTTATCGTAAAGAAAATATTGGGCATGCTTCTCTTGAAATGAGGCTTCCAGGGAGTCCAGAAAATATCGCACTTGTAAATGAGTTTTGTTATAAAGATCCGCAAATTCCCGTTGAAATAAAAAAACAGAAAAAAAGTGATGGCGCTGAGGAAATGGAGTATGTAATTAGATTTAGCTTCATACCAAGTAACAATGCTCCGTTCTCTCTAAATTATTCTTATAAAGACGATACTAATTATGAGAGATCTGGACATCATACTACCGACAGTCATTATCTAGAAGTTTCTGAGCTTGAGGAAAGAAGAGCAAGTAAAAGAGTTATTCGTGTATTTCCAGCTTGCTCATTAACAGAAAAGGGACGCGCCCTAGATTTTTCTACCGCTAAGGGGCAGTATATTCTTAAAGTTAAAGAAATTGAAAATCGAGAAGACTTACTACAAACAGCGAAATTATTAGAGAAAAAATGTGAAGCTTTAAAAGGAGGTAAGGAACACATTGATTTTTATCACCCAGATAATAAAACGATTTTGATTGCTGCTAAACGAATAGACATCGTTCTACCTAATGGAGAATTTTCCAGAGAACAGTTAGATAACATCCTTAATATATCTGAAATTAAAAAAAAGGTACAAGAGCAGGTATCCCAATTAAAATTAGAACAAGCAGCTCTGAAAGAGAAAGTGCTACAAAAAGATAAGACAGACGAAAATACACGGTTGATACAAGCACTGAAATCTATTTCAGAAAAAGTTAATGATTCTAATCTTGGCATTTTACCCACAGAGATAGAGACGCTAAAAGTTCCTCAAAATACAAAAAATGAGCTTCTCATCTTAATCGACTCAAACGAATTAGAAGAATTTAAAGCCAAATTAAAGAATTTATGCCAACAGTACCAAAATGAAAATAATCAAATTACCACGGATAGTCTTTATTTTTTTAGTACCCAAGACGATTACTTATGTCGCGGGCGGCCAGCTGACGCAGAAATACAGCTTCCGTTGGGAACTGGATCAAACGAACTTAATGCTGCTGCTATGCTCGCACAAATGAGAAAAATAGTGGATTCTGGGTATCATTATGACTTATATACTCATAATTGTTCGAGTACTGTTTTAACGATACTCAGGGCAGGCAGAGATGGGATAGTTTCGGAAGTCACTCCTGCAAAAGGATTTACCACAGCTAATCCTAAAACGGTATATAATCAAGCATGTTCATTAAGAGATAAAATTTGCCCAGTATCTGTAATACAAGCGCTCTTAAATCTGGATGATTTTTACGCGTCCAAAGCTGTTGATGCTCAAGTAGTGTCTAAAAAAAGTTCTACCTTAGATGAAGCCATACTTAATTTTACAGCAAATAACTTATTCCCCGAAAATGAAGATATAGAAAATAAGACATTCTATGTATTTTCCGCAGAGGATAGAGACCACTTATTAAAAAATAAGGAGAAGCGGATACCCACTGAACTATTGCGAGATCTTTGGGGTATCATGCCTGAAAGAACATTGCCTCTTTCAAAGGATAATTCAAATAAAGTTGTAATTGATCGAAATATGACTATCGGGCAACTCGTCCAAGGTCTAACTCTTTTAGCGCAAAATAGGGCTGAAGATCGCCTTAAAATACAAAAGACGGTCACTGAACCTCAAGAAAAGGATGCATATGAGATTTTAAAAGATAAAATTAAATCAGAACTTTTGAAGCTAGAGGTAAAAAAGGACGCTAAATCAGTGCAAAAAACAGCCGATTTAGCTCATGCTTACAGCCAAGTAATAAAAGAAATTAATTCCGCAAATCCACCATTAAATGAAAAGGAAAAATGTGCAAAACTTTTTCACGCTTTAGAACCTATTTTACATGTAAATACGGGATTCCATATTCGCACAGCAAGGTCTTACACTGAGGTCAAAAAAACAGCTATAGAATTAGGCATCATTGAAAGAAAAGAATCCGTGACTGTGTTTAAGGACAAAATGCAGCAAATGAGAAAAGAAAATGACGACCAAACACCTCAGAGACAAATTTTTTCATCGACCTAGGTAATAGCGTTCCTAAAGTATTTTTTCCAGAGTAGGTGACTTTCACGCCCAGATTTGTTTTGTTCTTAGTAGTGATTCAAAATATTAAAATTTGACCTTTTAGTTTATTTTTTGATATATTTAATCCCTTTTACAGAGAGCAGGGATCCTTTCTATGTTTCAATTTTTTTCTGGAGTCATTAAAGCTGGTTTTAATACAGCAGAAGCACTTATCTTGGGTCCGTCCAAAACACGAGATGAGATGTATGCTGCTCAAAAAAGGCGTTATTATGCCTTCGCTGATTTTGCCTCAAATCTCCAGTATAAACCCCATCAAAATTTAGCCAGAAAACAGTATTGGGGCAGCCAACTTTACTTTTTGGGGCAGTTAATAAAAAACAACTCCTCAAAGATCCAAGAAATAACCCAGGGAACTGCCGCGGTTGCATCTGAATCAGCCTTACTTGAAACAATCAATCAATTAATCTCTGCTTTAGATGATACCAGTAATGTGACCAAATTTTTGAATCTTTTGGAATACGACCTTGAACTCATCGAAACCGCCCCACTTCAATCAGATAAATCCGAATCCTCCTCTCCATCAGGAGTGCAATTGTTTCATGGAGATGTCATTCAGTTAATCAAACAATTGCATGAGCAAGGCATCATCGTGATCACGGATAATGCACCAAACTCACATCGAGATGGTGCAGCAAAATACTCTAGTGGTTCGGTAGAGGAATTACTTTCTCGATATACCGACTCTGCTTTAAAAATGGTGTTGCACTTTTGCGATGTCCATCAGCGTAATCTCGAAAACAAGCAATATGCTTTTTCGGATGCTCCCCTTCCCATTGATGTTGTCGACTACCAAAAGCGGTATTTAAAAATGGTGCTCACTATTTGCGCCAAATGGATTGAAAAAAAAGAAACCTATTTGGAATCAGAAGAGTTCTTCAATGATTTATTTAAATCATACCCCAACCCACAAAATGGACTGCCTATCTATTTTGATATGCAAAATAATGTCTATGAAGTACCGATTGCCGGTGAGTGCATTTCACATTGGTTCACCGATACAACTGAATTAACCACTGTAGAGAAAACATTAGCACAGTTACAAAAAAATGAAAGAACACCAATAACTATAGTGAGCTACGCTGCCCCTGATTTACGGAAAGTGGAAACCTCTCCTTTAGATACTCGCGCCACATCCAATAAAATATTGCAACATCCTGAAGCAGAGGGAACCCTAGGTATCTCATTGACCAAGGGTATCGCTGTTCAATGTCACGCAGCGATTAATCGAGCAAAATATTTTAAGGAACAAGGAATCAACCAAGCGGTAGCTGCCGTTTTTGTCATGCCAGGATGTGGTGCTTTTAATAATCCAGAAAAGCAAAGCGCAGCTCAATTTATTAGTGCCATCAAATATTATTATCCGGAGTTAGAAAAACTGGGAATCCGCTGCTACCTCGCTGAATACAACCAAAAACTCTATAATGTTCTTGAAGAGGCGAATGACGTTTTTACTTCTGAATTAGGTCAACTTAATGAAACCATCATCAGAATGACACAACCAGAACTTCGTGCAAAAGCGATTGCCGTTAAAGAAAAACTTCTTGACCTTTATGCAAAAGGAGAAAAATCAGAAACACTGCACAAACATATCTTGCAAACCACGCAACTATTAACAATGCCCCCAGGACCCAAGCGTCATGCGCTTGCACTCGAATATCAAAAAAATGCCCATGTGCTTTCGAAAAATAATAATCCGTTTTTGCAATCCTTAGGTTTTGCAATGATGATTTTGGGCCTGGCAGTGATGATTGCAGGAGTTTCATTTGCATTAACGGGTGTAGGTCTTTTAGCATCGGGAGCTACAACAATGGGAGGTTTGGGATTATTAGCAACTGGGGCAGGCTTGTTCTCTAACGAAAAAAAGAAAAATATTGCTGCTTTATCTGAAGATTTAAAACTTTCATGTGTCTAATACATGATACGATCCATTGCACTTTACATCGAGCTAAGTATGAAAAAAAAGCGTATTATCATTGGCATCACTGGTGCTTCAGGAATTATTTATGGGATACGGCTACTTGAATTGTTGGCCAACACTGAATATGAAACGCACCTCATTGTTTCAAAAGCCGCGCAACAAACTCGTGCGTGTGAATCTGAACTTTCTGCCGCCGATCTTGCTCAACTTGCCGATAAACATTACCCAATTTATGATATTTCTGCGTGTATTTCGAGTGGCTCCTACCTCACTGCAGGAATGATTATCGCACCTTGTTCCATGCGAACATTGGCAGATATTGCTTGTGGTACAACTTCAAATTTATTGACTCGTGCGGCAGATGTTGTTTTGAAAGAACGCCGACGACTTGTATTAATGGTGCGAGAAACACCATTACATCTTGGTCATATTGAAAATATGAAACGAATAACAGAAATAGGCGCCATTATTGCACCGCCTACCCCTGCATTCTACAATAACCCACAAACAATCGATGATATTGTAACCCATAGCGTAGGACGTGTTCTCGATTTATTTGATATTGATATCAAAAGCATAAAGCGCTGGCAAGGAAATAAAAAAAATAATTATGCTACCTAAGCGAAGCGAGTACATGGTTAACCTCTACTTAAAGGGTTTCTAATTACAGAAAATAAATCTTGGCATTGGTTTTCATGGAATCGTGCTGTGAGTAAACATTTCTGGTGCCAAGGCTGCGTCAATAATTGTTGTCTATGCCAATGATGAATTCGCGGATCAGCGTCACTCCTAAACTCATCTAACACTTGTTCTAAAACTTGCCTTACTTTTTGCCAAAGAAAAGGCTTTGCAAGATGATGATCTACCGCTAAACACTGAATCCCATAAGCTAAATTACCAAGTAAATTGCTATCAATGAATTTATTGGTTAATGCGGCAAGCTCAGGACGAATGATTGTTGAATCAGGATGAAGTGAGGGTTTACTCACCTTGTCATAAAGTGAATGACTGCAAATTTTAACACCGCTTAAATCGCGGATCACAAGGCCTGAAGGGCGATTCGCTTGAAAAATAACCAAGGTATTTTGTTGATGGGCTTCAAAGACAATCCCATAACATAATGATAAATGCAGTTGGCTTGCCAAAACACAACGACAATAGTCCAAAAAATAATCCACTGGATTGCCATGGCTAAGTGCTATAAGTTCACTCAATAACGATTTTTTGCTTAGTGGAGACCGTTTAAAAAGAGCTGCCAGAGGTATAAGCTTCTGGTTTAATCTAATCCATTGCAAAGGATTTTCACGTACTATAAGCGCCAAATGCTTCTTTTCATCATCCGGGATTGATGGATCAGAGGTATTAATCCCCGCGAAATCACGGGCTAAAAATAATTGTCCTTTATAGTACTGATTTTGCGCGAGTAATTCGTTAATCCATTGTGAGAGTATGGCGGAGTTACTCACAGAGGCAGGAGAAACAGTACATAAAGAGGATGTAACCTGCACACCAACAGCTAATTTAAGATGAGGACCATGTTTTGTTAATGGCATCATGGTACGAAACGACATAGAAGGTTTTGTGGGTTGATATACAGAATTGACCACAAACTGATGTGTATCAAGCAAAGGTTTAGCAAGCATTTTTAATTTATTTTTCCATTGCCAAGGGTGTATTGGAAATGGATAATAATCTTCGGGATTTAATTGTTTTGATCGAAGCGCATCACTCCATAAACCGTATTCCTTGGGAAAATGATTGCTAAATATCCAATGAAAAGCTGTCTTTGTCGTAGAGGTATATGCACGTGAATAATGAACTGCAGCCCAACATATATTCACTTCAGAATTAAATTCGGGAGAATACTGCAGAACCTCTTTGCGATTGAACCCTATTTTGGCACGGAAATTAGGATGAGAGGGATGCCCAATGCACCCCCATTGTTCTAAAAAATGAAGTATCTGTTGCTGATTAAAATGTTCGATTAACCAAGACCACAAATTTGTATGTCTTTTTGCATGCTGCTTAATCCCTTTATCCCATTGATGTTGGTAAGCAAGAGCTAGAGCCTGATTCGCAATACTTTCATTTAATTCTTCGTATAATAAATGCCAATGTTTCGCATAGTTTTTTTGATTTGCCGAACAAATCTGTAGAAAATCAAGATAAGACATAATCGATTGACATGTTATTTTTTTATCAATTAGTCCTTCTAAAAAAGCTACTCTTTGTAACCGCTTAAAACACTGCTGATAAGAAACAAGTAGGAAACGACCCATTTGCCTGGACGATAAAGAAAGACCGGTCTCTAATAATAATGAATGTAATTGGTAGCGTAACTCATCAAAATGAGAATTAGATAAAATCATAGATACACCATCCTTCCATTTGTTTGCTGTTTCAGTTGTTATTCATCAAAATGAATGGCTCTTTGCCATACTGACGGACTTAAATGAGAATCATTATCATTAGAATATAAACGATAATGATTCTCATTTGCAACAAAAGAACCTATTTTTATTTACAACACGGATAAAAAAAACTGGAAAACAAAATAAGAGGGCAACTCGAAAAAATTATCTTTATCCATGTTTGTTGGGAGCTAAATTGAAATTTAAGGGATATTATCGATATTTATGGCATAAAACCGGATGCCTTATGCCGAGTTAGAAAAAGATGAAGCTTCATTGTTTGATTAGGGTCTGTCAACAGACCCTAAGCACTCTTTTCAAAACGTTTCATCTTCGACCAATCTGGATAGGTAAGCTCCCAGACGCGATAAAGCTTATTCTTTTTATATTCAGCAATTAAAATAACTTCGATTTCTCGTTCAGATTCATTAGGCTTTTTAGTCGCAATAAACAATCGCCCAGCAACTTTATTCCTTTGTTCTACAAACGATTTCTCATCATATCGAATTTTGTATTGAATAGGCGTTTTATAGATTGCCTGATGAAGTTGCAGAAACTCCTGGTACTCCATGGTATTTCCATTAGAGTATAATTTAAAACCCTTGTCGTAATATAAAGGAATTGCTTTATCATTTTTTGCTACAGTAACTTGAGCAAACATTTCTTTTAATAACGAAATGTAATGGGAGGATTGCCCTGCAAACGTAATCCCGGGCAACAATTGCAATATAAAAAAACAAATACCACAAAAAAAACTAAGCATGTTTTTTTTCATATTCAAACTCTTATTAGTCCTTCTAACATTCGATTATAACCTATAGCATTCATAAGACAACGATTATAGAAGGTCATATCGAATCACTAGTTTGGCATTAATTTATCAGGTCATGAGTCAAAATAAAGCGCTATCTTAGCAGCAGCTTAACAATCGATTAACACTTTCTTAACTATTGCTTAACAATTCCTTAACATTTGTCTGTCATAATGCCCTCAATTTTAAACCTAAAATTTAAAAGGAGGCCTATCACTGATACAGCAAATATTGCGTCTTATCAGGTGAACACATCCTGAGCAATCGCTTCAAAAATTAGTATTTAATTCGTTAATTAATATTATTACTGAGGAGTCACGAGTCATGGCGTTATCAGAAGTCGTTATCAATGATATAGTTCAATCTCAAACAAAAGCAGTCATTAGCGAATCCAATTACCACCTTCTTCGGCAATACCTGCTAGAAAGAAAACCCCTATTAAGAATACTTAATCCAATTAGCTCTTTACTGTTCGAACACTGTAACTCCGATAAACAAGCAATGATAAATTACTTAACTCAACGTGCCTGTGAATCGCAAATAAATCATGATTCTCAAGAAGCCATAAACGATGAACGAGAACAAGAAAATGAACATGCACTAAAAATCAATTACGAAAGAGAGTTATATGATTTACAAAATACACTTCAACAACTTGAAACAAAATGCGCGCAACAAGAGCACTACTATAACCAAATAAATAGACAATATAATGAATTTAAAATAAGTATTTCCCGAGTTAATAGCAATCTTGAGAGACTCCGTAATGAGCGTCAAATACGATACCCCGAGGGTAACATTCATGCTCACACCCCAATGACGGTAGCATTACAGGATCAACAAACTTGGGATAGACTTTTACAAGAGGAAAATAGATTAGTTGAAGAGCGTCAAAGACTGACTTATCTCTTTAATTCAAAAGAAAGCGAACGAACTAAAGAAGAACAAAACTTAACTCAGTATCTTCAAGAGAAAAAAGAATCAGAAAGACGTTATCAGGAAATAAAGCATCAAATGGAGATTGTTTTCCCTGAAAATGAACAACAACGTCACCTAAGAAACGAAGAGCGTCTCGCCAGAAACAGAGCCCGAAATACCTATGATCCTCATCTTCAACAATTATCTCCTGAAAGCATTGAGGCATTGAAACAACAAATCGAAAGCCAAGCCCGTGAATTAGATAATCAACGGACCCAATTAATGAGTGAAGCAACGGAAATGAGTTATAAGACTTATTTAACTCAACTGGAATTAGCATTAGAACACTCTGAAAACAGCCCGCAGATCATGTTTAATGAGCAAACCGCATTAAAGATGATTGTAGGCATGATGAAAAATCTAACAGAGATGGCAGGAAAAGAAAAAGGATTGATAAACTCATTGGATGAAGAGCAAAATAAACTACGCTCATTACAAAAAAGCCTTCTGGAATGCACACGACAACTACAAAACCATCTTACCTCTAAGCCTCATCTGGTCAAACAAAATAAAGAACTTACTGAAGAAAACGAACGTTTGCAGTTAAAAGGCGAAGCAGCAGCAAGTTACAAAAAAAGTGCACTTTATGTCTCCCTTTTTAGTATGAGCAGCAGTCTAGTAAGTACTGGCATAGTAAGTGCGTTAATTATTAGTCCTGTATTTTTTACTATTCCAGGAGCTCTGGCGATGCTATCACTTGTTGCTTTAGTAGTTGCCTTAGGATTTCAGTATCAAAAACATGTCAGTGAGACGCAAATGGAACAAAATAGCCAAGTTATGGAGAAAAATGATGTCCTGCTTATGAAAGATTGGAAAAAGGCTAATGAATTAAGCTTGACCACGATGGCGGAGCTAAATACCAAGATAGAAAAATCAGAAAAATATTTAGTTGAACTGGATCAAAAACTGAAAGAGCAGCAACATGTAATGAGTCTTGTATTAAATAAAGCGCAAAGCGTGTCGACATCTTACAGTGGAAATAGTACCTTCTTTGGTAACACAACTACAGGAAATGTCGTTTATTTACCCTCTGCTCCCTCTCAAGATGAATTATTATACCCTCCTATCGAGGAAGGCACAGTACGTTATGGTTACTAATCTGTAGGGACTAAAGTCTATTGATAATGTATTTTCTACCCGGATCGTTCAGCCGAACTCCTCAGGCTGAGTGATCCATATAATGATTTCTATTTAAAAATAAATCCTGTCTTATTTTACATAAAACCCTATCCAAGCGTTAATTCTTTGCAGACGATCCATTTCAAAATCGTACCTGTCCAATGAATGAGATTGTTGAGGATAAATAATGAGTTCCGTAGGTATATTTTGTGACCTTAACGCTTGATATAGCTGCTCAGAGCCGATGCAAGGTACATTAAAATCCATTCTGGCACACATAAATAATGTTGGTGTTTTAATTTGATTTGCCTTCATTAAAGGATAACTGAGCTTCATATACGTTTGAGGATTAGACCAGGGTTTTCCTAACTCTAATTCGTATTGAAGTGTATATTGATCTACCCCATAGTTTCCCCAAATATTGCCTGTACCTGCACCACTAATCGCTGCCTTAAAACGGGTTGTGCTCGCAATAACATAATCAGTAAGCATAGCCCCATAACTCCAGCCTGCTACAACCAATTTATTGGGATCAACAATGCCTTGTTTTATTGCATAATCTACAGCAGCTAAAACGTCTTTCACGTCCAGATTGCCCCAATCAGCATAAATTGCTTTAGCAAAATTGAACCCTCTTCCGGAACTTCCCCTTGGATTAGGGGCAATAACGACGTATCCCTGAGCAGCTAACCATTGCCATTCAAAATTAAACTCATGAGTAAATTGATCTACAGGGCCACCATGTAAATTTAGAATACCAACATATCGATTTCCAGGTTTATAATGTGCAGGTTTTACCAATAAGCCTTCTATTCGAGTACCATCAAAACTATCAAATTCAATGTCTTCAACGGGTGAAAAACGCACCTCTTGTAAAAGCTTTTGATTATGGTGAGTTAGTTGTCTCAGTCCATTTTTTTCAAGGGCAAACAACTCGCTTGGATGTTGATCATCAGAAGAAACAACTACTATTCGTTGATGTGCTACCGAAAAAAACTCATCAACACGAGGACCTTGAGTTAATCTTCGTACTGTACCCGTTTGAACATCAACTGCACCAAGATGAATATTTCTGCTTGTTTCCATTAATACATAAATTATTTTACCATCCTCAGACCATTGTGGGTCAGTAACCCACAGATCGTGAGGTCCTACAACTCGCTCCTGTCCAGTAGCAACATCAACGACAGCTAATTGGGTAGGAGCGTAGTCATAATACATTGCTTGAGAATTAGCACTGCGTATATATGCTATTTGAGAATTATCCGAACTCCATGCAGGAACAGACTCCCATTCTTGATCCAGATCTGTTCCGGGAAAATGAGTGAGTTGTTTGGCCTTACTTCCCGAAATTGGATTTATTAAATAGATATCTGAATTGAAATTTCTATCGGGATCTTTTCCTCGTTTAGTGACGAAAGCAATATATTTGCCATCAGCAGACCAAGCAGGAGCCCATTCATCATAAGGCCCAGAGGTTAGCAACTCTGTTTGCTTCTTTTCGATTGATATACGATACAGGTGACTTCTATCTGAACCTAAATAACCTTCTTCATCTTTTTTAAATACATATCGGGTAATAACCAAAGGTTCATTTTCTGATTGGCTTTCATCCTTTGCTTTGCTCGCAATAAATACAATATTTTTAGAGTCGGGAGCCCAAACAAAATCACTAATGTCATAGTGCGTATTGGTTAACCGATGCACTTTTCCACTTCGTATGGAAAATAATTTCAATATTGACGTTTTATCATCCCCACTTTCAGATAAGAAAGCAATCCAGTGGCCATCAGGGCTCCATTTAGGAGCGTAATTGCTGCTATTCTTACTGTGTGTGAGCTGTTTGGCTACCGTACCATCATAGGATACAAGCCAAATATTCTTAATCCCCTCTGTCTTACTCTTACCCTCCTCTACACTATAAACCACCCAATCTCCGTTTTGCGAGAGATTGGGCTCCGTGATCGTCTTGATCCGCAAAAAGTCATTTAAAATAGGAGCTCTTTGGGCAAAAACCATCTCTTCACAACAAGATAAAGAGAGAAATAAGAGAATAACCTGTGTATAGAAATGGTGTTTCTTCATGTTAATTAGGTTATTTTTGAGGTAGTTAATACTTAGTGTAGCTATGCTCTTGAAAAATACAAACCAAGAGTATTTCTGTTTCATGTACCGATATCTGCACTTTGAGAAATTTCTTACACGAATTTGAGATAATATAGGGATGACAATTTATAATGATTTGTTATGATTACAACAACGAGGAATGACAGTGGATGTCTTAAAGGGAATTACTAGCATTATGGATAATGCTTTGCCACATGGATGTGGTTACTCTCCTCGTAAAGTCACTTGAATCTTTATCTGTTTTTCTCGGGAAATACAGGAATTTTTCTCTTCAAAATACCTTCTTTATGAACAATTAATTAATTGATATTTAAGTAAAAATTAAATAAAATTTTATGTTGTCTTCTTTTATAAAAGTCACATGACCATGTTCACTTTAAGAAAAATAATGTTCTTCCTCTTATGTTTCTTTTTAAACACCGTTGCCTACAGTCAGTCCCTAGAAAATGAAAAACCAATCTTGGTTAGTTATGTTCCTATAGGTAAGCTCTCCAAAGATATCGCCCAAATAGCATTAAATAAAACGCTTCCTCTTGATGCATTTACAGCAAATTACGATGTGTCTCTTTATAAAATTCATTATCAAACTCCTGCACCAGATGGCCACATCACCATTGCCTCGGGTTTAGTTGCCGTACCTTCAACAAAGGTTAAGACAGGAATTGTCAGCTATCAACATGGAACTCGTTTTAATCGTGAAGAAGTTCCTTCTAGAATGAAGGAAGGAGACTACATTTATCCCGCCTTGTTTGCCAGTCATGGCGGATATTTGACTGTGATGCCTGATTACCTTGGCCTGGGAGATAATGAATTAGTGTTACATCCTTATGTACAATATGAGACATTAGCCAGTAGTAGTGTGGATATGCTTTTAGCTGCTAAAGAGTTTGCAAAAAAAATAAATTTTGAAACCAATGATAAGCTTTATATTGCTGGTTATTCAGAAGGAGGCTTTTCTTCTTTAGTCATGTTTGAGTCACTTGCGACGCAGCACTCAAAACTTCCAATTACCGCTGTTGCCTTAGGTTCATCACCCTATGACTGGGATGAGACAATGAAATTTATTATGCTCAATCCTGGGCCAAGAGCAACCGCATACTTAGCTTATTTTTTCTATTCGCTACAAACCTACAAAAACTATTGGACTGATTTAAGTCAAATATTTATCAGCCCTTATAATGCCATCATCCCTGAATTATTTGATGGATTGCATTCCAATGATGAGATACTTAATGCTTTACCTCAAAATCCCGCCTTAATTTTTCAAGCAGAATTCTTTTATGCCATTTTAAATCATACTGAAAACAATTCCGAGAAACTGAAGCACTATTTCAATCATTATGATTTTATTCCAACAGCACCTTTATTACTTGTTGGCACAAAAGGAGATAAAGATGTGCCTTATCATGGAGCAGAAATAGCCTATACCCAGTTTGGACAACACAACAGCCCTGTCTTTATTAAATCTGTTAGTGACTCTCTCGATCATAAAGAAGCCGCACCTTATGTCTTGTCTGAGATGATCCAGTTTTTTAAACAATATCCCAATCAGGAAGCAGCCTAAAACTTACTGCCATTGAGTTAAGTACTGACTCTTAAATCCTAGAGTCGCAAGATAAATTCTTTAACTGAGTGGCAAGGAGCATAGTGCTGAATCTATAGAAGAATTCATCGATACAATCTAACTTCTCAATTGGACTAAAAAATTGGTGCTTATAAAAATAAAAAAAGAATTCTTTAACTTAAGTGAACTTCACATTATTATTTCTACAGTAAAACTGCTCTACAATAATAGCAGCACAATTAATATGAGCTCATTTCATCTCATTCTAGGAATTCTTTTATGAAAAAAATATTCTTTTCTGCCCTTCTGCTTATGACCTTAAGCCTGTTAACAGGGTGCTGGACGGTACAAAAAGGGCAAAAATCAGGAATTATTGTTAAGGTTGCAAAAGAAGGTAAATTTTGGGGAACCTATGAAGGAGAAATGATCTTGGGTGGTCTAGAAAATGCCACTGGCGCAAGTGGCCGTGCTTTTCATTTTACACTGGGCCAATTTAACACCGATCTGGTAAAACAAGCCGATTTTGCCATGGAGAACAATAAACATGTAATTATTAGCTATCATTGTGACGCCTATACTCTCCCATGGAGTGGTGAGACTAAGTGTTTTATCAGTAAAATTGATATATTACCTGAAAAATAGATAATTATGCGTTAAAGCATCATTTTGTCTTACAAGTAATTTTTAATTTGTTCATAAAGCGAGGCTTGTATCCCAATCTGAACAAACCCCTTAAATACATGCATAGGGATATCCATAACTTGAGAAAAGGTATGATAAATTGAATTACTGTTAATTGTAGATGACCAAGGAATTCTAAATCCACCAGGAGGATAATCAAGATCCAAGTTATTGATTACCTCTACTGCTGCTTTTATTCGCAACCAGTGCTGTAGGCAATCTTCATTTGTGTATACAGTATGATAGGCATGTATAGGGAGAGCAAAAGAGCCTAATTCTAATCCATGTAAGTGCGCAAAATGCGCATCATAAGTGATGCAATGCGCTTGTAAACTATGCTCGCTACTATAGCCAATAGGTACTATGCTACCGGTCTTCCTAGAAGTAGCAAGCCCATGCAATTGAGCCACCACCTTCTTACTTTCAACTTCTCTTAAAATCCAAAAGTCGTGTACAAAACGAGTAACAAAAAGAAAAGGGAGCTGAAACATCGCCGCTTGTATACAATATTCTGGCATATGAGATTCCTACCTAATATCTTTTAAACTCTATCACCGTAGCATAGCTTGTTCCAACAAAAGTAGGCAGCTTGCCATTTCAGAATAAAACCTCTGTATCTTCAAAAATAAAACCCTAACATTCTACTCAGACAGCCCTTGCTTCATACAATAAAGATAAAAAGTATTGTATAATTTTAATACATGGAAGTAGGCAAGGAGTCTAAAATGGGATACCGTGACGGATTAAAATTCCAATTTACTAAAATGGATGCATTGCAAGCTTTAAGCCAACCTGTTTCAACTTTACTAGGAGTATCGAATCAAACAGAACAAACTTTAAATAAGTTAGGCATTAAAACAACTTACGATTTAGCAACCTGCCCTCTATTCTTAGTGGCCCAAGATATAGCTTCTGCAGCAAACGGAGAAGGTCATTCAATTATTGCTCGCTCAGGTCGAATTTCATCAAGTATTATTAGTCCAGATTCACCGCAAACCCCCGATGCTTTAGTAGGAGCTGACATTGCTGCTTTTAGAGATATAAATACCACGCTTGCTAATGAAATAAAAAATAATCTGCAAATTGATACCATCGGTGACCTAGGGCGCTGGCCTCCCTTTTGCGCCTCTCAAGTGATATTAGATGTTGGAATTCCGGAATTAAACCAAGAAGGAGAAGAAAAAGGAAGTGAATTGGTTCCCAGACTAGGTGAATATCCGACAGAACGACATTATTATCGTTCGATAGTGATTGATCAGGTTAGTCCCCAGGAAACCACTGATTTAAATAGCGCAGGTCCAATTGATATTGCCCCCACCATCTCTTCTGATTTTGGTTTTAAAGCCCCGGCAGTTGGAGCCATGCTAACCTTCGCCCAATCTTGGTTTGCGCAAGGAGTTACCTTGGGTAATTTATTGCATAGCGTTGCACTCGCTCCCGGGGAAAGTACTCGTATTGCAGTGATGGATTGGTCGCGACAAGTTAAAGCCTCAGACCAAGAGACTATTACTGAAACAGAAAATTTAACCAATACGACCACTCATAATCGTGCAATTAGTGAAGTACAAAATGCAGTTGCCTCAGAGGTTCAAACGGGATTTTCTAAAACCAGCGGCAGTTCCACTACGTCTGCAGGCGGTGGCGGTTTAGGATTAAGTTTGGGACCTTTAACTTTAGGTGGAAGTGGATCTTCTGCAACCTCAAGCTCTAATGCTGAAAGCTTTTCAACTTCATCAGGCACTCGTAACCTTGCTGCCACAATGAATCAACGGGTTGCTGATGCAACCCAGCAAGCAGCATCCTCCGTACGGGATCGTCGCGCCTCAGTCGTGAAAGAGGTTTCAGAAGAGGAACATCAAGCGGTCTCTACTCGAATCATCGCTAACTACAACCATATGCATGCTTTAACAATCCAATATTATGAAGTGATTGAAATTTATCGGGTAAATGTGCAATTACAACAAGTAGAGCGCTGTCTTTTTGTGCCTATGAAATTACTCCAATTTAACCAGGCAACAATTAAACGTTATCAGGGAGTGCTTGCTAATGCAGCAATTAGTCAACGGGCAAGGGAATTATTAAGTAGAGAGTTCGGTTCTGTAATGATTCATCCTACCCTACCCCTTCGACCCATACGTACTATATTTGATAATGTAGCAGCAATCGACAAAATGAGCAGTATTTCTATGCGTCTGTCTACTACAACAGCTAGCCCAGATAGCAGTACCCCCCCCGCAAGTGGAGCCAACAACACCGGCTACATCACCTCAAGTAAGTGGGCCTTATTGGATCAATGATGAATTAATCAGAGCCTCCCGCATCACGTTAGCAAGCATAACAAAACCAAACACGAACAATGTATCACTGCCTGGTGAAACCGAATTTTATGGAGTTTCCCTGGATCTGACGGCTCAAAATCGTTCTTCCATTTCCATTACTGCAGCGAACATAGATTTGCAATCTGGCAATATAGTTAAATTAACCAGCATTAGTCCCGTTAATTGGATTACCAGTGAAGCAATTCCCATTCAAGAGCTTGCTGCAATTAGGATTACCTCAGCGAATACAAGTTACTTAACAGGGCGATTAACGCTACAGCTTAGTTACAATAGCGCTAAATTCCCGATTAGCTTACCCGTTGAAATTAGTCCTAATGCAGTAGAAGTACAACTTTGTCAATTTTTAGTGAATCAAAGTGACGAAACTGAATTAGAAATGCACCTGGAACAAAACCGCCTCCATTATAGCCAAGCAATTTGGCGCGCCCTAGACCCATCGCAAATTGCTCTTCTTTTATCCTCATATACCTTCGAAGGCAAACCCATAGGAGATTTAATCGATCCCAATCCAGTGATGGTTGCAAGCAATTATTTAGTATTTCGTATGCCAAGCTTTATTGAAGCAGCAGGAGTTACAACCAATGTTTCTGATACAGATGATGAAGCCCATAAAACCTGGCGTGGATGGTTAAAAGATCGCGGTTTAATTTTAGGTACAGATACAGCAAGAGAACAACTGATTCCCATCCCAACTGGCGGAGTTTTTGCTGAAGCAGTACTGGGCCGCTCTAACTGTGCAGAACTACTTGATGCTACTCGTTTTTGGAATTGGCAGGATTCTCCTATACCACTACAACCGCCTGAAATTGCAGCAATTCAGATGGAATCTCGATCTCAACCTGTTGATGTTACCCCAGGACAGCTCGGGTCTCCCGTGTTAAATATCATGAATCCCACATCTCTCCCTGAGCCAACAGGTGTAGGAGCCATATTAAATGCCGTTCAAAACGGTAGCATGTTTCGTGACATGGCAGGTCTTGCATCAACTGCAGCCTTAGCACAAGCATTAGGCTCTAATTCAACCACAGCAGGCGTTGAGGCCGGTAAACAGGCTGCAGCTAATTTAGCTGTTGCAGCTCAAAAAGATATTGAAGAAAAGAAAATCGCAGCCCAACTCGCCTTAGCGGCTATGGGTTTACCTACAGCAAATGCAGGTTCTACTAAAAATATTTCTGAAGGTGGTGCTTTATTAAATACCGCCAAGGAAATGGATAAGCAATCACCAAGAACCTCTCCATCCTCTACCTCTTCTAGTTTAGGAAATGATGGATCCACTATAAATGGTTCTGGAGATAATAGCTCCGGAATGAGTGATCCAATCATGCCTGGAGTACCTGATAATGTGCGAAGTCTCTTTGATGGCACTAGTCGAGCTGATGAAGTATTGTCCAAGATGAATTGGGGAAGTTTAGGACAATCAGGGGCTTCGATTCTTCCTGCCAGTTATGAAGATAAAAGTGGTGGAAGTGGTGGTGGCTCAACAAGTGGAACAGTCATTAGTTATGAACTCGCCTGTTATGCCAATTTTCCCAAACCATGGGCCACTGAAGCTGATGAAGTACAAGGTTTAGTGAATAATAAGTGGCTCCCCTCAGCTGAGGATTTTGACAGTATCAGTCCTGCTGCTACTAGTGCCAATAATCAAGCAACCAAACCTTTTGGTCAGGTCATTCTCTCTCTAGAAGATTTAATTAATACAGTGAATTATTTTGCGCCCAAGGTAGCTGGATTTGGAACATCTTATGCCTCAAGGGTTCTCAGGCTTAATCTGTTTTTATACGCACAAAATGGAAACGTAGGATTTCAAGGAATATTAACCACGAATGGAAAATGGGATGCGGTACTTGGCAATGATGTAAAATCAGCGGGGCTGGATTCTGCACTTATAACAGCTATCAGCAAAAAAGCGGCCACTAAAGCATTACTCGCCAAGCTCAAAACAGCCTGGGTTCCGGCTACTGAAATCTGGTTGTATAGCTGTTCTGATATTGTCAGCGATGCTTTCGGAAAAAAATTGGCAAAATTACTCGGAGCCAAGATTCGAGCCTTTGATGAGCCATTTTGGGTATTACCTGCTTATGATACGACACAACAAAAAATCTTATCACGAGATGAGTTTGGCATTGGCTCTGATTTTGCAGCAGCCGCTGCTACCCGAACAAAAGATCTACACAGCTTGGATGTCTTATCAAAGAGAACCTTTAAACCATAATCATGGATGCATGATTCATTTTAATCGATTTGCCATTGTTTAACATCCTCGCCCAGCGACACAGGCGAGGATTTGTGTTTTTTTAGTGCGCTCTCCTGCCGTTACAGAGAATGGTGTTTTTCCAACCGACATCTTCCGCAAAAGCAACAAATCTTGCAAGAAATTTTATCTTGCCGCATACATTCAATAGCCCCCAGTGCTCCTAATAAATATTACTTTAATATGCAAGAAACTGAGCCGTTATCTAATTGCAATTGATTGCCACCCAAATCTGTCATAAATTGCCCAATATAAGTTTGCTTGTGTTGGTTAAATTGAGCGGAAATGAAAATTCTCGGGCGATCGCGTTCATCTTCGTCCATAGCGACTAAGAGTAAATTACCCCCTCTCATACTAAACCGTGTTACATTCACTGGATAAGCAAAATCAACTTTAGGGAAATCGCCCATTTTACCGGGGACGCCAAAAGAGAGTGGATCTTGGATGCCTTTCATGTGGCATATGACAGATTTTTGCGACGCCTGAGCTATTGCTCCACCAGCAAACACCAATAGCAATGAAAAAACAACACATTTCATAAGACCTGTCCTTATCCTATATTTCTTTTAATAAGGATAACTGAATCTATAAAAATTCACCATTAATTAACCCCATAAAGAGCATAGGTAGAAAGTTTTAGTTATACTATTGAAATATGGAATATTTATGCAATACATAAGGAATATAGAGATGATCAAAGGTTCTGAACTCCTCATCGCGGCCCTGGAAAACGAAGGCGTAGAACATATTTTTGGAATTCCTGGTGAGGAAAATCTTGACGTAGTCGAAGCACTTCGCAATTCTTCAATCAAACTCGTGTTAACGCGACATGAACAAGCAGCGGCTTTTATGGCGGCAACCTATGGGAGGTTAACAGGAAAGCCAGGTGTCTGTATCACTACACTTGGTCCTGGCGCTCTTAATCTTACAACCGGAGCCGCTTATGCCCTACTTGGTGGGATGCCAATGATCATGATTACCGGACAAAAAGGGGTATTATCCTCGCATCAGGCACGTTTTCAGATGGTGAATACGGTAGCGACAATGCAACCGCTGACTAAAATGTCGCGTCAAATTATCTCGCCGTCTATGATTCCTACCCTAGTGCGAGAAGCGTTTCATCTCGCGCAAGAGGAAAGCCCAGGTCCAGTTCATTTAGAACTTCCTGAAGACATTGCTGCGGAGAAAAGTAAAAAATTCCCCTCATTCCACCTCATCCGATTGAATACCCCATCGCGAGCGAGAAAGCCCTAAATCGCGCCGCGGAAATGATTATGCAGGCTAAACACCCTTTAGTCATGCTCGGTGCTGTAGCTTCACGACCAAGAGCAACTAATGCTCTTGCCGAATTTATTGTGCGTACCCAACTACCCTATTTTACGACGCAAATGGGTAAAGGAACTGTTTCTGGAGCAACAGAATTATACATGGGCACTGCAGCACTCTCCGCTCGAGATTATGTGCATGAAGCCATAGAAAAAGCAGATCTCATTATTACGATTGGACACAGTACCGTAGAAAAACCTCCTTTCATCATGGAACAATCAAACCTTAAAGTAATCCATGTAGGATATCAAACAGCTACCGTGGAACAAGTGTATTTTCCACAAGCAGAAGTTATTGGTGATATAGGTCCATCATTGAAATTACTCGCAGATAAAGTTGAAGGAAAAATTCCTCATGCAAAGGCGCTTCTTCCTTTACGGGAAGGTATTTTGAGTAACATTGCAGCCCGGGCTACTGAAAATCGATTTACCCCCCAACGAATGGTACATGATGTCCGACAGGTAATGCCCCATGATGGAATTCTTGCACTGGACAATGGCATGTATAAAATTTGGTTTGCTCGAAATTATCGCACGCAAATGGCCAATACCATTTTGCTCGATAATGCGCTAGCAACGATGGGAGCTGGCCTTCCTTCAGCAATTATGGCTTCTCTGTTATATCCTAATCGTCGCGTGATGGCTGTTTGTGGTGACGGTGGTTTTATGATGAACAGCCAGGAATTAGAAACCGCGGTGCGACTTAAATTAAACTTAGTGGTGCTCGTTATAGAAGACAATGCATTTGGCATGATCCGCTGGAAACAAGCCGTGGATCATTTTCCAGATTTTGGTATGACGTTTAGCAATCCTGATTTAATCAAATATGCTGAATCCTATGGAGCACGTGGAACAAGAGTCGAAACCATTGAAAGCTTTCAATCCATTCTTGAAAATGCATTCACTACTGGAGGAGTTCATCTTATTGTTTTCCCAATTGATTATTCAGAAAATAAACGTGTTCTTGTAGATGAATTGCAACAACGACTACCACCTGCTAAATAGGAATGATGATGAAAAAAACTCTGCAAATAGTGCACGCTTTTGACCGCTCATTAATCATCGAAATTCCTACTGATGATGCTCAAGCCCTTGAAGTAAAACTTAATACGGCTATGTCGGCGCTAAAAAATCGAGATGACTGGCTCAAGCCGCATGAGCGAATAAAAATATTAAGGCATACTGCTCAATTATTAGCATCTCAGCAGGAACGATTCGCAAAAATGATTGCTCAAGAAGGGGGAAAACCAATTACTGATGCAGCAATTGAAGTGTCTCGTGCTGTTGATGGCATCAATAATGCCGCTGACGAATTACGCCACTTTGCTGGTAAAGAAATTCCTATGGGGCTAACGCCTGCAAGCGAGCATCGCTGGGCTTTTACAATCAAAGAACCCATTGGCGTTGTCGCTGCTATTTCCGCTTTTAATCATCCATTAAATCTCATTGTGCATCAAATAGCTCCAGCAATTGCAGTAGGATGCCCGGTGATCATTAAACCTGCTGCACCAACGCCCTTATCCTGTTTAGAATTTGTTAAGTTATTACGACAGGCTGGCCTTGAAGAACCCTGGTGTCAAACGCTTATTACAGACGACAATAATTTATCAGAGCAATTAGTAATCGATAAACGTATCTCATTTTTAAGCTTTATTGGTTCTGCTAAAGTAGGTTGGTACTTACGCAGTAAACTTGCCCCGGGAACTCGCTGTGCTTTGGAACATGGAGGGGCAGCACCAGTGATTGTGGATCGCAGTGCTCACTTGTATCAAACGATTCCATCACTAGTCAAAGGCGGATATTACCACGCAGGCCAAGTGTGTGTTTCGGTACAGAGGATTTTTGTACACCAAGAAATTGTCTCCTCATTCATGGATGAGTTTATTAAGCAGATCAAGAAATTACGCGTTGGAGATCCTCAATTAAAGGAAACTGATGTTGGACCCCTTATTCATCCACGTGAAACAGATCGGGTTCTTTCATGGATCGATGAAGCAGTAGAAAAAGGAGCTCAATTATTTGGTGGCGGACGTCTTTCTGAAACAACGCTAATACCCGCCGTATTATTCAATCCCCCTGCGGACACTAAAGTATCGCAATTAGAAATTTTTGGCCCAGTAACCTGTGTTTACGAATATGATAATCTCGATCATGCCATCAGTGTCGCAAATTCATTACCTTTTGCTTTCCAGGCTAGTGTATTTTCTGAGAATTTAGCGCCTGCACTTAGAGCAGCAGAAGGGCTAAATGCCTCTGCAGTGCTTATTAATGATCACACTGCTTTTCGGACCGACTGGATGCCTTTTGCTGGATTAAATCAATCAGGTTATGGGATCGGAGGAATACCCTCAACCATGAAGGATATGTCGCAAGAAAAAATGATTATTCTAAACCGAAAGTCATCTTGAGGATAAAACGAACTTATCTATTCAGAAGTTTGGCTTGTTTCTCGGTGAATAGGTGGAGTTGAATTTGGGTTGCGCTAAATAAAATTTTCGGTACATAAGGTGTAAACACATACAAACTGACACTTGCCCATTTATCGGCTAAATCAATACAATATCTGAGGCAGGTACTTTAACCTTGTCCTCAGATATATTTTTAATCGTTTTTTCCAGTTTATTGGTTAGTTCCAGTACCACCACCAGTTCCTGTTCCGCTATTCCCACCGGCTCCAGGTTCGTTATCAACACCACTTCCTGTTCCATTATCTACACCAGTCCCAGCCCCACCATTCACGCCAGTTCCAGCTCCATTTCCAGAACTACCGCCGACCCCACCTCCACCACCTGCGCCACCCGCACCTCCAGCACCACCTACTGCGTTTGAGGTTGAAAAAATAAATAATGTTAATAAAGCCAGTAATATCCTTTTCATCATTATCTCCTTATCACAAATTAGAGCTATCTAAGCTTACGTAAGACAGAACAAAAGAAACAGCTTATGGAAAATAAGAATATGAGATCATTTTTATTTGTCTCACTTTTTATTGTAGATCTATTTGTATAAAATTTGACAAATCATTACCCCAAAAGTTAAAAGTCTTGAAGGGATAATAACTAAAATAATTATCAATCTGTTTTTTCTAATTCTTGTACTATTTAGAAATTAAGCTCAAACCAGTAACAAGATAATTAGAATCAGAAGCAGTAAACCCACTCCACCGCTTGGATAATATCCCCATTCTCTGCTATAGGGCCATCTAGGCAGCAAACCGATTAAAAGTAAAATTAATATAATAAGTAAGAGTAAGTGCATCATTCAATTCCTTTTTTAAGAAGGCTCTAAGCGCAAAATGAGTATTTTGGCTCTCATCGCTATTAACCTTTACAAAGATGGACTTTGTATTCCCTTAAAAATATTAAAGTACATAAATCAGGATTTGTAAAGATTGAGGCATCTTTATTAGGGTTTGTTTACATTTACTCCCCAGATACCGTACTGCCATTAAATTAAGGAAAAAAATTTGAAAATAAAGGAGATTTTACCTAATATTTTCTTAATAATTGATAAGTATACTGGCGCCGAAACAAAAGCCTTGGAGAAATATTTATGTCCGCAACTAAATCATTAACCCGTTTTTATGGTTCTTTCTTTTTGAAATGTGGCGAAGTAGCCATATATCCTTATTTATTGACCATGGGCGCTTTCATTGATTCTAAGCCAAAAGAAGAAGAACTTATTTTAGGAATCGGTGTGTGTCTCTTTTTATCAACAGTTGTTCCGATTTTACCAGCTATTACCTCGATAACATTTGCAATTGCTTCATTTGGCATCAGCCTTGCGCTCGCATCAATGTTTGTCACATATCCTGTCGCATTAATATCCGATGCATTAGACTCTACTCCTTCAGAGCATTACATGGCAATTTAAGAGTCGCGCTACCAGCTCAACTGAGGAGCCTTCCTCAAAAGAGCCGTCTCTTGATCAGCTCTTTTACTACGCCCCGCGGATTTTCCTGGGGCTAGTAATTGAGGCAGTACCTACTTAGTCCAAAAGAAAGGGGCTCCAAATAACCCATCAAGTAATTAAGGCAAGGCAAAATGCCAATTCAATGCCCTAGATAAACCTTCCAACATAATTTCACCCCGGATGCTATTTCCTTTCGCATTAACTTTTGGACTTAATACCACAATACCCGCTTTTCCAGGTACAACTGCAATCGTATAGCCAGACACCCCGCTTTTAGCAGGCATCCCAGTTTTGACCATATGAGTACCCGTTTCGTCATATAAGCCACAAGTTGCCATTATGGCCAAAGCAATCTTACACGTTTCAGCAGAAATAATTTGCTCGCCACTCTCAAAATTCACTCCCCCATTCGCGAGCAAAGTAGGTAAGAATAGCATTTGCTCTAACTTTGCTTCATAAGAACATAGAGTGAAATACAAATCTAATGTTTCCTGAATATCAGCACCAAGATTATTTCGGCTCTTTAAAATATACGCTAGTGCGCGGTTACGATCACCAGTTCGTTTTTCTGAGGCAAAAACCAACGGATTAATGCTCAGGCGTTGATTAAATAATTTTCGCACCCAATTCTCTAACCATCGAAATTGTTGCTCGCCATTGCCAGGAATGTGAGAACATAAAGTGATAGCTCCGGCATTCAACATAGGATTTGATGGTTTAGGACCGAATTGTTCTAAGCGAGTAATTGAAGCGAAATCATCACCAGAGGGTTCAACTTTGACCCATTCAAACAATTGCTGCTCACCATATTCCTCAAGGAGCCCTATCAATGGGATCATTTTGGCTGTACTTTGCAACGTTACGGGATGAAGCGTGCTATTACTATAAGAAAGATATTCTTTGCCGATTGGTTGCACAGCAATCGCTGTCAATTCTTGATTCACATTGGCAAGTTCGGGAATGTAATCCGCCGTTTTACCTTCCTGGTTTAATGCAGCAATGCGAACCAGATCTTCTAATAAGCTGAGTGTCAGTAATTTTGAGGCCATAAAACTCTTAAAACAAAAAATAATTCATTATGCTAAATTTAGCATATGAAGCAAATAAATTTGCAGAATGTGCGATTTTATTTTGATAAAACACACTTATCAAGAGGCAACCAACGCCGCGATAAAGCGCGGCATGCAGTCAGAACCGCTCCAAACACATCTGAGATCTTTACTTTATATAAAATAGTTAATCGCAAAAACTGCAGATACGAATTTAGAGGAATTAGGGCCAGTTACAGAAAACCATACGCCACCAATAACACCTAAGTTTGAGGTAAAATTATACTCAAGGGCAGGAGCCAATGAAACTTGTTCATTAGACCCCCCTCCTACACCCGCCGTTGCAGTACCTCCGGGAGTGAATCCAGGGTTACCCTCAAATTGACTTTCTGGGCTATGTGCATACAAAGCTTCAAAAACAGGTACCCAATTTTGGGTTAATGTATATTCAATAGCAACATCAACAGAATAAGCATTTTTGAGTTTTACTCGACCTTGGGTCTTAGAGCCGCCACCGAAAACATTTGGACCATGGACAGTAACATCACTGAATTTTACGCCAACCAAGCTCAATCGCGTTCGTAAATAATGCTCGTTTTTTAATTGCATCAATTTTTGGAAATTAAACCCAAAAAGTGTTTGAAAAGCACCTAATCCCGTCTGATCAGTCCCCAGCTTCTTAGGATCTAAATTTTCGTAACGTCCCGTAGGAAAAACTTCTTGTACCACAAAACGCAAATCAGGAAGCCAAGAGTTTTCTTGTTGTCTCAAAACCTGCATGCCTAAAGCTAAACTGTAGTCACCAATGCCATTCCCGTGCACTCCGTTAACCCAACTATAATCATAAGGAATAGAGGTTTGTAAGTCTAAAAAACTCGCAATTCCCACACTAATAATTGGAACCCCTTCAACATTTCTATATCCTTTAGGATAGCCAGTAAAAAAACCATAAGGCTCAATATTAACATGCCCCAGGGGTATTGTTTTACCTGCTGGCGCGAGCAAAGGCCCAGTAAACCAGGGACTTGCGAACGCTATATTCACCACAGATAATAAAAATATGAGTCTTATAAAGTACATAGTGAGTTGATCTCATTAAAAGTTAGAATTTATAGGGTTTATTGACACTCTTTGATCGGGATCAAATTGTCAACAGCCCCCCTTAGTTTTTCCTAATTAAAGGCGCTTATTTTCAA
The DNA here is from genome assembly GCF_900637685.1 of Legionella sainthelensi. NCBI lineage: Bacteria > Pseudomonadati > Pseudomonadota > Gammaproteobacteria > Legionellales > Legionellaceae > Legionella > Legionella sainthelensi. The sequence continues at coordinate 3,662,715 of NZ_LR134388.1, forward strand.
CGTATATTTATAAATGTTCCGCAGGAATTGACTAGACGTAAATCATTTTTTCCATGCTGTCAACTGCTTTTAATTATCAATTAACCGACACCTATCAAATAGATACTATTTTTTACAATTTAGCGATTGTTCCTGTTGATAAAGGCTATTTTTGACTTCATGTAAATAGGCCACCACATTTTCAAATTCCTCTTGATTAAAAGAGAAATCAAAATAATTTGAAACCTTGCTTGCCAAATCATAAAACAATTCACACATTTTGAATAATGAAGTCCACATATTTTTTAAATCTGCATCAACATAGGTCTGTAAAAATGCGTGCCATACTTTAGGTTCAAGATAGTTTTCAATGTATTTTCCATAAACACCTACCGATTTATTAAAACCTGTTTCAATTCCTACATACCAGATTAACATCCGAATGAGTTCTTCTTTTACTACCTGCTCTGAAACATATTTTGTGTAGGTGATCTGTTTTCTCCAAAGTCCCTTCGCTACATAAGTGCTGACCCATAAAAATTCATTACAACAATCAAAAAAATCCTTTGCTGTAGGCGGTTTTGGTAAATAATCATTATCTGAAGGTGGATCAAAAGAATTAATTAACTGATCTTTATCAAGCAATAAAATACTTTGACTATCCTGGGGCATCGTTTTGAGTTGATTGATGTGCAATAAAGTGAGATCTATTCTATTCCAATCCTTAAATTGCATTAAATAAACATATTTATTTTTAGATTGAGGCCAGTTTCCATCCATTTCCTCAGGCATTTGCATGATGAGTCGCTCACCAAATTGATTCATCCAATTTTTATCATCAACAATTGACACCACATCCGTGACTAAATATACGATATCATAATCTTGAAAAATATCCTTTTTTGCAGATGGGCTTGCTCTTGAGCCGTTCATAATCACCGCTCTGATTCGTTCATCATTTTTTGCTACTTGGACAATGAGGTTCAGCATTGTTTTTTCATTACGTCTGTTTTTCATAGTCATTGAATCATATCTTGCTTGTTAAGAGAGATGTCTTAAGGCATTGTTTTTATAGATCTATTATTATAACTTATTCTAAAAAACTAATCTGCTCCTCCTCAAAATATTTGCACACTCTAAGCAAAAGCGTGGGTGCGGTTCTTATTCCCCATGATGGGCTTGGATTTATGCAATTGAAGCTTATCTGGCTATGTTGTATTCTGACCCTAAGAACATAATTTTTTTTCTCTCTTAGAGTTAGAGAAGTGATCGTCAATGGCGCTAGTTTGGGAACAAGGAACAGCAATGACTGCAATTAAATTATTTAAGAGAATTACTGTAATTATCTATTTTTTAGGAGCCACCTTACTTCTCGGCTCTTGTGCAAAAAACTCAAATCCTAACACTCAAAATGTGGGTGTTGGAGAAGAGTATGGCAGTAGCGATTATGGATGGCGCTAATTTCTAATTTCATGCTATTTTTAAATTAAAAATCGTTGAGAACTTAATTGAGTACTAAATATTTTAGCAAGACAAATGAGAAATATCTTCAAGCCATTTGTCGTGCTATCGAGAAAATTGCCCAACCACTCTTTGAGTCTTTTGACCTAACTTTTTTTTCATATCGTTTATCTGTAGGGGATAAATTCATCCTGCTCACCAATAATTACGCATGGCTGAAAAATTGTATAGACAAAAATTACGTCAATTATCTTCCTGTAATGCAGCCTGAACATGATTTTATCCTCTGGGACGGCCTTCCCAAAGACAGTCCTTTGATGACCATTTTGAAAGATGCGCGAGAAAATTTTAATATCGCTCATGGTGTGACCCTCATTAAGAGCTATGATTCAAAAGAAGAGCACTTTAACTTTGCTACTATGAATTACAATGATGGAATTAATAACTTCTACATACAGCATCAAGAGATTTTAGAGCGCTTTATTCTTTATTTTAAAGACAAGGCAAAAAAAATTATTGAGGCCGCATTGGATCATGCCATTTTTTTGCGTGATTTAGGCATGATAAAAAATGCACTAAAGCAGCAAGAATTTTATCGTGAAATTGATTACTTTATAGAAAATACGCAAATCAAGTCTATTTCAATTAATGTAGCAGGAAAACAACTTGATCTGAATTACACTTTAGCACATACAGGATATTATTTACTTCAAGGTTTGAGTTACAAACAAATCGCAAAAGCATGTTATGTTTCGGTCAAAGCCGTTGAAAAACGATTGGAAAAATTAAAAGACATCACACATACCAGCAATAAAAAAGAACTCATTGAATTTTTAAAAAGATCTG